>NZ_JAWEKP010000011.1:0-24635 GCF_032470285.1 Veillonella sp. | reverse complement strand
TGTAAACCTTCCTGAAGGTGTAGAAATGTGTATGCCTGGCGATAACGTAACAATGGAAATCGAATTGATTACTCCAATCGCTATCGAAGAAGGTCTTCGTTTCGCGATCCGCGAAGGTGGCCATACAGTAGGCGCTGGCGTAGTAACAGAAATCGAAGGTTAATACAAGTTTATAGCTCAATGTATCGATACATTAGCTATATAATTGAATTTTAGATTCAATAAAAGGGACCCAATGGGTCCCTTTTATTTTGTATATATTGATGATTAAGAGTATAGAATTGAATCGCTAATATATTGAAACAATGATGATTTTGTAATGTGACATATACGTTGTATTCAGGCTTCAAAGGATAATCATACTATTGATACAAATTGAGAAGAAATTTTAATATATTGTAACCTTAGATACAACTTTATTTATAAAATTAGTGTATATTATATATGAGGAGAGCATAGGCTCTCTTTTTGTGCTTTTATAGAAAAGGAGGTAATGTGATGGGCGAATACAAAAAGTATTGGATAGCCGTAGTAGCAGTTCTTATTATTGGATTCTCTATTCTTGGCTATTTGGGTACGGATGTATATCATCAAGCGCCACCGGTACCAACCGCGTATGTATCTCAAGATGGACAGGTTTTGTTCACTAAGGATGATATCTTACATGGTCAATCGGCTTGGCAATCTACAGGTGGTCAATCTGTAGGGACCGTACTAGGTCATGGCGCATATCAAGCCCCGGACTGGACAGCTGATTGGTTGCACAAAGAAGTGTCCGTAATGCTTGATATCAAGTCTCAAGAAGCTTTTGGTGTTCTTTATGAACAGTTAGGTGATGTGCAGAAAGCGGCTGTTAAAGAAGCAGTTAAAGCAGAGTACTTTAACAGTGCTGTTCGTGAAGATGGAACTGTTGTGCTTTCACCGGAACGTATTACAGCGATGAATTTAACCGGACAATATTTTATTGAACTTTATGGTGATAACCCTAAATTGTCCGAAACACGCGATCATTTTGCGATGAAAGACAATACGTTGCCAGAATTAAAAGATCGTATTGATATGGCACGATTCTTCTTCTGGACTACGTGGATGGCATCGACTCAACGTCCTGGTACAGATGCAACATACACCAACAATTGGCCTCACGAGCCATTGTTAGATCATAATCCAACACCGGAAAGCGTAGCTTGGTCTGTTGTGAGTGTTATTATTTTACTTTGTGGTATTGGTATTGTCGTATGGATGTGGGCATTCGGTCGCAAACAAGATGAACATGAATTAACACCGCCTGCGGAAGATCCAATTTCCAAATTGCATCTCACACCATCTCAACGGTCTTTAGGAAAATATTTATTTACGATTTTGGCATTATTTTTACTCCAACTTGGTATGGGTGGTATCATTGCGCACTACACCGTAGAAGGACAGGCTTTCTATGGCATTCCATTGGCGCAGTATTTCCCATATTCTATTGCTCGTACTTGGCATATTCAAGCATCCTTGTTCTGGATTGCGATGGCATTCTTGAGTGCCGGTTTATTCTTGGCGCCGATTATTAATGGCGGTAAAGATCCTAAGTTCCAAAAATTGGGCGTGGATATTTTATTCTGGGCACTCGTTGTGTTGGTAGTGGGGTCCTTTACAGGTACATATTTAGGTGTTGCTCATGAGATTCCGGCGTCTCTAAACTTCTACTTGGGTCACCAAGGATATGAGTTTATCGAGTTGGGGCGCATATGGCAATGGATTGAATATATCGGCATTCTATTTTGGCTTGTACTCATGGTGCGCAGCATCATTGGTGCTTTCAAAAATAAAGGGGATAAAAACCTTATTGCCGCCTTTATTTTCTCCGTTGTGATGGTCGGTATTTTCTATGGCCCAGGTCTTTTCTACGGAGAACACAGCCATTTGGCAATCATGGAATACTGGCGTTGGTGGGTTATTCACCTTTGGGTAGAAGGCTTCTTTGAAGTATTCTCTACTACGTTGATGGCCTTTATTTTCGTAACTCTTGGTCTTGTATCATATCGTGCAGGTACCATAGCAGCGATTTCGTCCGGTGCTATTTACCTTATCGGCGGTATTCCTGGTACATTCCATCATCTTTATTTCACCGGTGTTACATCGACTATCGTGGCCACAGGGGCATCGTTCTCCGCATTGGAAGTAGTCCCTCTTGTTCTCTTGGGATATGAAGCGTTTGAAAATTATACACGCCTTCATAGTGCTCCTTGGATGCATCGACTAAAATGGCCTGTATACTGCTTCATTGCCGTATCCTTCTGGAACTTGGTGGGTGCAGGTATCTTCGGCTTCTTAATTAATATGCCGGTTTCCTTGTTCTATATTCAAGGTCTAAATACGACAGCTGTTCATGCTCATACGGCATTGTTCGGCGTATATGGGTTCTTGAGTTTAGGCTTTGTATTCCTCATCGCTCGTTATATTCGACCTGAAGTGGAATTTAACGACAAGTTGATGAAATTCGGTTTCTGGGCATTGAATTGGGGCCTTGCGTTAATGGTTCTTATCAGCCTATTGCCAATCGGCTTGATTCAAAGTTGGGCAAGTGTTACACAAGGCTTATGGCTTGCTCGCAGCGAAGACTTTATGCAACAACCATTGTTACAAAATTTGCGTTGGCTTCGCATGGTTGGCGATACCATCATGATATTGGGGGCATTGGCCTTCTTCTGGCAAATCGTGAAAGTAACTTTCACAAAGAAACAGTAATAAACGAAGCAATATAGTAAATATGTAAATATAATATTAAATATAATATATAGACATATAAGCTAACTATAAGCTAATATGACATGGCGTTCTTTGGGTAGACAAAGGGCGCCATTGTCTGTTATACTATCCATGTCAGGCATACGTGCCTGGCTTTTTTGAGTTGCTTAATTTCTTGACATCGCTTGCTACGTATGATATAGTTTTTTAGTATGTAGTCGAGCGTTTTCGAGTACAAGAGACAGATTAGTAAATATAAAGCGAGGTGTATCCGGATGCGTAATGCCATTACTTTAGCTTGCACAGATTGCAAACAACGCAACTATCAAACGAACAAGAATAAAAAGAACAATCCTGATCGTATTGAAATGATGAAATATTGCAAATTCTGCGGTAAACATACATTACACCGTGAAACAAAATAATTCTTATCATTCATTACCTGTTGATTTGAGGATGTGAAACACAATGGCAAAGTCTAACTCAGCAGTGCAGCAGCGTGGTGGATTTGGAAAATTCTTCCGCGGTGTGAAAGCTGAACTAAAAAAAGTAGTCTGGCCAACAAAAAAAGAGCTTATCAATTACACAATTGTAGTATTCTTAGTGACCATATTCATCGCTTTGATTATTTCTGTGCTTGATGGACTCTTTGCCCAACTTTTTAATACGTTGTTGCACTTTGTTGGATAAGGGGGCCATTACATGGAAGCAGATAAGAAGTGGTATGTAATTCATACCTATTCAGGCTACGAAAATAAAGTAAAAACCACTCTTGAACTTAAAGTTCAATCTATGGGGCTACAAGATGTGATCAGCCGAATTTTGGTGCCTCTTGAAGACGAAATAGATGAAAAAGATGGGGTTAAAAAAGTAGTAAAACGCAAGATATTTCCTGGGTATGTATTGGTGGAAATGGAAGTTAATGACCGTTCTTGGTATGTTGTACGCAACACGCCAGGTGTAACAGGTTTCGTTGGCTCTGCTACAAAACCAGTTCCACTTTCTGATTCCGAAGTAGAACATATACTTAAGTCTCAGGGCTTGGATAAGAAACCAACCATTAACGTTGATGTAGAAGTTGGTGAAACGGTTCGCATTACGTCCGGTGCCTTTGAAGATAAACTAGGTGTTATTACCGAACTTAACCCTGAAAAAGGAACATTGAAACTTAGTGTGGAAATGTTCAATCGAGATACCGAGGTAGAGGTAGAGTTCTCTCAAGTTGAGAAAGCTCTTTAATATATAAATATAACTCTAAAAAGAGCAATCGATTTTGGTTGCCAGTGGGAGGATGTATATCCGTTACCACCACAGTATAAGCATAGGAGGTTTAATTACCCATGGCTAAGAAATTAGTTAAACAAGTAAAACTACAAATTGAAGCCGCTAAAGCTACTCCAGCACCACCAGTTGGTCCTGCACTAGGTCAAGCAGGTGTTAATATCGTTGCTTTCACAAAAGAATTCAACGAACGTACTGCTAAACAAGCTGGCTTGATTATTCCAGTAGTTATTAATGTATATGAAGATCGTAGCTTCGACTTCATCACTAAGACTCCACCAGCTGCAGTATTGTTGAAAAAAGCTGCAGGTATTCCAAAAGGTTCTGGTGTACCTAACCGTGATAAAGTAGCAAAAGTAGGTCGCGATAAAGTTCGTGAAATTGCTGAATTGAAAATGCCTGACTTGAATGCTAATACCGTAGAACAAGGTATGCGCATGGTGGAAGGTACTGCTCGCAGCATGGGCATTGAAATCGTTGACTAATAAGCGTACGACTTGCGCATAAGGCGCAAATCGGTGGGAGGGAATTCCCGTTTGACCACATAAGGAGGATATTATAATGGCAAAAGTAGGTAAGAAATACGCTGAAGCAGTAAAACTTATTGAAGCTGGTAAATTCTACGAACCAGTAGAAGCAATTGAGTTGGTTAAGAAAACTGCAACTGCAAATTTCGATGAAACAGTTGAAATTGCTTTCAACTTGAATGTCGACCCTAAATACGCTGATCAACAAGTTCGTGGTGCAGTAGTATTGCCTCATGGTACTGGCAAAACTAAACGCGTTCTTGTATTCGCAAAAGGCGACAATATTAAGGCAGCTGAAGAAGCTGGCGCAGATTTCGTAGGTTCTGAAGAGTTAGTAGCTAAAATCCAAGGTGGTTGGAGCGACTTCGACGTAGTAGTTGCTACACCAGACATGATGGGTCAAGTAGGCCGTCTTGGTAAAATTTTGGGTCCTAAAGGCTTGATGCCAAACCCTAAAGTTGGTACAGTAACTCCAGACGTTGCTCGTGCAGTAAACGAAATCAAAGCTGGTAAAATCGAATATCGTACTGATAAAGCAGGTATTATCTCTTGCTCTATCGGTAAAGCATCTTTCGATGAAGAAAAATTACTTGACAACTACCGTACAATCGTTGATACTATTATCAAGGCTAAACCTGTAGCAGCTAAAGGTCAATACATTAAATCTGTAACCTTGTCCGCTACAATGGGCCCTGGTGTACCTTTGAACGTGTTCAAATTGAGCACTGTTTCCAAAGAGCAATAATTATATATGTCTCTTAGCTGTAGACGGCTGGTATGTATAATGGATGAAAATCCGCCCGCTGAGGCTGACACTAGAACAACCTAGGACTAGTTACGACCTCATCGCGTGCGATGGGGTCGTTTTTACGCTAAGATAGTACATAGAGCACCAAAAAAATCTACAAGGAGGTAATCTAATGGCTGTCACTGAATCAAAAAAAGCAATCGTTGCTCAAATGAAAGAAACTCTTTCTGAAGCAAAAGGTGCTGTATTGATTGGTTACTCTGGTTTAACTGTTGCGCAAGCAACTGATCTTCGTCGCAAAATGTTGGCTGAAGGTGTTGAATACAAAGTAATCAAAAATACTTTGACTCGTATCGCTGCAAACGAATTGAATCTTGAAGGTTTCGCTGAGCATTTAGAAGGTCCAACTGCGTTGGCTACTTCTAAAGATGATGCTGTTGCACCTGCTCGTGTAATCGAACAATTCATCAAAGCAACTGAAAAAGAAGTTGTAACAGTTAAAGCTGGTATCGTTGAAGGCGAAGTTATGGACGCAGCAGGCGTTAAAGCAATTGCATCTCTTCCAAATCGCGAAGGTATGCTTTCCATGTTGCTTTCCGTATTGCAAGCTCCTGTTCGCAATGTTGCATACGTTGTCAAAGCTGTTGCAGAAGCAAAACCTGCAGAATAATATTTTTTGCAAAGTATTCGTTGGCCGCTTGAGGCTGGCACTATAAACTAATTTATGGAGGAAATCTAAAATGGCATTGAACATTGAAAACATCGTTGCTGAATTGAAAGAAGCAACAATCCTTGAACTTAATGATCTTGTAAAAGCAATCGAAGAAGAATTTGGCGTAACTGCAGCAGCTCCTGTAGCTGTAGCAGCTGCTGGTGGTGCTGAAGGCGGCGCTGCTAAAGATTCCTTCGACGTAATCTTGAAAGATGCTGGCGCATCTAAAATCAACGTAATCAAAGTTGTTCGTGAAGCAACTGGTCTTGGCTTGAAAGAAGCTAAAGCTATCGTTGACGGCGCTCCTGCACCTGTAAAAGAAGGCGTAGCTGCTGAAGCTGCTGAAGCTTTGAAAGCTCAATTAGAAGAAGCTGGCGCATCCGTAGAATTGAAATAATTCTGGACATATTAAAGGCGTACCTTATGGGTACGCCTTTTTCTATTGGAGTTTATAAATTGATGCGAGTTTTGTTTTGTTAACTAATTTGGCTTTTGGATACGGTAATGTATTAGAGAAATCCTTATCATATTTTTTAGGAACGATGACATAGGCACCGCGATTATTTGATGTATTACTTAAAAATGTTTCTTTAGTTATGGTAGGCATTAATGTTTTGCCTTCGGTCCATATAGAATCATCAGTTGTATCTACGAAAACTTGGGTGGGTATAGTATCCATGTAATATACAATAGAAGTATAGTAACTGCCATATACATATATTGGTTTTGATGTATCTTCGATGAACGTTCTAAACTGTAAACCAGATTGATTAAATAATATTGGTGGTACTGTAATTGTAATAGCTGAGTATAAAGTAATTAGTGGAACTAAAGCATATATTGCTAGTTTAAAAAATGATGTTATGTAGTATCGACCGATTAAAATCATACATACTATAATAAAGGAACCTACGATTAACGGTTTACTATCAAGACTTTTATCAAAAGCTGTAGTAAATGTAAAAATCATGTAGTAAATACCTAGTGGTAGGGTAATTAAATAATTAAACTTTTTGAATGATTGAGTAAATTCACCGGTTTCTTTGTCAGTAACTAATTCACAAATTTTTACAGCCGCCCATATTATACAAGGGATAATGGCAGGTAATGTGTAGGTTAGATACTTTGTAGCTACTAGAGAGTAGAATAGAACTATAACTATAAACCATATAATACCTAATAGATCAAAATCATCTTTCCAGTTAAGATCTTTTAAATGATAGACTATTACAGGTGTCCATGGTAATAGTGAAAGGGGTACAATTAATAGATAGTAATACCATACATTAAATTTAGGATGCTCAGATATAAGAGCTCGATCTACATTGTGTAGACCTAAGAATCCGGAAATAAACTGCTCACCGTGAATGGAATACATAGCAATATACCAAGGGCTAGCTATCGCTATAAAGCCTAATAGTCCCAAGGGATTAAATAGTAATTTTATATCCTTTAAAAGCTGATATCTTTCATCTTTTCTATGGATGGCGTAGCGTGCACATATATAAATAAGTAATATCAGCCCAGGTAAGATAATGCCTATAGGTCCTTTGGTAATTACAGCTAAGGCCGCAGCAATGTAAGCTTTCACCATAGCTGACTTGTCATTGTTGGTAAATGCTAAATAACTATATCCAAATATAGCTAGGGTGAAGAGAAATAGAAATCCGTCGGTTATAATTGCATGAGATATGTACCAAAACTGTAGTGTACTCATTAATAGAATAGCACAGAGTACACTAGCAAAAGTATTTTTAGATATGCGGTAAATTATATGATACATTAGGGCTACGCTGGCTCCCGCAACAAGCGTATTCGGTATACGAGATGTAAAGTCTGATATGCCAAATAGTTTGTACGTAATCATAAGTGCCCAATAGGTGAGCGGTGGTTTATCATACCATACGTGATCGTATATCATAGGGGATATCCATGAGTTATGTTTTAGCATGGTGATGGCGGAGAGAACATAGTTGGACTCCACCGGATCAGTGATTGGCAAATAGGCATTATAAAAGCCGTAGCTCAAAACGGTTAATAAAAAGAGCGCACCTATGCGCAGCATGTGATTGTTAATCATAGTTACTCCTTACTTACATAGTTTATATTATTGTACTATAGGGCGTGTAATATTTAAACCAATCAAAGATAAAAACATAGCCTTTATAAATATGGAGATAATATGGAGATAATATGGAGATAATATGGAGATAATATGGAGATAGTTACAAAAAAATAATTATTTATGAAATAATATATTGTATAGAATATTGTTTATTCGGAATACATGAAATGACTTTTATGTATACAAAATACATGCTATAATGAGCGCATAAGATAAAACCGTTTCATTAAACTATCATCTAATATATGAAATAGTGGAAAGAGGATCTATTATGAGAAAAGAACATGATTTCCTAGGTGAATTAGAAGTAGCGGATGAGTTATATTATGGTGTACAAACGATTCGTGCCTTAGAAAACTTCCATATTACAGGGAAACATTTAGACCAAGATTTTATTAAAGCTCTAGCGATGGTAAAAAAAGCATCTGCTTTAGCTAATATGAAAACAGGTCGTCTCAATGTATCTATCGGTAAAGCGATTGTTCAAGCAGCTGATGAAGTTATTGCAGGTGAATTTGCTGACCAATTTCCAGTTGATCCAATTCAAGGCGGTGCTGGCACTTCTGTGAATATGAATATGAATGAAGTGTTGGCAAATCGTGCTTGTGAAATTTTAGGCCATCCAAAAGGTAGCTATGATATTGTAAGCCCTAACAATCACTGTAACATGGCACAATCTACAAATGACGCCTTCCCAACAGCGATTAAAGTTTGTGCAATTTTGAAATCTAAACCGTTACTTGAAGCTTTGCAACGTCTTGTTGATGAGCTTGAGAAAAAAGCTGAAGAATATAGTGAAATTTTAAAAATGGGGCGTACTCATTTACAAGATGCGGTGCCTATTACATTGGGACAAGAGATGGGCGCTTATGCATCTGGTATTCGTCGTGGTATTAAACGTATTAAATCTGCCGTTGAAGGTGCACATGTAATCAACATGGGGGCCACTGCAGTTGGTACAGGCCTTAATGCTGAACCTAATTATATTCATGATGTAGCGTACGAATTAAGCGAAGTAGTAGGCGAACCGTTCTACACTGCGGAGAATTTAATCGATGCCACAAACAATACAGATGTATTTGCTGATATCTCTAGCGGTTTGAAGGTAACTGCACTTGTGTTGATTAAGATGGCAAATGATTTCCGCTTAATGGCATCTGGACCTCGCTGTGGCATTGGTGAATTAAAATTGCCTGCCCGTCAACCAGGCTCCTCTATCATGCCAGGAAAAGTAAATCCTGTTATCGCTGAAGTATTGAATCAAGTGTGTTACCAAGTTATCGGTAATGACCTTACTATTACATTAGCTGTAGAAAATGGTCAATTCGAGTTAAATGTTATGGAACCTGTATTGGCATACAACTTGTTCAATAATCTTTGCTATCTCAAAAACGGTGTAAATACATTCGTTGATAAATTGCTTGTTGATCTTGAAGTAGACCGTGAACAATGCGAGTACTGGTTGAATCGTTCCGTTGGTATCGTAACAGCATTGTTGCCACATCTTGGCTATGAAACAGCTTCTGCATTGGCGAAAGAAGCGTATGAAACAGGTCGAGCTATTCGCGATATCATCTTGGATCAAGGTTTATTGACTGAGGATGAAATTAATCATATTCTTTCTCCTAAAGAAATGACTCGCCCTGGTATCGCTGGTGCGAATCTTTTAAAACAAAAAGGCAACTAATTTATGGTTCTCTTTTGATACATGAATAAAGCATGAAAATGAAAGACTGTCAACCCTTTTGGTTGACAGTCTTTTTTAATACTGATAGAATTATATATTGCAAAAGTAGCGTTTTCTGCTTTTGGATGTAAAAACTATAACACAAATAGTGATGAGGTTTTCTTCCAAGGTTGTGCTTGGTTAATGGGAAGCAAGGTTATTTTAAAAATGAAATGGACCTTGCTTTATTTGACGTTGCCCGAGCAGGAAAACTGAGACCTGTAAGATGTCTTTTTCATGCCGTTATAGAAAATGGTAGACCAGTGTGTTTTGATAGGGGTGAAAGCAAATATGTTCAAACCTGAACAGGTAGGCAAACGAACTCGTTATACGTACGCTAAAATTAACGAAGTTATCAAGATGCCGCATTTATTGGACATTCAACGTAAATCGTATGAGTGGTTCTTGGAGAGTGGTTTACAAAATATTTTCAACGATATTTCTCCGATTAAAGACAATTCAGGTAATCTAGTACTTTCTTTTGAAGGTTTCAGCTTAGGTGAACCTAAGTATGATATTAATGAATGTAAAAACCGTGATGCTACTTACGCAGCACCACTTCGTGTAAATATTCGCTTGGTAAATAATGATCCAGAAAATATGGACATTAAAGAACAAGAAGTCTTCATGGGCGATTTCCCATTGATGACGGATACAGGTACTTTCATCATCAATGGTGCAGAACGTGTTATCGTATCCCAATTAGTACGTTCTCCAGGCGTTTACTACAATAAAGAAATCGATACAATGGGTAACCGTTTGTATGATTCCACAGTTATTCCTAACCGTGGTGCATGGATTGAACTTGAAACAGATGCTAGTGAAGTGGTGGCTGTTCGTATTGACCGTAACCGTAAATTACCAGCTACTGTATTGGTACGTGCATTAGGTTGGGATACGAATGAAAGTATCCTCGACCTCTTCTGGAATGGTAAAACTGATGAGGATGGTTTACCAGTATATGATGAACGCATCGTTCGTACATTAGAAAAAGATACAACTCAATCTGCTGATGAAGCATTGGTTGAAATCTATAAAAAATTACGTCCAGGCGAGCCTCCGACTGTAGAGTCTGCTCGTAACTTGTTCGATAACTTGTTCTTCGATGCACGCCGTTATGACTTAGCGCGCGTTGGTCGTTATAAATTGAACAAAAAACTTGGCTGGCGCCAACGTATGTTGGGTCAAACATTAGCTCAACCAATTGTAGATCCAGAAACTGGCGAAATTATCCTTGATGCAGGCGTACAAGTTGGGGAAGAACAACTTGATATCGTTGCTAATAGCCATGTTTTCGATGGTGAAGGTTTTGCTGAATTCTATATCGTAAATAATGATGGTGTAGAGTCTAAAGTTATCTGTAATAACTGCAACTTACCATATGATCACCGTACAGTAACACGTGAAGACATGATCGCTAACATTTCTTACTTGCTCAACCTTATGGATGGTGCAGGTCATACAGATGATATCGACCACTTGGGTAACCGTCGCCTTCGTTGCGTAGGCGAATTGTTGCAAAACCAATTCCGTATCGGTTTAACTCGTATGGAACGTGTTGTTCGTGAGCGCATGACAATTCAAGAAACTGAATCCATTACGCCTCAAGCGTTGATCAATATTCGCCCTGTAGTGGCAGCTATCAAAGAATTCTTTGGCTCTTCTCAATTGTCTCAGTTCATGGACCAAACAAACCCATTGGCGGAATTGACTCACAAACGTCGTCTATCTGCCCTTGGCCCTGGCGGCTTGTCTCGTGAGCGTGCAGGTTTCGAAGTTCGTGACGTGCATCACTCTCACTATGGCCGTATGTGTCCAATCGAAACTCCAGAAGGTCCAAACATCGGCTTGATTAACTCCTTGTCCAACTATGCAAAGGTAAACGAATTTGGTTTCATTGAAGCACCATACCGTAAAGTAGAAAAAGTGTATGGTAAAGGCAAGGATGCTGATAAAGTTGTTAAAGTGCGCGTATCTGATAGCGTAGTATACATGACTGCTGATGAAGAAGAAGGCATGACAATTGCCCAAGCAAACTCTCCGCTTGATGCAGAGGGGTACTTCACAACTGAACATGTTGCTTGTCGTCGTGGTCATGATGTATTGGAAGTTACACCAGATAAGGTTGACTATATGGACGTTAGTCCAAAAGAAGTTGTATCCATTGGTACAGCTATGATTCCATTCCTTGAAAATGACGATGCTAACCGTGCCTTGATGGGTGCGAACATGCAACGTCAAGCGGTACCACTTTTGCGCGCTCAAGCACCACTTGTTGGTACAGGTATGGAATATACAGCAGCTACTGACTCTGGTGTTTGCGTATTGGCGCGTGAAGCAGGTAAAGTTGTACGTTGTTGGGGTAATGAAATCCACGTTCTTCGCGACAGCGATGGTCGTGTTGATACATACCATTTGAATAAATTCCTTCGTTCTAACCAATCCACGTGCTTTAACCAAAAACCAATCGTCAATCGTGGGGACCATGTTGTAAAAGGCCAAGTATTGGCTGATGGTCCTGCTACAGATGGCGGCGAATTGGCATTAGGTTATAACGTTCTTGTAGCGTTCATGCCTTGGGAAGGTTATAACTACGAAGATGCTATCTTGCTTAGTGAAGAACTCTGCAAAGAAGATATCTATACATCCATTCATATTGAAGAATACGAATGTGATGCTCGTGATACCAAATTAGGTGCTGAAGAAATTACTCGTGAGTTGCCTAATACAGGTGACGACACACTTAAAAACTTAGACGAAGATGGTATTATCTGCATTGGTGCAGAAGTACATCCTGGCGATATCCTTGTAGGTAAAGCTACTCCAAAAGGTGAAACTGAGCTTACTCCAGAAGAACGTTTGTTGCGTGCTATTTTTGGTGACAAAGAACGTGAAGTTCGCGATACTTCTTTGCGCGTGCCTCATGGCGAATCTGGTAAAGTCGTAGATGTAAAAGTCTTCACCCGTGAAAATGGCGACGAATTACAACCAGGTGTAAATAAACTTGTTCGCGTATATATCGCTCAAAAACGTAAGATTCATGAAGGCGATAAAATGGCGGGCCGTCATGGTAACAAAGGTGTCGTTTCTCGCGTTATGAGAAAAGAAGATATGCCATTCCTTCCAGATGGTACTCCAGTACAAATCGTATTGAACCCATTGGGCGTACCTTCTCGTATGAACATCGGTCAGGTTCTTGAAACTCACTTGGGGTGGGCTGTTCAAGGCTTAGGTATGAAAATCAAAGCTACGGACCTCCACATTCAAAACGTGTTGAAAGAAGCCCGTACTGATGCATCTTACTGGGAACAAATCGATGCAATCCGCGACCTTTATGCTCAAATTGAGGTATTGGAAGCGAAAGTTGCGGAAGATGTTACGGTAAATCATTTCGAAGAAAATGAGCAAATCATTGCTTTGAAAACTAAAATTTTAAAACATGTAGAAGCAGCAGCGCAAAAGAAATTGGATGCTATGGGTGGCGAAGCTCGTTTCCAAGAGCTTAAAGCTATTGAAGCTAAATACAATGCACTTCATGTAGAATTCTTTGATTCTGAAGAAGAGGCTCCTGAAATGGATCCTGCGCTTGTAGAAGAATTAGAGGCAATTAGCAAAGTCAAGAATACTCTTAACAACATTCACTCTGCTGAAGAAAAACGCGTTGAAATTCGCAAAGAGTTGGAAAGCCTTGGCTATGATTTTGACAAATATGGCATGCCAAAACCAGATGTAGCAGGTATTCATATTGCTACACCTGTATTTGATGGTGCTCACGAAAAGGACGTATTCGAAACATTGGCGATTGCAGGTCGTCCTGATGATGGTAAAACTGTTCTATATGATGGTCGTACTGGTGAACCGATGGATAACCGCGTTACAGTTGGTTACGTTTACATGCTTAAACTCCATCATTTGGTTGATGACAAAATCCATGCTCGTTCTACAGGTCCGTACTCCCTTGTTACACAACAACCTTTGGGCGGTAAAGCTCAGTTCGGTGGCCAACGTTTCGGGGAAATGGAAGTTTGGGCTCTAGAAGCATATGGCGCAGCCTATACCCTTCAAGAGCTATTAACTGTTAAGTCTGACGACGTTGTTGGTCGTGTGAAAGCATACGAAAAAATCGTTAAAGGCGAAAACATCCCTGAACCAGGTGTACCTGAGTCCTTCAAGGTATTGCTTAAAGAACTTCAAAGTATCGGTCTCGATGTAAAAATCTTGAATGAAGATCAAGAAGAAGTTGTTATGAAAGAACTTGAGGACGAAGATGAGGTGGTAGAAACTGGTATTGAAGAAGTTATGGAAGGCAGTGCTGTAGAAACTGATGAAGTAACTGTAGTAGAACCAGAAGTAGAGGAAGAGGAAGAATTACCAGCTGATAATGGCGGTGAAGATGATATCCTTAGCCAATTGGCGTACCCAATGGGCGACTCCTCTAACGATGAAGACTAAAACTATCTATAAGGAAGGGAGCGATAGTAGTGCTAGACGTAAATGAATTCGATTCCATGCGAATCGGTTTAGCCTCTCCAGAGCAGATTTTATCTTGGTCTCATGGGGAAGTTAAGAAACCTGAAACAATTAACTACCGTACGTTGAAGCCAGAACGTGATGGTCTATTCTGTGAACGCATTTTTGGACCAACAAAGGACTGGGAATGTCACTGCGGCAAATATAAACGCATCCGTCATAAAGGCGTAGTCTGCGACAAATGTGGTGTAGAGGTTACTCGTGCGAAAGTACGTCGTGAACGTATGGGCCATATTCAATTGGCTACTCCTGTATCTCACATTTGGTACTTCAAAGGAATCCCATCCCGTATGGGTCTTATCCTTGACATATCACCACGTTCTTTGGAACGCGTATTATACTTTGCTTCCTACATCGTAGTAGATCCAGCCGGTACACCATTGACAAAACGTCAATTGTTGTCCGAGCAAGAATACCGCGAATACGAAGCTCAATTTAATGAAGACGGTTATACTATCGGTGGTAAATCCGTCGTAATCGAAACAGTGGCTCAACGTAATGAACGTTTAGCTATTGTTCGTGAAGCACAACGCAAAGAGCGCTATAATGCGGCTCTTCGTGATGATGCAACAATACCAGAAGCTGATAAGGAATACGAAGAATTAACTCGCGAAGAACGCTATGAGTTAGGCGCTGCTGAAGAGGTTCTCTTCGCATGTATCGACATGGGTGCTGAAGCGGTAAAAGCTCTCTTATCAGAACTTGATCTTGAAGCATTAAATGCTGAATTGCGCGAAGAGTTGAACACTGCTAGTGGTCAACGTAAAATCCGTGCAGTTCGTCGTTTGGAAGTAGTAGAAGCATTCCGTCAATCTGGGAACCGTCCAGAATGGATGATTATGGACATCGTTCCTGTAATCCCACCTGAATTGCGTCCTATGGTCCAATTAGATGGTGGCCGTTTTGCTACATCTGACCTCAACGATTTATACCGTCGTGTTATCAACCGTAACAACCGTTTGAAACGTTTACTCGACTTGGGTGCTCCTGATATCATCGTGCGCAACGAAAAACGCATGCTTCAAGAAGCGGTTGATGCATTGATTGATAATGGCCGTCGCGGTCGTCCTGTTACAGGTCCTGGTAACCGCCCATTGAAATCCTTGTCCGACATGCTTAAAGGTAAACAAGGTCGTTTCCGTCAAAACTTGCTCGGTAAACGTGTTGACTACTCCGGTCGTTCCGTAATTGTAGTAGGTCCTGAACTTAAAATGCACCAATGTGGTTTGCCAAAAGAAATGGCATTAGAATTGTTCAAACCATTCGTTATGAAACGTTTGGTGGAACGCGGTCAAGCATCCAACATCAAGGCTGCTAAACGCCAAGTTGAAAGAATTGGCCCTGGCGTGTGGGAATCCTTGGAAGAGGTAATTAAAGAACATCCAGTTCTCTTGAACCGTGCCCCTACATTGCATAGACTTGGTATCCAAGCCTTCGAACCAATCCTTTGGGAAGGTCGTGCTATCAAATTGCATCCATTAGTATGTACAGCCTTCAATGCCGACTTTGACGGTGACCAAATGGCGTGTCACTTACCATTGTCCGTAGAAGCACAAGCGGAAGCTCGTACATTGATGCTTTCTAGCCATAATATTTTGTCTACTAAGGACGGCAAGCCAGTAGCAGTACCTTCTCAAGATATGATCTTAGGTACATACTACCTAACAGTTGTACGCGAAGATACTCGTGATAAAGCAAAAACATTTGCTAACTATGATGAAGTTATGCTTGCCTATGAGTCTCATATCATTGGTTTGCAAGATATTCTTTATATCCGTTTACCTGATCATGGCCGTGTAGAAACAACAGCAGGTCGCTTGATCTTCAACAATGCTTTATTCCCAGAATTGTGGCAATACGAGAAACGTGAAGATGGCACTTACTCTTTAGGTAAGGTTATGGATAAGAAAACAGTTGGTAAATTGGTTGATCAATGTTTCCAATTGTTTGGTAATGAAAAAACAGCAGAATTATTGGACCGCATCAAGTCCTTGGGTTACTCCTTCGCTCGTCGCGCAGGTATGACTGTAGCTATTGCTGATATTAAAGTACCAGAAGTTAAAACTAGCTTGTTAGATACAGCGGAACAAGAGGTAGAAAAAGTATCTCGTATGTACCGCCGTGGTCTTATTACAGAAGAAGAACGTTACCGTAAAACTATCCAATTATGGACAAAGGCAACAGAAGATGTTACCGATGCGATGATGGATAATATGGCGTGCGATAAAGACGGCTTTAACCCTGTTTATATGATGGCTATCTCTGGTGCCCGCGGTAATAAACAACAAATTCGTCAGCTTGCTGGTATGCGTGGTTTGATGGCCGATCCATCTGGTCGAATCATTGACTTGCCAATTAAAGCAAACTTTAAAGAAGGCTTGACTGTATTGGATTACTTTACATCCTCTCATGGTGCTCGTAAAGGTTTGGCCGATACAGCGCTTCGTACAGCTGACTCTGGTTACTTGACACGTCGTCTTGTTGACGTATCTCAAGATGTAATCGTTCGTGAGGACGATTGTGACGTTGTAGGTATCGATCTCGTTCGTGAACGTGCTCGCTTGGCTACATCCCCACGTCAAGCATTAGAATTGCTTAAAGATAAACTCATTGGTCGCGTTTTAGATAAAGATGTTGTGAATGCTGAAACAGGGGAACTTGTTGTACCAGCTGAAACTATCTTGGATGAACAATGCTTGGCAGATATTGCTGAAGCTGGTGTTACATCTATCGCATTGCGCGGTGCACATTTGGGCTCTGATAGCGATATTAACCATACTAACTTGGTTCAAAAAATTATTCTTGGTGAAAGCGACGATAGCATCCGTGCAACATTGAAAGAAACTATGGTTCAAAATATGTTGAACAAGGATACTGTACAAGCAATCGTTGACAGCGAAGGGGTAGAAATCTTCCCAGCTGATACACGTCTTACTGAAGAAGGCATCGAAGCTATCCTTAACTCCGATGTAAAAGAAGTACAAGTGCGGAACAATGAAATCCATGGTATTGAAGTGGAAGCTATCGTTGAAGGCACTGGTGTTATCGAGCCATTAAAAGACCGTATCGTAGGTCGTATTGCAGCTGAAGAATTAGTTAACAAGGAAACTGGCGAAGTCATCGTTCCTCTTAATGGTGAAATCACAGAGGCGTTAGCTGATGAAGTTGTAAAACACTATGAAACAGTAAAAATCCGTTCCGTATTGACTTGTCGTAGCCCATATGGCGTATGTCGCAAGTGCTATGGTCGTGATCTAGGAACTGGCAACCAAGTTCAAGTTGGTGAAGCTGTTGGTATTATTGCGGCACAATCCATCGGTGAACCTGGTACTCAGTTGACAATGCGTACATTCCATACTGGTGGTGTCGCAGGTGATGATATTACACAAGGTTTGCCACGTGTCGAAGAATTGTTCGAAGCTCGTAAACCAAAACGTAATGCTATCATCGCTGAAAATGAAGGTACAGTTCGTGTTGTACCTAATGAAGGTAAGAAAGGTACGAACACTATCTTTATCACTGGTGAAGATGGTATTGAACTTGATTACCTCATTCCTTACGGCTCCCGCATCATCGTTAAAGACGGGGATGTGGTATCCTTGGGAGCTCGTTTGACTGAAGGCTCCATCAATCCTCATGACATCATGCGTGTTATGGGTACTGAAGCAACTCAACGTTACCTCGTATACGAAGTACAAAAAGTATACAAATCCCAAGGTGTAGAAATTAACGATAAACATATCGAAGTTATCGTTCGTCAAATGCTTCATAAAGTTAAAATTGAAACAGCTGGTGATGCGGATATGCTTCCAGGGGATATGGTGGACGTTAATACCTTTGACGAAGAAAACCGTCGTCTTACTCTCAATGGTCGTGAAAATGCTACAGGCAAACGCACGCTATTGGGTATTACGAAAGCTGCTTTGGCAACGGACTCCTTCTTGTCCGCTGCGTCCTTCCAAGAAACAACACGTGTTCTTACCGACGCTGCTATCAAGGGTAAAATCGATCCATTATTGGGCTTGAAAGAAAACGTAATTATCGGTAAGTTGATTCCTGCTGGTACAGGCATGAGTCGTTACCGTAAGATTGAAGTTGTAAAAAATACACCTGAAATCATTGATATTACGGAAGAGGTTATGTCTGAAGATTAATTACTTTGGATTAGCCGTTAAGCTATATTAACTGTATAGACTTGTTGCATAGTTGATATTGTGCGACATAATAAAAAGGGTGCACCTGCGAGGTGCACCCTTTTGTTATAGGTATTATTGGTTTGAGAGATATATGTGTATGAGCTCTATGATTATATGTCTCTATAATTATAGGTTTATATAAATTGAGGATTTCATGATATGTGTTAGTATCAGTTTGTTAAATAAAATGATACTTTGTTAAGGTTGTGGTATGAAAACTATTCAGCTGTTTCTTCCGCGTCATGAGACATGATGTCATAACCGACGTCATCCGATAAAGTAAGATATCGTTCGTACTGACGAATGATATCGGTAATGATATCCTCCCGTGTCATATACTGCGCATCGTATCCGGCGCGTCCGTCACTGAAATATGTCATAGGAATTGCGTTGGTACTTTCAGTAATGTGAGGAATGTTAGGATCTTCGATGAGATGATCCGATACCTCTTGCGTAACGAGTTTGATGCCATAGGTAAAGTTGCGCATTGATTCTTTTTCGATGGTTAACTCTACGGAGGCGTCGTTACCATTGAAATGTTTGTCAATTCTCGTAGTTAATCCGTACTCTTCGGTTAATTCTTTATTGAGCTGATACATAGCAGGCAATGCTGTTGTTTTCATAAAGGAAATAACATCTTCCGATTGCGTTTGGTTGAGTATTTTGGCAAGACCTTGTTTCCAGTTCTTGCTGTCCCAGTAGATGGATGTGGTTGAAAGTTTTGTGTTAAAGTATTGCGTATCTGTTAATAATCCTTGCCATAAGCTGTAGCACATGATAACCATCAAGGCTGCAAATGGTAAGGCGAGAATGAGCGTTACCGATTGTAGTACATTAAGCCCACCAATGCTGAGCAAACTGATGGCAAGAAAGGACATTACAGAGCCCCACATTAAGCATTGCCACTTTGGAGATGAAGTGGATTTATCATAGGCCGCAATATTATTTAACACATAAATGCCTGAATCGGCAGATGTGATAAAAAATAATGCTAATACGATAATTGATAGAAGACTAGTTAAACTGGATAATGGTAAATATTCAAGGAATGCAAAGAGTAGTTGTTCTGGTTTATCGGTTAATGCACCGAGTGCACCGTTTGCTACTGTTTCATCGATATAAATTGCAGTATTACCAAAGATAGTAAACCAAACGATAGTAAAAACAGTTGGAATAATGAGTACCCCAAAGATGAACTCTCGAATAGTCCTACCTTTTGAAATACGCGCAATGAACATGCCCACAAATGGTGCCCAAGATAACCACCAAGCCCAGAATAGTATGGTCCAGCTGAAGAACCATGGACGGGTTTCTGGTGTATAGATAGATGTATAGAAGCTTTGCCCTAAAATATGTGATAGATAGTATCCAAAGTTTTCTACCATTGTATTTAATAGGAGTAATGTAGGACCTGCACAGAGTACAAAAAGCATTAAGACTAATGCAACAGATATATTAATTTCGCTGAGCAGCTTAACGCCTTTATCAATACCTGTAACAGCAGATAGAACGGCAATGGACATAATGATGATAATGATGACCGTTTGGGCGGAAAAGTCATTAGTGGAGATGATATCAATATATAGGAACCCTGCACCTAGTTGGGCCGCACCAAATCCTAAGGTGGTTACGATACCTAATAAAGTTACACAAAGTGCGATGATATCGATAATGTGCCCTCGTGGGCCATTGATCTTATCCTTCCACAGCGGATAGAAACATGAACGTAGTGATAAAGGCAACTTATAGCGAAAACCAAAATACGCTAATGCTAAAGCCATAATTCCGTATACCGTCCATGCATTGATGCCCCAGTGGAAGATGGAGCGGAATAACGCTTCCTTGGCGCTAGGAGCACCATCGACTAAGCCTACAGCGGAGTGATAATGTGAGAGCGGTTCAGCAGTACCGAAGAACATGAGACCTACACCAGTACCTGCCGCAAATAACATGGCGAGCCAAGCTGTATAAGAGAATTCCGCTTCTTCATCGTCGCTACCAAGTTTGATGTCACCTAGCGAACTAAGTGCAAGAAAGATATTGAAGATAAAGAAGAGACTTATGGATAAAACATAAAACCAGCTGAAATCTTCAAATATAATATCACGAATCCCTTGGAGGATCGTTTGAGATATTTGCGGAATCAGAAGGGCACATAAGCTCAGCCCTAAGACGATAGACAAGCTACCTATAATTACAGGGGGATTAAAGTTTGAATAACGTTTAATGAGTTTAATCATATAATCTCCTTTCTTTAGTAACTTATAAATACAAATATTTGTTCTGTATTAATTTATATCATAATAAAATGGTGTTTATATTAATTTTGCATAATTGGTAAAAGAAAAAATAATAGCAAATGCATAGAATGATTATTTATACATGAAAATAATAATATATGAATAAAAAATCACTCTTCATTTATAATTTAAGATTGAATGAAACACACGGATGAGTGTACACATAAAATGCAGCTGTAGAGCGGTGTGTGACATTGGAAATTGTTTGACATGGACTGCTGTAATTGATATACTTACATAGTGCTTTAGGCGAGGTATGCCTAATGGGCATAATTTCGTAAGGAGAATTAGTACAATGGACATTGCCCATCTGAAGTCGGTGAACAAAACAATCGGTGCCAAGCAAACGTTGAAACAAATTGCTAAAGGTGCTGTGAAGTACGTGTTCCTGGGTTGTGATAGTGATGAACGTGTGGTACAGCCTTTACGGATTGCTTGTGAAGAACAGGGAATACCTGTGAATGACAAACACACCATGGATGATCTCGGTCGTGCGTGTCGCATTAAGGTGCGGGCCACAGCTGTAGGCGTCCTACGTTAATCTTGGTAATATCCGATGTAACACTTTGTTATGACGGATCAATTATAAATCTCAAATTTGGAAAGGAGGTGCCCAAATGCCAACAATTAATCAGCTAGTACGCAAAGGCCGCATGAGCTTGACTAAAAAGTCTACAGCTCCTGCCCTTCAAGAATCTCCACAAAAACGTGGTGTATGTACTCGTGTGTACACAGCTACTCCAAAGAAACCAAACTCCGCGCTTCGTAAAGTTGCCCGTGTACGTTTGACAAACGCTATTGAAGTAACTGCTTACATCCCAGGCATTGGTCACAATTTACAAGAACACAGTGTTGTACTTATCAGAGGCGGTCGTGTAAAAGACCTTCCAGGTGTGCGTTATCACATCGTTCGTGGTGCATTGGATACAGCTGGCGTACAAAATCGTATGCAAAGTCGTTCCAAATACGGCGCGAAAAAAGCTAAAAAATAATTTTAGCCATTAAACGAAATTAACACACATCATTATAAAGGAGGAATTGAACATGCCAAGAAAAGGCCCTGTTCCGAAACGTGATGTACTTCCAGATCCGGTGTACAACAGCAAATTAGTAACACGTTTCATTAACAAAGTTATGTACGATGGTAAAAAAGGCATTGCTGAAACTATCGTATATGATGCATTCGAAATTATTCGTTCCAAAATGGGTCAAGACCCAATGGAAGTTTTTGATCAAGCATTGAAAAATGTTATGCCTGTACTTGAAGTGCGTGCTCGCCGTATCGGTGGTGCGAACTATCAAGTGCCAGTTGAAGTTCGTGCTGATCGCCGTCAAACCCTCGGTATTCGTTGGGTTGTAAATTATGCTCGTCTTCGTGGTGAACGCACTATGAAAGAACGTTTGGCAGGCGAATTGATGGACGCTTTCAACAATGCAGGCGCTGCAATCAAGAAAAAAGAAGATACTCATAAAATGGCAGAAGCTAATAAAGCATTTGCTCATTATCGTTGGTAATAAGAGGTGACAACTGTGGCAAGAGAGTTTTCCTTAGCAAAAACTCGTAATATCGGTATCATGGCTCACATCGATGCTGGTAAAACAACAACTACAGAACGTATCCTCTACTATACAGGTATCGTTCACAAGATCGGCGAAGTACATGAAGGCGCTGCTACGATGGACTGGATGGAGCAAGAGCAAGAACGTGGTATCACAATCACTTCTGCTGCAACAACTTGTCAATGGAAAGAACATCGTATCAATATCATCGATACTCCTGGTCACGTTGACTTTACTGTAGAAGTAGAACGTTCTCTACGTGTACTTGACGGTTCTGTTGCGGTGTTCAGTGCTAAAGGTGGCGTTGAACCTCAATCCGAAACAGTATGGCGTCAGGCTTCTAACTACGGCGTACCTCGTATCGCTTATGTAAATAAGATGGATACTGTAGGTGCTGACTTCTTCAACGTAGTTGATATGATGAAAGCTCGTTTGGGTGCAAATTCCGTAGCTATTCAAGTACCAATCGGTGCTGAAGATACTTTTGAAGGCATCATTGACTTGATGACTATGAAAGCGGAAATTTATAAATCCGATGACGGTAAAGAATATGAAATCACTGATATCCCTGCTGAATATCAAGAAGTAGCAGAAGCTCGTCGCGAAATGATGATCGATGCTATCGCTGAAACAGATGATGATATCATGATGAAATATTTGGAAGGCGAAGAAATTTCTGTGGAAGAATTGAAAGCGGCATTGCGTAAAGCTGTTATTGCTAACCAATTATTCCCAGTTCTTTGCGGTTCTTCCTATAAAAATAAAGGTGTTCAAATGTTATTGGATGCTGTTATCGATTACATGCCAGCTCCAATCGATATCCCACCTATTAAGGGTGTTGTTCCTGGTACTGAAGAAGAAACAACTCGTCCTTCTTCCGATGAAGAACCATTCTCTGCGTTGGCATTCAAAATCATGGCTGACCCTTATGTTGGTAAATTAGCGTTCTTCCGTGTGTACTCCGGTACATTGGAATCCGGCTCCTACGTTTTCAACTCCACTAAAGGTAAAAAAGAACGTATCGGTCGTATTCTTCAAATGCACGCTAACTCCCGTAAAGAAATCGAACGCGTATATTCTGGTGACATCGCTGCGGCGGTTGGCTTAAAGGATACTACTACAGGCGACACATTGTGTGATGAAAAATCTCCTGTAATTCTTGAGTCCATGGAATTCCCTGAACCAGTTATCTCCGTTGCTGTTGAACCTAAAACAAAAGCTGACCAAGAAAAAATGGGTACAGCTCTTGCTCGTTTGGCAGAAGAAGATCCTACTTTCAAAGTTCGTACTGATGAAGAAACAGGTCAAACTATTATCTCCGGTATGGGCGAACTTCACTTGGATATCATCGTTGACCGTATGAACCGTGAATTCAAAGTAGATTGTAACGTAGGTAAACCTCAAGTAGCATACCGCGAAACTATCCGTAAAGCTGTTAAGGCTGAAGGTAAATTCGTACGTCAATCTGGTGGTCGTGGTCAATATGGTCACTGCTGGTTGGAATTGATTCCTCAAGAACCAGGTGCTGGCTTCGAGTTTGAAAACAAGGTTGTAGGTGGTGCGATTCCTCGTGAATACATCGGACCTGTTGAAAGCGGTGTTAAAGAAGCTATGGAATCCGGTGTTATCGCTGGGTACCCTATGGTTGATGTTAAAGTTATCGTATTTGATGGTTCCTACCATGACGTTGACTCCAACGAAATGGCCTTCAAAATTGCTGGTTCTATGGGCTTCAAAGAAGGTGCTCGCAAAGCAGATCCTGCATTGCTTGAACCATACATGGCTGTAGAAGTAGACGTTCCTGAAGAATATATGGGCGACGTTATCGGTGACTTGAACTCTCGTCGTGGTCGCATGGACGGCATGGAAGCTCGTAATGGTTCCCAACATATCAAAGCATATGTTCCATTGAGCGAAATGTTCGGTTACGCAACTGACCTTCGTTCCAAAACGCAAGGCCGTGGTAACTACTCCATGACATTCGATCATTACGAAGAAGTTCCTAAGAAAATTGCTGAAGAAATTCAAGCAAAGAAAAACGGTTAATCTCATATTAGATTAATAGAATTACTATTTTCCTCGGAGGATAATTTAAAATGGCAAAAGAAAAATTTGAACGTACGAAACCGCATGTTAACATCGGTACAATCGGTCACGTTGACCATGGTAAAACTACTTTGACTGCTGCAATCAC
>NZ_JAWEKP010000010.1:0-25164 GCF_032470285.1 Veillonella sp. | reverse complement strand
TGTAAACCTTCCTGAAGGTGTAGAAATGTGTATGCCTGGCGATAACGTAACAATGGAAATCGAATTGATTACTCCAATCGCTATCGAAGAAGGTCTTCGCTTCGCGATCCGCGAAGGTGGCCATACAGTAGGCGCTGGCGTAGTAACAGAAATCGAAGGTTAATTTAACCTTTTATGCTCATCGTAGAATGCGTTGAGCACAATACATGCAGCACTCAGAGCGGCAGATAATGCCGCTCTCGTGTTGTGTTTTTAAACTATGAAGTAGAAGGTTGCCTCTGCGGAGGAGAATTTCTATGGAGCAGCCCATTCACGAAATGGACGACAGGAGGAATTATTAATAATGGCTAAACAGCAAAAAATCCGTATTCGCCTTAAGGCATACGACCACAAAGCTCTCGATCAAAGCGCTGCTAAGATCGTAGACACTGCAAAAAGAAATGGCGCTATGGTATCTGGTCCGATTCCATTGCCAACAGAAAAGAATATCTTCACAATTCTTCGTTCTGTACACGTAAACAAAGATTCTCGTGAACAATTCGAAATGCGTACACATAAACGCTTAATCGATATTCTTGAACCAAATTCGAAAACAGTAGATGCTATCACTCGTTTAGATTTACCAGCTGGTGTATCTATTGAAATAAAACTATAAGGAGGTGCGATAATGTCTAAAGCTATTTTGGGTAAAAAATTAGGAATGACACAAGTCTTCACAGCTGAAGGCCAATTAGTTCCTGTAACAGTAGTGGAAACTACCCCAAGCGTTGTAGTGCGCGTAAAGACTGTAGAAACAGACGGCTACGAAGCAGTACAAATTGGTTACGGTTCCATTAAAGAAAAACATTTAACAAAACCTGTAAAAGGTCAGTTCGACAAAGCTGGCGTAGCTCCAGTGAAATATCTTCGCGAAGTTCGCGTAGCTAATGCAGCTGACTACACAGTAGGCCAAACTCTGGCAGCTGATATCTTCGCAGAAGGTGAATTGGTGGACGTAGTGGGTACAGGTAAAGGTAAGGGTTTTGCTGGCACAATTAAACGCCATAACTTCTCCCGTGGTCCTGAAACTCATGGTTCTAAATCTCACCGTGAACCTGGTTCCATCGGTCCTATGATCTCCGGTGGCGGCGGTAAGGTATACAAAGGTAAAAAACTCCCTGGACAAATGGGTGGTTACAGAGTTACCGTACAACGCTTATCCGTTGTGAAAGTTGATGCTGAACGTAACCTTTTATTGGTTAAAGGTGGTATCCCAGGCGCTAAAGGTAGCTTGGTTATGGTTCGCAACACGGTTAAACCTGTTAAATAATCATTTGTCGAAAGGAGGATTATGTAATGCCTACAGTAGCAACATATAATCAATCCGGCGTTAAAGTCGGTGAAATACAGTTAAACGATGCAGTATTCGGCGTTGAAGTTAACGAAGCCGTAATGCATCAAGCCGTAGTTCGTCAATTGTCTAACGAACGTCTCGGCACACATGCAACAAAAACTAGAGGTATGGTTCGTGGCGGTGGCCGCAAACCTTGGAAACAAAAAGGTACTGGCCGTGCTCGTGCAGGCTCCAGCCGTTCCCCAATCTGGATCGGTGGTGGTACTACATTTGGTCCACAACCTCGCAGCTATTACAAAGCTATGCCTCGTAAGGCTAGACGTTTAGCAGTTAAATCTGCTCTTAGCGATAAAGTGAATAATAGCGAATTATACGTTTTGGAAGAAATCACATTAGCAGCTCCTAAAACAAAAGAAGTGTTGAACATTATTAACAGCTTCAACGTTGGTGATGCAAAAGTATTGTTCATCACTGAAGGTGATGTAAATGTTGAACGTTCCGCTCGTAATATCCAAGGTGTTAAAGCTTTGGCTTGCGAAGGTATGAACATTTTCGATCTTCTTCATTACGATAAGCTCTTCATTACTAAAGGCGCTGTCGCAAAAATCGAGGAGGTGCTCGGATAATGCAATTACATGATGTACTAATCCGCCCGGTTATTACCGAAAAATCCACTATGCTTATGGAAGAAGGCAAATACACTTTCCGTGTGCCTTTGACTGCAAATAAAGTGCAAATCCGTCAAGCAGTTGAAAAAATCTTCAATGTAAAAGTAGAAAAAGTAGCTACTATTCGTGTTTTAGGTAAGACTAAACGCATGGGTCGTACACAAGGTAAACGTAGCGATTATAAAAAAGCTATCGTAACCTTAAAAGCTGGCGAATCCATTGAATTCTTTGAAGGTGTCTAAGAGTCTAGTTGTAAGGAGGCCCACTAATGGCAATTAAATCATTTAAACCGTACTCCGCTGGTCGCCGGTTTATGACAGTATCCGCCTTCGACGAAATCACAGCAAGCAAACCAGAAAAATCCTTGCTCGCTAAGATTTCTCAAAAAGGTGGTCGTAACAATACTGGTAAAATGACAGTTCGTCACCAAGGTGGCGGTCACAAACGTCAATACCGTATTATTGACTTCAAACGTACTAAAGATAATATTCCAGCTAAAGTAGCAACAATTGAGTATGATCCTAACCGTTCTTCTCGTATCGCTTTGCTTAACTACGCTGATGGTGAAAAACGCTACATTTTAGCTCCTAACGGTCTAAAAGTTGGTGACGTTGTATTCTCCGGTCCTGAGTCTGATATTAAACCTGGTAACTGCTTACCATTGGCTAATATTCCAGACGGTACACAAATCCACAATATCGAATTGAAAATCGGTAAAGGTGGTCAAATCGTTCGTTCCGCTGGTACATCTGCTCAATTGATGGGTAAAGATAATGGCTACGCTATTCTTCGTTTACCATCTGGTGAAATGCGTCGTGTTCGTCAAGAGTGCCGTGCAACAATTGGTGTTGTTGGTAACGCTGACCACAGCAACCTTGTAATCGGTAAAGCTGGTCGTCATCGTTGGATGGGTGTTCGCCCTGGCAACCGTGGTGTTGTAATGAACCCTTGTGACCATCCACATGGTGGTGGTGAAGGTAAATCTCCTGTTGGTCGTAAACATCCTGTTACACCTTGGGGCAAACCAGCACATGGTGTTAAAACTCGCGACAAGAAAAAAGCTTCTAACAGCTTAATCATTAAACGTCGTACAAAATAGGATAAAGGAAAGGAGATAAAATAGTGTCCAGATCTATTAAAAAAGGCCCTTTCGTAGCAGATCATTTGCTTAAGAAAGTTGAAGCTTTAAACGAAACTAACGAAAAGAAAGTTGTAAAAACCTGGTCCCGTGCCTCTACTATTATCCCAAGTTTTGTAGGCCACACAATTGCTGTGCATGATGGTCGCAAACATGTACCTGTATTCATTACAGAAGATATGGTAGGTCATAAATTAGGTGAGTTCGCTCCTACACGTACTTATAGAGGTCATGGTAAGGACGAAAAATCTACAGGCAAAAAATAGGAGGAAATAATACATGGAAGCAAAAGCAATCGCTAGACATATCCGAATCGCGCCTCGTAAAATCCGTATCGTTGCAGATTTAGTGCGCGGTAAAAACATCGGCGAAGCATTTGCCATCTTGAAGTTCACTCCGAAAGTTGGCGCTGATGTAGTAGAAAAAGTTATGCGTTCTGCAATCGCAAACGCTGAACATAATTTCGATATGAATGTTGACAATCTTTACGTATCCGAGATCTTCGTTGATCAAGGCCCTACATTAAAACGCATTCATCCTCGTTCCCGTGGTCAAGCTTTCAAAATTTTGAAACGTACTAGCCACGTAACAGTAGTAGTTAAAGAAAGAGCTTAAGAAGGAGGGAAACAGAGTGGGTCAAAAAGTTAATCCACACGGTTTGCGTGTCGGTATCGTAAAAGATTGGGACGCAAAATGGTATGCAGATAAAGATTTCGCTGCTAATCTTCATGAAGACGTAAAAATTCGTAACTTCTTGAAAGAAACCCTTTTCATTGCTGGTATTTCCCGCATTGAAATCGAGCGTACAAATAAACGTATTAAATTGACTATCCACACTGCGAAACCAGGTATGGTTATCGGTCGTGGTGGTGCTGGTATCGAAGATATCAAAAAAGCAATGACTCGTTTCACTGATAAACAAGTGGACGTTAACATTGCAGAAATTAAACAAGCAGACATGGATGCAACATTAGTTGCTGAAAACATTGCGGGCCAATTGGAACGTCGTATCGGCTTCCGTCGTGCAATGAAACAAGCTGTAGGTCGTACAATGCGCTTAGGTGCAAAAGGTATTAAAATCATGGTAAGCGGTCGTCTTGGCGGTGCTGAAATCGCTCGTAGCGAATCCTATCGTGAAGGTTCTATTCCTTTGCATACACTTCGTGCAGACATCGACTACGGTACTGCTGAAGCCCATACAACATATGGTTGTATCGGCATTAAAGTATGGATTTACAAAGGTGAAGTTTTGCCAGAAGCAAAACAAGCACCTGCTAAGAAGGAAGAAGGTGGCAAGTAATGCTTATTCCAAAGCGCGTAAAACATCGTAAGCAATTCCGCGGCCGTATGAAAGGTCGTGCTATGCGCGGTAATACAGTGTCTCATGGTGAGTTCGGCTTGGTAGCATGCGAACCATCTTGGATCACTAACCGTCAAATCGAAGCTGCCCGTATTGCTATGACTCGTTATATCAAACGTGGTGGTAAAGTATGGATTAAAATTTTCCCTGACAAACCAATCACAGCTAAACCAGCTGGTACTCGTATGGGTTCCGGTAAAGGTTCTCCTGAATACTGGGTAGCAGTGGTTAAACCAGGTCGTGTAATGTTTGAAATGGACGGTGTGCCAGAAGCTACAGCTCGTGAAGCTATGCGTCTTGCAAGCCATAAACTTCCAATCAAATGCAAATTTGTTGTTAAGGGTAAAGAATTGGGTGGTGACGTAAATGAAGGTTAATGACATTCGCAATATGAGCGCTGCCGAAATGGAACAAAAAGTTTCCGGTCTTAAGGAAGAGTTATTTAACCTCCGTTTTCAGCTTGCAACAGGTCAATTAGAAAATCCTATGCGCATTCGTGAAGTTAAGAAGACAATCGCTCGTATTAAAACTGTACAACGTGAAGTTGAACTTAAATCTGAAAACGCATAATAACAGATTTGTTAAAGTTTGAAAAGGAGGCTTAAAATCGTGGCAGAAGAAAGAAACGTACGTAAAGTCCGCGTAGGTAAAGTTGTTAGCGACAAAATGGACAAAACTGTTGTTGTTGCTGTTGAACGTAAAGTACCTCACGCATTATATAACAAGCCAATGGTTAGCACAAAACGCTTCAAAGCTCATGATGAAAATAATGAGTGTCAAATTGGCGATACAGTTAAAATTGTAGAAACTCGTCCACTTTCTAAAGATAAATGTTGGAGAGTTGTTGAAATTCTTGAAAGACAAAAATAAGAGTGATGTAAGGAGGAATAGACGATGATCCAGCAACAAACAATTTTGAATGTTGCCGACAACACTGGTGCTAAACGTATTATGTGCATCCAAGTCATGGGCGGTTCTTATCGCAAATTCGGCAATATCGGTGACGTAATCGTTGCTTCTGTAAAAGATGCATCACCCGGTGGCGTTGTCAAGAAAGGCGACGTAGTTAAAGCTGTTATTGTTCGTTCTAAGAAAGGTATCCGCCGTCAAGACGGTTCCTATATTCGTTTCGATGAAAACGCAGCAGTAGTTATTAAAGATGACAAGACCCCTCGTGGTACTCGTATCTTTGGACCTGTAGCTAGAGAACTTCGTGAAAAAGACTTCATGAAAATCGTTTCTTTGGCTCCAGAAGTATTATAAGAAGGAGGAACGCAGCATATGGCTAAGCTACAAATCAAAAAAGGCGATACAGTTGTTGTTATCTCCGGTAAAGATAAAGGTAAGCAAGGTACAGTTATCGCAACTGAACCTAAAAAAGAACGCGTATTTGTTGAAGGCGTTAACACTGTAAAACGTCACACAAAACCTTCCCAAGCTAACCCACAAGGCGGCATCGTTACTAAAGAAGCTGGCATTCATGTTTCTAACGTAATGGTTGTCGACCCAGAAACTAAAACAGCTACTCGTATCAAAAAGGTAGAAGGTAAGGACGGTAAATTCGTTCGCGCTACTGTTAAATCCGGTACAGTACTTAAATAATCAGGAAAGGAGGAGCTACATAAATGTCTCGTTTGTTTGAACAATACAACTCTGAAATCAAAAAGAGTATGCAAGAAAAATTCCAATACGGCAATGTAATGGAAATTCCTAAATTGGAAAAAATCGTTATCAACATCGGCGTAGGTGATGCAGTAGGCAATGCAAAAGCATTGGAAGCAGCAGTTAATGACTTGACTATCATTGCTGGTCAAAAACCTGTCATCACAAAAGCTAAAAAATCCATTGCGAACTTCAAAGTTCGTGAAGGCATGGCGTTGGGTACAAAAGTTACTCTTCGTGGCGAACGCATGTATGAATTCCTTGATAGATTGATCAATGCGGCATTACCTCGTGTACGTGACTTCCGCGGTATCAGCGCTAATGCATTCGATGGCCGTGGTAACTACGCTTTGGGTCTTAAAGAACAGCTCATCTTCCCTGAAATCGAATATGATCAGGTAGAACGTGTTACTGGTATGGACATCATTATTGTAACAAGTGCTAAGACAGATGAAGAAGCTCGTGAATTGTTGACTCAATTCGGTATGCCTTTTGAAAAATAATAGGAGGAACATATAGATGGCTAAAAAATCTATGATTGAACGCGAAAAGAAACGCGCTAAAATCGTTGAAAAATATGCAGCTAAACGTGAAGCGTTAAAAGCAGCAGGTGATTATGAAGGCTTATCCAAATTACCAGCAAATGCATCCCCAACACGCTTGCACAACCGTTGCAACTTAACTGGTCGTCCTCACGGCTATATGCGTAAATTCGGTATCAGCCGTATTGCGTTCCGTGAATTGGCGTACAAAGGACAAATTCCTGGTGTTAAAAAAGCCAGCTGGTAATATTAGACGAGAGGAGGTTTTTAGATTATGGTAATGACCGATCCTATCGCGGATATGCTTACGCGCATCCGTAATGCAAACGCTGCACTTCATGAAACGGTAAACATTCCTGCATCTAGAATGAAAGCAGCCGTTCTTGACATCCTTTTACAAGAAGGCTTTGTGAAGAACGTTGAAAAAGAAGAAAACACTTTAAAAGTAACTTTGAAATATGGTTCCAATAACGAGAAAGTTATTACAGGAATTAAACGTATTTCCAAACCAGGTTTACGTGTTTACGCGAAAAAGGAAGAACTTCCTCGTGTACTTGGTGGTTTGGGTATCGCAGTTATTTCTACGTCCAAAGGCGTTATGAGCGACAAACAAGCTCGTAAAGAAGGTCTTGGTGGCGAAGTAATCGCATACGTTTGGTAATAGTAGCAATAGGAGGTAGAAATAATGTCACGTATCGGTAGAATGCCTATCGAGATCCCTGCAGGCGTTACTGTTACATATGATAACCATCATATGAACGTAAAAGGCCCTAAAGGTGAATTATCTCGCGATTTGCATCCAGATATGAATATCACTGTAGAAGGTAACACAATCACAGTAACTCGTCCTTCCGACGATAAAAACCATCGTTCCCTTCACGGTTTGACTCGCGCTCTTGTTGCTAATATGGTAACAGGCGTATCTGAAGGATTTACAAAAACTCTTGAAATCAACGGTGTTGGTTACAGAGCGGCTAAACAAGGCAATAAATTAGCTCTTACACTTGGCTTCTCTCATCCAGTAGAAATGGAAGCTCCAGCTGGTATTACAATCGACGTTCCAGCCCCTAACAAAATCGTTGTGTCTGGTGCAGACAAAGAAGTTGTAGGTGCAGTAGCAGCTGATATCCGTAAATGGAGAAAACCTGAACCTTACAAAGGTAAAGGTATCCGCTATGAAGGCGAAGTTGTTCGTCGCAAAGCTGGTAAAGCTGGTGCAAAAGGTAAATAGTAATATCATCTATATGAATGAAAGGAGTGAATATCTTGCCTCGTAAATCTAGTAGAAATATCGCTCGAGCAAAACGTCATCTTCGTATTCGCCGTCACATCTCTGGTACGGCAACTTGCCCACGTTTGAACGTTTACCGTTCTTTGAGCAACATTTACGCACAAGTAATCGATGACGTAGCAGGTACAACTTTGGTTGCTGCTAGCTCTTTAGATAAAGATTTGAACTTATCCTATGGTGGTAACGTAGCTGCTGCTAAAGCTGTTGGTGAAGCAGTTGCTAAAAAAGCTATCGCTAAAGGCATTGACACTGTAGTGTTTGACCGTGGTGGTTACATTTACCACGGCCGCGTAGCAGCCCTTGCAGAAGGTGCTCGTGAAGCAGGCTTAAAATTCTAAGAAGGAGGAACTATAGACATGGCGAGAATTGACTACACCAGTCTTGATCTTAAAGAAAGAGTAGTATTCATCAACCGCGTAGCCAAAGTAGTTAAAGGCGGTCGTCGTTTTTCCTTCAGCGCTCTTGTAGTTGTTGGTGATGGCAACGGTTATGTAGGCGTTGGCTTAGGTAAAGCAGCGGAAGTACCAGAAGCAATTCGCAAAGGTATCGATGATGCTAAGAAAAATATTGTAAACGTAGCTATTAAAAATGGTACAATCCCTCACAGCGTAACAGGTGTATTCGGTGCAGGCCGCGTATTCTTGAAACCAGCTGCTGAAGGTACTGGCGTTATCGCTGGTGGCCCTGTTCGTGCCGTATTGGAATTAGTAGGTGTTCGTAACATCTTGACTAAATCTTTGGGTTCTTCTAACCCTAACAATATGGTTCGCGCTACAATTGAAGGTTTGAAAGATTTGAAACGCGCTAGCGAAGTTGCTGAGCTTCGTGGTAAAACTGTTGAAGAAATCTATAACGCGTAATAAGGAGACAAGAAATGGCACAAGTTAAAGTAACATTAACAAGAAGCTTAATCGGTCGTCCTGAAGATCAACGCGCGACAGTTAAAGCTTTGGGCTTGAAAAAAACTAATTCTCAAGTCGTAAAAGAAGTAACACCTCAAATCGAAGGTATGCTTCATAAAGTTAGACATTTAGTAAAAGTTGAAGAAGTTTAATACTGATAAGGAGGTGCACTGAATGAAACTTCATGAATTACAACCAGCAGCTGGTTCTAAAAAAACTCGTACTCGTGTAGGCCGTGGTTTAGGTTCTGGCTTGGGTAAAACATCTGGTCGTGGTCAAAAAGGTCAAAACTCCCGTTCTGGCGGTGGCGTTCGCTCCGGTTTTGAAGGCGGCCAAATGCCTCTTTATCGTCGTTTACCAAAACGCGGTTTCAACAACAGCGTTTTTGCTAAACAATATGCTGAAGTTAACGTAGCACAATTAAATCGCTTTGAAGATGGTGCAACAGTTGATCCAGTAGCTCTTATTGAAGCGGGCATTTTGAAAAATGTACGCGATGGTATTCGTATTTTAGGTAACGGTACATTAGAAACTAAAAACTTGACTGTTATCGCTAATGGCTTCACTAAAGCTGCTGAAGAAAAAATCACAGCAGCAGGCGGAAAAGTTGAGGTGATCTAGGGTGCTAGATAGCCTCTCGAACATCTTTAAGATTACTGAGTTACGTAACAAGATCTTGTACACATTGATGATGTTTGCTGTGTTTAGAGCCGGCATTCACATCCCAGTACCAGGTGTAGATGCATCTGTTATTGAATCCTTGTTTACATCCGGTAACCTATTTGGTCTATTAGACTTGTTTGCTGGTGGTGCGCTAAGTAAGTTCTCTATCTTTGCGATGAGTATTACCCCTTACATTAATGCTTCCATCATCATGCAACTGCTTCAGTCTGTAGTTCCTCAGTTTGAAGCATGGAGTAAAGATGGTGAAGACGGGCGTAAGAAAATAGCGAAGGTAACTCGTTATGGCACCGTAGTCCTTGGCTTTGTACAAGCCGCTGGTATGGCATTTGCTCTTAGAGCAAATAACGCTTTGGTAAATAATGATTTCCTTAGCGTATTCGTTGTGGCCATCATCCTCACAGCAGGCACATGTTTGTTGATGTGGATTGGTGAGCAAATCACAGCATATGGTATAGGTAATGGTATTTCCTTGATCATCTTTGCTGGTATCGTAGCTCGATTGCCAGATGGTCTCGAAACTATTTATCAATATATCCAAAACGGAACCATTAACATGTTCCAAGCATTCTTATTTGCTGTAATTGCACTTGCGATGATCGCTGTCGTAGTGGCAGTTACACAAGGCCAACGTCGCATTCCTATCCAATACGCAAAACGCGTAGTAGGGCGTAAAATGTACGGTGGTCACTCTACATTCTTGCCGTTGAAAGTCAATCAGGCAGGTGTAATCCCAATTATCTTTGCGTCATCTGTGTTGATGTTCCCTGTAACAATTGCACAATTTATTGACAATGAATTTGTTCATAAAGTGGCTGATTTATTTACATGGGGGACGCCGTTACAAACGGCATTGTATGCGATATTGATCTTTATCTTTACGTATTTCTATACTGCAATCTCTATCAACATTACAGATATGGCAGATAATATGAAAAAATACGGTGGTTTTATCCCAGGTATTCGTGCGGGTAAACCAACTGCTGATTATGTGGATAACGTGATGACCAAGATCACTTTGGCTGGCGCTGTATTCTTAGCTGTCGTTGCTATTATACCGAATTTCCTCGGTAGTATAACCGGCGTCCAAGGCGTATACTTTGGTGGTACGGCTCTTCTCATCGTTGTAGGTGTAGCACTTGATACAATGCAACAAATTGAGTCGCTCATGGTAACACGCCACTATAAAGGCTTTGTGAAATAGGAGGGAAACAATATGTATATTCTATTAATGGGACCTCCTGGTGCTGGTAAAGGCACTCAGGCAGCTCGACTTATTGAAAAATACGGTATTCCCCAAATTTCAACAGGTGATATGTTCCGCGCTGCGATTAAGAACGAAACACCTCTTGGAGTTGAGGCTAAGAAATACATCGATGCTGGTCAATTGGTACCAGACAGTGTAACTGTTGGTATCGTACGTGATCGCTTGGTGAAAGATGACTGCAAATCTGGATTTATTCTTGATGGATTCCCAAGAACTACAGCGCAAGCTGTATCTTTGGATGCAATCCTTAAAGAATTAGGAATTTCTTTGGACGCTGTACTTAACTTAAACGTTCCTTCCGAGGAATTGGTTAAACGTATTAGCGAACGAGCTGTTCTAGAAAATCGTGCTGATGATAACCCTGAAACAGTACAGAAACGTCTAGCTGTGTACGAAGAATCTACTAAACCATTAATTGATTACTATCGCAATAGCGGATTGTATCAAGAAATCAATGGTTTACAAGATGTAGACGCAGTATTTGCTGACATCATTAAGGCGTTGGAGAAATAATCTATGATTATTTTAAAATCGCCCCATGAGATTGAATGTATCCGCAAGGCAAGTAAGCTTACAGCAGACACGTTGTCCTTGTTAGTAAAAAAGGCTAAACCTGGCATCACGACGCTTGAGTTAGATACAATTGCCGAAGAATATATTCGCAGCCACGGTGGTATACCAAGTTGTAAAGGGTACTATGGATTCCCCGCTACAATCTGTGCTTCTATTAACGAAGAAGTCGTTCATGGTATTCCGAGCGCTAAGCGTAAGCTTAAAAACGGTGATGTCCTCAGTATTGATCTCGTATCATCTATTGATGGATATCACGGCGATTCGGCTGTGACGATTCCTATTGGTCACGTCAAACCCGATGTGATGAAATTGTTAAAAGTTACAGAGGAAAGTCTGTTCAAGGGAATTGAACAAGTGAAAGTCGGTAACCGTATTGGTGCTATCGGTCACGCTGTTCAAACGTATTGTGAGAAACATGGTTACGGTGTCGTACGCGACTTCGTAGGTCATGGTTTAGGCCGCGAAATGCATGAAGATCCGCAAATACCAAACTATGGTAGTCCTGATCAAGGACCTCTTATGAAACCAGGTATGGTATTGTGTATTGAACCGATGATAACTCTAGGGACACATCGTGTTCGTGTATTAGGGGATGACTGGACAGCAGTTACAGTAGATGGTAAACCTGCTGCTCATTTCGAACATACAGTGGTTGTTACAGAAAACGGCCCTGAAATATTAACTATGCGGGAAGAACCGCGGTTAATTAAATAAACAGGTAACCGGAGGAAAAGATATGTCAAAAGAAGACGTTATTGAGGTGGAAGGTACGGTCGTTGAGGCATTACCGAATGCCATGTTCCAAGTTGAATTGGAAAATGGTCATATCGTATTGGCTCATGTGTCAGGTAAAATGCGTATGAATTTTATCCGTATTCTTCCTGGTGATAAAGTTACTATGGAACTGACACCGTATGACTTAAATCGTGGTCGCATCACCTATCGCTTTAAATAAGCATAGGGTCCACAAAGGAGGTACTAATGAAGGTTCAACCATCAGTTAAAAAGATATGCGAAAAATGTAAAATCATTAAACGCAAAGGCCGTGTAATGGTTATTTGCGAAAATCCAAAACATAAACAAAAACAAGGATAATCTGATAGGAGGTGGATGATTAGATGGCACGTATCGCCGGTGTAGATTTACCTCGTGATAAACGAGTGGAAATTGGTTTAACTTATATTTATGGTATTGGTCCGACTTTAGCATCTGAAATTATTGCTAAAACTGGCATCAATCCTGACACACGCGTTCGCGATCTTTCTGAAGATGAAGTAGCGAAAATCCGTGAATTGTTAGATGCTGATTACAAAGTAGAAGGTGACCTTCGTCGTGAAGAAGCTCTTAACATTAAACGCTTAATTGAAATCAACTCCTATCGAGGCAAACGTCATCGTATGGGTTTACCACTTCGTGGTCAACGTACTAAAACGAATGCACGTACTCGCAAAGGTCCTAGAAAAGCAATTGCTGGTAAAAAGAAATAAGATAAAGGAGGGATAAAGCGTGGCTAAAAAAGTTGTTAGAACTAAAAGAAAAGAAAAGAAACATATTGAATCCGGTGCGGCTCATATTCGTTCTACATTCAATAACACTATCGTAACTTTGACAGATACAAACGGTAATGCGTTGTCTTGGGCTTCCGCTGGTGGCTTGGGCTTCCGTGGTTCTCGTAAATCCACTCCATTTGCTGCTCAAATGGCTGCTGAACAAGCTGCTAAAGCTGCAATGGAACATGGCCTTCGCACTGTTGAAGTATTCGTAAAAGGTCCTGGATCCGGCCGTGAAGCTGCAATCCGTGCTTTACAAGCTGCAGGTCTTGAAGTTACTTCCATTAAAGACGTAACTCCAATTCCTCACAATGGTTGTCGCCCTCCAAAACGCCGTCGTGTATAATTTATAGCGACCGATATGATACGGTGCTATAATTAACTATGAACGTGTGTTATATAGGAGGATGTTCCTGATGAGCGAAGAAAAGAAACTTAAAATCGAGAAAGTGGACATCGCCGATGGCGGTCGTTATGGTAAGTTCGTATGTGAACCATTAGATCGTGGTTATGGTATCACTCTCGGTAATAGCTTACGCAGAATTTTGCTTTCATCCTTGGATGGGGCAGCTATCACCTCTATCAAAATTGATGGAGTTCTTCATGAATTCTCTACTATTCCTGGTATTCGCGAAGACGTTACGGATATCATCCTTAACTTAAAGCAATTGTGCATCAAAGTTGAAGAAGAAGCACAATTACCTTTGGAAGTTCATTTTGACTTCCAAAAGGATGGAATATTGACAGCTGCTGATTTGGCTGAACAATTCCCACCAGAGGTAGAAGTATTGAATCCTGAACTCGTGATTGCGACAATGGATGAGACAGCTCATCTCGTAATGGACGTAGTAATCGAACGAGGTAAAGGCTATGTTCCTTCAACGAAGAATAAAAAAGATACTGATGTTATTGGTTGTATTCCAATCGATTCCATCTTCTCTCCAATTCTTCGTGCTAAATACGAAGTGAGTGATGTTCGTGTAGGCAATGAAATGGACTTCGACAAACTTACATTAGAAGTTTGGACTGATGGCTCCATTACTGCTGCTGATGCAGTGGCAAAATCTGCTGCCATTATGATTGGTTATTTAGGGAACTTCACTAAATTAGCGCATTCTGCAGATGTTGTAGATGTAAACACTGGTGAAGGCGGTATCGTTATAGATCCAGTAGGTTCCGATAATGAAGAACCAGCTGTAGATGACGGCCCAGCAAAGATTTCCATCGATGAGTTGGAACTCTCTGTTCGTGCGTATAACTGCTTGAAACGTGCTGGCATTAATACAATTGCAGACTTGCTAGACAAAACCATTGATGACTTAGGAAAAGTTCGCAACTTAGGTAAAAAATCTATCGATGAAATTGAGGAAAAACTCAATAATCATCCAGGTGGTTTTCAACTTAAACAAAAAGGCGAATAAGGAGGAAGACGAATGTACAGAAAATTAGGCCGCGACAGCTCCGCTCGTAAAGCGTTGTTCCGTAGCATGTTAACATCTTTCTTCCAATATGAGCGTATTGAAACGACTGAAGCTAAAGCGAAAGAACTTCGTTCTTTAGCTGATCAAATGGTAACTTTGGCTAAACGTGGTGATCTTCATGCACGTCGCCAAGTTCTTGCATACCTCATGGATGAAAGTGTAGTAAAAAAATTGTTTGATACAATTGCTCCAAAATATGCAGACCGTCAAGGTGGTTACACTCGTGTAATCAAAACTGGTCTTCGCAAAGGTGACGCTGCACCTTTGGCTATTATCGAGTTAGTTTAATCAAACTCATACGGTGTTGTAACTTATGTTGCAGCACCGTTTTTTTATTGTCAATTTTATGGTACAATCGACTAGTATAATATCGTAATATGTTAGCAGTTATCGTAAAGGATGAATATGTATTGTCAACCTTTTGCATAATATCTAAGACATTATTAAATTCAAGTTCTATTAAATAGGATAAATTGAAATATGGGGATTATGCACAACATGAGTATGATAGATGATGCAAATGGTTCTACTTTCATAGAAACGAAATTGACTAGAAAGATATGAGGTTATCCATGAATGAACAAGACATTATGATTGAGGTCAATCATATGAGTCATATTTATACTGATGAAAACGGCAATGATGTACGTGCCTTGGATGATGTGAATCTATCCATTAAGCGTGGTGAATTTGTTTGTATCATTGGCACTAATGGCAGTGGTAAAAGTACGCTTGCCAAGCATTTTAATGTGTTATTACAACCTAGTGAAGGTCATATCAATGTATGTGGCTTTGATACGCGGGATGAAGCGCATATTTGGAATATTCGCCAACATGTAGGAATGGTATTCCAAAATCCTGATAACCAAATCGTAGCGGCCGTTGTAGAGGAGGACGTTGCCTTTGGTCCAGAAAACTTAGGTATTCCTAGTGCAGAAATTAGACAACGTGTCGATGCAGCGTTAGCCGCTGTTAATATGACTGAATATAGAGAACATGGTCCCCATTTATTATCGGGCGGACAAAAACAACGTATTGCTATCGCAGGTGTATTAGCGATGAAGCCTGATTGCATCGTTCTTGATGAACCAACAGCGATGCTCGATCCAAAAGGTCGCCGGGAAGTGCTTGAAACGGTTCACAAACTCAATAAGGAAGAGGGCATTACGATTGTATATATTACGCACTTCATGGAGGAAGCTGTTACGGCAGACCGCGTTGTGGTTATGAAAAATGGTGTGAAATTACATGATGGTACGCCTCGTGAAATTTTTAGCCATGTAGATACCTTAAAAGGTCTGGGCCTCGATGTACCGGTAGCCTCTGAGATTGCTTTCAAATTGAATGCTAAAGGTTATGAAGTGGGTAAGAGTATCATTAATAATGAAGAGTTAGCAAAGGGGCTTAAAGGCTCAAAGTTAGGCAAGCAATTATCCGCTATACACTCAACAGATGCTCCAAGAGGGGAGGGAACCCATTAATGGCGATTGTGTTAGATAATATTACATATACCTACGGCATGGGTACCCCTTTTGAAAAAACTGCGCTTCGTGGTGTATCACTTACCATTGAAAATGGGGAGTTTCTAGGTGTTATCGGTCATACTGGTTCCGGTAAATCCACCTTTGTACAACATCTAAATGGGCTATTACATCCTACAACTGGTACAGTTACTGTCAATGGTGTAGATATTAGCGCCTCCACAGAGGAAGCTAAAAAAATGCGTCATAAGGTGGGGATGGTATTCCAGTATCCAGAGCATCAATTGTTTGAAGAAACCATCGCTCAAGATATCGCCTTTGGTCCTAAAAATTTAGGGCTTAGTGCTGATGACGTAGACGAGCGTGTGCGAGATGCGATGAAGTTCGTAGGGCTCGATTATGACACATATGCAGAACGTTCTCCCTTCCATTTATCTGGCGGTCAAATGCGCCGCGTGGCTATTGCTGGCGTAGTGGCTATGGATCCAGATTTTCTCGTGCTCGATGAACCATCTGCTGGTCTTGATCCATTTGGACGGGAAGAAATCTTTGAAGAAATCATTCGACTTCATAAAGAAAAGGGAATCACTGTAATTCTTGTATCTCACAATATGGAAGATATTTCTCGCATGGCTTCTCGTCTTGTAGTACTCGATAAAGGGCGTATCGTTCTCGATGGTGAACCGATGGACATCTTTAATAATCATCGTGATGAATTACAGGCTGTCGGTGTAGATGTACCGCCAGTGTCCGTTACCATGGAATATTTGCGCGAACAAGGTCTTGATGTGTCTAATCGCGTACTATCTGTAGATGATGCGGTGCAAGCAATTCTCGAAGGAGGTAACCATGTTAAATAATATAACTATTGGTCAATACTTCCCAGGAAACTCTTTTTTGCATCGCATGGATCCACGCGCAAAGATTATTGCTACTACCATATTCGTTGTAGCCATATTCTTGGCGAATTCTCCATTGGCATATGGCGTTGTAGGTGGGTTTACCATCTTTGCAATGTTGTTATCACGTTTGCCGTTACGTCTGATGTGGTCTGCTATCAAACCGCTTTGGATTATCATCGTATTTACTATGGGGATTCATATTTTTACGACACCAGGCAATCCAATTTTTCAATGGGGGATTATCAATATTACCGACCATGGCGTGGCAATGGGCCTTCAAATGGCGGCACGCTTAATCTTCTTAATCTTGTTTTCTTCTTTGTTGACCTATACCACATCACCAATTCGCTTAACTGATGGTATCGAGCACTTGCTCAATCCGTTTCGTCGCATAGGTGTTCCTGCTCATGAGCTGGCTATGATGATGACTATTGCGCTGCGTTTCATCCCTACTTTATTGGACGAGACGGATCGTATTATGAAAGCACAATCTGCCCGTGGTGCAGACTTTGTGACAGGCTCTATCATTCAACGGGCTAAAAATATGGTGCCTCTTTTAGTGCCATTATTTATTAGTGCGTTTCGACGGGCCGATGAATTAGCTATCGCTATGGAGGCGCGTTGCTATAGAGGTGGCGTCAATCGTACACGTATGAAAGAATTACAAGTTACCTATGTCGATTATATCGGCGTCGGTGCTGTTGTCTTGATTACGATTATACTCATTGCATTATGGTGGCTTGGCCTATGAGAAATATACGAATCATAGTGGCTTATGATGGTACAGATTTAGCAGGTTATCAAAAGCAACCTAATGATAAGGGTTTAACGGTACAAGGTTGTTTGGAATATGGTTTATCACGTATTTGTAATGAACCCATTCAAATTTATGGTGCCTCTCGTACGGATGCAGGGGTGCATGCTAAATTTCAAGTTTGTACATTTCAAACGTCGGGGACTATACCAGTAGAAAATATTCCTCGTGCTATGATAGCTCATATTCCTAAGGATATAGTCGTTCTAGAAGCGGTAGAAATTCCGCTAGATTGGAAGCCACGGTGGAATATATACGGTAAAGAGTATGTATATACGATTCATAATCAGCTCATTGCAGATCCTTTGACGCAGCGATATCATTGGCATGTGAAAAAGCCCTTAAATATTGCTCGTATGCAGGCTGCAGGTAATGAACTAGTAGGTACGCATGACTTTACAACCCTAAAGGGCACCAACTCAACTCCGGCGGATCCTGTAAAGACAATTATGGGAATTCGTGTTGAGGCCCGAGGTTCACAGGTGACGATTTCTGTGATCGGTGATGGTTTTTTATATCATATGGTCCGCAATATTGCAGGCTTACTTGTAGATATAGGTCTTGGTCGTCGCAAGGTTGAGGATATTAAAGGATATTTAGCCGCTAAAGACCGGCGTGCTATAGGGAAAACTGCACCTGCTCAAGGTTTATGTTTAGAAGAAATATTCTTCACTGAAGAGCGACAACAAGAGGTATTACGGAATAAATATTCTAGATGATTCAAGAATAAATATTCTATATAATTTTATATAGACTCTTTTTTTTGATGTGAAAATATAAAACGTTGAGCATAAATACTAAAAGGATACTACTTCAAAAGTAGTATCCTTTTTCTCTTATAATTTTTAGTTATAATACCTTAATTTATACCTATTATTATGTGAAATGATACATTGTAAACCTAAAATATACATGATACAATGGCGATATAAGACAGGTTCGTACTATAAAACATTAACATAGTAAGGTAGACTCTTGTCAGCAGTGTAATTTTTATCCTAAGGAGGGTGAATCTCTTGCAAAAACGTAAAGATTTTATCTGGAAAATGGGCGGCCAACAAGGTGAAGGTATCGAGAGTTGCGGCGAAATTATGGCCACAATCCTTGCTAAAGAAGGCTACTCTTTGTATAGCCAACGTTTATTTGCATCTCGCATCAAAGGTGGTCATACTACATTCGCATTGCGCGTAGCATTGGAACAAATTATGTCCATTGGTGAAGGGGTAGACTTCTTGCTTTCCCTTGATCAAGAAACCGTTGATATGCACGGTTCCGAAGTACGCGATGGTGGATATATCATCTGTGATAGCAAAGTTAATCCAGACTTTTCTAAATTTGAAGGTACAAAGATTAATTGCTTATCTTTGCCTATCTCTGAAACAGCAATGAAACAAGGCTCTTTGTTGATGCGTAATATCGTAGCACTTGGGATGTCCGTAGCGCTTCTTGGCTTTGATACTAAGATGTTTAAAGATGCTATTACTGAGAAATTTGCAAAGAAATCCCAAGAGATTATTGATAAAAACTTGGCTGCTTTCGATGATGGTCATAGCCTTGTAATGGAAAAATTAGGCGATGTTGAAATCGATACATTGCCAGCGCCTGGTAAGAAAGATCAAATGTTCTTATTAGGTAACGAAGCATGTGCTCTTGGTGCTATTGCCGCAGGTTCCCGCTTTATGGCGTCTTATCCTATTACTCCAGCATCTGAAGTTATGGAATACATGATTAAAACTATGGATAAGTTGGGTTCAACTGTTGTTCAAACAGAAGACGAAATCGCAGCATGTATGACAGCTATGGGTGGCGTATACGCAGGTGTTCGCGGCTTTACATGTACTTCTGGCCCAGGTCTTTCCTTGATGGCAGAATCCTTGTCTATGGCTTCTATGGCTGAATTGCCAATGGTTGTTATCGACGTTCAACGTTCTGGACCATCCACTGGTATGGCTACAAAAGTTGAACAATCCGATATTGATGCGGCTTGCTACAATGCACATGGCGACTACTCTGGTATCGTAATTTCTCCAACATCTATCGAAGAATGCTTCTATGAAATTCAAAAAGCTTTCAACTTGGCAGAAATGTATCAATGTCCAGTTATCTTTATGCCTGACTTACAACAAGGTTTGAATAAACAATCCGTTCCTTCCTTCGATTTGAACCGCGTACCTATTAATCGCGGTAAAATGATGAAAGAAGCTGAACTTCCTGAATTGGTACAACCTAACTACTTCAAACGCTTTGAATTGACTGAAGATGGCATTTCTCCGCGTACAATTCCAGGCATGAAAAATGGTCTATTCCTTTCCACAGGTTTAGAGCATAATGAAGAAGGTAAACCAGCAGAAGCGCCTACAATGCACGTAGCGCAAACTGATAAACGGTTCCGCAAATTGGAAACTGTAGCTGATAACTATGAACCATTCTTGAATAATGCTAAATACGACGAAGCAGATGTACTCGTTGTAGGTATGGCTTCTAGCCGTGGTGCTATCGAAGAAGCTGTTGCTGAATTCGATCAAGAAGGCGTTAAAGTTAACCACTTACAATTGCGCTTAATTAAACCATTCCCAGCAAAGCAATTACAACCATTCTTTGATGCTGCGAAAAAAGTAGTTATCGTAGAACACAATAAAACTGGTCAATTGGCTAACTTATTTAAAATCAACATGCATAAGAAACATAAGATTTCTAGCTGCTTGAAATACGATGGTAATCCATTCACAAAAAGTTATGTGAAAAATGCGATTAAGGAGGTCCTATAATATGACAACAGCTAAAGATTACAGAAATGATATTCGTCCTAACTGGTGTCCAGGCTGTGGCCATTATGGGGTTCAAGCGGCGATTACTGACGCTGTAGTAGCGAAAAATATTCCACCAGAAAAATTAGCCGTAATTTCCGGTATCGGTTGTTCTAGCCGTATCGGTGGCTATTTCTACGCTTATGGTGCACATACAACTCATGGCCGTGCGCTTCCTTATGCGCAAGGCGTTAAACTTGCTAACCAAGACCTTGAAGTTATTGCATTTTCCGGTGACGGTGATGCCTTTGCTATCGGTATGGGTCACACCATTCATGCTTTCAAACGTAATGTAAACATGACATACGTAGTAATGGATAACCATGTATATGGTTTGACTAAAGGTCAAGCATCCCCTCGTTCTGACATCGGTTTTGTTACAAAAACAACTCCTCATGGTGCGTTTGAGTCTCCATTGTCCGTTTGTGAAACTGCGATTGCAGCAGGTGCTACATTTGTAGCGCAAAGCTATATGGTGAATCGTAAAGAGCTCGTTGATTTGATTCAACAAGCCATGGATCATGAAGGCTTCTCCTTCATCAATGTATTTAGCCCATGTGTTACATATAACAAACGCAATAGTTACGATTGGTTCAAAGAACATTTAGTAGCATTGCCTGAAGGGTATGACCCAACAGATCGTGCAACAGCGCTTAAAACCTTGGGTGATACTGATGGCTTGGTTACAGGCCTTATCTATCAAAATACATCTAAACCTTCCTTTGAAAAAGCATTGGCTGCTGCAAATGGTGGTCCACATCCTCGTCCATTGACTGAAGATGTTGTAAAACCTGACCAAGCATTATTTGATAGTCTTTGCAATCAATTTAAATAATATTAGCATCGTACTCCTTAGGTAGGATGCAGATTAAAGAAACGTGTCACCTTCGGGTGGCACGTTTTTTGTATGTTATATGTTTATAATTTTATCCCATGTGGTTGTGAACATGTTATAATAAAAACACTGTATGAGATTCATTGTTGAGGTTTTTATGAAAGCATACAAAAAAGGGATTAGCTTGATAGATTATATGTAGCATTATATGAGAGCGTATACATTCCTAGATAGTTTATGAAAGTAGGTTTATATGAGTAAGACCGTAGGTATTATTGGCTTAGGTTTATTAGGTGGATCCTTGGCAAAGGCTCTAAAGGAATATACAGATTATGAGGTAGTAGGTTACGCACGCCGTCAAGAGGTCTGTGATGCGGCCATTCAAGATGGTGTGGTAAAAGCTGCGTGGACTGAAGTTGAACCATTGATTAAGAACTCAGATATCGTTGTGTTCTCCTTGCCTCCTGATACAAACGCACGGCTTTTTACTGAAACGGCTCATCTATTTAGACCGGGGCAAGTCGTAACTGATGTATCTAGTGCGAAGGAAAACTTTGTACGAGCCGTTTATGAATCAATTCCTAAGGGGACTGTTTTCGTATCTGTCCATCCTATGGCAGGATCCGAAAAGGGTGGGTATGAAGTATCTCATAAGAATCTTTTTAAAGGAATGGGTTGGATTGTACTAGAGGATAAGGCGTCTGATGTATATAGTGAAGAGGTGGCTCAAGAATTGGCTGACATGGGTCGTGCCTTAGGGTCTCGTATCGAGTTTGTCGATATTTATGCTCACGATGCATATCTTGCGATGGTTAGTCATATGCCTCACTTATTGGCTTCTATTCTAACACAAGTTTCGGGTGGCGATGAATTGGGCGAATTGCGCATGAAACTATCGGCAGGGGGATTCCGCGATTGCACGCGTGTGGCTGGTGGGCTACCATCCATGTGGCGTGAAATTATTTATGGTAATCGTCATAATGTTATTGAAGGCCTTACACAAATTGAATCAGAGATTGAGCATGTTAAAGCGATACTTTCACAAGATGACGAAGGACAAGCATTAGAAAGTTATCTTGAACGAAGTCGAGAGATTCGCAATAAATTGCCATATTTAACGGGACAAATTAAGAATAACTAAAAGAAAGAATATCTAAAATATAATTATATTATTTGATTAAGGGAGCTTTTATGAGTTTGTTACAAGAAACTTGTGGCGCTATTACAGGTCGCAGCCTAGAGATTGAACGACATATAATCGATAGCTGGAATACAGCATCGCCTGTGGAACGATATGGACGCCTTGTAAATATGGTGGCCCAATATGGGGCAGCTACCAATCAAGAGACGTTAACTGTACCAAAGCCTTGCATGATAATTGCCTCTGCCGATCACGGTGTGGCTGATATGGGCGTCAGTGCGTATCCAAAGGAAACGACCGTTGGGATGACTCAGAATTACCTGATTCCTAAGGGGGCTGGCGCTAATTCTTTAGCGAATTACTGTGGAGCTCAAATGGAAGTTATCGATATGGGCATTGATGCGGATATGAGTTGGGTTCCAGGCCTTCGTATTCATAAACTTGGGATGGGTACGAAAAACTTCGTAGAAGAGCCAGCTATGACGCGTGATCAAGCGATTGAAGGCATTGAAACGGGCATTCGCCTCGTAAAAGAGAAAATCGACGAAGGCTTCAATGTATTTTTAGTAGGCGAAATGGGCATATCGAATACGACAGCTAGTGCCCTTATGACCGCTAAATTTGCAGGACTTACAGCGGAAGAGGCCACGGGACGAGGAACAAATATTTCCGATGAGCGACTTAAATTAAAGCAACGCATTGTTCATGACGTACTGGAGAAATATAAGGATATTCCTAAAGACGATGCTATTGGGATTTTATCCTCTGTAGGTGGCTTTGAATTTGCTTGTATCGTTGGCGTTATCTTAGGCGCCGCAGCAAATCACGGGTTAGTTATCATCGATGGATTTAATACATCGGCCTGTGCATTGGTAGCTAAAACGTTGGTCCCGCAAGTAATGGATTATGTGATGGCTTCACATTTATCTGCTGAAAAAGCTGCAAAATCTTCCTTAGAAAATTTAGGGCTTGAAGCCTATGTCGATTTAGGCCTTTGTTTAGGTGAGGCCTCTGGTGGATCCATACAAATGGGGATGCTAGATCTTGCGGTTCATATGTATTTGGCGCTTACAGGAGGTAAGGCATGAGAACTTTCAAAATAGAACCATTGCATGTACCATCCATGGAAGCATGCCGTCTGCGTATCGATAATCTGACAAAACCTATCTATAGCCTTGCTACGTTAGAAACAATAGCAGAACGTTTTGCAGGGATTCTTAGAAACTCTAAACCAAATCATTTGCGCTATGGTGTGCTTGTGGTGGCGGCAGATCACTTGGTAGATGGGCCGCAAAACACTGAGCATGGTAGTGAAAGCTATGATGCCATAGAATGTTTTAATGAGGGAACAACAGCTACACAAGGGGCTGCAGCTAAATTAAATGCCGTTGTACATGTGGTGAATCTAGGTCTTGAACAAGATACTGCAGATTTAGCAAATATTGAACAACAGGTGATTCGAAAAGGCTCCCATTTCTTTGGCGTAGAACCTGCTATTTCTCGTGAGGAATTAGAACGTGCTCTTGAGCTCGGCTTTACCTATGCAGATAGATTACATGCTGATGGATTACAAGTGGTGGCGATTGGTAACGTAGGGGAGAGGGCCTTTTTAGATTCTCTTGTAACGACGGCGACGATCACAGGTTGTGCGTATGAGGATATTCTCGTTCATAATGAATATGGACCCACAGTAGAGCAACGTGCTGCTCATATTCATTCTTTTGTAGATCGATTTAATATTGCTGTGGATGATTGGTCTACTTTGAGTGAAAGCGAGCGCCATGATGCGGTATTGAACTTGCTTCATGTAGCGGGTGGTTTAGATATTGCATTTTTAACGGCCTTTATCTTGGGGGCTGCTAGCCATCGTATGGCTGTAGTCTTTGATAATGTAGTAACTGGTGCAGCTATTTTAGCGACGGTTACCATTAATCCGCTAGTTAAGGACTATGTGTTCCCATCAGCTGTCTATGATGAGCCTATACATGATGAACCTATTCATAAGGAGCAGTGCCGTTTCTTAGGCGTAAAGCCTTATTTGCACTATAATCTGTTAATCGATGAAGCCTTAGGATCAACTATGGGACTATCTATAATCGATGCATCGATGCATATGCTAAATGACATGAAAACATTCATCGAAGCGGAAGTTAGCGTGGCTGAAGATGGGGCTGGTAAAGGTAGACAAAAGGATAAAGAATAATCCATTTTAAAGGGGGATTGTACGTCCCCTTTTCTCGGGTAAAAGATGTTCTTGTATGCTATATTTTAAAGGAATTTTACGGAAAAACCATTGACACTATATGTGTAAATTGATATTATTATATGGCAGTCAGGATGGACTTAATTCATCCTTGACGACAGATTGATAATTATGTTATAGTAATTATCGGTTCTGTATGCGGGAATAGCTCAGCGGTAGAGCACCGCCTTGCCAAGGCGGGGGTCGCGAGTTCGAATCTCGTTTCCCGCTCCATACATTCCTCGATAGCTCAGTCGGTAGAGCAATCGGCTGTTAACCGATCGGTCGTAGGTTCGAGTCCTACTCGAGGAGCCACTTGACTCACTAGCTCAGTTGGCAGAGCACCTGACTTTTAATCAGGGTGTCCCGCGTTCGAGTCGCGGGTGAGTCACCATTTCTGGCCCGTTGGTCAAGCGGTTAAGACACCGCCCTTTCACGGCGGTATCCCGGGTTCGATTCCCGGACGGGTCACCACATATGGACGATTAGCTCAG
>NZ_JAWEKP010000009.1:0-31366 GCF_032470285.1 Veillonella sp. | reverse complement strand
TTGCTTTTGCTTTTGCTTTTGCTTTTGCTTTTGCTTTTGCTTTTGCTTTTGCTTTTGCTTTTGCTTTTGCTTTTGCTTTTGCTTTTGCTTTTGCTAGCCAATTATACTCTAAACTCTATTGTTTCCGCATCTTCTGTTTGATCTTGCCCATCCATATATGCAATAAGTCTTTCTAATTCAGCTTCAGAGGAGAAAGCAATTTCAATTTTTCCTTGTACCTTTTTGCCTGCACGGAATTTAATATTCACAGAGGACCCTAAGCTTAGTTTTAAACGGTCCATTAGAGCACGAACTTCTGCCGTATTTTGGGGTTTACCAGTCTTTGCTTTAGATGATTTATTTTGCATAGACTTAACAAGGGCCTCTGCTTGTCTAGCGCTTAGCTCGCCCTCTTTAATACGTTCAGCTGCTTCCATTTGTTGAGCTGCACTTCTTAAAGCTAATAATGGACGAGCTTGACCAACCGTCAAATCACCTTCAATAAGATCTTTTTGTACAGAATCACATAATTTTAAAAGGCGAACCATATTAGCAATATATGAACGACTACGGCCAAGACGAGCAGAAATCATTTCTTGCGTTTGCTTATAGGTATCCATCAATCCTTGATAAGCCAATGCTTCTTCAATGGGATCTAATCCTTCACGTTGTAAGTTTTCTACAAGAGCAACCTCTGTCATTTCTTCGGTATTATATTTTTTAACAATAACTGGTACTGTTTTTAATCCAGCAATCATAGCAGCACGATAACGGCGCTCACCAGCCACAATTTGATATTTATTTTTTTGTTTACGAACCACAATAGGTTGAAAAATACCAAGATTCTTGATTGATTCGGCCAATGTAGCTAGACTATCCTCATCAAAACTTTTACGTGGTTGGTCTACATTTGGAACTAGCTCAGAAATCGGCAGTTCATGTATCTCTTTATCAGGCAATACAGACTCTACAGAGTCAACCTTCATCAAATTCTCAAGGCCCTTCCCCAATCCAGACGCTTTGCTTTTCTTGCTTTTAATTTCTCTTGGCATACAACTAACCCTCTCAGCCTTACAAATATTTACAAATTCAAAATATGTAAATCACACAAACCACCAAAAACTAATATACTTAGCATTAGATACATACATATAACAGATACTTATTACCTTTAGGTACTTACTTCGCTTTAATATATATTTATTGAGTTTTAGTACTTATTTATCTCTAGTGCTTATTTAGTTTTAGATGCTTTAATTACCTCTTTAGCTAATTTCGTATATACATCAGCACCTTTGGATTTTGGATCATATACAATGATTGGCTCCCCATAACTAGGCGCCTCACTTAAACGTACATTACGAGGAATAATTGTTTTATATACTTTATTGCCAAAGAATTTCTTCACTTCATCGGCTACTTGAATAGATAGGTTTGTGCGGCCATCAAACATAGTCAATAGTACGCCTTCAATTTCAAGATCTTTATTGGATGTTTGTTGCACAATTGTTATCGTTTTAACTAATTGACTAACCCCTTCCAATGCGTAAAACTCACTTTGAATTGGAATCAACACACTATCAGCAGCAGTGAAGGCATTTAATGTTAATAATCCGAGAGATGGTGGACAATCTATAACGATAAAATCATATGTATCTCGCACTGACGCCAATGCTTTTTTCAACATTGTTTCACGTGAAACAACGGAAACTAGTTCTACTTCAGCACCAGCTAGTTGAATTGTTGCAGGCGCCACAAATAAGTTTTCAAGCATTGTAGGTTGTACAATATCAGCAATTGGTTCTCCATCAATTAGAACATCATGCACACAGAGCTCTAAATCATCCTTTTCAATACCTAGCCCAGAACTAGCATTACCTTGTGGATCCAAATCAACCAGTAACACTTTCTTACCTGCATCAGCTAAACAAGCACTCAAATTTACTGATGTTGTAGTTTTACCAACACCGCCTTTTTGATTAGTAATAGCTATAACTTTGCCCACTTAATTCACCTCACATCTTCGTTCAAAATATTTCTTTTCCATTATAACATAAAACAATGCTAATTACGGTATTTATAAATCAATTTCTCATTAATTTTTTATCTACTACATTATTTTTCCACATACATTTATATTATGTCCATAAACTTATAGGTAAATAACTTCATTAATATAATTACAACGCTTATTTTTTATTGTTTCACGTGAAACATAACAATTTATTTTTTCATTATATATTTACAACACTAAATAGAAAAAAATTACATCAAATGTTCTGTAGATTTTACGATTAAATGTTTCACGTGAAACATTTAAGAATTAAGGCCTAACGCAAAAATATCAAATTGTAAAATCAATAAAAATTTTACAGTAAAAAACCATTACTTTAATATAAATCCTATGCCAATAGTTCAATATATACAGATTTATTTTATATTATCTTTTTTATTTATAGAACTAAACCATTAGCGAAAGGTATGAAGTAACAATACTTTGATCGGTAACATGTATATATAACAATAATATACGAAATGTAATATATTAATTTAATACTATACTCTTATATACGCTTAACAACATATAATCAGATCATATTTAACAAATTGTTTCACGTGAAACATTAAAGTTAACATTAAATACATAAAAACTTTATCGTCAATAACTTTTATGTCCAAAAAAGCATTTTGATATAACTTCAAACTATATCTATATACTACTAAATTATATGAGAATACAGGTCCTATATACTTTGACAGGTATTATCCATATCTATATACTATTAGTTAGATAGTAATTAGATTGATAATCTTAAGAGTCTAGAAAAATTACTTTATAAGATTTATATACAATTGATAACAGTAAGCACATGCTCTACGGACACGCAGAGCTTTTTATTTTGAAGAGGAGGCGTTTCTATGCCCATCTATAACGGAATGCTTCCTGCCATCGACAAAGCAGAAGTAAAACGATACGCAGGACTTCGTCACGCTGAGGATTTCCCACAAAACTATGTTGACGAAGCATGTAAGGAAATCCAATTATTAGCAACACCTAAGGGTGTATATCAAGAATATGATTACGATGCAGAAACAAAGACTATTTTAAGTAATCCACCCCTAAAAATTGAAGGGTCTATTATCGAAAAACACTTAGAAAAATCTACTAAGGTATACGTATTAGGCGTAACAGTAGGTGAAGATGTAGAAATTCGTAGTGAGCAGTTATTTAAACAAGGTAATTATACGGTGGGTTTATTACTTGATGCAGCAGCTACAACTGCAGTAGAACAGGTAGCTGATCAGGTAAACGAAGTAATCAATACGATTGCTAAGAAGCAGGGATATAAGCCAACATGGCGTTTTAGTCCTGGTTATGGCAATTGGCCACTAGAGATTCAGCCTAAATTAGCTAAAATTATTAAAACTGAGCTAATTGGCTTACAAGTTACAGAGAACTATTTATTATTCCCACGTAAATCTGTAACAGCTATCATCGGTTTAATGCCAGCAAATGAAGATATTAAAACAAAAAGAGGCTGTACATCTTGTTCACAACAAGACTGCGCTTCTCGTAAATTACCAGAGAAAGCAACAGTTAACGACAAGGATAGGGGAGAAGAGGATAGTAGAAAAACTACTGCCGATATTTCTGGTATCGCTATGAAAGGTCAACCAACAGAGTGATGTTTCACGTGAAACATTTTAATTTTAAACTATTAAAGGAAGATGTTTATGTATATATTTGACGGTGCTATGGGCACAATGCTACAAGCCGCAGGCTTAGAAGAGGGCTATTGTCCGGAGCTATTTAACGTAGAAAGGCCAGAAGTAGTAAAGGATATTCACGCTCAATACTTACAACATGGCAGTGATGTAATCACAACAAATACGTTCGGCGCTTGTGGGCTTAAACTAGAAGATTATGACTTACAAGATCGTGTAAGAGAAATAAATATTGCTGCTGTAAAAGTAGCCAAAGAAGCGATTGCAGAGGTTAAACCATCTGCCCGTGTAGCTGGCTCTATGGGTCCTACAGGCCGCTTCTTACAACCATTAGGCAATATGAGCTTTGATGATATTTACGACACATACCGCGAGCAAGCCGAGGCTTTAATCGAAGGTGGTGTTGATTTCATCATCATTGAAACCATTATTGACGTACAAGAAATGCGTGCCGCTTTATTAGCATCTCTAGATGCTCGCAAAGCAGCAGGCAAAACGAAAAAAGATGTACAAATCATCTGTCAATTTTCTTTCAGCGAAGACGGTCGTACCATTACAGGTACACCACCTGCAGTAGCAACTACTATCGTAGAAGCTATGGGTGCAGATATCATCGGTATCAACTGTTCTCTTGGACCCGAGCAAATTAGACCACTTATCGAAGAGATTGCAAGTGTTACAAACTTACCAATCAGCTGTCAACCAAATGCCGGTATGCCACAACTGATTAATAAACAAACTGTATTCCCACTTACAGCAGAAGAAATGGGACCATTGATGCTCGATATCGTTGATGCAGGCGCTAGTTATGTTGGTGGTTGCTGCGGTACGACACCAGCTCATATCCAATCTATTTCCAATGCTGTAAAAGCACATACACCTAAAGAGCGTGCTCATATCAAACCTAAAACAATTATTACAAGCCGTACTAGATTGTTAGAATTAGGTCACAATACAAAACCGCTTATCATTGGTGAACGTATTAACCCAACAGGTCGTAAAGTTCTCGCTCAAGAATTGCGCGATGGCTCTTTCATTCGTGTAAAGCGCGATGCCTTAGATCAAGTAGAGGCGGGGGCAAACATCCTCGATGTAAACATGGGCGTAGCTGGCATGGATCAAACTCCATTGATGGAACGAGCAATCTTTGAATTATCCATGCTTGTTGAAACTCCATTGTCTATCGATACATTGGATCCAGCAGCTATGGAGGTAGCTCTTAAAAACTACCCAGGCCGCGCGCTTATTAACTCCGTAAATGGGGAGGAGGAGTCCATCACTCAAGTTATGCCTTTAGCTAAGCGATACGGTGCAGCATTGCTTTGCTTGCCATTATCCAGTGGTGACCTTCCTGAAAAAGCAGAGGACCGCGTTGCTTTAGCTGAAAGCATCGTAAATCGCGCGTATGGTTATGGTCTTCAACCACATGACTTATTACTCGATCCATTGGTATTAACACTTGCCAGCGGTGAAGATAGTGCACGCCAAACATTGCGTACACTACAATTATATAAAGAAAAATTTGGCTTCCCAACAGTAATGGGCTTGTCTAATATCTCCTTTGGCATGCCTCAACGTCCATACTTGAACGGCCAGTTTTTAACAATGGCCCTTGCATGTGGCTTAACAACACCGATTATGAACCCTCTAAATTATCCAGCCAAAAAAGCTTTTGTATCTAGTACAACACTTTTAGGCTGGGACCCAGGTTCTGCTGAATTTATTAAAGAATACGGATACGAAGACGAAACAAGTGCACCAGGCAACGCTGCACCTAAAGGGCCAGATAAAAAATCCTTCGATAGTAATGATCCTTTAGCCAATATTCGCGCATGTGTAGAACAAGGCGAAAAGGAAGCTATCATTGATCTTGTAAAAAAAGCCTTAGCAGATGGTATCGATCCATTAGATCTTACGAAAAAAGGTTTATCTGAAGCGATGAACGTAGTAGGGGATAAGTTTGGCTCTGGTAAATTATTCTTACCACAAGTAATGCTTGCTGCTGAAACAATGCAAGCTGCTTTCAACACCATTAAAGAAATTATTCCTGCTAGTGAAAGCTTAGATAAAGGCACCGTTGTCGTGGCTACAGTTAAAGGCGACATTCACGATTTAGGTAAAAATATCGTAGCAGCATTACTTGAAAACAATGGCTACAAAATCATCGACCTTGGTAAGGACGTTGACCCAGAAATTATCGTACAAGCCATTAAAGATAACAAAGCCGCTCTAGTAGGTATTTGTTCCTTGATGACGACTACAATGCCACAAATAGACAATACCATCGCTGCTATCCGTGCAGCAGGCCTTAAAACTAAGGTCATGGTTGGCGGCGCCGTAGTATCTCAAGACTACGCAGACCAAGCGGGCGCAGATATCTACGCTAAAGACGGCATCGCTGCTGTTAACCACGCTAACGACTTTTTTGAAACACTAGAAAAATAATTTATAGTAACGAGGTACATGATGACATTAAGAGAAAAACATCAACAAGGGCAGTTCACCATTACGGTTGAATTGGATCCTCCTAAAAGCAGTTCTGCGGAAAAGACCTTCGAACAAGCAGCCCGTTTAAAAGGGAAGGTGGATGCTATCAACATCGCTGATAGCCCTATGTCCAAAATGCGCATGAGCCCAATTTCTCTTTCTTATTTGTTACAGCATAACAAAGAGATTGAAACCATTTTCCACCTTACATGCCGCGACCGCAATATTATCGGTTTGCAATCTGAATTACTCGGTGCAGCAGCGTTGGGTGTGCATAATATTTTAACCCTCACTGGTGACAAACCAGATAACGGGGACCATCCATTTGCACAATCTGTATTTGAAGTCGACTGTATGGGACTACTCAATATCGCCAAGACATTAAATGCAGGCAAAGACCTTGCAGGTAATGACCTAGACTCACCTACAAACTTCTACATCGGTGCAACTGGTAATCCTGGTGCTCCAGATTTAGAGATTGAACGCCAAAAATTGGCTGCTAAAATTCAAAATGGCGCTCACTTTGTACAAACACAACCAATTTACGATTTAGAACAGGCAAAACGCTACATTGACAAAATGTCTGAATTCGATGTACCTATCATGCTCGGTTTGATTCCACTTAAAAGCTTTAAAATGGCCACATACCTCCACGAAAAAGTGCCTGGAATCAACCTTACTCAAGAAATATTGGAGCGCATGGAAAAAAGTGGTAAAGAGGCTGGTACAGAAATCGCTATCGAAACACTTGAACAAATCAAGAAAATTGCAGCAGGCGTACATATCATGCCTTTAAATGATATCGATACAACGTTACATATTATTGACCACGTATAAGTCATTTTAATGTTTGCATAGAATACCTTTCCCAGGGACTCCAAAGCGAGCTAAGTCGTCCTTAGGGAAAGGTATTCTATTTTCATTTAAACTAATTTATCCTATATCAAAATAACTCCTCCTTAAAATGTTGTTGTAAACGATATCATTTAATAGGTAGTGGGGAGGGGGATAGAAAACGAGCTAAGTCATTCCTAATGAAAGGAAAGAGGATGCAAATATAAAATTTTCATCCTCTTTTTGTACTTGTTTTGTATTGTATTGCTAGTTTTATTAAGTTTCACACAATATGTACTAGTAAAAATCATACTAACGGTTTGTCTTTGATTTCTTTTGGTTTTCGTGGATATTGTTTTGGTGTTTTTCCAATTTTCTTTATATACACGATTGCTCGTTTATCCTCTAAGGTTGGCAAAGTAACGGTCCTTACTTCTTCGATAGTAGCTTTTAGTGTGCTAAGGGCTTTATTAGATTCTTTCACTTCTTCTTCGTAGATAGCTCCTTTTAAAGCAACTATGTATCCACCTTCTTTTACGTATGGCACAGTCCATTCTAAAAGAATCGGCAAGCGTGCCACGGCACGGCTCGTAGCAATATCAAAGCTTTCACGGTAATCTTGATGACTCAAATCCTCCGCACGTCCGTGTAAGGTAGTACAGTTCGTCAGTTTTAGTTCATCTATAACCGATTCCAAAAAGGTAAGCCGCTTTTTCAAAGAATCAAACAGGGTAACCTTGAGGCTACGGTCATAGATAGCCAATGGAATACCAGGGAAACCTGCACCGGTACCAACATCGATAATCGTCATGTCAGATTTGATAATTTCAGAATCATAACAGGAGAGGGAGTCAATCATGTGCTTAACCACGACCTCTTTCATATCCGTAATACCCGTTAGATTGAGATATTTATTTGTTTCAATCATATGCGCATAATACATGTAAAAGTCTTTGGCTTGCTCTTCCGTACAAGGCAAGCCAAAATGGCTCATTTGCTCCATCATGTACGAAACAAATTCAGACTGAGGTGCTATAGGCACATCGTATTTTTCTTTCATAAGTACACCTAATGAATTGTCTAATATGTATAGGACAATAAGATCTGTAAGAAATATCTTCTAAAAAGTTCATATAAAATGCATGTTATTACATGCTATTTTATTTACTTCTGTTGTATTGTTCGAGTTGGATCAACAGAACAGATACGTCCGCAGGTGATACACCAGAGATACGGCTTGCTTGGCCGATGGAGTGAGGGCGAATTTTGTTGAGCTTTTGTTGAGCTTCAAGGGAAATACCCTTGATTTGTGCATAATCCCATTCTTTTGGAAGAATTTTTTCTTCTAGTTTACGAACCTTATCGACTTGCTCCATTTGCTTCTTGATGTACCCTTCGTAAGTAATGGAAATGTCAACAGTTTCCTCTACATCAGGTGTATAGCGTTTCAAACCAAATGCATCGGCTACGATGGCGTAAGAGAGTTCGTTACGTTTTACTAAATCATAAGCGTGAATACCTGTTCTAATAGGTGCTGTACCTAGACTTTCAAGCAAAGCTTGTGTTTCCTTGGATGGATTGACAGGTGTATTTCGTAACATGTCCATTGCTTCTTCGATAGCAGCTTTTTTAGCTGTAAATTTGGCCCAACGATCATCTTTTACAAGACCGATTTCACGGCCTTTTTCCGTAAGACGCATGTCTGCATTATCTTGACGAAGCAATAAGCGGTATTCACTGCGGCTTGTCATCATGCGATACGGTTCATTTGTACCTTTTGTTACAAGATCATCGATGAGAACACCGATGTACGCTTCAGAGCGAGCAAGGATGAATGGTTCTTTACCTTCAAGCCACAATGCTGCGTTGATACCAGCCATGAGGCCTTGAGCAGCCGCTTCTTCATAGCCAGATGTACCATTAGCTTGACCCGCAGAGTAGAGGCCTTCAATATGTTTCACTTGAAGTGCTGGTGTCAATTGTGTTGGATTTAAGCAATCGTATTCGATAGCATAGGCAGGGCGCATAATTTCAACATTCTCAAGCCCTGGGATGGTACGCAAGAATGCATATTGTACGTCCATAGGAAGGGATGTACTCATACCTTGAACGTACATTTCATTTGTACCCGTACCTTCTGGTTCTACGAATAATTGATGGCGTTCTTTATCGGCAAAGCGCACTACTTTATCTTCGATGGAAGGGCAATAACGAGGGCCTACGCCTTCGATTTTGCCACTATACATAGGAGCGCGGTGAATATTGCTATGAATGATTTCGTGCGTTTCTTTGTTAGTATACGTCAACCAACATACATCTTCATTACGGTTAATCCATTCATCCATGAAGGAAAATGCGTGATGATGTGCATCGCCTTCTTGAACTACCATATTTTCGAGGTTTAAAGTACGTTTATCTACACGTGCTGGTGTACCCGTCTTAAAGCGCATCAATTCAACACCATTATCGAGCAAGGATTGAGAGAAATGCTCCGCTACACGTTGGCCATTTGGACCACCCACATAATCGATATCGCCGATGAGGATTTTACCTTTCAAATAGGTACCTGTACAAAGAATTACCGCCTTAGCGCCATAAAATTCACCAAGTTCCGTAACGATACCTGTGACCTTGCCAGCCTCAACCTTAAGCTCAGTCACCATGATTTGCTTAACATTGAGATTATCTGTATTCTCCAATGTTTGTTTCATCAAATGTTGATATTTAATCTTGTCGGATTGACAGCGCAAAGAATGAACGGCAGGTCCTTTGCCCATATTGAGCATACGCATTTGAATAGCCGTAGCATCCGCATTGATACCCATTTGACCGCCTAATGCGTCAACTTCGTAAACAAGATGACTTTTACCAGGTCCACCTACGGCAGGGTTGCACGGCATAAGCGCAATATTATCTAAACTGATGGTCGCCATCAACGTGCGATGACCCATGCGAGCAGTGGCGAGAGCCGCCTCACAACCAGCATGACCACCGCCGATGACGATGACATCATAATTATCTACTGTGTACATATCAATTAAATTCCTTATATTTGTTACTTATCTTATTGTGAAAGTATATTTTATTCAAACTACGAGGCCGAATAGCCCAGAGTACAGGTCGCTCGCTGAGCATTTTTCTTCGAAAAATTGCACGCTCCGACCAAAGCGATGCAGTGTCCCTGTCGTCGCAAGCTCCTCCATTGACTACTGCCCTGCTTTTACTTACCTAAACAAAAACGACTGAAGAGTTCGTCGATCATGGATTCTCGGATGGTATCGCCTGTGATGTCGCCTAGTAGTTCCCAGGCACTGCGCAGGTCGGTAGCTACAAAGTCTACTGGCATGCCCATGTCGATGGAGGAGAGGGCTTGTTCGACTTGTGCCTTTGCTTGTTCCATAAGGCTAATGTGGCGCACGTTACTAATCATGGCGCTGTTGTCTTGTTTTACGCGACCGCCATAGACGAGATCTTGTACCCATTTAGAGAGAACTGCAGAGCCTTCCCCTTCTTTAGCACTAATGCGTTCTATGGCTGTAAAGGTGCCGTGTTCTTTAATATTTTCATCTGTAACGACTTGTGCCACGTCGGACTTATTGAGGAGTACGATAGTATTTAAACCGCTCACAGAGGTCAAAATTTCGATTTCTTCAGAGTTTAACGGAGTAGATCCGTCAATAACGCAGAGCACGATGTCTGCTTTGTTGATATAATCGCGAGCACGCTCCACACCAAGGGCTTCTACCGTATCTTGTGTGTCCCGAATACCTGCCGTATCGATGAGGCGTAGAGAAATGCCTTCTACGGTCATATATTCTTCAATACTGTCCCGCGTTGTACCAGGAATATCCGTTACGATAGCGCGGTTTTCGCGCAAAAGAGCGTTCATGAGGCTCGATTTACCTGCATTTGGACGGCCTACAATAACCGTCGTAATACCGTCCCGAATGAGGCGACCTGTATTCGCTGTGGACAAAAGATCATCCATGGCTTTCAAAATAGGCTCTAGCTGTTCACGAACCTCTTGGCTCGTTACGTCCTCGATATCCTCCTCAGGATAGTCGATGGTTACCTCTAAATGAGCAATCATGGCGATGAGCTGTTCTCGCACATCTTTCACAAAGGACGAAACAGTCCCATCTAGCTGAGATACAGCGAGGGAGAGGGAGTCCTCCGTTTTCGCTTCAATAATATCAATGATCGCCTCCGCTTGGGTGAGGTCGATACGTCCGTTCATAAAGGCGCGCTTCGTAAATTCACCGGCCTCAGCCATGCGCACATCGTGATTGACGAGGAGTTTCAGAATTTGTCGAACCGGTACAATGCCACCGTGACACTGAATTTCTACCACATCTTCCGCCGTGTAGGAATGAGGCCCTTTCATTAATAGTACAAGTACCTCGTCGATGGTCTTGTTCGTCGCTGGGTCCACAATGGTCCCATATTGTATCGTTCTATTTTGGCGGTCCATCAAAGGAACGGTGCCAGTGCTCTTGAACAGGCTATTTACAATAGGAAAACTATCCTTGCCGCTGACCCGAATAATACCAACCCCACCGATGCCGGGCGGTGTCGCAATGGCCGCTATTGTATCATCTATATACATACATATCTCCGTATTTCGATTATCTAGTATTTGTTTTTGTATATGTTCTTCGCCTGTGAAAGTTAAACTAAACTAATCTTTGCATGCGAAGATTAACTTAGGTTAGCTTTCACCATAACCTAAAGAATAAAGGGAACAGCCCTCAAGTAACGGAAAATCCTAGCTACTTGAAAGCTGCACCACTATATTTTATTTTTTGTACGAAATCACAACGTGACGGAATGGTTCGTCCCCTTCACTGTTGGTAACAACGTTTTTATCTCCTTGAAGGGCAGTATGAATGATTTTACGTTCAAAAGCATTCATCGGTTCTAAGGAAACCTTTTGACGGTTGCGTTTCACCTTAGAAGCCAAGCGTTTCGCGAGATTTACCAATGTTTCTTCTCGGCGAGAACGATAGTTTTCCACATCTACCACGATATGGCAATGGCCAGATACATCCTTGTGAGCCACGAGATTTGTTAAGTATTGAATAGCATCCAAGGTTTGACCATGTTTGCCGATCAAAATACCTAGCTCTTCGCCGTGTACTTGGAATGTGATTTTATCTTTCGTCATCATCTTTTCGATAACCACAGTGAGGCCCATTTGTGTAAACATATCATCGAGGAATTGTTTACCTTTTTCAGCAATTTCTTGTTGATCTTCTTTTGAAAGTTCTTTTTTAGAAGATTTTTCCGTTATAGTATTTTCAGAAGTTTCAACTGCTGTATCTTGTACTTCTGTTTCGCTTGTTGCCACTGGTTCGGAAGCAATAGCTACAGATTGTTCTTCTGCGTTAGCTACTTCTTTTGCAGTAGCAGATTGAGCCAAAGCAGTGAAGAATAAGCGAACAACTGCTGGTTTACGACCAATGCCTAAAAATCCACTAGAAGGTTGTTCTAAGACTTTAGTTTCTACCAATTCTTGACCTTCAGCGGCTAATTGAGCTACACCTTTAGCAATGGCATCTTCAATGGTTTTAGCAGATACATCGATAAATTCCATAATTGCCTCCTACTTAGCGTTCAAATTTTTGTAAATGAAATGCTGTTGAATCAATTGGAATACGTTAGAAACTACCCAGTAGATAACGAGACCAGATGGGAAGCTCAAAGAAATGTAACCAATGAATAAAGGCATAAAGATTGTCATAATCTTTTGTTGTTGCGCAGCTGCACCAGTCGCACCATTACTAGTTTGACGAGACATAACCCATGTGGATAATGCACTCAAAATAGGTAAGATGTACATTGGATCTGGATCGCCAAGGCTAGGCAACCACAAGAATTGTACAAAGTTTGGATCGTATGGGTAATCTTTCAAAGCCCAGTAAATCGCGATCAAGAATGGCATTTGTACCAACAATGGCAAGCAACCAGCCAATGGGTTAACGCCCATTTCTTTATACAATGCACCCATTTCCGCTTGCAGTTTTGCAGGATCGTTTTTGTATTTATCTTGCAATTGTTTCATGCGAGGCTGCAATTCTTGCATAGCCTTCATGGATTTGATTTGCTTAACAGTAAGTGGTGCCAAAATCGCTTTAATAACGATTGTTAAAAGGATAATAGCCACACCGTAGCTTGGATAACCTATCATTTGAGTCAATTGGAACGCATAAGTTACCAATGTGCTCATTAAATCAACGATAGGTTGGAAAATACCACTTAAAAAGTCCATTGTTTCTCCTTTTTCATACAGTCCCAAATCGTCCTTTGCGCATCTATATATCGTTATGGTATGGTCTAAATTTCATCCATACAGATGCTCAGGTATTTCCAAAACTGTGCTCGATGGTTTTTATGAAAGTAACTTTCACAGAACGCATCCAGCCTAATCCCACGTGGATTAGGGAACTGGATCGTAGCCACCCTTATGGAAAGGATGACAGCGAAGAATGCGTTTTAAACCCATCCAGCTACCTTTCAAAGGACCATATTTTTCGATGGCCTGCAGAGTATATGTGGAACATGTCGGATAATAACGGCAACATCCAGGTTTTAAGGGAGATATGGCGAGCTGATAAAACCTAATTAAAAGTCGTAAAAGCATGGTTATACAGCGTTTCATGGAAACCTCCATATACACAAAAAGGACCAAAGCCTCTAACTTGTGGTCCTATTTATCATTTTGTATCAATAATTTGCTTTTTCGCAAGAGATACAAAATCTCCTTTTCCGCTTTTTCATAGGTAGCGTTTTTCAGAGGGCCACGTCCAACAATTACGATATGATACCCTTCGCGAATGGCGTGCTGATTGAGGCGATATACCTCTTTCATCAGGCGTCTAGCTCGGTTGCGCTCCACTGCACAACCAACCTTTTTGCCTGTTACAAAACCAATGCGCGTAGGTTGCTTTGCCACGGGCATACGATACAGTACACACATACGGCCTACTTCGTATTTTCCGTGCTTATACACAAGGCGATATTCATTATTGTGCGTCAGTCGTCTTGCTTTATCAAGGCAATAATCCATATGCATTGTCCTTAAGTCCTAAGAATAGAAAAACTTGGCAGCAGCGCCAAGTTTTTTCTCCTGCCTAACAGCTATTATATTATGCAGATAAGCGTTTTCTGCCTTTTGCACGTCTTCTTTTCAAAACGAGACGGCCACCAATAGTTTTCATGCGTTCACGGAAACCATGGGTACGTTTTCTCCAAAGAGTATTTGGTTGGTAAGTACGTTTCATTAGTAAAACACCTCCTCGTCATTCTGTATTGTTTTACTTATACCATAACAGGGTAATTATAGAGGTAAAACGTAAATTTGTCAATATAATAAAGGGGTTCTGCTATGAGTTCTTGTATTTCTGAAAATAATTCTACTACACATTTTATCCTGTAATTGATGTTACGTTTCCAGGGGGAGGAATATAGGGCTCCTTCATCGCTCCATACTAATCGTAAAGTCGCTCAAAAGGACCCTATATTCCCTCCCTAAGACAACCCTAATTTCACCTTCAACACCACTACACGATGTAAACGTAACATCAATTTATCAACATACAAGAACTCACAATTCAAATCTTTTTATACTTTGGCAAATTTATGTTTTGATCTCTAGTTGAAGAGAAGGGAGGAATAGATGTGGTTTTCTCCCTCCATACTCATCGTTTCGGTCAAAAATCCACATCTATTCCTGCTCCTAACACACTCTAATGATTACTAATACACCTACCACCAGTATAAAAAGTAGTATCAGTTTTTATAGGAAATCTAAAAGTCTTTCAGAATACGGATCTAAGATTTAACAAATATTACCTTTTAACCTCTTGATAGGAAAGGGGGACAATTGATACTATTAATTTCCTCTGACTTCTCTCCCCGATTTTCATTTAAGTTGTGTTGATAACGTTTTATAAACAGATCTAATGTAGATTGATAGAAGGTATATCTATTACTTTTTTGGTTATATGTATAAAAATCATAAAATTATATGGTTGGAGGAGGGGAAGTGAAACTACTTTTTGAGCGACTTGCGTTAGAATGGAGCGATAAAAGTAGTTTTCATTCCTCCCCCAAAAGTAATTGATGAACAAATGATAAGATAATTATTGATTTATTAACACATTTCCTTCAGATAATCAAAAGTTATCCACAGATTGAATGACAAATTACTTATTTTTTGGTACAATCATACTTGAAATTAGGAAAAATTATATATTTTTATAGGTTTTTGATGGATAACTTTCGAAGTTATCCACATTTTTTCTCTTTTAGTTTATAAAAACTGAAAAGTCAGTAATTATCTATATAAAATAGACTTTTATTTTTTACTTATTCACAGGTTATACACAAGTTATTCACAGGAATAATAGTTTTTTCCACAGCTTTTACAATGGTTATGCACATTATTCCTAAAGTTATACACATTTATTGCAATAGTTATTCACAAGAGGCACGTCATGCAATCATTTGATTTAAATAATATATGGGAGCATATATTGCAAGAGGCGAAAAAGAATATGCAACATTTACCTGATGCATTGTATTTGCGCGTCACATCATCGTTGATTCCCATGTCTCTCGAAAGTCATTCAATCCATATTGGGGTCATGCAAACATTTGTAAAAAACTTAATCGACCAGCAGCCGCAAATTAGCAAGGCTTTGCAGGATGCGATTACTACGGTTATCGGTTCCCATCGAGATATGGTGTTATTCGATTTCAATCAAGAAAGTGTAGATACTACCTTTGTTGATGAAAATCTCATCGATACGCCTGTTGTAGCACCGCCGATGCCTTTACCACCTATAGTAGAGGAAAAGGCTCATCAAGAGGAGTTTTACACACCAGTCTATCAAGATCCTGTCTATATCGACCGCACGCCAGCGCCTGTGGAGATTCCAGACGAACCAATGGTAGCGACACCAAAGAAACCATCAGAAACAACGCCAACATTACAGTCTGACAATGTACCTGTGGATTTATCACTATCTAATCTCAATCCGGCATACCGTTTTGATAATTATGTAACGGGCAATGCGAACCGAATACCATTTGGAGCCGCTCAAAATGTAGCTGAATTTCCAGGTGGAGACTATAATCCGCTCTTTATCTATGGTCCATCGGGCCTCGGCAAAACACACTTGATGCACGCCATCGGTAATGCTATCAAGGAAAATCATCCACATATGAAGGTCATGTCTATTACGAGCGAAAACTTTATGAATATTTTCGTTGAAACATTACAGCGCAACCAAGGTAAATTGTTCCGCAACACATTCCGCAATATCGATGTGCTCATGATTGACGATATTCAGTTCCTTGAAAGCCGTGAAAGTACGAAAACTGAACTATTTAATACGTTCAATGAATTATTAAATAACAACAAGCAAATCGTTCTTACCTCTGATACGATGCCAAACGATATGGAGCAGTTCGAAGATCGTCTTCGCTCTCGTTTCCAAGCTGGTTACATTGCCACAATGGAAAATCCAGATTTAGAAACACGCATTGCCATCTTCAGATCACTGCTCGAACGAGAATATAAAAAGAATCGCATTATTCGTATCGATAATGATTCAATTAACTACGTAGCATTGCAATTTAGCGAAAACGTCCGCGTATTGCAAGGTGCTTTTACCAAGCTCATCGGTACAGCATCCATCGATCAACGTCTCGAATCTATCGACCTAGAATACACAAAACACGCCTTGGCGGGCCTCGTTCATACCGAAGAGGTGAATATGGTTAATATTGAAAGCATCCAGAATTTTGTTAGTTCTTATTTCAATATTAAAAAGCAAGACCTACTCGGCAAGAAACGAAAAGCCCAATTCGCATTTCCACGGCAAATCGCCATGTATCTATGCCGCGATATGATCAATGAAAGCTATCCTCAAATCGCAGCAGCTTTTTCTCGTGATCATACGACAATTCTCCATGCGTACGATAAAATAACGAAGGAAATTGAAAAAAACGAAGAAACTAAACGAATGGTTGCAGAAATTAAACAGAAATTAACAACCTGTGGATAACTCTGTGGATATACGGTGAATAACTTTGTGGATATCCTAAAACTCATACTTTGATGTTAATATGTGGATAAGTAGGTACAAACTATCAACATAGTTATACACAACTCATAATTCACACAGTTAGTAGCGCCAAATCACTTTTACACATATAAACAGGCCCCTACTATTACTACTACTAAAACTAACAAACAATCAAAAAACCAGTAGAAATAGATCTACCGTAGAATATCTATAGAGCATCTAAGATAGTAAACATAGAATATTACAAACAAAGCAATTAATTATTAGTGCTTTTACAATATATAAAAATTATAAAGGAGTAACATATGCATATTACATTCCCTAAAGCAAATCTCCAAAAAGCAATTAACGTATTGCAAAAGGTATCTCAAAATAAAACAAGTTCCAACTTACCAGGCGCTATTTATATGACTACAAAAAATGGTCAAGTAGAATTGCAAGGTAACGACTTTGAACTCGGCATTCGCTTAACCATCGATGGAGACATTAAAGAACCTGGTACTTTAGTGGTAGGTTCCCGCTATTTCCAAGAATTAATTCGCAAATTGCCTGGCGATACTATTGAACTTTACAAACCAGAAGACGGAAGTTCTTTGACCATCACATCTGGATCTTCCGAATTTAACCTTGTTACATTACATCCAGATGATTTTTCCTTGGTGGAACAAATTCACGACCAAGATCATGTAAACATCGATAGCTTTGCTATGAAAGAACTCATCGATTTAACAAATTATGCAGCTGCTACTGATGAAGATCGACCTGTATTTACCGGTGCTCTTCTTGAAATCAAAGAAAACGAAGTGACTATGGTTGCTACCGATACACACCGTATGGCTGTTAAAAAAATTACCATCGATGAACCAGCAACGACTCCAATGCGCGCTATCATCCCTACAAAAACGTTGGCTGAAGTATCTCGTTTATTACCAACAGATAATCCAGCTATGATCAATATCATTTGGAATCGTACACAAATCGTATTTAATTTTGAATCTATTTATATTATTTCTCGCTTAATCGAAGGCACATATCCTGAATATGAAAAGGTAATTCCTTCTCAATTCGATTCTAGCGCTGTAATTGATCGCCGCGAATTTGCTGGTGCTGTTGATCGCGTATCCTTGTTGGCTAAAGACATCAGCTATAATGTAATTCGTTATGATTGGTCTGAAAGTAATGTCACATTGTCTACTCAAAATACTGAAATCGGTATGGCAAAAGAAGACGTAGCTGTTGAATTTAAAGGCACACCTTTCACAATCTCCTTCAATGGTCGCTACATCTCTGACATCTTGCGTCACAGCACAGGTGACAATATCCACTTGTTCTTAAAACAAAATGGTCCTGTTGTCATTCGCCAAGACAATAATCCAAACTATACATACGTAGTAACACCAGTTCGCACAAATGCTTAAAGTAGGGTGTGAGCTAACAGAGGAGCGGTAGCGACGATGGGAGACACACATCACTTTGGTCGGAGCGTGCAATTTTTCGAAGAAAAATGCCCAGCGAGCGACCTGGACTCAGTATGATATATATGCTTATGTTAATTGTCTACTTTAGGAGAACGTTATGAAAGAGCAACAGCAGGTACCCATTCATACGGAGTACATTCAAATTGATCAGTTGTTGAAGTTAGAAGGCATCATTGAAACAGGTGGTCAAATAAAATCTTTCATCGATGAAGGCATCCTTACCTTGAATGGTCAGGTTGTAACTGAAAAACGCAAGAAATGCCGCGTTGGTGATGTGATTTCTTGTGAAGGTCTTGATGTAGACCTCGTGATTACACAAGAGGAGGCATAATCGGTGAGAATTGACTCACTTCAGTTATTTCAGTTTCGTAATTATAAGGATGTACAGATACAGTTTAATCCTGAGATTATTGTTCTATATGGCACTAATGGGGCTGGTAAGACGAATATCCTCGAATCGATTTATGTTGGTACCATTGGTAAAAGCCATCGTACGAACGATACGTCAGATATGCTCATGTTCAATGCTGAAGAAGCAGGCATAGTTGTAAAATTCGAGAAAAAAGATACGCCTCAAAAGGTAAATATTAAATTATTCCGTCAAGGCCCTAAGGATATTCGATTAAATGATACAAAAATATCTCAAAAAGAACTGATTGGTACATTAAATACAGTTATCTTCTGTCCTGAAGATTTACAGCTCATCAAGGGGACTCCATCGGGACGTAGGCGATTCCTTGATATGGAAATATCTCAGACCAGCGCTACTTACTATCATCAATTGATGCAGTACAATCGGCTGTTACAGCAACGAAATGCAGTTCTAAAAGAATATAGAGGAAAGAATACTATTCCTCTTGAAGAATGGGATTTGCAGCTAGCAGATATGGCGAGCTTTATCGTAAAGAAACGATTAGAAAGCTTAAAAAAAATCAATCTGCTCATCGATTTGATGAATCGTAAATTGACAGGTGGCCTTGAGAATTTAACCATTGGTTATGAACAGCCGTATATGGACAATGGTTCATTGGAATATACAAAGGAAGGCTTTTACGAACGTATAAAAGCAGCGTTGCCGCAGGATCGTCATCGTTTAAGCACTAGCGTTGGCCCTCATCGCGATGATTTACGATTCTTTTCCGATGCTATGGATTTAAAGAAATTTGGATCTCAAGGGCAGCAACGAACCGCTGTATTGTCCTTAAAGTTGAGTGAACTTGAATTTATCAAGTCAGAGGTAGGAGAATATCCAGTCCTTCTATTGGATGATGTATTGAGCGAACTTGATGAGTCGAGACGAACGAATTTATTGCAGTTTATTCATAAACGAATTCAAACATTTATTACCACTACAGATATTCACGATTTTAAAGATTTGAAATCCGTTCAATTTATTTCTTGTGAAGGGGGACAGGTTCAGTATGGACAGCCTTGATCTTTGTTTACCAAAGGCCTTAGCAGAACTGAATTTACTGGAGCAATATAAATTAAATACCCTCGTTCATAAGTGGCGTGATGTAGTAGGCGATGTCATTGCGGATCATACGAAAATTGTGTCCATCAAGCCTCCAGACATGGTTATTAGTGCTGATAATTCCATGTGGATGCAGGAATTACAGATGCAAAAACGTCGTATCATAGAGGCTATCAACAAGTATTATCGCCAAGAGGTAATCACCGATATTCGCTTCATCATGAAACGTCAGAGCTATGTGAAAGTAGAAACTAATACGTCTCTCACGATTCCTGATGAACAGATTATTACAAAACGTATTAATTTTTCTAATATCGTGCTTTCAAAAGAAGACGTAGACGCTATCGATACATCGTTGAAACAAACGGATAACGAAGCATTAAAAGCTGCTTTCCGGAAAGTACAGATTACGGCTCGAAAGCGAGAAATTTATTTAGAGCAGCATGGATACCATCGTTGTGAGCGATGTGGCATGCATATGAAATCTAAAAAGGAAATCTGTCCAACCTGTGAATATGAATTGCATCGGGCTCATATTAAGGACATTAAAGCTGTTATTCGAAAGTATCCGTATTTTAAATACAGCGACTGCCAGCAATTTATACAGTGTAGTTTTTCAGACTTTGCAGAAGCGATGCGGGAATCCATATACTTTTACCTTGATAAGATTTATAAAGGATCTATCAATCGCCGTCATATGTTTATGGTGGCTATGCTCATCACTCACAAAAAGCCTGATGAGTTGACGAATCAGCACGTCATCAATTTGTGTAATAAATATCGGTCTAAGTTCCTCGCTGAAGAGGAGCAACGCAAAATCGATGCCCTTAATGGGACATTAGAAAAGTAGAGGGGGCATTCTTATGTACGTTCATATTGGAGATACCATTTCCGTGCCCATAGAATCCATTATTACGATGGTTCATGCCAAGGGCGGAAAGTCCCATAAAAGTCCTATTCATCACTATGAAACGCTAGAATATATCGCCATGGTGCCAGAGGAGCAAATCAAGACATATGTGGTCACTGATGATTGTGTGTATGGATCTGGTATCAGTATTAAGACTTTAATGAGACGGATTGACGAGTTTTATAGTATAATAAAGAGATAAAGTTTAATCCTGTACATGTTTTGTTACTTTATTTCAATCAAGTGCAGTATGATAGATTGTTAGGAGGAGTTTGTTTCATGCCTGAACAAAATTATGGCGCTCAGAATATTCAGGTTCTTGAGGGTCTAGACGCGGTACGTAAACGCCCAGGGATGTATATTGGTAGTACGTCTGCTCGTGGTTTGCATCACCTCGTATACGAAGTTGTAGATAACTCTGTGGACGAAGCGCTTGCTGGTTATGCTACACATATAGAAGTATCCATCAATCCAGATAACAGTGTTACCGTTGTCGATGATGGTCGTGGTATTCCAACAGGGATGCATGAATCCGGTATGTCTGCAGTAGAGTTAGTATTAACGAAATTGCATGCCGGTGGTAAATTCGGTGGTGGCGGCTACAAGGTATCTGGTGGTCTTCACGGCGTAGGTATTTCCGTAGTTAATGCGTTGAGTGAATGGACTAAGGTTCAAGTATCTCAAAATGGAATTGTCCAAGAGATTTCTTTTGCTCGTGGTCATAAAACTTCCGAGTTGCACGAAATTGGCAAGGCCGAAGGCACTGGTACTACAGTTATTTTCAAGCCAGATGCAGAAATCTTTGAAACTACCGTATTTAGCTTTGATACATTGAAAATGCGTTTACAGGAATTGGCATTCCTTAACAAAGGCCTTCGCATTACATTGAGCGATTTGCGCTTAGAGGAACCTCGTGTTGAAAGCTTCCACTATGAAGGTGGTTTGGTTTCTTTCATTACCTTCTTGAACGAAAATAAAGAAGCAATTAATCCAACTGTTATCAACATTGAAAATACAAAAGACGATGTTGTGGTAGATGTAGCATTGCAATATAACGATAGCTATAGTGAAAACTTGTTGTCCTTCGTAAATAACATCAATACGATTGACGGTGGTACACATCTATCTGGTTTCCGTGCTGCCTTGACTCGTACCCTCAATGATTATGGCCGTAAATCTGGTTTGATCAAGGAAAGTGAGTCCAATCTTTCCGGTGAAGACGTACGTGAAGGTTTGACAGCTGTCGTATCTGTAAAAGTGTTGGAACCTCAATTTGAGGGCCAAACAAAAACTAAACTTGGCAATAGCGAAGTTAAAGGTATTACAGATGTTATCGTTACAGAAGGTCTTAAAACATTCTTCGAAGAACATCCTCAAGATGCGAAAAAAATCATTGAAAAAGCAACGATGGCAAGTCGTGCTCGTGAGGCCGCTCGTAAAGCCCGCGACTTAACACGCCGTAAAAATGCGTTGGAAGTATCTAGCCTTCCTGGTAAATTGGCGGACTGCTCCGAAAAAGATACATCTATGACTGAAATTTATCTTGTGGAAGGTGATTCTGCAGGCGGTTCTGCAAAACAAGGTCGCGATCGTCGTTACCAAGCAATTTTGCCATTACGTGGTAAAATTCTTAACGTAGAAAAAGCACGTCTCGATAAGATTTTAGCTAATAACGAAATTCGCTCCATGATTACCGCTTTTGGTACAGGTATTGGCGATGAATTCGATATTACAAAATCCCGTTATAACAAGATTATCATCATGACAGATGCAGACGTTGACGGCGCCCACATCCGTACATTGTTATTAACATTCTTCTACCGCTATATGAAACCATTGGTAGAGGAAGGCCATATCTATATTGCTCAACCACCTTTGTATCAAATCAAGAAGGGTAAATTTCATTGGTATGTATACTCTGATGCAGAGTTGACTGCTAAACTTGATGAAGTAGGCCGCGATGGTACTACAATCCAACGTTACAAAGGTTTAGGTGAAATGAATCCTGAACAATTATGGGAAACTACAATGAACCCTGATAATCGTACGATTCTACAAGTTAGCTTAGAAGATTCTATCGAAGCTGACAAAATCTTTACGGTTCTCATGGGTGATAAGGTAGAGCCTCGTCGTAAATTTATTGAAGATAACGCAAAATACGTGCGTAATCTAGATTTGTAAGAGGTGACCCATGTCTGAAAATCATAATAGTAACGTAGAGTTTACGTCTAACAAAGATCAACACCTAAAACGTTCCTTAAAAGCGCGTCATATGAATATGATTGCATTAGGTGGTGCTATCGGTACAGGTTTATTCGTTGCCGGTGGTGAAGTGGTAAGTACAGCTGGTCCTGGTGGTGCTCTTGTAGCTTACGGGCTCATTGGTATCATGGTTTATTTCCTTATGACATCTCTTGGGGAAATGGCTACATACTTGCCAATTCCAGGTTCCTTCGGGACTTATGCAAAACGCTATGTAGATCCTGCCTTTGGTTTTGCCTTAGGTTGGAATTACTGGTTTAACTGGGCTATTACCTTGGCTGCTGAAGTATTAGCAGGGGCGCTTATCATGAAATATTGGTTCCCTGATGTACCTGCCATCGTATGGTCTGCTCTGTTCTTGCTCATTTTATTTGGCTTGAACTATTTATCTACTCGTTCTTTTGGTGAAAGTGAATATGTATTCTCTAGCATCAAGGTGATTACCGTATTTGTATTTCTATTCTGTGGCTTTATGCTCATCTTTGGCATCGGTGGCACATCTCCAGGATTTGCGAACTGGACCGTAGGAGAGGCTCCATTCGTAGGTGGCTGGGAATCTATTCTTGCTATCTTTATGGTAGCTGGTTTCTCCTTCCAAGGTACTGAGCTGATCGGTGTAGCCGCTGGTGAAGCGGAAGACCCTGAAAAGAACGTGCCAAAAGCGATTAATACAATCTTCTGGCGTATTTTATTATTCTATATAGGTGCTTTCACGGTTATCGGTTTCTTGATTCCGTACACAGATCCAAATCTGTTGAACTCTAGTGTAGAGAACGTATCCATTTCTCCATTTACACTCGTATTTGACCGCTTTGGTTTTGCCTTTGCTGCTAGCTTTATCAATGCTATCATCTTAACGGCTGTATTGAGTGCTGGTAACTCTGGTCTGTACTCTTCTACGCGCATGCTGTACGCGCTCGCTAAGGAAGGTCAAGCACCTCAAATTTTTGCTAAGTTAAATAAACGTGGTGTTCCAGTGCCTGCATTAATATTAACGACAGCAATCGGTTTATTTGCGTTCTTAACAAGCTTTATCGGTGAAGGTACAGCTTATACATGGATTGTTAATATCTCTGGTCTATGCGGTTTCATCGCATGGGTTGGTATCGCAGTATCTCACTATCGTTTCCGCCGTGCTTTTATTGCACAAGGCAGAGATCTTAGTGAATTGCCATACAAAGCGTGGTTATTCCCAGTTGGCCCAATCTTGGCGTTTATTCTTTGCGTCATCATCATCTGTGGTCAAAACTACTCCGCTTTCACAGGCGATACCATCGACTGGTACGGCGTATCCGTTGCCTATATTGGCTTGCCAATCTTCTTTGCAGTCTACCTTGGTTACAAATACATCAACAAAACTAAAGTTGTGCCGTTGAAAGAGGTTAACCTAGACCGCGATTTTGATAGATAAAAATATAAAATTAGACCTGTTCATTATGAAAGTAGTGAACAGGTTTTTTTATGTATAATATGTAAATTTTTGATATATAGTATGTAATTTTTGGAGGCTTAATTGTAGAATGAAATTGAACAACTAAAAAATCCATAGTGAACCTTGTGTTATGATTTAAGTGACCAAACATAATCTAACCGAGGTAATCACTATGGACTATATTAATCATAACACGACATTACGTACAAACAAACACTTAAACCTAGAAGAACGCTTTTATGTAGAAAAGAGAATCGCCGCTGGCGATTCAGTTACAGATATTGCAACCGTATTAGGACGCTCTAGAACCACTATTTATACAGAACTAAAACGTGGTTCGGTTGTCCAAATTCGACAAGGTAAGGCGCGTCTTGTATATTTAGCAGATTCAGGGCAATTAACATATGAACAACAACGTCTTGGCTCATTTAATACAATGAAGTTAGGCTCCATAGAGTCTTTCATGCTCTGGGTTGAAGAAAAAGTATGTAAAAAACATTGGTCCTTTGATGCTGCTGTTGGATATGCTAAACGTCAGTGTATATTTGCACGTAATGAAATGGTTTGTACTAAAACTTTATATAACTATCTTCATCAAGGACTACTTGGGGTAAAAGCTATTGATCTACCTCTAGTAACACGTCGCTCACTAAGAAAGTCCGTTTCGAGTAAGTATAAACGTGAACTAGGAAAATCAATAGAACTTCGTGATGCTACGATTGAAACTCGAGAAGAGTTTGGACATTGGGAAGTAGACACTGTTCGTGGAACAAAAGATAAAACAGATGATGTATTGATTTCTTTAATAGAACGAAAAAGTAGATTATATGTAGCGTTACGTTGTCCGTCAGCACGTGCCAGTGATGTAAAAGAAACACTAGAAACCTGGTTAAGTACGTTTAGAAACAATGTGGAGTTAAGATTGTTATGTAAGACGATAACCGCTGATAATGGTTTAGAATTTGCGGATATATCTGATCTTGAAGATGAGATACTATCTATCTATTTTGCAAGGACCTATTCAGCTTGGGAACGAGGCTCTAACGAAAGACATAACGGATTACTTCGTCGTTTTATTCCGAAAGGAAAACGAATAGAAAGTATCTCAGAACATACACTACGCCGAACTCTTCATTGGTGTAATAACTTACCACGTAAGATATTACATTACAAAACACCACAAGAAGTCTTTTTAGAAGAAGTTAATAAAATAGTGGATTTACATACTGTTCAATTTCATATTGCAATTTAAAGTAATTTTTGGAGATACAATATGTAATTGTTTTATGTGAAAGCTATATTTATATTTGTTTTTATCTAAAAGTCTTGTTATAATAAATTAAAATATATTGTAATCAATTAGAAAGGATACAATTATGATTATTACTACAACTATGCATATTGAAAACAAACCTGTACAAGAGTACAAAGGTATTGTATTTGGTGAAGTCGTAGAAGGCCGTAACTTTGTGAAAGATTTTATGTCCGGTATTCGTGATATCGTTGGTGGTCGTAGTGGCAGCTATGAAGATTCTTTGATGAATGCGCGCAAAGCAGCTCTTGACGAAATGTCTCAACGAGCTTCTAAATTGGGTGCTAATGCTATTATTGGCGTATCCTTCCAATACAGCACAGTAGGTGCACAAAATGGTATGCTTATGATTACATGCAATGGTACAGCTGTAGTAGTTTAATAATAAATAATATAAATCCCCTAATCGATGTTTAAGTGTAAACTTTCACAACGATTAGGGGATTTTTACTAAGAAAATGAAGTTACTAGCTAATGCTAGATTTTATAATGTTACGTAAATACTAGATATTTCGTTAGAAAAATATTAGACATTTCATTAGATTAATATTATATATTTTATTAGCTAAATATTAGTTATTTTACCTTATACCAGCTTGCATACATGACAGGTAATACGATGAGTGTTAGAACCGTTGCCACTAGTAAGCCACCGCTGAAGGCAATGGCCAATGGGCTCCAGAAGACAGATCCCATGAGCGGAATCATGCCTAAAATCGCTGCGATAGCGGTGAGCATGATAGGGCGGAAACGAAGTGTAGCGGAGTTGATAATCGCTTCACGAGGTTCTTGTCCTTCTGCCTTGTGGATTTCAATTTGGTCTAACAAGATAATGGAGTTACGGATGATCATACCCGAGAGGGCGATAATCCCTAGAATAGCCATAAAGCCTAACGGCGTTCTCGTAATATTGAGTGCTAATACAACACCGATTAGCCCCAATGGAGCAGTGAGTAAAGCCATTACCATGAGGGCGATACGCTTTAATTGGAACATGAGGATGGTCATGATTACAAAGAGCATAATTGGCATTGGCGTTAATAGCTTTTGAACGGCTGTTTCACTCTTTTCAGCGGCGCCGTCTAGGTCAATAGAATAGCCTGTAGGCAAGGAATCGCGAATGTCTTGTAAGGATTTGTAAACCTCTTTTGTTTTCGCATTACCCAATACACCTGCTTTTACATTGGCATGCACACTAATAGTTGGCATCATATTGCGATGCCAGATAATACCATCTTCTTGTGTCATGGTAATGGTTGCAATTTGACTAAGTGGTACATAAGAGCCATTTCCTGTTTGAATTGGCAAGGATGAAAGAGCACTTAAGTTATGTTGCTCGTTGTCACCTAAACGGAAGGTAACAGGAATGGTTTGGTTCCCCTCGTAGTATTCACCAGATTTAGTACCAGACAATAGACTTTGCAAGTGCAAGGATACAGCATAGCTATCGATGCCGAGTAAACGTGCCTTGTTTGGATCGATGTGAATATTAGCTACAGGCTCTGTATCTGGCCAGTCAAAGGCGATATTTTGTAAGTCTTTATCGTCTTGCATTTTAGCTTTTACTTGATTTGCAATTTCTTTTACCACCTTTTGATCAGGGCCAGCAACGCGAAACATGACTGGAAATTTGGATGGTGGACCGATTTGTAAGAATTGCGTATTTACAAGGGCCGATGGGAATTGCTCGTTTAAATAAGGAGTCAATTCAGCATAGAGTTTATCGCGATCCTCTAAGGATTTTGTAACAATCACATATTGTAAGAAGTTATTCCGTTGCAATTCCGGTTCCAAGGTGAGGACGAAACGTGGAGAACCTTGTCCAATGTAGGAGGTGAAGGTTGCAATGCGCTCGTCGTCTTTCAAATGTTCATCGATGAGTTTTGCTTGGTTAGCAGTATATTCAATGGACGAGCTTTGAGGAAATTGCATGGATATAATGATTTCATTACGCGTTGATGATGGGAAAAATTCCTGTTTGATCAATGGTAGTGAAAGCAAGGATAAAACGAAGGCACCTAGGGTGGCCAGTAGGACTACCTTGTGATGTCCTAGAGCCCAATGTAATAGTTTTTCAAACTTATCATAGAAGGTTACATTGAGCTTGTGCATGATACGGTCTCGTTTAGTCCATTCCGATTCTGGCTTTGGAGCCTTGTTTTCGATGATTTTATAACCCAATACAGGGCTGACGAGAACAGAGGCGAACCAAGATAGGATGAGCGCCATAAATACAACGATGGATAGGGATTTTGTAAATTCTGCTACCATACCTTGTGCCAATGCTAATGGCAAGAAACCTGCACAGGTAATGAGCGTACCCGATAGCATAGGGAATGCTGTAGATTGGTAAGCAAAGGTAGCTGATTTAAAGTGGCCCCACCCTTCTTCGAGCTTAACGCTCATCATTTCTACAACGATGATGGCATCGTCTACGAGGAGGCCTAAAGCTAGGATTAAGGCACCTAAGCTAACCTTATGTAGATAGATGCCGCTTTCATACATCAAGATGAACGTCGTAGACACAACGACTGGAATGGTAAGGGCTACCACAATACCTGTTCGTAAACCAAGGGATGCAAAGCTTACGAGCAATACGATGGCGATGGCTTCAAATAAGGATTGAGAGAAATCGCCAATAGATTCCTTAACGATATGGGGCTGATTCGATACTTGATTTAGTTCGAGGCCGGCAGGAATCGTTTTCTGTAATTCCCCGAGTTTTTTGTCGATGGCTTCGCCGAATTCGATATTATTGCCCCCTGCATCCATGGAGATAGCGATGCCAATGGCTGGCTTACCTTTGTAATAGAACTGTGGATCGCTAGGGTCTTGATAGGTCATGGTTACATCAGCCATGTCACCGAGGCGCAAGGTTTGGTTATTGATGCGAATCGGCATATCTCGCACCGCTTGAGGACTATCGAATAGGCCATTGACGCGGAGATATACATTGTTTGTATCCGTTGTAATCACACCAGCTGGAACCATCATACTTTGCTGTTTAAGCGCTGTTAACAGCTGTTGTGTACTGACTTTATAGGATGCGAGTTTATCCTTGTTTATGGTTACATTGAGGGTTTGTTGTTGCACACCAATGAGGCTGATTTTCTTAACATTAGGAACAGATAAAAGCTGACGTTTTAAGTCTTCTGCTTGTTGTCGTTTTTCTTCGTACGAATACTCATCACCACTGATGGCATAGATAATGCCATATACATCGTCGAACCTGTCGTTAATGGTCGGTCCTTGAACGCCTGCAGGCAATGATTTCCATTCGTCGTTGATCATATTCCGCGCTTCTTCCCAAGCGGGGCGAATTTTATCGGATGGCAAATCCTCTCTTAGATTGATATAAATAACGGATTTGCTGCCATCTGTGAAAGATTTTGTATAATCTACACCAGGAAGATCGCGTAGTTTTTCTTCGAGTTTGTCCGTTACTTGATCCGACATTTCTTGTGGAGAAGCCCCAGGCCAAGCAACACCGACCACCATGGTGCGCATCGTAAAATCAGGATCTTCCATGCGTCCCATATGGGTGAATGAGAAGATACCGAAGGTGAGGAGCACAGCCATGAAGTAGTAGATAATGGACTTGTGTTTAAGAGCCCATTCGGCTAAGTTAAATTGTTTCATTGACTAACCGCCGTCCCTTCTTGTAATTGTTGGGTACCTGCGGTGATGACAATGTCACCTTTAGCTAAACCAGATGTGACGATGACGGAGTTCTTACCGAACTCACCAGTTTTGATAGGCACGAGATGAGCCTTTTTATCGCGGATGATATAGACCGCATTATTACCGTTTGAGTCTTTCACAAGAGCCGTCAACGGAATAGAAATATTGGTACTATCTGTGGTAGATAGATTAGCATTGACCGTCATGCCTAGTTGTACCTCTTTAGGCGCATTTTGTAAGGTAATTTTTACGGTATACGTTCTGGCTACAGGGTCAGGAACTGGTGAAATTTCACGTACTACGCCTTGTACTGTTACATCTGGTAAGGCCCAGAAGGTAATAGTAGCAGGGCTACCTACATGAATTTTACTCAACTCTTGTTCAGGAAGGGCAATGACTGCTTCTGGATCGTGACCGGCCGCTAAGGTACCAACGCTTTGACCGGCTGCTACGACTTGTCCTGCTTCAATATTGAAAGCTGTAATAATACCTGTATCAGGGGCCGTCAAATTAGTATAGCTATTTTGATTGCTACTCAAATTAAGGCTTGCCTGTGCTTGTTGTAATTGAGCAGATGTGGCATTCAATTGGTTTTCAGCTTGGTCTAATTGCAATTTACTAATCGCTTGTTGTGCATAGAGCTCGCGGTATCGTTTAGCATTGGTTTCTGCCAATTCGTAGGCCGATTGAGCAGCTTTTACAGCACCTTCAGCATTTTGTACCTGAGCTGATGTATCTGAACCATTGACTTGAGCAATGACTTGGCCTGCTTGCACTACATCGCCAACATTTACAAATTTGTTGATGACACGTCCTCCAATTTGAAAGGCTAAGTTTGTTTCTGTTTTATTATGAATGGTGCCTGCATAGCCAGCATCAGTAGTTCCAGACTCTTCACCTATAGTGATGGTACGCACCTTGAGACTTGTATCTTCAGGTGGCTTTTCTGATCCACAACCACTAATAATCGCGGTCCCTATTAATAGGGCTCCTATGGTTGCTATGATTCGTTGATTCATAGAATCTCTCCTTTGACTACCACATATAAGTCCTATGACACAGAACTACACATAGGCAGTAATCATAGGACTCTATATGTATATTAGAAAACTCTAATTTCTAATTATATATTTTATAGAACATTCTAATTATATATTTTATACAATTTAATAATACTATATTTATATTGAAAGTTCTAGCCTTTATGCAGAAAATTAAAGAATTATATACTTAATTTATATAATTGATGATAATTTTTAACGATAATTTTTAAAAGTGATCTATATATTTTGCTAGTATTTGTATTACTTATTTTATGAATACAAAATTGTAGCAAAAAAGTGAGTCCTCTATTAATTGAGCTGTATCCAAAAATATGTCAAATTTTTGGGGTACAGTTCATAGTAAGAGAACTCACTTCTTTAGCTTTTGTCTATATAATTTGAACTTTATTTTTGTTCTTCTTGTTCTACAATAGGTTCTTCATAGGTTACAAGGATTTTATCGATACGAGTATGATCCATATCAATGACTTCAAAGGTATAGCCGTTCCATTTTGCCTTGTCTAATTCTTTTGGAATGCGACCGAAGAGGACGTTTAAGAGACCGCCCATAGTTTTGTACAAATCGTCTTCTTCACCTGGTAATTCTTGATCGATGTGAAAGAATTCTTTAAATTCATCTACGTTGAGAAGGCCATC
>NZ_JAWEKP010000008.1:0-44466 GCF_032470285.1 Veillonella sp. | reverse complement strand
TGTTCTGGCATCATCAATCGATCTTGAGCCGCATCCGCTTGACCTACCGCGCATACACAAGCAAGTGCCAATACAGGCATAAATGTTTTGAATTTCATACTTCCTCCTTATGATGAGCCGCCCCGGAAAGGGCGGCTTTCACAATCCTTACATGAGTGGTTAAGAACTCGAATATTCAGATTCGATTATTTTGTAAGACCTGCTTGTTGCATCAACAATGCGATTTGAGCTTTCATTTCTTCATTATCGCGTTGTACTTGATCGTATTTAGCAGTTAACTCTAGGTCATGTTGTTTCATACGTTCATTTTCAGCTTTCAATGCAGTCACTTCATCTTGCAATACATACGCAGAGCTGATAGGGCCGGCTTTGTAACGTGCAGGAACCGCTTTCTTAGCGTCGGATGTACCAAATTTGTAGGATACGCCCGCATTAATCATGTTGTCATGACCGCCAAGAGATACGCCCATATGGAACATTGTAGATTCATTAGTATAGTGCGCCACGCCTACAGCTGCAGCTGTGCTGCCTTTATAGTGACCTACAGCAGCCAATACTTGAGTTGGTTCCAATGGATCATATTGTAAAGGTTTGAGGCCGGAAATAGCTGCACTAGTCGCACCTACATCAGCGATTTTACCATCCACACTACGCATAGCACTGCTCAATTGATTTACATTAACCGCATCAGTGCCATCTACACCAGGGCCAACATTAGTAATTCTATTACCACCGTTGTTAAGGCCGTCTTTAGTAAGGCTTACAGCATTACCTTGAGCAGGTGTAATTGTCACGCCGCCACCGTTCATAACAGTTGTATTACCAGCAGCATCTGTAGTAGTTACGGACTCAAGACCTTTCAAGTCTTTCGCCAACTTGATATTGTAACCATCACCAGCAGCGTTTTTCACAACACCGATATTGTTGTCTGCCAAACGGTTCACATCCGCACCGCCTTTAAGGTTCATAGTATCTCCCAATCCACGAACCACTTTACCGCTATCACCAGGTTGGTCACCTTGGAATACACGACCTGTTCTTGCTTTGTTATTGAAGTCGTCATTAACAGCTTTCAATTGATCTTCTGTTGCGGCACGACCAGGAACTGCTACAGGATTTTCAGGATCCCAAGTTTTGTTATCCAAACCTGTTACGAAGTTACCTTCTTTACCGTCAGAAGTTTGCTTGCCTACAACTACGTCGCCAGCTTTCACAGTATTTGCAGTTACGGAACCATCATTGCCGTCAATCTTAACTTGATTACCGCCGTTACCAGCTGTGATCGTACCTGCAGAACCGTCGATGTTAACTTGTTTTGCCGGATCTTGACCAAGAGTAATCTTATCATTTAATGCCATCTTGATGGCGCCGTTGTCAACGGAAGTTTTGATATTGCCGTCACCTTTCAAGTCGATTGTCTCGCCAAGAGGTTTCTTCACGGAGTTACCGTCTTCCGCTTTAAGACCGAAGCCTGTGGATTTGATGTCTTCAATAGCTGTATGCAATTGACCGCCGTTTACAGCGTCCTTGCTACCAACGCCAATAGTACCATCAGCCACATTAGTGATTTTCTTATCAGCCGCATCAATACCGTCTTTTGTTACCTTAGGACCGTTTTCAATAGTCAAACCGTCTTTATTGACAGTAACAGCTTTATTGCCGCCATCATTAATTTGCAAGCCGTCTTTAGTCAACTTAGTCGCTTCATTAGCGCCGTCCTTGATAGTAACGCCGTTTGTATCCATCTTAGTGTCGCCTGTTGTTACAGTCTTAGCTGTTACAGTATCTACAGTGATGTCTTTTTTCAATTCCACCTTAACAGCACCGCCGTCTACGGATGTTTTGATATTCGTGTCATCACCTTTAACCTTAACAGTTTCACCAAGAGGTTTCTTCACAGATTGACCGTCTTCTGCTTCAAGACCAAAGCCTTTAGTTTTGATGTCTTCGATAGCTGTATGCAATTGGCCACCGTTTACAGCGTCTTTGCTATCTTTTGCAACATTACCGTCTTGAACGTTTGTAATTTTATTACCAGCTGCATCGATGCCGTCCTTCGTCATGGAAGGACCATCAGTAATCTTCACGCCGTCTTTTGTAACAGCTGTCAACGGATTACCTGCTGCATCTTTAATAGTCATGCCTTCGCCGTTTACAACGGTTTTACCATTTGCACCGTTAGCACCGTTGTTGAAAGTAATGGAATTTAGGCCTTTAAGGTCTTTTGCCAAACGAACATTGAGAATGTTATCTTTGCTGATAACGCCGATATTGTTTTCAGTCAAATCAGCTTCGTTTGTTACGCCGCCCTTAATGTCCAATTGTTCATTAAGTTTTTTCTTGATAACGTCGCCGGAATCACCGCCGTAAGCCATACCGTCATCTTTGGTTGCCACTTGATGTGTCTTACCCTTTTCATCAGTGTATTTAATACGAGTGATTTCGTTACCGTTGAGGTCCGGATCACCTTTTTCAACAGAAATGTCAGCGCTACGGCCGTCTTTACCGTTAAGACCGATGTGACCTACGCCGTTTTTACCAGAAATAGATACGGCTTCTTTGCCGTCCTTACCAGTCACAGCTACCTTGCCGTCTGTACCGTTATCAGGACCTGTAATGGACACGCCGTCCTTACCGTCTTTGCCAACTTTCACGGATTCAGCTTTAAGGTTTTTATTCATCTTCACGTTGATAGTTGTATCACCAGATGTTTGGTCTTGTGTGATGAAAGTTTTAAGGTTTTCTCCGCTGTAATCTCCGTCAGCTGCCGTGCCTTCACCTTTAATAGTCACTTTGGAACCAAGCTTGTTAGTTTTTTCTCCACCTTGGTTAGCATCGAATTTCAAACCTTTATTAGTCAATGCGTCCGCACTATCTTTGATTTTGTCATTCAAGTAGTCCACATTAACCGCTTCGCTACCATCGTTGCCTGTAGCATATGCCACATTCGTTACGTGAGTACCGCCTTGTTTATTGTTATATGCAGGACCTTCGTAAGTTACCTTGGATTTATCAGGATTACCAGTAGGGTCCAAATCATACTTAACAGCACGGTCATTCAATTTATCAAGTTTGGATTTAGAAGCAACATCTTTAATTGTAACGGTTTCTGTTTGATCTGGATGATTCTTATCTTGTACAGTCAACGCTACATCGCCGTTCGTATCCACAGTGTAATCTCCATTAGAGCCAGCTGCTTGATTTCTAATCAAACGATAGTCAGTGGAGTTAGCACTTTGAGCATCCAACGCTTTTTTCAATTGATCTTCTGTTGCCGCACGACCGGATACAATCTTGTCTGCATCCCAAGCTTTATTATCAAGGCCTGTTACATAATTGCCTGTTTCGCTGTCGCCAGCTACGTTGTTAACAGTTTGACTACCCATAGTAGCGTCGCCTGCTTTCACAGTCTTAGCTGCAGTTACGGAATCAAGATTCTTAAGGTCTTTCGCCAATTGAAGTTCCAATTTGTCAGTTCCATCAGCTTTTACATTGATGTTACCAGCTGCGCTCTTGAATGTAGCAGACTCAGCTGCAGTTACGCCTTCACCTTGTACTTTCACTAAGGAATTCAATTTTTGTTTATTCACGGTACCAGAGTTGTTGCCGGTGAATTGTAAACCGTCCTCCATAGTCGCAACTTGATGCTCGCCGTTGCCATCAGTGTATACGATACGAGTAAGACCGTTTGTACCGTCTACACCTTTTTCGCCTTTAACGCCTGTAGCAGCATCGTTGTAACCAGGTTTCACGGACAAGTCGATACCATTAGTACCATTCACGCCGTTCGTTCCGGCAGGGCCTGTCAAGCCGATGTGGCCTACGCCGTCCTTACCGGAAATAGAAACTGCTTCATTACCGTTTTTATCAGTAACAGCTACCTTGCCATCTGTACCGTTCGCTGTATCAGGACCTGTAATAGATACGCCGTCCTTACCATTTTTGCCAACCTTCACAGATTCAGCCTTAAGATTTTTATTCATCTTCACGTCGATAGTCGTATTGCCTGTCGCCGCATCCTGTTTGATGAAAGTTTTAAGATTTTCACCGCTATAGTCAGCGTCAGCAGCAGTACCTTCACCTTGAATTGTAACAGTGGAGCCTAATTTGTTAGTTTTTACGCCGCCTACATTAGCATCGAATTTGAGACCTGTGTTAATCAAGTCATTCTTGGTATTCGTAATTTGATCGCCAAGGTCTTGTTTTACTTGATGTAATTGACCGCCGTTTACAGCATCTTTAGAGCCGGCCGCTACGTTACCATCTTTCAAGTTAGTAATTTTTGTACCGTTAGGACCTTCCAAAGTTACTGTATCTTTATCAGTATCACCGTCGTATTTCACGGAGCGGTCTTTTACTTTATCAAGTTCAGTTTTGGACGCAACATCCTTAATTGTTACAGTTTTAACGTCTTTGGATTTTTCATCTTTTACCTTCAAATCAATTTGATTATTAGTAACCTTATAGGAACCGTCTTGTGCATTATCTGGATTAGCGATTAAGCGATAATCCGTAGAACTTGCATTAGATGCTTTCAAAGCATCGCTAACCTTCTTAAGTTGGTCTTCTGTCGCTGCGCGTCCCTCTACATACGTAGGATCTGAAATGTCCCAAGTTTTATTATCTAAACCTGTTACAAAGTTACCAGTTTGGTTGCCACCTTTTTTATCCGCTACCGTATGATTACCTACAGTGGCAGTGCCTGCTTTCACAGTGTCGGATGCCGTTACGGATTGCAAGCCAGTCAAGTTTTTCGCCAATTGCAATTGTAATTTTGCATTGCCATCAGCGCCAACAGCCGCAGAAGTAACACCGATATTATTGCCTGTAGCAAGATCGGAAGCGCTTGTTACACCACCGTTGATGTCCACTTGTTTGTTAAGCTTAACATTGGATGTAGCACCCATGTCACCTTTGAATTTAAGGCCGTCGTTCAAAGTTGCCACTTCTTCGTTGGTGCCATCAGGTTTTTGGTATGTAATACGTGTTGTAGTTGTGCCAGGAGCGCCGTCTACACCAGGTTGACCGTCACGAGTAACGGAAATGTTAGTTGTTACACCGTCTTTACCGTTGATACCGATTTTACCGTCCTTACCGTTTGCACCAGTAGCGGTAATTGTCTCTACATTAAGGTTTTTACCAAGTTTCACATCAATTGTGCTATCGCCGTTAGCGTCTTGAGAGATTTCTGTAATGATATTGGAGTTATCCCCTTTAACTGCTACTTTGGAGCCCAATTTATTTGTTTTTTCACCGCCGTTATTAGCATCGAATTTCAAACCTTTATCGATAAGATCTTGCTTAGTTGTATCAATCTTATTGTTTAATTCATTCTTGGTATTTGTGATTTGGTCACCAAGATCTTGCTTAACTTGATGTAATTGACCGCCGTTTACAGCATCTTTAGAACCAGCTGCTACGTTGCCGTCCTTCAAGTTAGTGATTTTTGTACCGTTAGCGCCTTCTAATGTTACTGTGTCATGACCTGTGTTACCATCGTATTTCACAGAACGATCTTTTACCTTATCAAGTTCAGTTTTGGACGCAATATCCTTAATTGTCACAGTATTAACTGTACCGGATTTATCGTCCTTCACTTGTAAATCAACTTTATTGTTATCAACCTTATAAGAACCATCTGCCGCATTGTTCGGATTAGCGATTAAACGATAATCAGAAGCACTTGCGTTAGCCGCTTTCACAGCATCACTAACAATCTTAAGTTGATCTTCTGTTGCCGCACGGCCAGATACATAGGCAGGATCAGTTAATGTCCAATTTTTATTGTCCAAACCGGATACAAAGTTACCGTTCTGAGCAGCACTTTTGTTATCTGTTACAGATTGGGTACCCATAGTAGCAGTACCAGCTTTTACAGTTCTTGTAGCAGTTACCGTATTAACATTGATATCTTGACCCAATGCAACCTTAATCGTTGTATCGTCGCCAGTTTGTGTAATTGTAGTGTTGATGTTAGTACCATCACCAGCTACTGTTACCTTGGAGCCTAATTTATTTGTTTTTTCGCCACCATTATCCGCATCGAATTTCAAACCTTTATTAATAAGCTCTGTTTTTGTAGTATCAAGTTCTGTTTTAGACGCGATATCCTTGATAGTTACAGTTTTCTTATTCGCAGGATTTTTAGCATCTTGTACAGTCAAGTCAACTTTATTGCCAGATACAGTGTAAGCTTTATCAGCAGCACTGCTATTTTCAACTAATTGATAGTCAGGAGCATCTACGTCAACTTTATATGTTTTATATGTACCGTCAGTACCTTCTGTAATCGTTGTATTTTTACCAGCTACAACCTTTACGGCTTTTTGTGCTTCATCACGAATAACGGATTTACCACCGTCCGTAATGTTGGACAAGTCTTTATTTGCCGCATTGTCAATCTTGTTCTTAGTTGCATCAGTCAACGTCACATCAATTGTTTGGTTGTTAACAGATGTCGTAACATAAGAACCATCGCCTTTTACAGTCAATGTTTGGTTGTCCAATAAAACGTCATTGTTACCGCTGTTGCCGGCTACTTTCAAATTAACATTGCGCAATTGTGCCACGTTAACAGCATCAGTATCAGCTGTACCTGCAGCCACATTTGTGATTTGACGAGTTTTTGTACCGCCGTCACCTACGGACACCGCACCCATAGTGGAAGTCAACGCAGCGCCTGTCAATCCGCTATAGCCGTTTGTACGGCTGTCTGCAGTTTTCACATTATAGCCTGCTGTACCTGCTGCAACGGAAGCAACGGAGTTTGCACCCAATGCAACGCCATCATCTACACTGGATTTAGCTTTATAACCGATAGCCGTACTGTTCGTATTAGCTGCAGTCGCATCAGCACCGACAGCTGTCGCGAAATTACCTGCTGCGGAAGTACGTACACCAGCTGCTGTCGCGTTATTGCCTGTAGCACCTGTGTTATCGTAGTTCGCATCGGCAGATGTGCCTTTAGCACTGAAGAAATTCGTTTGCGCCGCTTCAACAGCTTCTTTTACCGTATGATACGTGCTGTTCTTGATATTGAAATCAGGCGCTTTATATGTAGAACCATTCGCTTCATAGCCCGTATATGTAGGACCTGCGATGGATTTTGCCAAGTTACTGTTTACAAATTTTAATTGTTTTACATTTGTTGCGTCAGTATCGTTTTCACCACCTGCTACGTTGATGATACGGCGTTCAGAACCTACGTTACCTACCGCAACTACACCGTTTGCAACATTGTTGTTTTGTTGATTAGTGAAAGCAGAGTAACCATTAACCAAGGCACCTCTTACTTCCGTACCAGTACCCAATGCCAAGGAATTATTGGATTCTGCAACGGCATTTGTACCGATAGCCATGGAGTTAGTACCTGTAACAGTAGCACCAAGACCGATAGCTGTCGTATTAGTATTGTTTGCTTTCGCTTCTTTACCGATTGCAATGGCACCATCTTTAGATGCATTAGCCGCACCGCCAAGTGCAAGCGCATCAGCACCCAAGGATTTTGCATTACCACCTAATGCGATAGAGTTCGATAATTTGGCTTGGGAAGAACTACCCATAGCAATAGCATCGGCACCAGCAGCATTAGAGCTACTACCCATGGCAAAGCTACTTACACCACTTGCATTGGCACTTTTACCCATCGCTACCGCATTTTGTGCGGATGATTGCGCCGTATTACCGATAGCAAAAGCATTCTCTGCACTAGCATTAGCACTATAACCCATAGCTACCGCATTGGCGCCACCAGTACTGGATGAAGAACCGAATGCCATAGAATCATCTGCACCAACTGCAGTACGAGCTTTCGTACCGAAAGCAAGAGAACGAGCCCCTTCTGTTACGGTATTACCATCGCCATTATATTTAGCACTTGGAGTACCATGTTGTTGACCAGGTAATTTTATAGTTTCTGCCGCACCGATTGCGATGGATTGATCCGCTTTTGCTGTAGCGGAGTAACCCATGGCGAAACTACCATTACCCTTTGCCCAAGATGCAGTACCCAATGCTGTGGAGAACTCACCTTCTGCAGCGGATTGACGCATCATAGCCAAGGAGTTAAAGCCGCTCGCCTTTGTAGCTGTACCAAGAGCCATAGCAGATGGTGATAAGGCCTGAGCATAATGACCTAAAGCAAAGGAAATACCACCTGTGGCCTGAGCATAGTTACCGATAGCTAAACCGGAATGATAATTCGAATTACCTGATTCTACAATATTTGTATGCGTACCGATAGCAATACCGGCAAAGCTATTTTCTGTATAGTTACCTCTATCTGTACCATTGTACAAATGACTATTATCAAATGGTGTCAAGTTCCCAGGATTTTGATAGTTATATAAATAACTACCTTCACTATAAGATTTCTTACCGGTAGCATAGCCAGCATCATTTACAGCATCAATAGTCATCGCAGCATAAGTAGCTGCATTAACCGTAGTAATATTACCACCCATTAATAATGCGGATACCGCCATAATCACACTCATGCGTGCCCAGGTTGTACCGCTTTGTACGGATTTTACCTTACCGCCACCTGTTTTTACAATTTCAGATACTACAACGTAGCATTTTTTTGTCTTACTCCAAATAACATTATAAATTCGATTCATGATTATCCTTTCTTACCGAAAACTCAGTAAAACACACCACTTGTGTTGCATAATATTGCAAAGATAATAAAAAGAATAAGTATAAAGATTAGTTATCATCTACACTTCTTACACCAAATATTAGTATTCCAAATTACGATCTGAATACTATAATTATTCATGATTCTTCATCATATACTCATCCACGGCAATACAATATCAAAAAATTTCTATCTTGTAAACAACTTTTTCATCTTTTCTTCATTTTTGTCATTTATTTATTTCTATTTTAATACTTTTTAATTTTAAGAAATAAAATCTTCATCTTTCCTATCAAAATTTACGATAAATCCACATATCGGAATATAACGATTATTGTAATTACGTAATCAATTTCATATTTTTAGACTTTTCAGTTTAGTACTTTCATAGATAAGATAATTTTATATACAGAAAAATTATCACCTACAGGTACACGAAAAAGCCGAGGCCCTAGAGCCTCGGCTTTCACAATATAAATCATATATATAAGTATTCTATTTTTTATTGACCCTTACACGTTCAATAGTTGGTTGTCCTTCATGATTCTTGGCAATAGTATCCACACGGAATAACGCCATTTCAGGACCAAATTCAGATATGAGTCGATCATCAACGACAACACTGTTAATCAACATACACCGTATGTTGACGACGCACATTTTCCAACATATTAGCACGAACCGATGTTTTTGTATCCGATCGATGGTTACCACCAAACCAAGCCGTATCGACACCGGCTAGACGGAACATGATTTTACCGTACGGACTGCCGTGCTCATGCTCCGGCTTGTTGTAGCCCATGTCCACGGAAATTCTCGGCGTGAGCTGCAACTCCGTGCCGATGCGCAAGCCATGCTTATCCGCACTGCGCCGCAACTGCCAACGATAGGCCTCCATATACACGCGCGCCCAACGGGCATTCTTGAAGCTAGTCCCGTACTCCGCAGTATATCCGTTAGACACATTTTCCATGCGTGTCGCACCATCAAGGGAACGCTCGCCAGACACACCGCGATACCAGTTCATGCGAAACGCACCGATCCCCGACACGTACTCTAGCCCAACACTCATGCGACCGTGATTGCCTCTGAACCGATGATCATAAAACAGATTGCCGCCGTAATAGTGTTCATCATTCGCCGCAATTCGACGATAGCCAACGCCTATATTCGCCGTCGTTCCTGTATCCGCTGCATTCGCCAATCGCTCCTGAGTAAACCAAACATGGCGAGATGTCTCATCATAATGACCTAACGGCTGCAATGTTTCCACACCGTACAAGGGCTTCCAGTTTTTCTGAAAGCGCAATGACAAGACGGTTCGCTGCATCCACGGTTTCGCCTTCGATCCGTGCATTGCGGAATGAACACCAGTCATGACCACCGCCTGCAACGCAGAGTTGACCGCATCCGTATCGGAATAACGAGTCGTCTTTTTATCCGTTGAGTCCGGCATCTCCAATCCGCCCTGACCGATGACATGATCTGGAGTATGAGACGAATTAACATGGAAGGTATCTGAGTCGTCAGATAATACGGCCTTACTTTCACTATGAACTTGTTTTACCATAGTCCCCTGCATAGGCTGCGCTGTTCTGTCCACCTGTTTTCCCAACACGGGCATAACGGACATACACAGGGCCACTACTAACACAACTATATATTTCATTACACACTCTTACGTACAAACACACTTTTCATTACGCACATAATTATTTATTTAATTATGTACTTAATACGTTATTACACACGATTACACACGCCGATGACTCATGATTTTATCATGAACAAAACATGAAATTATTTCTATTTTATATAAATATATAGAGGCTTGTCAATGCATATAGAATGCAATGTATACATATAAAATGCTAGAATACAATTTATAGAATAAATAAATATTTAAATTTTATAAATATGTGTCAAAGGTTTCTTATTAACTATAAATACCTATAGAATATATTGTATATTTATTGGAATTATGTGAATATTCTATTTACAATATACCTTTTTGGTATTATAGTAGCCATGTAAGTCTTTTTATGAAAGTTTTGTGAAAGTTTGTTTGTACACAAAGGAGTGTATACGATGAGTAAGAAACGTTTTGTATTAGCAAGTGTTGTAATGGTAGCTTTGTCCGCCTCAGTTTATGCGGCGCCGGTCAATATCGTTGATAACAACGGTAACATCGGCAAGGAAGGTCAAACTTTCACCGCAGGAACAGGCGGCAACATCACCCTCGGTGAGAATGCCGGTGCGGCGAACGGCAAGGGTAAGAATGTTAATGCGCAAGGTAATAACATAGCCTTAGGTGCAGCTGCTGGGGCCGGCTCATCAGGCGGCGGCAATATCAACCTTGGGGCGAAGTCCTTCCGAGGCAGTACTGGCGATTTTAACGTAACCGTCGGTTTCGCCGCAGGTAATGCAAGCCAGTTGACGAACTCCATTGTCATGGGGACTCAATCAGGGGAAAACTCCGCAGGTGATAAAAACGTGTGGATTGGTAATTTTCAAGGTGCTAACAGTAAGGCCAGCAATTCTGTAGCCATCGGCTCGAATTCAACAGTAAACGGTCAGTTCGACCTTGCCGTAGGGCATTATGTGAATGTAAAAGCCGCAAAAGGTTTGGCTGTAGGCTCTTATAATACACTATCAGAGAAAGCGACCGCATCCGGTGTATTCGGCCAGGGCGAATACGGTAAAACAGCTATTGATGCAGCCAATTCTTACAGTATAGGTAATTACAACCACATTTCTGGAGAAAACACCTTTGTTCTCGGCAATAATGTGACTACCTCTCTAAAAAATGGCGTTGTCCTTGGCAATGATTCCGCTGACGGCGATGTAGTCGGTACAGCAAGTCATACCTTTGAAAATGGTACTACCGTCAACTATGCCGGCACCGCCCCTGTATCAACAGTATCCGTAGGGGCTAAGGGCAAGGAACGGACGATTACCAATCTCGCAGCAGGTCGCGTGAGTGCTACCTCTACAGATGCGGTCAACGGATCCCAACTCTACGGCGTTCATCAAATGATTGATACCCTTGGTAAAAGTACAAGTCAACAGCTTAATAATTCTATTAGCACTATTGAAAAATCTGTACAACATGTATCTCAAGAGGTACAACGTGTTGAATCGGAATCCAATAAAGGTGATGCTCGTGCCGCTGCATTAGCTGCATTACATCCATTACCATATGATCCGGATAATCGCGTTCAATACATGGCGGGCTACGGTCATTATAAAAATGCAAATGCAGTAGCTCTAGGTGTAGGCTATTATCACAAAGATAATCTTTTACTCACCACAGGGTTTACGATGAACAATCACGTTATGGCCAATGTAGGCATCACCTATAGACCAGGAAAATCTTTATCTACTGCTATGTCCCCTGCCTCTTATAACGCACTAGAACAACGCGTACAAGCATTAGAAGCTCAAAATAAAGATCTACAAGAAACAGTAAAATGCTTAGTAGACAAACTTGAAAAATAATAAGATCCCTTTATGGTAGTCCTATGACTACTTTCACAAAAACACACTAAAACCAAAAAGCTGTACACACATAATCGATTTTTGAACCGCCTTTGATGTTACATTCGTTTTGACATCAAAGCCGTTCAGTCTAATCTATGTATGTACAGCTTTTATCATTATTTATATGTAGTTATTATAATAATGTATTTCATCTCAATTTGACGATATATATTTTTATCCCTATAATATAGGTAGATAGCCAAGCGAGTAGTCACGTCGGGCTCATCTCGAAACTTAATAGAAATTAGGAAATGGCCTTTTCGTTTTATCTAGCTACCAAGCGGTAACGAAGGGCTATTTGCTTTTTCCAAAACAAATAAGTGCTACTAGTGCTCCGAAAGCGATGACAACAGCCATTACTTGAAGCAGGAGCATGATTAGTTCATAATCACTCATAGACACCCCTCCCTTCATTAACGAAGAGAGGCCCAACCTCGCTGACTATCCTAATCCAATTATATATCGAACATATAAGCGAGTCCATAAGAATCTATAAATAGAAATATACAAAAATATATAATAAAAAGCAAAAGAAAAGGCAGAGATTATGTAACATGTCCTCCATTACTAGATGTTCAGTAATGGAGGACATATCAATAATTCCTGCCTTTTTTGTTTATCTACGGGCCACGCGCATGGCTGCCATCATGCCTGGCGACTTCCATACAGATTGGCCATTATCCGATACGAGTTTATTATTATCGTAAAATACGTCTGCATTGTAATAGTTGTCATCACTAGATGTCACTTTGTAGCTAAGACCTGCTGTTGTGTACACCGTAAAGTTGAGTATATCCCCCACCCGTTTTACAGAGTCTTGATCTACATACCAGCTATTACCGAGATATGTCGTAGCATACACATCTTGACGAGCTTCTACATCATTTGTGCTAATGCCAATTAATACAAGCAATACCGCTAACATATACAAGAATTTACGCATTATAATTACCTCCCGTTTTATGGTAAGAATACTTATATATTATACCAAAAAACACCGATAATCGCATTATAATGGCATTACTTTCTCAACCCTGAACTGAATCCGGTCGAGGCTTGGCGTAATTGCTTTCATCACAGGTTTTTCTATGAAAGCTAACCGCACATAGTCTACGGTCATACCGACGACAAAAATGAGCGCCACTACAAAGATTGCATACAGAGGTAATACTATTGAATCATAGTACTGATACGTTGCCAATACATTGTCCCACATATAATGAAGGAATAACCTATTGTCATGCAATAGGTAAATGCCAAAGGTAGTAGATGCTACCATATTGATCCAAGGGCGATAAGTGATCTTTGCTTTCAAAAAAATAATAAATAAGCCAATACCTAATAGCAATTGAAAGAAGCCATAATCATTTTGCGTAAAGTAGAAAATCTGTTTCATATACGCTGGATTCGTCATGGCTAGTACATCGACAAGGATGTCCCCTAGAAAAGCCCCTACAAAGCCTATGGCGGTAAATATAATACCTATTTTCTTTGTTATATGTGAGCCGTACAGCTTGATGTACGCCCCCAGCGAATAGAACACAATAAAGGAAAAAATATGTTTAAATCCAAAGGTGGTATGCGGTACATTAGGCCATAAATTCAATGCCGTCGGTATTAAGAACCAAATTACCGTGGAAGCCACTAGGAGTATAACGTAGTATTTATGCTGTAGCCAATGAAGCACTCGATTAATAATAGGCGTTAATAAATAGAGTACTAAAAAGTTCTGACCAAACCAACTCATGGCACCAATGGGCAATAGCGCAAGCATCATATTTCTTGACGTCACCGTATCGAGTCCTAAACCCATAGCCACGCCCAACATGGCAATGCTGTAAAACCATATTTGCCCTACTAACTTGACAAACTTGTGCAGCTTAAAACTACTAGAAACCATAAAATAGCCCGTTATCATAACAAAGGCAACTACACCAGCCTTGCCTCCAAGTCCAAATACTTGGAGAAACACCTTATTAAACGTTAAATCTGGCGTAATGGGGAAACAACCGTGCACGCTAAAATGGTGCATAATAATTAGTATCATCGAAATGATACGCAACAATTCAATATTGCTCGCTCTCATTCTCTATACCTCATATTCTTCCTCTCAAACTATATGAATACTACGCCAACTGGTAACTACCAGGATGACTTGTATACATCATAAAATACATGAAATATATGAGAATGTTGTGACAAATTTTACACATAAAAAGACAGCTGATTATACACCAGCTGCCTTTTTATTAAGCTATACTTATTACGATAATAATTAATGTACAAAAAAATAGCATTTTATACATCAATCTACTATTTAGAAAAGTGATGTTCAAAAATCCTTCTTTTTGAACATTGATTCACTAAGGTTTGTTATTTATCAATACAATATATATCCTCTTTGAACAAGTAAATGCCTATTTAGATTATACTCATACTAAATACATATTAGAAATGTCATCTAATCAACTAATAGTTTTTGGCAATCGTATTTTCATTTTCCTACTACTTATAAGCTCCTCTATTATTAATTTCTTGATAACAGCACATTTTTTTATCGTATCAAAAATTGTAGCAAACATAATGCCTGTACATATACAACTTAATATGAGAAAGAATAAGTCCATAAGAATAGAGTGTTCAAAATGGCTCCAATAAGCTAATCCTATTATTCCAACAAATAAAATACCATAAAATCCAATAGATTTGAACTTAGAAATACTCAAAAACATAGTTGAAACAAAGCCTACTATGCTACAACCTAACAGTACTATTATAGTAATTATTATAAATTGGCTATAAGCAAAAATAATACTTTCACTAGCACCTTCCTTCAGGACTTCTATTGCCAAATTTGATCCTATACTTACTATAAGGGCCAAAATAGCACCTAAAGAAATAGTTCCCCATATAAACATGTATCGACTCTCAAAATCACTTACTAATAATTCATGTATAATTTGTAACTCTGAATTAGATTTATTCATTAATTGTTGTTTTATATATGAACGATACTGTGTATATAAATCAGTTGTCATGGAGTACCAAATAAATGTTAATAATTGAATTATTCTACTCATAAGCCTACCATTCATATAATATACTATTTAATTTTATTAGCTTTCCAATCATTTACAAGCTTCATAGCTTCTTTCTCATCAACACGATAACTTTCTGATTTACCATATGACAAAACAAAAGAGGCCAATTTAATCTGATCTTCTAATTTAAACATAACCAAATCTTCTTTACTAATCTCTTTAATTTTCTCATAAACTATATCTACGGAAATATAATTTGAAACTTTATCTAATGAATAATACCATCCAACATCATTCTCACTTGTCCACTTACTTGCAATAGCACATATAAACTTAAGTATATTATTGTCCACTTTCAATATATTGTCTAAATAAGTTCTTGCTCTATCTTTATCTAGACACTCCCATAAATAGAAAGCCATATGAAAATCTCTTATATCAATAATTACTTCAGATTGAGTAATCTCATTAATTTTTGAAACATAAATTGGCTCTATATCAATTAAATGCTGTAAAGTAATAAGTTGTTTCTCTATAGGTTCCTCTTTTCCTGCGAGCCTTCCATGAGATAATTCTATTCTATTGATAAAAGAAGCCAATGTTCCTAATTGCTCTTTATTTATATTTTCTAGTATATTTTTAATCAAATTATATCGTTCATTTTCATCATTAATCTTACTCATAATATCATAAACAAGAAATTCTGCTTTAGTATATGCTGATAACATATAAAATTGACTATTTTGAGAGAATTTATGTAATACATTCAAAATGACAGATGATAATAAACCTAAACGCTTTTCAGGAATGGTATCAACCAATGATCTTAATTCATCTATAAAATATTCAATATTCCCATTATTATTTATTCCAATAATTGTATCGATTAAATCATCTAAAGGTAATATATTTATATAAGAATTAATAATATATCTTGAAACGGGAATTCCACCCAAGTCAAACATAAAATATGAATTAAATCGTTCTTCTTGTGCTACTCTCATCGTCTCCCTAATATTTGATGATGTATATCTAACACTACGTTCATCAATATCATTTGCAAACACAGGAAATAATGTTGTGAGAAACTTTATCCCTATATCCGTATTTATAGCTAATTTTTTAAGTTCCTCATATATTGATGTACGATAATCACTTTTATTCCTAAATAAAGCTGAAAAACTATGAGAATATGTACTACAAAGCAAATCTTTATTTCTACCAATCCACTGATATAATTGAGGATCTAAAACCTCAATAGTAGTAAGAGCCACCATATCTTCGAAAGCAGTTTCTTCATATAATATTTTATATCTAAATTGAAATGTATTTATAACTCGATTTACATCTCTTAATGTTTCAATATAAGGTTCTATACAATTTGTAAACACTTCACTCCAATAAGATTGATCAATTTTTGGGTTATCAGAAATAGTTTTAACTGTATTTTCAAGATTTGTTAAAAATATCTCACGTAATCTTGGCTTCAAAAGTGCAGGTATTTCAAATGGAATCTGTACAATTTTTTCTAAATATTCTGCACCATCAATATCATGTACACTTTCTAAAGCTCTACATACAACATCTCTATCCATAGATAAGACATATATTATATTTGGAAAATTACCAACCTGCTTAACTAATTGAAAAATATCTCTAATCTGTGTATTGGTTAAGCGATCAATATCATCTATAATCACAACAATTTTTTGATTAGTATCACCTAAAACTGTCTCTAAATTTTCTTTAGTCGTATCTATATCTACATCTTTTGATAATTCAGCACCTTGAGCTTTAGCTATCGTCTTTAATATAGTTGCTAGGCCAGATCCAACCATAGGAACCAAAGCTAAAGCATCTAGAGCATCTGAATAATCAGTTAATGCTTTTCCTATCTTTTTTCTTGTTTCTTCATATTTGTCCATATTAAGTTTATTTTTTAATACTCTAAAAAATAGACTTATTAGATTGTCTTTATCTGAATAATTCCAAGGGGAAAAATTTACAATAATAGGGCTGTCATCATCATTGTCAGATAAATAATTTATTTCATTGACAACCATATTCAGAATAGATGTCTTACCAGTTCCCCATTTACCAAATACACCTAACACTAATCCATCTTTTCCATCATATTTATATATCGCTTCCCCTAATTGTTTGGAGAATGTTACTCTCCCCAGTAAATCCTGTTCCGAAGATTCAATTGCTTTATCCGAATTGTAATTCATATTTTCCCCCTACTAAAAATTACAAATTCCACATCATACAATTATAATGACTTACACAATATCGTCATATAATCCCAATTTATAATTGATTACCTATTATTCATATTATAGCACTTATAATCGAATTCACCCGTATAGTGGGTAATTTTATAATTCGCGACTACGTCATGAACCAGTCTAAAAACAATAATGAAAAAGAGGATAGTTATTCTAATATAAACAACTATCCTCTTAATTCATTAAAAATACGTTATTTCAATTATTGATTAAGCATTTGTATATAAACTAGGAGTTCTGTTAAATTACTCTGTCTTAATTCTAAATAATCACTTTGCAATGTATAATTCACTCCTGGTTTAGGTTTTCGATAATACACTTTATCACTATTAGCCAATTTTACTGCAGTATCAAAATTACCATTATGTGCTCTTAAAAAAGTATTTACAGAGTCACCTTTTCTATACCCAATCGATACTAAATCAGCCTTTGTATAGCTCTCTTGACCTATTAAACAGGCAACCCAGTATTCTATATCTGGATTAGATAGAAAAATGGTATTTTGATTATTCAATTTATGAAGATAAGTAATAAGACCATTTAACAAATGATACCCATTGGAAGTTTTTCTTGTTTGCGGATCTGGCTGTGCTTTATCTAAATCTGCAACAACCAAAAATACCTTATATAATTTTTCATTGCTTTCAATGTAATTTTTAAATTTACCATATCCAGCACCATCAATTGAAACAATTTCAATATTAGGGATATCACCTAATAAATCCTCTATATATGTACTTTCAGTTGGACCTTCACAAACGATTAATATTTTTAAGCTCGTCTTAATATTTTTAGCCAATCGTTTTCTTACAACCTTTTTAGAGCTAGCCATATTAGATTACCTCAAATGAACCTTGTAAAAATTCCAGTGCTAAACGCTTTTTATTAGTTCTCAATTGAAAATCTGCTAAAGAATTAACAACCGTAGATAATGAATGATTTTTTGAAACAATATATATTTGTTGTGGTGCAAACAAAGATAGATCAAATAACTCTAAATTATGAGATGTTACAATTAATTGACCTTTTCTATTCTTAGAAGAATTAATAATTTCATTAAATAGTAAGATAAGGAATTTTGTACTAATAGAAGCATCAAGTTCATCTACTAAAATTGTCTTACCTAGATGTACCTCTAACAAATTAATTAATAAGAAAACGATTCTCTTAATCCCCTTGGATTCAAATGCTAAAAGAAATCTTACAGGTTGCTGATTATCATCTAGTCGTACAATCTTGACATCATAATTAATCGTATCTGAATCATCAGAAATACGCTCTTCAAACTCGATATCTTTAATAGTAGGATCAACCTGTCTCAAAATCTGTATCGCTAACTCTTTATTATTTTGAATTAACTCTCTATGTTTATTAGAGAATGTTATATTAAACCATTTAACATCAGAATTCAAAAACATATCTGTTACTACAGAAATATTATTAACAGTAGTAACAAACTCATTATATATATCAGTTATAAAATCTTTTAATTTCGATAAAAGTGTCGAAGTGGATTCTCTAGAATAAATATCTTGTATCTTCTCATCTAGTGATAAACTATATAATCTATTATCAGAAAATTTAAAAATAATATCTTGATTCTTAATAAGCTCTTCATATATTATTTGTTCATTTTTATTGACCTTAATTTTATACTCGAAACTATTACCTTCATCAGACTCAACTATTATTTCAAAAAAAATAGTATCAGATAAACGATTAAAAACTCTTTCATTTTTAATTGGCATTCCTGTAGAAATTATTTGTTGTAAACCTAATAAAGCATATAGAATATTAGTTTTACCTACAGCATTATTACCAAAAATAACACTAGATTTAGTAGGTCTATTTACACTAGATAAGATATAATTTTGCTCATATTTTGTTGATATAATTTTTTGTCCCTTAAAAGCAGAAAATGTGAGTTCTTGAAGTTGATCAATTGATGCAAATCCAGCAACTGCAAAATTAATTAACATATCACAACCTCCTTTTCCCCATTATATCATCAAAAATAATCTTAATCAAAAAAATGGTTTATCTTTTCGAATTAAGTAAATGAGCGTTTCTATATAATAATTAAATAACTGAATTGTAGATTTGGATACGGTTCAATTTCATGTTGCAATTTAAGACATCTTTTACATGCATAACGTCTCATATTTAACTAGGATTATCATAATTTATTGGATCTTACTAAATCAGCAATTTTATTTACCACATTAGTGGTTGAGTATCCTTCTTTAAAAGATAGAATTTGTACTGAGTCTACAAATTCACGTCCAATTACTTCATCTACTTTATAGTCTCCACCCTTAACAAGTATGTTAGGTCGAATAGTTTCTAATAATTGGAATGGAGTATCTTCATCAAAAAGTACAACACCATCTACACAACCCAAAGCACTCAATAAATAAGCCCTATCTTCTCCCTCTACTAAAGGACGAGTTTCCCCTTTAAGGCGCCTTACGGAAGCATCAGAGTTTAGGCCTATAATAAGTCGATCACCTAGTTGAGCCGCTTCTTGCAAGTACGTAATATGCCCTCTATGAAGAATATCAAAGCATCCATTAGTAAAAACAACTGTATCTCCTTGATCTTGCCATTGTCGAACTAAAGTCTTCATTTCTTCCCAAGAATAGAGTGACTTTTCTATAGATTTTCCTTCTTGAAGAGACATCCACAAGTCAATTAATTCTTGTCGATGGATAGGGTAAGTACCCACTTTAGATACTACGATACCAGCTGCTCCATTAGCTACATGAAGAGCGGTCCGCATAGAAAGATTAGCTGCGATAGAGCAAATCATCGTAGCCACAACTGTATCACCAGCACCAGATACATCAAAAACATCTTGTTGAGTAGCTGGATTATGCCAAATTCGGCCATCTCTAGCAATAACAGAGATACCCTTTTCAGATCTAGTAGCAATAATATATTGAATATGATTAGTATCTAGAGCCTCTTTAGCTGCAGTCACTATACTATCATCATCATTTCTAATAGAGTAACCAACTCGTTCAGATAACTCCTTCACATTAGGAGTAATAAAGGTAGCACCATCATACTTATTCCACTGAGCTCCCTTAGGATCAACAATAGTCGGTATCATATATTGATTAGCCAAGTTGAAAATTTGTCTTAAAAGAGTGTCTGTACAAACCCCTTTTCCATAATCAGAGATAACAATTCCATCTAATCCTTTTTGGCAGAGAATAGTCAGCCAACGAATGAGTTTCTCCTCTTCCTGTTGGTCAACATCTCGAACTGTCTCAAAGTCTAGCCGCATCATTTGTTGACGAGCACCTAAAATTCGCATCTTAGTTATAGTAGATCTTTCGCTAGAGATCACTACACCACTTTTATCAATACCATTAGAATCTAATAAGTCTTGTAAAAGGTTTCCATGGGTATCTTGTCCCGCTACTCCACCGACATATACATGAACATCCAAATTGGCAAGATTCGCAGCAACATTTGCCGCCCCACCAAGGACTTCTTTCATCTGTTTTACTCGATTCACAGGGACTGGAGCTTCTGGAGATATACGACTTACGTCACCAAAAACATACCGATCTACCATTAGATCGCCAATGACAGCTATACGAAGATTAGGCAGACTATCATGTAAGAACTTATTAATAGTTTTCTTAATCATAATCTTCCTCAACAATTTCACAGATAATATGCCCTACCATTATATGCATTTCTTGAATTCGAGCCGTGGTCTTAGACGGAACAGCTATCACGGCATCACAAAGAGCACCAAGTTTGCCGCCACCTTCACCAGTAAATGCAACTGTTTTTAGACCTTTCTGTCTTGCTAATTCTGTGGCCTTAACCACGTTCTTAGAATTTCCTGATGTAGAAATGCCTATTAATACATCTCCAGCCTGTCCCAAACCAGCTACTTGACGAGAAAAGACATCATCATAAGAATAGTCATTAGCTACAGCTGTCAAAATAGACGTATCTGTTGTAAGAGCAATAGCAGGTAAAGACTCCCGTTCTTTTACAAACCGTCCTACCAATTCAGCTGCCAAATGTTGAGCATCAGCAGCGGAACCCCCATTACCACAGAAAAGAATTTTATGTCCTTTATCAAGAGCATTCTTACATATATCCGCAACTACTCGAATCTCTTCAATATAATTACGCATCTTCGTATGAGTATCTAAATGATCATCAAATCTTTGTGTAATAATATCCATAAGTAATGTCTCCTAATTATATAATGAACTAATATTAATGCTAAAAAGCATATTAATTCCCTAAACAATAAATCCTATATAATCTCTTTACTTTTAAGCCACGTGTTTAACCGTCCCGCCAGCGATTTTACTAATGGATCCATTGGCCGTTCTACAAGGTAAATACGTATCTTATCAATAAACACACAGATTATAAAAACAAATAATACTACCGCTATTAACCATAAAGGGAAAAACCATTGAGTATAAACATAAGAGTCATCTAGTAGGCTAAGGAATATCCAATTTTGCAAACGCCCTATATGGAGAAGATATACACTAAATACAGATGTAGAGAAAAATGTAATTATCTTACCATAAGGTAATTGTAAATCCTTAAAACCTAGAAATAGGCATAATGCTGTTAATAATCCAGGAAATCTATATGTTGGCCATACTAAAGTAAAAATATCTATATTTTTATTAAAAGTCTGGTTTATATATGCTGAAGACCACATAGAAATACCTACAAAGCTCATTAATAATACAGCATATAAAAGATACTTTGTATTGCCTGGAATAGAATAGATTCTAATATAAGCCCCAACTGCATATAGTACTATAAAAAATAGTATCAAATTATTTGAATCCATCCAATAATAACGAGTTATTGTTGGAATAAGACTAAATATAAGTATACCAATACCTATAAATCCTCTATACTTATTTCTTGATATATTCTGTAATAACGGATTTAAGAAAGGTACTAATAGCATTAAAATCAGATAGGATGATATAAACCAATATTCATTATAGGTAATTGGCAATAGCATCATTATAACCCTTTTTATACTTACATCAATAATTCCTATTTTAAAGGCTATAAGACCACATATAATAGAGTAAAAAAGTGTTTGTAGCCATAATTTAATAACACGACGACTATCAAATTCTTTTGTACATAATAGATAACCACCAATTATAACAAAGGCACAATTCCCTATAGCTCCACCGAGCCTCGCGAATGCAAGTGTTAACCAATTCCCTGTAATAGGCATAGAACTATTAATAGATATAACACCATGATCTGACATATGAAATGCTATTATGAACAACATACAAACTATACGAAATAGTTCAATCCCCAAATTCTTATTCATATGCTTACCTTACAATTAATACGTTTATAATAAAAATATATATTTACATAATATAGTTTATCTATAGCTGAAATTTTCTGAGTTAAATAATTTAGTTAATATTAGAGAGTCTAGATACAATTTAATTATCTGTCTTAAATACAGCAATTCCAGCAAAAGACAATAGAATCCAATACATATAAGTTAAATAAAATGATGTTGTAAATCCAATTAAGGTAAAACCTAATAAACTTATTAATATAGCTACAGAGAACATATCTAAATTACTATCAGCATAAATTTTCCTAACTAATATAAACAAACAAACTAGCTCTGGCACCATAAACCATAGTAATCCTAATATACCTTGCTCGGCTAATAATGTTGTATATTGACTCGCTACAGGGAATATAGCCTTAATAATTCCTACTTTTTTTTGCATATAAGTCCAACGTTCTAACTCATTATTCATTGATTCAGGATTAACTAAATCTGTCTTATACATCCCACTTAATCCAGTTCCAACACCTAACATAGGATGAGTTTTAAAGATTTCAAACTCCATTCTAATATTTTCTTTTCTTGAAATATTACTAGAACGAGTCTCTTTAGAATTATTACTATCTAATTCTAAGTCTTTAATAAAACCACTAGAATTTTCTAAGTTTTTTTGAGATTCATCTAAATTTTTTTTATTGTGATATATATTATTAGTTAAATTGATATTATCAAATAACTTATTAATTGTACTAACTGATATAAAATTATTATTCATATAAGTACTAAAATTTACAACTTTACTAAAATTCTCTACCGGTGGCGTCATAAAGTTAGCAATAAATTGAATCGAACAGAACAATGCTACTATTGTGACACTTATTATATGTACAATATATTGACCATTAAATCTCCAAGTTTGGGATTTAATACTATTAATAAATAAAATAATAATTAAAATAAATAATTCTAAAGCTAAAGCTGTTGTTGCTGTTCTAGATTGTGTCAAAAACAATAATATAGTAGAGATAAACAAAATAAATATCCATAATCCTCTATTAATATTGTCTCTTATTTGATATATTTTATACCAAATAAAAGGTAATAAAAATCCCAAAATCATTGCAAGAAATGATGGCTCCGGTGTAACAGATCTAAATTGATATTCCCAAATCAAAGGAGGCCACTGTCCATTCTGATCTTCACCGATTAAATAAAAATGTGGATTTATAGATTTAACTATATCAGTTCCCCATGCAATCCCGGATAAATGAACGGCTTCAATACAACTGAACGATATTAAAACACCTAATAAAATACTAATCCCCTTTAGCAAATCTTGTTTTAATTCTCCTAATCGATTCCAATAACAATTAAAAATCACGTAGGATATACCAAAAGTCCAAATATAACGAATAATTGCTGCATATATTAATTTACTTACTATAAGTATAATACTAAATTGATATATTAAATCAGTTGGAATTTTTAAACGTTGAACTATATTCAATATAGAAGTTACTTCTGGCAATTGTTGATTTGCCAAAATTGGAATCTGATCATAATAAGGATATATCAATAATCCTACAATTGAAGAGAATAATAAAAATATAATATAAATAAGACTATAAAATATAAATACTTTTTCCTTGTAAAAAGGTACTTTATATTTCCATCTATTATATAAGACAATACTTACTATAATAATTAAAGGAAATATAGCTAATTCACTACTCATTATACCTGCTAAAAACCTTGGTCTAAACTCAGGATAAATACGATTGAAAGGCAGACATATTAATAAAATTACAAATAAGTATCGAATATATTTAAATAAGCTCTCATGTATCATTTATTATCCTCTCAATCTATCTAGATATTCATCTATGAAACTATATAAAATACTATAGCTCTATATCTATAAAAATTTTTTCTAATACCCTCTCTACTATATCCATTACTTGCTGAGGTGAAATTTCCGTCAAACAACGACGATCTTTACAATGAATATACCTATCTGTTCCATAACAATACTTGCAACTCACCTCATGTTCTACAAAGTAACTACATGTTGAAAACGGCCCTATATATTTAGGGTTTGTAGGTCCAAATATAGATATAGTTGGTACAGATAAAGCTCCTGCAATATGTTGCATTCCCGTATCAATACCTATAGAACAGGTACAACGCTTAATAGCTGCCATACTCTGCTTAATACTACATTTACCTACTAAATTTACAACTTTTGATAATCCTAAAAACTCGTGTAGTTCTTCTAATAGAGGCTTCTCTTGATTTCCACCAATTAAAACAACTTGATAGTCTTTATTTACTAATAACTTTATAAGCTCACGCATTCGAGTAATTCCCCAAGCTTTAGGAAAGACTCGTCCCGTCCGTAACCAACGATTAGTAAGAGATGGGTCTGCATTACCAATACATAAACCAATAATAGGTCTTGCTTGGTCTAAACCATCAAAATAATGACATATAGATTTATCACTATCAGTATCTACATATAACTGTGGTCTTAATTCATCATTAAACTCTAAACCTAACGTCTTTACATTAGCTTCCACAAAATGCATATTATAGTCATATTTATTAGTGCCCGAAGCTTGAAAACCTATATGTTCCTTTACTCCACATAATTTCATAAAAAGTTGTGATTTTTTTACTGGTGTAATGCCAGCACTAATACCTATATCAAAATTTTGTTTTCTTAAATTCATTATTGTTTTAAATGATGTATATATATTCTTATATACATCAAGAACAATAATCTTATCTATGGAAATATATGAAGATTCAATAATATCACGGCCTGATTTCATCTTACAAAGTACTGTTAGCTTTGCATCAGGATATAAATATCGCACCCCTTTTAATAATGCTAAAGCACATACTGTATCGCCTAAACCATGCATAATTTCTACTAAAATATTTAATTGTTTAGTACTAGCCTTTACTGTATTCACAATAGAGCTCCTCTAAACGTTTAGCTTCTAATTGAATATTATAGCCCTCAGTATTTATACAATTATTTATACCAATACGAGGATTTACACCATCATGAAGATGATTTATATCATTATAAATACGCTTAGTTTCATTAATCCAAATGTCTATATCTTCATCAGTAATGCCTATATGTTTTACTAATGAAGAATCAATAATAGCTTCATCTGGTACAAAATTGCTCATCAATATTGGTAGTTTTGCTGCTTGAGATTCAATAGCTACTACCCCTAAACCTTCATACCAAGACGGAAAATAAAATACATCAAATAGACTATACAATCTATATATATCATTACGTAAGCCTAAATAAGTCACTCGCTCAAATAAGTCTAATGATTTCAATTGATCTAATACACTTTCTCGCAATGGTCCATCTCCAACAAGCACAAGATGTGCAGATGGCAATTGTTGAGCCACTTGATAGAAAAGTCGTATTAGATATGCATGATTTTTCTGATATACAAATCGCCCTATATGTCCAATGACAAACTTATCCGCCAATCCTAATTCACTTCGCAATGCTTGACGCGTCTCTTCTTTATATTGAAAACATTCTACATCAATTGCATTATTAATGATTTGTGAATCTTTATCAGAACCATATAGCCAACATGCTGCCACCTTACTACATGCAAAGTATCTATTAGCTACAAATACAGATAGAGGTCGTAAAGCCATTTTCATAATATTGCGCTTAGTTTCACTTTTAACAGTTGTATTATGACCATGTAAAATGCGAACCTTAGCACCTGCTAGCCATGCAGGCCCTAGTGAAAACACGCCCAATGTCGTCATATGGCAATGAACAATGTTATACTTATGTTCCTTTACTATATGATAAACACCTTGCATAAAACCAAATATATTTTTAGAGTACGATGGTACTTTATAAACTTTACCACCCATAGACTCAACTATATCTGTAATATCTACGATATTGTCATCATGTACAACAAAGTCAAATTGTACCTTTGAGCGATCTATATGTTTATAATAATTCATCACAACGGATTCTACTCCGCCACCAGCTACGATACCAATGACTTCTAAAACCCGTATTGGTTCTGTTTTCATAATTTACCTCTTAACTTTACTAAGAGCACTTTCAATACCTTTCACAATAGATTCTATCCAACTCATCTCCATTTCCTTATGCACCTTGTAGAGCCAGTACCAACTGTTATATATCAATTGAGATAAAATTATCCCACCAAGTAACCCCAAAATACCAAGATCGAGAAATTCCATAAATACAAGAGATAGCACAAGGCCTATTGCAGAAGATAGAATGAAGCTTTTTACATAGATAATACGATTAGTACAAGAGAAATAAGATGTATAACAATTCCGATAGTAAATAACAAATTGCATAATACTTGCGCCCAAAAGAACTGTATCAGAAATAACAAAATTAGACTTAATCATATTTATTAGTGGCAGACCAACAAGCCATAAGCCAAATATACCAACCCAGTAAATCACAATAAATAATGTCACCGAAAAAGAAAATAATTCTCTTAAACGAGGCTGATCCTTAGTGATATATGCATTTTGAAAGGCCGGTTGGTATGTATTATATAGTGTACTAGCAACAACAGCTACTGCAGTAGTCAGTTGAATAGCAATGGAATACATACCAGTTTGTGCCAAACTTAAATAGAATGATGAAATAATAATAGTTGCTTGAGTTGATATATAATTAGATATAGATACAATCCCATCTCGCCACGCATTATACCAAATAGTTCGGAATATATCTGCTGTAGATGTAGCAACAAGATTTGTAGCAGATCTCAATTTCTCACCAATATGCTCATATTTATAAAAGTATCTATGTCCAAAGAGTTTAAATCCAAGACCATATATAAGGTAACCTACACTCGCCCCAATAATACCAAAGCCCAATAAAAGTAAAATAATCGTAAATACCATTTGCAATAAACGAGCATAAACAATACTTTTATTAGCCAATGTAATAGCACCTACACCTCGAAGAAATGAGATATAGTAGCTGTAATAAAGATTCAAAAAAATTCCAAACCCATACGCTGCCCATGCAATATAAGCTTCCCAGCGAGAACTCGGACTAACTAAGCTACCTATATAATACATTCCTAAACTGTACATTAACACTAAAGCACTACCACCTAAGATAGCATAAATCGATTGACAAGCTTTAAGGACAGCTTTTAATAAGGAAAAATTAACCTCTTTTGATTCAGAAAAAACAACATGCCTTGCTTTTAGTTCTTGAGCTCCACTCCAGCAATACGTGATATTACGAGCAAAGGTAATAGAAAAACCAAAATCAAATAGTAAAGCAATAGATCCTATACTAATAAATACATACCATAGTCCCACCATATCAGGTGTAAAGAAATAGATATAAAGTGGCAATAATAAGAGATTTACTGCCATCGTGAGAGCCATACTTCCATAAGACCATAGAACATCTCTTTTTTTGATGGAAATATTCATAATCTACCTCTATCTCTCAAAAATATGTAATATAGAATCTAATACAGCCGCTACTGAAATTCCTTGCATACATTTATTATTAGTACATGTATAGGATTGATCGTAGCCTAAACACGGTGAACATTCTACAGTATGATGAATAATCTCACTATACGGACCGAATGGCTTAACAATAATGGGATCTGTACATCCAAAAAGTGTTAACGTAGCAGTTCCTTGTATAGCGGCTGCATGAATAAGGCCTGTATCTACACCGACAACAAGATCTGCTTCTCGTACCACTTGAAAACTCTCTTTAATAGAATGTTTTCCTATAAAACTAACAATACGTGAATCTAATTCATCGTGATAAGGTTCAATCATACCTTGTTCCATTGAACCACCAATAAGGATAACCTCATAACCTCGTTGAACAAGTTTATTCCCGAGTTCAACCCAATTCTTAGTTGGCCATGACTTAAGACTTAATGCATAAGGATCATATAATTTTTCATTCGCTACATGACCTGAGCCTATACAAAATACGATAGATGGATGGTTGATTATGATTGGTTTTAACGCAGGATTCTTATCAAGAGAATAAGATTCACGGTGCATAACTATTCGTTCAAAGCCTAATTGTTCAAGAATATCATTTTCCAAATTATATATATAGTAACTATCAGGACGAATAATCTCTTTATCATAAGTAGCCCCATTATAGGGATTATGAGCACCTATCGTGGTTTTACAACAAAAATTAATAATTTTGCTTGGCCATGACGACATGTATTTAGAATTTAAATGCTCGAGCACAATACCATAATCATAACTATGATAACCGGCTTTCAACAAAAACATTAAGGAATGAAATGGTTCATTCTTGGTATAGTAGTAACAATGACGAATATCCCCTTGTAATTCCACCATCGTTTTATTCAAATTAATGCGTCTCTTTTCGCTGCATGTGAATATATCAATAACAGCTGTTGGATCTTGCGATTTAATACTCTGAATGAGCGGCATGGCAATAACAAAATCACCGATGCCATGCGCAATATAAATAAGATATGTATTCATATGACTTCCTATGAGGTACATGGTTATGGTAAAAGCTTAATTAATAAGCACCTTTAGACTTCACCACAGCCAATACTGTTTTTAATAAGTACACTATATCAATCCATACAGACCAATTATGCACATACCAAGAATCCATGAGAACTCGTTCTTCATAGGTGGTATCACTACGACCACTTACCTGCCAAACACCAGTAATTCCTGGTGGTACAAGGTAAAAGTCATTAATATAATCGCCGTATTTTACAATTTCATCTCGAACAATAGGTCTTGGCCCTACGAGGCTCATATCTCCAACGAGAACATTCCATAACTGTGGCAATTCATCAAGACTTGTTTTTCGAAGGAATTTTCCGATTCTTGTAACCCGAGGATCATCCTTTAATTTAAAATCTCGTTCCCATTCTTCACGAGCAGCTGGATTATCTTTTAGATATTGCTCCAAAGCCTCTTGTGCATTTGGCACCATGGATCGGAATTTATAGCAAGAAAATGATTTCCCACCTTGACCAACACGTTTATGTCCAAATACGATAGGTCCTGGAGAGTCCAAGTAAATCAATATAGCAATGATAGCGAGAATTGGTAAAATCAAAATGCCACCACATACAGTAGCTACGATATCAAAAATACGTTTAAAAATACGATTAGACTTGCGCGCTAGGTTATTTTGTACACGCAATATGACGGCTTGTTCTTCCATCATGCCACGAGCACTGATATTACTAGTAGGTAAACCAAATAATTCAGGTACAAATGCTACTCGTTTTACTAATACTTGTAATCGATTAATTAAGGATACTAATTTTTTAGACTCGAGTCCGGGAGCACAAATAAGCACTGTTTGAACTCCTGTATCTTTAATAACGCTTTCTACATCTTTAAAGGCCCCAAGGCATGGGTATTCTTTAGCGATGGATGATGATTTAGGATTATCATCTACATAACCAATAATCTTATAGGTAGTAATTGGCATGCGATCTAAAGCCCTCTTTACAAGTTCTGCAGTCTTCCCCGCCCCAACGAGAAGGATTGGAATTGTTAAATATCCTGTTTTTGAAAGTATTTTTCCTACAATAAAACGCTCACTAAAGATAAATACGAGCATACATATATAAGCAAAGGCAACAAATAAACGAGACACATCATTAATTACATGGCCCGTGTACATTAGAACAATCGATACGACAACCCCTATGGTAATGCTACGAAATAAATTTTTCATCGTATCCCAATAAGGTGTTACCACAGAATAAGCATTATTAAGCAACAATATAGTTAAAAATACAATAGGCACAATACCATATACGTAAATTTCTTCTACCTTAAAATTTGAACTTACCGGTAAAATTGATAAGTTTAAACGCAAATAATAGGCTGCTAATGTTCCCAAAACAATAGCTATATAATCTGCTATAAGCACTATGAGCTTACTAATAAATAACTTTTTATTATTGTTATTACAGATGGAACTATTCATACTAATACCCCAAATTATAAGAAAAGGTTGTTTTCTCAATCTCAAAATATTAAGAAAACAACCTCTCTATCATACGAATACAATGTACCAATATTTACATATATTGTATCATATTTAAATATGTAAAACTATAAAAAAACATAGATTTCACCTATCTTTTATGTAGTTATTTATTCTTTAAGTCTATTTGAATCCTACTTAATTGTCTATTAAATGGTAGTTAAATACTTTCCAATACAGATATACGATTCTCAATTATCCCGCAATTGAAGCATCGTAGCTAACATAAAATACATAATGCGCATTCCTGATGAATTATCTAAAGTATACTCCACTTGGCCAAATACAAATACATAACAAATAACAGCAATCATAGCACAGAGACTATAAGGATCTCGTTTCTTAAACCAAACCACAAAATTATCAACAACAATAGATCCATAAAAGATGAGAACCCCTAATAAACCTAAAAGGCCTACCTCACCAAGAAGTTGAATAAAATTATTGTGTGCATGATATAAATGTTGATTTTCCGTTGGTAATCGATAGGATGCTTCATATATAGTACGCCATTGACCTATACCTACACCTGTCACAGGATGGTCTTTAAACATATTAATAGACGATGTCCATACATCAAAGCGGCCTAGGTTAGAACCATCTGTAGTCGTATTCGTAATGGACTCAAACCTAGCTACATATTGTGGTTGTGTACTAAATCCCCATACAACTCCACCTAATGCAGCAAGAACAACGACTACATAAATGAATCGTTTTAGTATATATGGTAAGGATACGATAGGCACCATAATCATACTAAAAAGCCAGGAACCTCTACTTTGATTGCCATACATACCAAAGCCAACACAACCTAATGCCCATAAAGCGGATGCTTTCACATAGTTAGGAAAGGCCGAATCTAATAAAATAACGCAAAAAATAGGCCCTAGCATAACCATGAGGCCTGCTATGGTCAACACGCTACTACCAAATCCCCATCCTCTATCGGTCATTCCTGAAACATGTTGATAAAAGGCTACTAAATTATCGATACCAAAATCCACAAAAAACACGGCAAGCATCGTAAATAATGTTTTCTTATCACGAATACACAGGGCGATAACGAAAAATACAGGAATCCTCCACAACCAAACATTGATAAATTCAGGTAATCCTACAGCTATATTGTTTGTTAATACTGCGGAAGGCAATAACAATAACAACATTAGAGCAAATGTTTTACTATATTTTTTGACATAGGACGGAACATATAGATCATGCCTATGTTTCCAAATATAGAAAATACTTAACAAAATAGCAATAACATAAAATACTTGACCAGCTGCCATGGATAGCCTTGTAAAGCATGCCATCAACGTAATCATAATGGCAATCCATGATTCTAATCTTACACTTGATAATACCCCCATATTAATTCTCCCTTACAACATATAAACTACAAACCTTACATAATACCCCTTATACATGTATGATGGATTTAATTAATGCACGGTGACTGTAGTCCTCATTTGCATCTATTAACCCCTGATTATATTGCTCTTTATGATGCTGTAAATTCTCTACAAACTCTTGAATCCCCTGTCTGATGGAATGTGCATCATCTAAATTTAAAAATTCCCCAATAGAATACTGTTCTAATACCTCTGGATTGATCTCTGGAGATATAAGAACAGGCTTGTGAAAGCCAATAGCAGTGAACAACATAGCCGCCCAGTGATAGCGATATCGCTCTGCTCCATACGGCAATAATAAAGCATCTACACTCAATAAGGCTGTATCCCAGTCTTTTCCAATCAGACTGGCATGGATGAACTTAATATTATTATACTGGCTATATTTCTTGATGATAGACTCAAATAAAGCCCCATCTTCAGGTTTTACCGTTGCCCCTTGAACGACGAGTTGTACCGAATCATCATAATTCAGCGATACAAAGGCATCTATAAAGCGCTCAATGTTTTTCTCTTTTCTAAATTGACCAAAGAAACCTAATTTTATCGGTTTATTTGCTGATATAGAGGTTTCCAAATTAGTACCTATACAAGTTGTAGAATTCGGAACTTTTTGGTCTTGTATATTAACATTACCTTGTGTATCACTATTCTTTTGTTCTCCACTCAATTCACTCGATGGCAAGAATACAGGAGGCAAGATTTTACGAACTCTTGGTAAATCAGAGCGCAACATATCATCGCGCAAAGAGATAACATCGAGGTACACGTTTTTATATGCATTAGCACGATGAGCTTGCTTAATAAAGCGATCCATTTCGCCCTTCCCAATACCATGGAAGATAACATGTACTGCTGCCTTACTGTCCTTTAATGGCGTGTCTAACAAAGCTTTAATATAACGGTATGTCCCTGTGGGAATGATTAAAGCATCTATATTATGTTCTTTAATTTTTTCTGCTGCTGATGTGAACCAACTGCGACGACGGCGTTCTCGCAAAATGGATAAAAATAGCTTCTTCCATTTAGATGCCCCCGCATAGGTCACTACTTCTCCCCCTCCTATGTACACTATATCTACTCCATAGTCTACTTTGAAAGGAAAGTTCTCCGGCACAAATAATACTGGTTCATGACCTTGACGCTTCAGTTCATTGATGAGGATGCGATCAAACTCCACCTCATGACCAGCAGGCATGACAATACTTTCTAAAATTGCTACGCGCATAGCACACCTCTAGGCCTTTACGTACGGTTTTATGTTTTCTTGAATTATAGTTTCATACTCATCTAAAAGAGCATAGCGATTACGATATTGGCTACGTTTTTGTGATTTAATCTCTTCCATAGGTTTGCGTTCTTCTTCAAGAGGAATAGTAAAGTAATTTGGATCGGATTCCAATACTGTACCCCCAATATCCTCCCACAAGGTATCTAATACGGCCACCTTTGATTTATTACCACGCACCATATGTGAATTTGCATAAAAGCCTTCATCAGATACGGCAAGTATGGATTCTACTCGCGCAGCACGAGCGATTTCACGAATCAAGAAGGTAATAAAGTTCTTCGGACGGTAACCATACATCTTTTTCGTAATCTTCTTAGCTCGATCAAGACCATCTTTATAACCTTGAATAGTACCGATAACAAGAGTTCTCTCTCCATTAGGGCCTTTAGCAAAGCGAATATTTGCATGGTATACGCCCTTATCTTCGAGCAAGAGCATAACTGTCAAGAAACCTTCCTTACGTTGTCCCGGCTCGTAATATAGATGAGCAGACATATTGAGCTCATCGGAACTCCAAAAGGTAATACCCCGTTTTTTATCGAAATAATCAAACTCCGCTTCGTCTACATACATGAGCTGAATCGCTTTATCCGTAAACACCTCTTGTAATATGGTGAAATGCTGACGAAGAGCTTCCAAACGCCATTGTGGCGTAGAGTTTTTAATCAAAAACATACGACTCATCAATTCATAGAGACTAGGATGTTTTTCCAACAGCTTTGGATCTGGAGTATAAGATTTAAAGAAGTTTTCAAATTCCGTAACCGTTGAGTCATGAAGACAAGAGCGCATTGTATGTAAGAAGGTTCGTCTCGTTTCACGCCATGTGCGCTTGCCATATATAGTACGGCCTATATGCCAATGTTTTCCAAAATTGCCTAACATAATGCTCCCTCTATTACAATTTGCCCTTGGATTTTAGTAAATAGTAAAACTTTACGTATTTAGTCATCGTATAGAAATATTGATTAAAACATAATTGCTTATTACTGAATAAAAATATTATAAACAATACTTATTGGTATTTAACTTTATTTTCATAATAATTAATATACCACATAGTTAATAATGTCCAGTCTCGCGCATCGTCCCCATGATTATCAATAGGGCGAATTGGCTCAACCGGTTTATAGGATGGTATGTTGCTTTCACCATAATCCATACGAACATCGCCCATCATATGAGGCGTAATCCATTGATATGGTGTAACTAATGTATCTGGCTGTTCATCAAACAAGGACGGTACGATGGAATAATATTCGAAACCCTTTGGTGCAATGGCTTCAATAATGGTAGGCATGAGGCTCATATGCGTGCCAATTGGCGCCGTAATCGTATCCTTGGTGAAAGCAGGATGTTGCAACAATCCTACAGTACAGAATGTATCGCGCAAGGTATAATCTCGTTGAATTAAGGATGTATTATTCAAAGAGCCAAATAGATTAGAATGGTCACCAGTGACAACAAATAAACTATCAGGAAAAGCCTCTTTCATAGCATTTACAAAGTTAAATATCGCCTTATCACTATAGCGATAGGTAGCCAATTCCTTATTGCGTTTCTTGTTAGATTTTAAATCATCTCCAAGATTTGGCATAACCTTCTCAGGATCATAATCTAATAGGGAATCTTCCATTTTATAAGGACCATGATTGGATGTAGTATAAATAAAATGGAATGTAGGATGTTCTAAAGATTTGATTTCTTGTTCTATATGTTCTAAAAATACATGATCATAGACGCCTACCCAAGTTTTAGGTGCATCAGGGCCACAGAAAACAGAAGCACTTTCCACACGGTCAAATCCTTGGGCATTACCGAAGTGATTAAAATTACCGTACGAAGCATTACCACCATACCAATAAATCGTATCATAGCCTAATCGCTTCATTTGAGATGCCAAAGAAGTCGGCAATGGTTCATGCCAGAAGGCTTCCCGTTCATTGATTTCCGTACCCGCATCATAGACACCAGATAACATACTCACAATAGATGGGCGAGATACATTACCGGCAGGTAAAAAATTAGGTACTTGCACCGTATGAGGATTATCTTTAAAATCCCATAAACCAGAGCATATATTGAGATCCTTATAAGGTTCATCAAGAGACCACTGAGGGATACTTTCACCAACAATAAAGAAAATATGTTGTGGTCTATCAATACGAGGGCCTGATGCAACGCGCTTGAATGCATGAAGCGGTGTATTCAAATCCTGCCAAGAATCTTTATAATCCTTAGGAACAATACGGTGAATCGCGTCATCAATGTCCTCAGCAGATGCCGTATATTCATCACGAAGTGGATGTTTTAGCACAGTTTCTAAGGCACATAGATCTGGTACTGTAGCACGAGCAAAGAATATATCCTCTTTTACTACTGTAGGAATCGTATCCCATTCTGGTTTATCATCATGAGATAAGGTTCCACCATAGCGGAACCAATAAAACCCCAAAACGGAGGCAGCCACAAGCCCTATATTCCAAGCTACAATAGACCAAGTTTCTTCCATAGTTGGATAGGGTATAGATGGCAAGGATAAGAAGAAATCTCCCATATACCAGGATATAAATATCATAGGAATCAATCCTAAAATGACGAGAATTCCTCGATCTTGATTAAAAAATACATCAATCAAATTATGTTTCTCTGCATGATTTCCATAATGAACCATATAGTTATACGTATCATGGAAATGCTTATAAAAAATCATTTTTCCTGCAAAAGCTGCGTAAAGTATACAGGAATAAATAGTTAATCCCACTAACCGTACAGCATCTTCTATTTGGTGATACCCATCAAATAATAATGCAGGGAGTGTCACCAATACTAAGGGTAGTAAGAATACATAAGCATCAAAATCCATCCCCCACCAAAAGCCATAACGCAATGAACCCACTACAGATTTCCAGCGTCCCTTCCATGTAGGGTAAGGATTATACACAATCATGAATATGATTCGAAAGATGGTGCTTAATATAGGAGCCCAAAGCATTAGTTTTATATTTTGTTGTAGGGATAGAAAAAACTGTTCACTCATTCATACTTCCATATCTACTTCAAGAACAATAATTCCCCATAGCAATCTACTATACTAAATTACTGATTATAATTGCCCATTAGATTTGTTTAAATAATATAATTTTACATATTTCGTCATGGTGTACATCATATGGTAGATAGATAATAGAAAACCTATTTTTCCATCTAATATGCCACCTTGCAAAATATATATCTTAAAAAATGCCCATGTTGGACGCAATATAATATCCCCTAAAAAACTACAAGATTTCCCTTGTTCCTTGTACTTATTGGCCGCTGCTGTAGTGTATTTATTGAACTTTTCAAAGAACTGATGCCAGTTATCATAAGTGTAATGATACAATTTACCTTCTAATGTAACTTGTGGATAAGGACTAATAAAAGTCTCATGGACTGCCCCCTCCACTGTAGCCCCTTCACGAGGCATTAATCTCAAAACCTTATCAGGTCTTACTACGCCATGAGTAGCTGGATTGTGATAGAATAAATTATATCTTCGTAGCCAATAGGCCTTTGGCTCTCCTTTAATAGATTCTTGGATTGATTTTGCTAATTGAGGAGATACACGCTCATCCGAGTCTATAAATAGAATCCATTCACAATGTGCTTGAGATATACCAAATCTCCGTTGTTGTGACCAATCTCCATTCAGAGGATGTGGTATAACTTTAGCCCCCAAGTTAGTAGCAAGAGGTACCGTTTGATCTGTACTTCCATCATCAATAATTAATATTTCATCAGCAAATTGAATACTTTTAATACAATCTACAATATGTTTTTCTTCATTTCTGGCTAAAATGATTACAGATAAAGATGGCATTATTTTACATTCCTATTTTAAAAATAATATCTTAGCTAAATAAGCTATATAATTTAAAATAAAAAATTAATAATCTAATGATTCAAAAGGTTTATATATAGCTTTATTTAATCTTCTAAATTGGCTAATAAGTTTACCTTTTAAAGGTAGCTGATTATATAGCTCTTTATATGCTTTATCTTTTTTAGATTTTCGATCTGATTTCCATATTTTTTCTACAGATGACGGAGCTAAATCCTCACTAAGTTGTAATATTAAATCTTTATCAAGACAATATAATTTACATGCATTTAACCAATAATAAAATTTAAATGCATCTATTTCAAATTTTACAGGGGTTTGTAATTTTTTAATATTTTCAGCTGCTGTTCTATTAATCATATATCCATGAGTACAAAATGCATTTCGTGTTGAATATAAATTTATATTTTCTCTCACACTTCCTATACGTTTATGATGATAGATACTCTTTTGTAAAACTACTAAACGAGGTTCATTTGTTTCTTCTAAAAATTCTTTTATTTTTAATAATGAATCATAATTAAAATACTTTGTAAAATAAATATCATCTTCACAAATCATAATACTTTTTTCATCAGATTTAAGAAATACATCATATACACCACAATGACTTAATGCGCAGCCAATTTCACTGGGTGATAAAAAAGTATCTTTTATAGATTTTGCATCTAATTCCTCTTTAGACATCTTATTAGCCATAATGGCATCAAAAAATCTAAATGCTATATTTTTTTTATTAAATTCATTTATAACATTTTGTCTACGTACTACATTATTTTTATCTGATATTACAACGATATTCATTTTTCTCCCCATTATACTTAAAGTTATAATTACATTTTATAATACAATCTAATTCCTAAATTATTTAAGTTCCTTATTGAATACTATCCCCATGTTTAATACGCCACGCCGCAAGTTCACGCATGTTTTTAATCATATCCCCATAGGATTGAGGCATGCTCGCACTTTGTTCTAACACTTTGCCACTTTTATCAAGATATAGTCTATGATTAAAAACGAATTTCTCTTGTGTAAACAAGCTGGGCACCATGGCTTCATAAGTTTGACCAGGGTGTCCCACAAGTTCTGCCAATGTTGGAATAATTTGAATGCTCATGCCGAACGCATTAGGCGCAAGCCAATCTTTATGAATGCCGCGACCATAAAAAATAATAGGAATAGTAGATGCCACATTAGGACCTACTTCACGAGCAAAGTTAAAGCGTTCACTATGGTCACCTGTAATGACGAAGAGTGCAGACGGATCTGCTGTTTCTTCGCGAGCAATAAAATTGCCCATTACGTGGTCTGCGTACCAAATATGGCCCATTTCGTTCAATTGCTTATCGTTTTCTTCGATAGAATCTGGCAAATGCCCTTTTACCTTATTCACATCGTAGCCTTCCTTACCCACATTGATGCTATACGGTGGATGATTAGAAGTGGTCATGATAACATTGAGAATTTTTTCCCCTCTATGTTGATCCATGTAGGCAGAAATAGCTTTAAATAAATCTTTATCGCCTACACCCCAAGCGTTGCCGTCTTCGCTTGGCATTTCTGAAGCATCGTGGAATTCATCGAAGCCTTGAGATAAAGCAAAGTTCTTAACGTTTTGCCAAGTACTAAAGCCACCATACCAGAATACAGTCTTGTAGCCTAGCTTTTTCATAACAGGACCAATACCTAAACCATAAGGCTCTTTGAAACTTTCACCTTCATAGTTAGGATATAACCCTGTGTCAGGCATACCCGTCAACAAACCATTGATGGCCGGCATCGTGCCTGTACCTTGCGCGATGGCTAGCTGCGTGCTCATCGCTTGAGGACTAGCAGCGTATTTACGACCTTGTTCAACGAGGTACGCACCAGGCTCGTTATATTCAGCGAGGAACGGCCACAAGCCATAGGATTCTCCAAGAACGAGGTTTATGGACTGTGGTTGCTCCGCTAATCGCTGTGTTGTAATGGTTCTGGTGAAAGAACCGTCAAAATTAGTGCCATTAAACTTACCGCCAACGGCAGTGATTTTTTCGTTTAGCTCTTGAGGCGTTAAGTTAATAACCTCAAGCTCAGCCGTCCGTTTAGCAATGCTTTTAACACGATAGAGAGCCTGCACATCGTCGAGAATATTTTCATTCAACAGATTGGAGCTGAGGCGAGCCGCACTTTCCCAGTTGATGGAGTTCGTATAGCTGAAAGCACCGCCAAATCTAAAGAATAGACCTATTACACCGATAGCGACAGTTAATCCAATGCCCGTCATCCATTGCGTTTTCTTCGTTTTAGGATACCAAGTAGTACAAAGTCGTTGATGATCTGCAAAATCACTATTTCTTACATTATCCGCATCATCACAATTCCTTAGATCAACAGCGTAGTCACTATATTTCTTGGCCCCCCACGCTAGGAAACGAACTAGAAAATAGCAAAGCGCTGCGCTCAATACAACGGCCCCTATGATGTACATGAGGGCATTATATTCATTGATAGCGGTATTTACAATGGCGCCGATATCATCGTTTTTACCGTTGATGAGCATCGCATTGTAGGAAGAGTTAAATATCTTGTAGAACGGAATGCGTCCCAAAAACAGGAAGGTCAACAATATAGTCGCAATGGAGTAGAGGACCTGTTTAACGCGCAAGGACGGCCATTTTGGCACAAAGGTATGTACCAACGTCCCCCCTAAAAAGCCTAGTAAACACAAAGAACCGACGGTCTTGAGACTCAATCTAAATCCTAGCCACAAGGATGTAAGGATATTCTCCATCGTCACGGAAGCTAGTTGTGATTGAAATACTGCAAGAAACACGATTCTAAATGCAGTCAACAGAACAGAGAAAAAGATAAATACCTTAATCTCTGTTCGTATGCCTTCAAATAATCGCTGCCATCGGTTCATCATTAACCCCTAACTGTTGAATCTTATAACCAAATTGTTAATTCACTAATCCAACTATATTGTTACAAATGTAACAAAACTACATAACTATACTGCCTAAATGAGTAATAAAATTTATAAACTACATATATATGCTACATATATGCTACGTAATATACTACATATATTCTACGTAATATTCTACTAATTACATAACTATCAATTATTTCGGATATTTCTTACATTTAGGACCTTTACATCGTTTGCATTTACCGCATCCACGGTCGATAGTCTCAGCACCTGCTGATTTCTTTGCACTAGCACTCTCCTTGACCATCTTTTCAGAGGCCTTACTATTCCATACGGAAACTATCGATTCTGCTTTTTTGCGGATTCATCCTTTTTGGATTTTTTATCCTTTTTCTTGTCTTTCTTCTTATCTTTTTTCTTGAAAGTATCAGCTAAAAAGACTGTTTTTAACTTATCATTTAAAACTTTAAGCTTCTTTTCAGCCTTGTCTTTCTTTTTCTTTAACTTTTCTTCGTCTTTAGAGCGTTTTTCTTCCTTAGACTTCTTGTGTTTTTTCTCTTTTTTATCTTCTTTATACTTTTTATCTTTCTTAGATTTTTTGTCGTCCTTGGACTTTTTGTCTTCTTTGGATTTCTTATCCTCTTTAGATGTTTTATCTTCCTTGGATTTTTTATCGTCCTTAGATTTCTTATCTTCAGAACCGTTAATACGCGCCCATTCATCGTCAACGCGTTTCAATTTCTTTTTAAGAAGCTTCTCCATCTTCTTATTTGTTTTATCGGACTCTAAACCGGCTTTACCAAATAATAAAGCATTCACCGCCGTGTATGGATCGATAGAGGACATATCCTCATCATCCACGTTAGCTGCCTCTAATTTCTTATCTTTTGAAAGTTCTTCAAGACCATCTACATCTATCGCTTCATCTTCATCTAAATGATGAATTGCTAAACTTTCAACGCCTTCTAATGGTTTTACATCAAGGTGCTCAATCGCAGTATCTTCAAAATCCGCCATTTCCTTACCAGAGCTTTCACCAAAACCAGTAAAGAGACCACCTATAGATTTTAATTCATTCAATTTAATATGATTCATGCCCACCGTAGAATCATGATGCACAGGAAAATCAGATAATTGTACCTGTTCCATAGCATATGCATCATCATTATAACTAGCGCCCTTGCCAAGTTCAGATGTATTAGAAATAACGATATCTTCCTTATCGTCGCCTAACACATCACCAAATAAATCTTCTTCTAAAGATTCGTAAGAATGCAATAAGGCCATACGTTTTTGAACATCTTCAATTTGATTCCACAAATCAACGAGAGAAGATGTATAGTACACCCGTTCTTTTACCTCTAAATACGCTTGGTAAACGATAGATAATTCGGTTTCATTAAGGCCTTCCTCTGCACCAATTTCTTCAATCATTTGTTGAATCTGTTGATCTCGGTCATATCGTTTAATTAACGCCTTACGAATGCGTTTAATCAACATTGTATCGATGAGTTCCATATGCACCTCCTATATTCAATACACTCAGTCCTACCCGCTACATTAGCGTATACGAATCAATGTATAGAATCATAAAAATGAATTGATTTAATAATCTCTAATATATTATTATAGCAGAATTTATCTGCTTTTTCCTTAATAATATGTGTAAAAGTTCCTTAAAAATAGAATAAAACCTCAATTTAAATACGTCCCTAATAGTATGCATTTCATACTACTAAAACACTATTCAAATCGAGGTTATTTAATCAAATTTATATACATCATATTCATATATAAACTTACTATATTAAAGTCTGATATTTATTTGTTACATCAATATAATATGTATTGCATCAATCTAATATGTATTGCATCCATCGGATTTTTAACTATTACATCAAAATATATCTAATTGTTACATAAATGTCTTTAAAGGTCTTAAATTATTTTATTATAAAAGTCTTAAATTACTGCACTAAAACAAGTTAACTGAATAGACGAGAATTCGTTCCTTTGTATCGCTTCCTTCAAAGAGGTCACTACAATCAATAGGTTCCTCTTGTTCCAAGCGCACATGGTTATTTAAAAAGTTCTCCACCTCTTCATTAACATAGTAGAAAAATAACTTAATCTCCCGAGGATTATGATATAGCGAATCAAAAATATTTCCTAATACCCGCTTAATCGTATGGAGTGCAAAGGGATTAAAGAAAAAGCATCGATCAGCCTGATCTGGCAATTCATACAGCGCTGCATCACCTAGTACAAAGCTTACACGATTACGAGTTGCCGGGCTTTCACCATTAATTAAAGCCTTTTCATAGAGCCGTTCATCGTATTCGATGCCTATAGAATGGCAGCCCGTTTGGTAAGCCATGAAAATACTCACTCGGCCCTTGCCACTACCATAATCGATGAGCGTATTTTTCTTGCGAATATGACCACTATTTGCTAAACGCTCCAGCACGCAATAATCCGTCGGCTCGTACGGATGATGCTCCGTATCGGAACGACTATCATCGCGACCAGAGGTTTTAATTTGTAATACACTTTCCCACTCTTGCTCTGTTGCCATCTATATAATCCTATTATGAAGCCTAAATTATATGACCTAATACTGATATTAATCTTAATTTCTATACATACTATACCCTTATTAGGGTACTATTTACTAGTCCAGTAACACCTATAGTATATAACAAAAGCATCCACATCGGGTGCTTTTGTTATATGAAACACTTATTAATGTCGATATGGTATACTAGGAGTAATATTTCTATTATTCTCATGTGCAGAATTATATGTCATTAAAAAGGAGTATCTACTTACATGGACAGTGATCTGACCTTAGATTTTATCATTATCATCGTGTTAATCATTGCAAATGGTTTATTCTCCATGACGGAGTTAGCCATTGTAAATGCGAAAAAACGTAAACTTGAAGAGTTAGCAGAATCAGGCAATGAACGCGCGAAAACAGCCTTTGAATTATCAGAGAACCCAAATGAAATGTTCTCTACCATTCAAATCGGCATCACCCTCGTAGGTATTTTAACTGGTTTGTATTCTGGTGCCACCTTCTCTAGTCCATTAGAAGAAATTTTAGTATCAAATATTCCAAGCATCGAACCATACGCAGCCTCTGTGAGCTCCTTCATTATCGTTTCCATCATCACCTATTTATCCCTCGTTATCGGCGAACTCGTGCCTAAACGCTTGGCCTTAAATAGCCCTGAAAGCATTGCCGTTGTAGTAGCAAAACCAATTTACTGGCTATCTGTGGCGTTAAAACCAATCGTTAGCTTCCTCGGCGTTTCCACAGAATTCCTCTTAAAAATGCTAGGCGTTACTGTAAAAGAAGAAGCACCTGTTACAGAGTCTGAAATCAACAAGATGCTCACCGAAGGCGTTGCCATGGGTGCTTACGAAGAGGAAGAACCTATCCTCGTAGAAAATATCTTCCATCTTGCAGATATGAACGCAGGTGATATAATGACACCTCGTACACAGCTCAAATGGATTGATCTTAACGGCACGGAAGACGAAATCATGGAGGTTCTCAAGAATGCCAACCATTACCGCATTCCTGTAGGTACCGATTCCTTAGATGAATTAAAGGGTCTCGTTACCGTATCCGATGTATTAGTTCAAATTATGCAACGTCCTAGTGAAAGTTCCATTCACGATATCATCAAAGCTTGTTTGAAAGAACCTGTTCTCGTTCCTGAATCCATTTCACTCATGAAATTATTGAACGTTCTACGTACAGAAGGCGTTCACGAAGCAATTATCCTCGACGAATATGGTGGTTTTACTGGCCTTGTCACCTTGCATGACATCATGGAGGAAATTGTAGGTCTGATGCCTTCTGGTGAGGAAGAAATCAAGGAAGAAGAAAACAAGATCATCGAACGCGATGGAGCATGGCTCGTAGATGGCCTTCTCAACGTAGATGAATTTAAAGAATTCTTTCACATCGATCAAGAATTACCAGGTGAAGAAGACGATTTGTACAAAACTATGGGCGGTCTC
>NZ_JAWEKP010000002.1:0-362681 GCF_032470285.1 Veillonella sp. | reverse complement strand
GGCTAGCAAAAGCAAAAGCAAAAGCAAAAGCAAAAGCAAAAGCAAAAGCAAAAGCAAAAGCAAAAGCAAAAGCAAAAGCAAAAGCAAAAGCAAAAGCAATAGCAAAAGCAAAAGCAAAAGCAATAGCAATAGCAAAAGCAAAAGCAAAAGCAAAAGCAATAGCAATAGCAATAGCCGTAACACCAACAATAATAGTAACGATAATAGTAACAACAATAACAATAATAACAGCTATAGCAATTGCAATAGTCGTAATAGTAATAATAACAATCTGCAGTAAAAGTGTAGTCTACGGGCTGCGCTTTTACTGTATTCTAAAGAGATTATAATAAATAATATGATAAGTTATTAGATAATTTATCAGAAGCTTTATAATATATTTTGTAATATATGTGAAGGTTAAGTAACAAGGATAGGTTATGGAACAAACACCTAAGGCAAACCGCATACATATTGCCTTTTTTGGCCGTTGTAATGCTGGTAAGTCTACATTGATCAATATGTTAACTGATCAGCCTGTATCGTTAGTATCCGATGTGGCAGGGACTACAACAGATCCTGTAAGCAAAGCTATGGAAATCTTGCCACTCGGCCCTGTGGTGATTACTGATACAGCTGGTATAGACGATACAACTGAATTAGGTACATTACGCATGGAGAAAACAGAAGAGGTTCTGAAAAAAATTAATCTTGCTGTTTATGTGCTTCGCACTGATGAAGAACCAACTTCGGATGATATGCATTGGTTAGGTCTTTTAAAACAAAATAATGTACCTATCGCGCTTTTTATAAATGAAATTAATTCGACTAAATTCGATAAGCATTTATATAAAAATGATATAGATGAGCTTAAAGAGAATATAGTAAAGTCTAAAGGAACTATAAAAGAATCTGTAGACAATATAAGTAAGGTTACAAACAATTTAGATGATTCTAAAGATATTGTCGAAAAAGTTATAGTGGGGGAGGGCTATATAGCTGCCCATACAGGCTTATCAGACTTAGCTACTGTTATTGGTTCTGCTGACTTCACATCTGATGCTAAGCGCTTAGAGTTGCTTGATTTACTCGGGGGGGTAACACCACTTGATGTAGAAGGGGAGCAAACTCTTTTACAAGGTTTAGTTGAAGAGGGGGATACAATTATTCTTGTATGTCCTATCGATAGTGCCGCACCAAAGGGGCGACTCATCTTGCCACAGGTGCAAACTATCCGAGAAATTCTCGATTATAAAGGCTTAGCATTAGTCTGCCAAACAGAAGAATTACCGGCTATGATTCACTCTCTTAAGAATCCACCTAAAATGGTAATCTGTGATTCCCAAGTTTTTGATCGGGTTGATGAGTTGACCCCCGATTCGATTCCGTTGACGTCTTTTTCTATTTTGATGGCACGGTTCAAGGGAAAATTACAGGATTTAGTAACTGGTGTTAAGGCTATTAAGAATCTGAAAGCTGGTTCCAAGGTGCTTATCAGTGAAGGTTGTACACATCGTCGTCAATGCGATGATATTGGGACTGTAAAAATACCCAATCTTTTAAAGAAGCAAGGCTATACAGATTTACAGTTAGAATTCACTAGTGGGGGAGCATTCCCTAAGGATGTATCACAGTATGATTTGATCATCCACTGCGGTGCTTGTATGTTAACACGCCGCGAGGTGTTACGCCGTATAGAATGTGCTGTTGTACAAGGTACGCCTATTGTAAATTACGGTGTACTCATAGCAGCTCTACATGGTATACTAGAACGAGCAATAAGCCCATTTGTTGACGAACTAGAGGGCTAATAAATAGCATTGTAATATGTATGTAACACATACATTTAGATATACATTACATACTTGTTATATATATTGTTATATAGCTATCGTTTATCTATATTAGATATATTAAATATATTAAATTAAATTGCATGCAGTCATTTAACTTTCACAATAGGAATGGTATAATTAACTGTTGGAGTTTTGATGATTGTATAGGAAGGAAAATACATGTTCGAATCGATTCAACCGTGGATAGGCATGGTTACCATCGTTCTTGTTATAGTGTCATTCGTATATTGTGTAATCTTACACATCCGTTTAGGTAGCTTGAAAAAGAAATACGATTTCTTTATGCAAGGGGAGCATGGTGCGAGCCTAGAACGTAAATTATCTGTAGAGGTTAGTGAAATTCGCGATGCTGCAAAGGGCCTTGAGTCCTTGTTATCCGAGCAAGTGGCAATTCGCAATATTCAGAGTAATACGATACAAAAAATTGGCTTTATTAAGTATAATGCTTTTGAAAATATCGGAAATGATTTGTCCTTTGCGCTTACCTTGCTAGATGGCAACAATAATGGCATCTGTATTTCTAGTATTTACGGTCGTAGCGAATCTCGTATTTTTAGTAAACCTATTGTGAAAGGTAAAAGTTTAGTAAGTCTTTCACAAGAAGAATTAGAAAGTTTGAACGAAGCGTTGGGTGAGCGTACCAATGAGGAAGCGTTGACGAGCGCTATCGTCTCGAAATAAGGAAGTTTTATGTTGAAAATACCGGCATTCATTTCAAACAAAGTTGAAAGAAATGGTGACAACTGCATATTGACATTAACTACCAAGCAAGCGAAACTCGTTGCCATTATTGGTTCTGTAGTATTGGTCTTGGCATTGGTACTCGGTATTTGGGGCATCGTGCGCCAGGCTGAGGTTGTGCAATTACGTCAACAAACGCAATTGCAATCGGAACAGTTGAAATTGTTACAACAAAAAACAGAGGTTTTGGATAAGAAAATCCAAAACCTAAATCAAATTAGTGAAGAGAATAAGCAAATGTTAAAGGGTGCTGAATCTGGTACACCAGCTCAAGGTGGCGGGGATGGTAGCGACCCAAAGCAGGAAGCCGCTGATAATAGCGAAGTACAGACGTTAACAGCGGCACAATTATCGGCTCGACTGTCCAAAATGGATAAGGAAGCACAAAAATTGCTTGTTAGCTTCTATACGATGCGCAATATTCTTCGTGATGGTGGCGCACAAGATTTGATGGCATTACAATCCATCAACTTCTCCGCTGGTTCTGGTGGTGCTGTGAATAGTACGACACCTAGTATTTGGCCAAGTAAGGGTGTTATTACATCTCCATTTGGTAGCCGTGTTGACCCTGTTACGGGTGCTATTGGCGCATTCCATGAAGGTATCGATATTGCCGATGACTATGGTTCCCAAATTGTAGCTACTGCGGCAGGGGTGGTAACCTTTGCAGGGTATACAAGCGGCGGTTATGGTAACCTCGTTGAAATCGATCATGGCAATGGCTTTGTTACCCGTTATGGCCATAATAGTGCCGTATTGGTAACAGTAGGGATGAGCGTGAAACAAGGTCAAACCATAGCTTTGATGGGTAGTACTGGTAAAAGTACGGGTGCCCACGTTCACTACGAGGTACGCCTCAACAATACGCCTGTAGATCCTATGATTTTCTTACCAATTAGCAATTAGATACGCAAAATCAATTGTGATACACATAAATCAAATACTATATACTCAAAATTAAATACAATACATATGAAAAGAACTTGTTATGCGTGCACATGCGCTTATAGCAAGTTCTTTTTCTTTCTTTTTGTATATATATATTGTAAAATAAAAGTATATGAACGGAGGTATATCTATGAAGGCCTATGTACAAGTTTATACCGGCGAAGGCAAGGGCAAAACAACTGCCGCAATCGGCCTAGCTATTCGTGCCATCGGGGCTGGCAAGAAAGTCCTCTTCTTACAATTTATGAAATCTAAAGTATATAGTGAGCATACTATTTTACCTACCTTAACAAATTTAACGTTAGAAACTGTGGGCAAGCCATTCTTTATCATCAAAGAAGGCATGAAGAGTAAGGATGAACTTGCTAAATGGGGCGATGAAGTCGTTGTCTTTGAGTCTGGTAATCCCCCGAAGGATTATGTGGCTCTCATTGAAAAAGGCTATGAACGTGCACTCGCTGCGATCAGCAGTGGTGAGTACGACCTCGTTGTACTTGATGAGTACAATATGGCTCTCTTCTTTGAACTCATTACATGGGATAAAACTAAAGCTTTACTCGATGCTCGTCATCCAGAAACGGAACTCGTATTTACGGGCCGTGGGGCCCCTCAAGAATTAATTGATGAGGCAGATCTCGTAACGGAGATGAAAGAGATTAAACATTACTACCTACAAGGTGTAATGGCTCGAAAAGGTATTGAAAACTAATCATAGGAACACCTAAGGAGGTGATGTGGTTGAGTACAGTGGCTATTGTGGTCCTCGTTATTGTGGCCATTATTGTAGCACTCATCTTGACTATCCTACTGGCACCAATCACATATAGCATCGAAATTGATGGACGGACGCCATATCGTGGTGAGTTGCGCATCAAATGGCTGTGGCGCGTATTTTCACTCCACTTAGCGTACATTCAAAATAAACCATTTTTTAAGGAATTATACGTTTTAGGTGTACTTAAGATCGGTCCTGTGAAAGATTATGAACAATGGCTTGAAAATCGTGTAGATGAAGAATATCAAAAGGTAATGGACGATGATGGCGACATGGCAGAAGCCTTTGCAAAGGCTATGCAAGGAGGCGGACAAGGTCCAACTACAAGCTCCAGCGGCACAAGCTTTGATGACTTGAAGAGCGCCCAAGGCTCCAATACAATCTTTGATGATGAAGAATCACCAGGGGCGGGAATCTCACCTAGGGCAAAGGAGCGCATTGAGCGACCTGATGCGGTTTCTAAGGATATGGATGCACAAGCTCGTGCTGATCGGTATGACTCGATTCAACAAGATCCAACGGCTCACATTCAAGATGATGATGAAGTAGTAAGTCGTGTTACTTTTAATAGTGACGGATCTATCAAGGAAAAGGTATTTACGAAGGTAAATGATATTAAAACGACTGTGAAACAACGTTTTGGAAAGCCTGATCCTAATGATCCGGTAGCATCATTCAAGTCTGAAATTCCTACATTCTGGTTCATGAAACACTTGAGAAATACAGAGTTGTGGCGTCAGATATTCCTTGTGTCGAAACGATGCTATAACCACTCTAAACCACGTGATATGGTTATAGAGGGCCGATTTGGTATTGGCGATCCGTATCGGATGGGGCTTATTGCATCTATGTTGTATAGCATTTGGCCTGAGCAAGCAGAGTCTATTGAGATAGATTATGTGAACTGGGTAGCTGAAGGCAGTGGTTATATCAAAGGTCGTATGATTCTTGCCGTATTGGCGTGGTATGGTACTAGATTTTTGGTATCTAAACCTATGCGTTCCCTATTGGGTGAAAGTGCTCGTGTCTTCTGGGTTAAACGGAAGGAAGCAAAGCAACTAGAAAAGCTAAAAGCCGCACAAGGCCAAACAGCGTAAGGATATATTAAGTCAAATTAAGTAAATGAGCTGTATACGATAATCTATTACATGTCAAAACTATATAGGCAATATAAAGGTTACTTATATGTAATATAATAATTGAACATACAGCTACGATACTTTCACAAAAAGCGGAGGTACTGTGATGGAGAACAGTAATGTAAAAGAGAATTTGGAAGTCCTATTCGAGAAGTTTAAAAATATGATTAAAGTGGAAACTGTAGTTGGTGAAGCTGTGCAAATCGGCGATACTACACTCGTTCCATTTGTTGATGTAACCTTTGGCTTCGGTACTGGTACAAACCACTGCACAGCCAATAAAAATCAAGAATCTGGCGGCGGTGGCGGTGGTGCCAAGATGGAACCAAGTGCGATCCTTGTTATTAAAGGTGACCGCATCGAATTGTTCAACATTAAGGGCAACCCTTACAGCAGCAGCTTTGATCGCCTTATCGGTTTGGTACCTGATCTTGTATCTAAATTGAAATCCGATAAATACATCTATTTAAATGATGAACAATAATTCGGTGAATAATGAACCATAATTTGATGACAAATTATAAATAATTGGTGAAAGCCGAAATGCCCACATGTGTGTTCTGAATATGTTTGTATCGACTGCTTTAAGGGTCTCAGAGTATGCTTGTGGGTATTATTTTAAGTTCTAATAACTTTCATAAGTAGTTCATAGGGCTTTATTATGCTATTTATCATAGTCTTGTGAAATTTAGCAAGATTTGCTATAGTAAAAATAGTACACTATTGGATTGTATAGTGACACTTTTAATCGAGGAGGATTTCAGATGAAATTATCTAAAAAATTGACTACCTTAGCTATCGTTGGTGCTATGTCTGCTACTGCTGCAGTAGCAAGTGCTGCTAACATTGGCTTAGTAAATATGAGCCAAGTAGTAAATAGCTACCCTGGCTACGGTGCATTAGATATGAAAATGCAACAAGTAGACGCTCAATACCGTCCACAAATTGAAAAAAAAGTTCAAGAAATTGAAAAAATTAAAGACTCTGCACAAGCAGAAGCAGAATTCAACAAAACTGTAGCTCCATTGCTTCAAAAAGAAAACGAAGAAATCAATAAAATTGCTCAACCTATGATGCAAGCAATTCACAACACTGTTGAAGCTATTCGCGTTGAAAAACAAATGGACGTAGTATTGGATGATCCATACACAATTCGTGCTGCTGACGCTAACAGCAAAATCGAAAACATTACTAACGAAGTAATTAGCCGTCTTAAAAAATAATAAGCACAAAACCCCCTAACTGAGGTATCAGCTAGGGGGTTATTTATTAAAATACATTTTAATAAATCCGATAAAGGAGTGAGATTTAATGAAAGATTTTAAAGTATTAGCCACAGAGCGGTATTCGGTTCGAAAATTCGATAGTCGACCAGTGGAGCAGGAGAAGCTAGATATTTTGTTAGAAGTTGCTAGATTAGCACCTACGGCTCATAATTATCAGCCGCAACGACTGCTCGTGTTAAATACAAAAGATAGCTTAAAGAAACTAAAAGATTGTACAAATGGTCATTTTAATGCACCGTTAGCAATTATTGTCTGTTACGATAATACGGTGAGCTGGAAGCGGGAATACGATGATGCAGATATGGGGGTTGTAGATGCTAGCATTGTGGGATCCCACATTATGTTTACCGTAGCCGATATCGGTTTAGGCACAACGTGGATTGCTCATTTTGATCCTGCTAAAGTACGCAAGGCATATAACTTGCCTGATAATATCATCCCTGTAGCCATCTTCCCAATTGGTTACCTTCATCCAGACTGTGTTCCTGCACCAGGCCATACAAAACGCTTTGATGTGAGTGAATTTACAATCTATAATTCCTTTTAAAAGAATGTTTTTAGACTATGTATTACTCTATAAGTATTTAATAACTATGGATATAACTGAACTATTGAACAGTTATATAAAACTTAATAACTATATGATTTCTCTTTAATACATAGTTTATATAAAAAGGACAGTTGCTTGTATCAACTGTCCTTTGGTATTTTATTCTGGTTTATGAATGAGGTTTACAACGAATTCGCTGTCTTCTACGAGTGTAGCTTGGATGTAGTTGTCGCCGTTAAATTCCAATACTTGGCCTGGTACGAGTACATGCTCTTCAGTTTCATTAAGAAATACTTGTACTTTACCTTTTACAACTGTAAAAATGACATTAGCTTCAGGGTGGTTATGTTTTTCCACCTTTTCACCAGCCTTGCCGCCTTTTTTTACGATTACATAGTTAGGACCTTGGAATAATAAACCTAATTCTTGATTAACTGTGCCTGCCATAATGGACCTCCTAGTTCTAATTTTTATATTGAAAGTTTAATGTAATACATACTATGTTGTATATCTATCTTATAATTGTATTATAAATGATATTGTTTATCAATGCTGTGCTTATGGCTACAGTTTCGAAAATAGTTAAGCTATTGTATAATTTATATAAAAATAGGTATGAAAAAAGGAGCGTAAGTTACGCTCCTTTTTCAGTACATATATCTGAGAGTAGATAGTTTATATTATTTTTTACGAATTATATATAAACGTGTGCCGTTTTCTTCAGTCGTTACAAGTTCAAAGGCTGGATCGATAGCTTTTACAAAGGCCTCGAACCACGTTTGATAAGCTAATGCCATGAACTTAGGGTCAACGCCCGCTGTACGCCAGTAGCCTGCTTGTAATCTGTGGTCGCCAACCCAGGTAAATTCTTCTGGGCTTTCAGAAACCACTTGGTCACCACCATCGCAAGGCATGCCATTTACGTAGAAGTTTTGTAACGCATTGTAAATCGCTGGTGCAGTGTGTTCTTCAAGGTTATCTTGAGCCACAACGCCACATGCTTGGCCTTGTACTGCAAAGGCATCTAGAATAGCGGTTACTACGTGTACTGCTTCATCGCCGGAATTTGTGTCGAGCATATCTTTGATGAAAGCTGCTTCACGAACGGAAGCAATGTTGATTTGGTTAGCTAACCAGCCGTGAATATTGCCATGGTCGATGATGTTTTCCAAGGGAATGCTTGGATTAATTGGCTCGCCGTATGTATCTACGGAGATGGAGTGTAGTTCCTCCGCTAAATCATCAACAACTTTAGAAGTTTTTTCTAAAATCAAATTTTCACGCTCAACGAGCAATTGAATTTTGCGATATAACCAGTAATGGATGTGACCTAAGAATGCAGACATATTAAGCTCCTTTTCGTGCTGTTTCTAATTTCTCTACTAAATCGTATACATTAAAACCGTGGATTTCTGCGGCTTGCCATAATGGCTCAGCTGTTGCAGATGGGCAACCTAGGCAACCCATACCAATACCTTGTAATACAGGTACAACATGTGGGTAGGTTTCAACGATGTCGCGAATAATTGTGTCTGGAGTGATAGGGGAACCTGCTTCGAGGCGTGGTGCTTCTACTTCAGGATCGTTACCTTGACCAGGCAAGAACACAGCTGGTTCTTCGGATTTACTTTCAGCTGGAGCCCCTTCAAGGTCGCCCAATACAGCTGCTTTGAAAGCCTCTAAACCAATGCGGTCGATAAATTCGCCCATGCGTTCGATTTGTGCGTTTTCTTTATAGTATGCGATGATTCGATCAACTAATGCAAGAGCTTCTTTTTCTGTTTTAACTTCTGCGATGAGGTCGCCGATGCGAGGATGCGCACCGCCGCTACCGCCAGCGTATACATTCCAACCGTCTACAGTACCGATAACGCCCACATCTTTCATGCGGCTTTCAGTACAAGAGTTTGGACAACCGGACACGCCGATTTTCATTTTACTTGGCATTTCAAGAGATAAATATTTGCGTTCAATTTGCATGCCAAGGTGTACGCTGTCTTGTTTAGCACGTTTACAGAAGGTAGTACCTGGGCAGATTTTTACGCTGCGCACGCGGTTGGACACAGTGTACGCTGGCTCCATGCCAAGCATTTCCCATGCTTTATCTACGTCTTCTGCTTTCAAATTCGTAATCATAATGCGTTGGCTGCCAGTTAATTTAAGAACAGCGCCGAACTCATTCGCTACGTCGATATATTTTTGTAATTGATCTGGTTGAATGAAACCTGCAGGAACGCGAGGTGTAATTGCATAACGGCGTTGACCGTTTTTTATGCGTTGTAAATTTGCTGCAATTTGTGCCATATTAAATCCTTTCTCGAGCCCTCTCTGCGGAGAATAGTGGCTAAAACTACTTAGTTAATCTATAAAACTCTTTATATATTAATTATTTACGCCCTAGGGTTTTGTGAAAGCTTCGCACATATATACGGACAAGTGGGATGAGATCAACTAGGCGATGCCTCATCAAAACCCGGCGTAATGATCAGTATGGGTATTTAGAATACTGACCCGACGCTCTTAGTATAAACCATTTTAACAAACAATAATGTAACTCAAGCTACAAAAATAGAACTTTTTTAATATTAATTATTGATTGTTTACTAACTATCATTATATACGATACTGTTTACAGATGAAACCCAAGGTTACATATCGTATAATAGACATATAGAATGTTCTTGATGTAGGAGAAACGATGAAAGTCCTTTACGATACTATTTTAAAAGCAACATATATAGGTCGCCCAAACCGTTTTGTGGTGACTTTAGATTTGAATGGTGAAAGTGTACTCGCTCATTTGCCAAATCCTGGTCGCATGTGGGAGCTCTTGTTTACGGGGGTAACGATGTACATCGTGCCTCATGATAAACCGGATGCGAAGACGAAATATCGCGTGGTAGGCATCGAGCGCGATGGCGTTGTTATCATGCTCGATACAAACTACAGCAACGATGTGGCGCAACATTTGATTGAAAATAAATGTATCCCTGGTTGGGAGGAGTGGCGCGTAGTGAGACGGGAATATACGGTTAAACTACATGGCACATCATCTCGATTTGACTTGCTCCTCACCAATGATAAGGGGGATGAGTTTTTACTAGAGGTTAAATCCTGTACCTTGTTCTCTAAGATGGGAGCCATGTTCCCTGATGCTATTACAGAGCGAGGCCGCAAGCATTTATTGCATCTGAAAGAATTACAAAATGAAGGCTACCACACGGGTGTTCTATTCCTCGTACAATGGGATCAAGCGCAGTGGTTCTTGCCAGATTATCATACGGATTTGGAATTTGCCAAAACCTTTAAAGAGGTGGCACCTTCATTAGATTGGAAAGCTGTGGCTGTGGCGTGGGATGAGACTTTCACCATGCCTACGGTGACACATGAATGTTCCTATCCTAGTTATATCCTCGACACAGAGGCTCATGATAGTGGCGTGTATGTGATGGTCATGCACCTCAATCACGATCTAGATCTCGAAATCGGTTCTAAAGGGATGATGCATTTCAAACCTGGTTACTATATGTACGTAGGCTCTGCAAAGGCAAATTTAACGAAACGCATTGAACGGCATAAACGAAAACGGAAGAAAATGCATTGGCACTTAGATTACTTCCGCGGTCACTGTGAAATGATAGCGGGCTTGCCGATTCGTACTAGTGGGAGGCCGCAGGCTATGACAACTTCTGCTCAAGAACGGCGTAAAGGTAAACTCTCTGACGATGCTCCAGCTGCTCGTGAAAGCGCAGATATAGAACTAACCAAAATTGACGTAGAATGTGCTCTCGCTGATGCAGTGCGAGCTATTGCGGAATGGAATGTACCGAACTTTGGATGTAGCGACTGTGACTGCAATAGCCATCTATTCGGAATGAGCGAAAACCCGATACACAATCAATTCTTTATAAACGTAATAGAAAATTACAGGATGAATATGCTAGATGAACTAGTTAATAGGTAATTATTATTGATGGGGCCTGAGAACTATATACGTAATTAATTAAAAAGTGCTATTACCTATCTCTTCGCTCCATAGTGACCTAAGTCGCTCATCAATAGGTAATAGCCCTTTTTAATACGCTAGTTATAAAGGTGTCCCATCAATAATAATATAGTCCTATCCATAGTTATCCCAGCATATTCATTCTATAGTTTCTACATAGAGAGAGGGGAGGTTTTGTGTATGAGGTTGTTTAGGTATGTGTTGTTAGGTATCGTTGGTGTTTGTAGTGTAGTGTTGAGTGGTTGTTCTTTCATTTGGACGACGGAGAATGGTGATCCTGCGACACCAGAGGATATCAAGTCTAGCGTGGAGAAGGAGTTCTCGGTTGTGCATCCGAATCTTGTTCTTCAGTCATCTGTGGTGGAGAAGGAGAAGCCATTCCAGCGAAATGTGTATGTGTTTTATGATGAAAGTAATGGTATTTCCTTTACTACAAATTCTGTAGTCAAGTGGCCAACATTGCCGGCCCCTGGTGGGGAGCGAAAAAATGATGCGGATTTTGCGTATTCACAAGCGTATTTAGTTCATTTGAATGGTTCGTTAGTGGAACGTGCTAAGCAGTATGGCATGCGGATGGCGACGCACGAGGAAGTCTTGGAGTTAGCTAAGTCTAAAGCGACACGTGTGGCAGGTACTAATAAGATATCTCTATTCACATATGATGAGATTATCTTTGTAGACGAATCTGTAAAGGGTGGAGATATTCTAACCTTTATGAAATCTATATATAGCCTGTATAAACCGCAAGACAACCCAGCGTTATTGCACCCTCGTTCTGATAGAAGCGTAGGCTTTTATTATCTACCAAAAGGAGAAGCGGACAAAACAAAAGCTAAGTATTTGATCGCCTTTCGATTTATGGCAAAAAATGATTGGAAAGAAACCATGCTAACAGGTATTGGCAGTACTGGTAACGACACTTCGGCTGTAGAACGAGACTTTGTTAGCATTTTAGATGATATGATACAACATGCGGTGCATTAAATATGAAGTTTATAGTAGTAACAGCAAGATGTAGGTAGGCTAAAGTAATTCATTTGCTAAAGGATTTAAGATGATGACTGACATAGGATAATATTCATAGTTATGGTATAATACAATAGAAAGAGATAGTGTATTATTTTATAAGATTTAATTAAATAATTAGCGGTCTGACAAATTTGTCGGACCGTTTTTAAGTATTTTAATTTTATGTGGGGAGTACGTAGGATTATTTTAAGGTGAGGTGTTATTAAGATGCCAGATGAAAGAATGCTTGAACGAGAGTTTCAAGAAAAAATTTATAATAATCGAGAAATTCAAGAGAACATAATTAATGCACTTGAAATAGACCCAAATAATTTTTTGTTTAATCGAGAAATTGAATTTGTTAATGGGATAACTTCAGATTTTATTATATCTAATACAGAAACGAATCAAATGCAAGCAATTATAGAATGTAAGCGTGCAGATATTGGTGTTACAGAATATGTTCGTGGCGTTGGTCAGTTATTTCAGTATGAACATTTTCAACGAAAAGGTATTCGACCTAGAAATTTATCACATATTATTTATGATAATGAAGAAAATAGAAATGTATTAGTTATACCCTCAAGTTTTATTGCTAATACAAATCTTAATATAGGGCTTTTCTGCTACCCTGAAACTGCTAAGATACTTGAGATTCATGTTAATAATAATAGAGTTAGAGAAATATCTAAAGATGAAATTACAAAATTAGCAGATGCAACAGTAGATAGTCTTAAAACAATTTCTCAATATTATGTTCGTGATAATCGTTTATTTGAATGTTATATAGCATTACGTGTTATTGGAATATTAAAGCATTTACATATAAGTCTTAATAGAGTTGATATTGAAAATAAAATTCTAAGGAAGATTGAGGTTATAAATAATCGTAACTGGAGAAATGCTTTCATAACTTTATCTAGTTTAGGTTTTATGAGTAAAAGAGCTGGGCTTAGTAATACTGAAGCTCAATTGATACCAGCAGAAGTATATAGTTTTATATCATCTATGTATAAAGACTATTTGTATCCATATATTGATATACTAATGGATATTTTGATAGAGAATAGTACAGATGGTATGTGTAATCTTAATAATCAACAAATTAGTAATTTAATAAGAAATCGATATGATGGTAGAGATGTTCTTTTCTTAACAGAAAGTAATGGACGATATATTTCTAGTTGGCTTAATATTATGCGAGATGATTTTGGTTGTATCCAATTTGCAGCAAGGAGCTCTGAACGTAAGATAATTTATAAACCTAGTGAGCTACGGCAACCAGATTTGACTAGAAAAATTAAAGAATATTCAAATGCCAAACAATATATAGATAATTTTGAATCAAAAATTAATGATATCATTGTTGATATATTGGCTCAAAATAGAATACATTTTAGTTAGGTGGTGAGTAGATGTCAGCAAATACAGGATATACTATATTCGAAACCTTCGTTGGTGCAGGTGGCTCTCATATAGGGTTTATGCAGGAAAATTTCAGAACGGTTTATGTTAATGATTTTATTGACGATTGCCTAAAGACATTAGTATATAATAATCCAAATTTAATTGAAGAGGGGGCTTATATAGATAATACCTCAATTGATAAAATTGATGCTGTAGCATTAAGAAATAAACTAGGTGTTACTATTGGTGAAATCGATGTTTTTTTTGGGGGGGTTGTTTGTAAGGGGTTTAGTTTAGCTGGAGAGAGAAATCCAATAGATGAGCGTAATTATTTATACCATGCACAGCTAAATCTAGTTAATGTATTTAGACCTAAGATTTCTATTATTGAAAATGTACCAGGAATGCGTAACGCTAAAGTTTTAGTTGGAGATGACGAGGATCTTCGTAGTGAGATAGAAAATCTATGGCAAGCATTAGAGAATTACAAGGGGAAAAAAGCTGCATTACGCAAAATCAATAAAATTGATGAGGCTTTTGAGGCTGAAGGCAAAGCATTAAAAAAACGTAAAGAATTGCTTTTAAGGCGTTTACAAAATTCACCGAATTATATATCTGTAGTAGAGGATATTAAAAGATTGTATGAGGAGATGGGATATACTGTTCATATGGATATCCTAAATTCTGCATGGTATGGTGCTGCAACTAAACGTGAAAGATTGATTATTGTGGCAATAAGAAATGATGTTGAGGATATATTTGAGTATCCTCAACCCCAATACATGGATCAGTCGATATATAAATCTGGGCTTGATAGAGATTTATTAAATTTGCCTTCACCTAAAACTGTTAATGATGCACTTAAATTAGTAGATTATGAAGATGAGGATGATATAGATAATTTGCCTATGAATCATAGCGAAAAGACTATTAGAAGATTTAAATATATTCCTGAAGGTGATAATATAGCAAATCATATGGATTTATTACCTGAAGAGTTGAAAATCAGTAAGTTTTATTCACGTGGTGCTACGATGCGATTGGATGGCACTCAACCAAGTCCAACTTTAGTACCTGGGCATAGCAATTTTCCAGTTCATCCTAAAGAACATAGAAGTATAACTGTGAGGGAAGCTGCAACAATTACTGGCTTTCCTTTGAAGTATAAGTTTTTTGGAAATCATTCTAAAAGATGTGAACATGTTGGGAATGCTGTACCACCACCACTCGCAAGAGCTCTTGCTCAATCATGTAAAAAAGTCTTAGATAATTATTACAAAAATCAATAATTAGTAATATTTAATCTAAAAGTTTTAAGTATTAATAGGAAATATTGAAAGCGGTATATAATCATTAATATCTATAAAGTAATCTTTATATAGAATGATTAATACCGTTTTTTAATTTCAATATTCAATATAAGGGATTCATGTATTTTCTATAAATATGGTTTTCATTGTCTAAAAATGCTATAATTATATGATGAATTAGTATCAGTGTTAGTAAAATGAGGTGAGATTGTGGCAGACCAACAATGGTCCCACGGGAATATTCATCCCGTTCAGATTGATAAAGAAATGAAGAATGCGTACATCGATTATGCAATGTCCGTAATCGTTATGCGTGCGCTTCCAGATGTGCGCGATGGTTTGAAACCAGTACATCGTCGTATTTTGTATGCGATGCACGAAACAGGTATGACGCCAAATAAACCGTACAAGAAATCCGCTCGTATCGTCGGTGATGTACTCGGTAAGTATCATCCACATGGTGATAGCTCCGTTTACGATGCGACAGTTCGTTTGGCACAGGATTTTAATACGCGCTACCTCTTGGTAGACGGTCACGGTAACTTCGGCTCCATCGACGGCGATAGTGCTGCTGCGATGCGTTATACCGAAGTACGTATGGCGAAGATTACAACGGAAATGCTTGCCGATATCGACAAGGAAACTGTTGATTTCATGCCGAACTATGATGAAAGCTTGCAAGAACCAACTGTATTGCCAGCGAAGATTCCAAATCTTCTCATCAATGGTTCCAGCGGTATCGCTGTAGGGATGGCGACAAATATTCCACCACATAATCTCAACGAGGTATGTAATGGTCTAGCGATGCTAATCGACAATCCGGATGTGACTGTAGATGAATTGATGACCGCTATTAAAGGTCCAGACTTCCCGACTGGAGCACTCATTTTGGGTCGAGAAGGCATCAAAAAAGCGTATTCTACAGGTCGTGGTAGCGTTAAAATGCGTGCTCGTGCGACCATCGAAGAGATGTCCAAGGGTAAGCATAAGATCGTAGTGACTGAGATTCCGTACCAAGTGAACAAGGCTCGCGTAATTGAAACCATTGCGAACTTGAGCCGTGATAAGGTCATCGATGGCATTACAGCACTTCGCGATGAATCTGACCGCCAAGGTCTGCGCATCGTTATCGAATTACGGGCTGACGTGCAACCAGACATCGTACTTAACAAATTATATAAACACACTCAACTTCAAGAAACATTCGGCGTGATTATGCTAGCCCTTGTGGACGGACATCCTCGCGTATTGAATTTGAAAGAAGTATTGGGTTACTACTTAGATCATCGTCTAGATGTTATCGTACGTCGTACTCAATTCGAGCTTAACAAAGCCGAAGCGCGTGCACACATCTTGGAAGGCTTGTTGATTGCCCTCGACCACATCGATGAAGTGATTGCGACAATCCGTAGTTCTCAAACTGACGAAATTGCGCGTAATGCATTAATGCAAAAATTCGGGCTTTCAGAGAAACAAGCGGTAGCCATCCTCGACATGCGTTTACGCCGTTTAACAGGCTTGGAACGCGAGAAAATCGAAGAGGAATACAAGGAATTGTTGGCATTGATCGAAGATTTGAAAGCTATCTTGGCTAGCGAAGCGCGTCAACGTCAAATCATCAAAGACGAACTCGATGATATGAAGAAGAAATACGGCGACCCTCGTCGTTCTGAAATCACCATCGATACGTCTGACCTTGATGTAGAAGACCTCATTGCTGACGAAGAAATGGTTATTACCTTGACTAAACAAGGCTATATCAAACGCATGAACGCGAACGTATATCGCAACCAACATAAAGGCGGCGCTGGCGTTATCGGCATGAAGACGAAGGAAGATGATTATGTAACGCAAATTATGCATGTGCGGACCCATAATACATTGCTATTCTTCACATCTGCAGGCCGTGCATATCGCCTCAAGGCGTACGAAGTGCCGGAAGCAGGCTCCCGCAACTCTCGCGGTACCGCTATGGTTAACGTATTGCCGCTTGCGGTAGGCGAATCCGTTACGACTATGATTGACCTTGAACGGGTCCATGAAGATGTAAATTTATTCATGGTCACTGAGTTCGGCGTTGTAAAACGTACGGCTATTGAAGAATACCGTAATATCCGTCGTTCTGGCCTCAATGCAATTAATCTCGACGAAGGCGATCGTTTGATTTCCGTTAACGTGACGACTGGCAACCAAGATATCTTGATTGGCACTAAGTTGGGCATTGCTATTCGCTTCAGCGAGCACGATGTGCGCCTCATGAAACGGGCGGCTCACGGCGTGCGCGGTATTAAACTCAATGCAGGCGACGTGGTTGTAGGCGCTGGTGTTCTTAATACTGATGAAAGTGAAGCACAAGTGTTTACTATCTCTGAAGAAGGTTTTGGTAAACGCAATGATGCGGAAGCTTACACATTGCAAAAACGCGGTGGTAAAGGCTCTAAGAACTTCAAGATTACGAACAAAACTGGCGATGTAGTAGCCGTAGAAGTTGTTCATAACGATGACGAAGTCATGCTTATTTCTGAGCAAGGTAAAATCATCCGCTTCAATATGAATGACATCGCTGTGAAGAAGGGCAAAGCTATCTCTGGTGTGAAAACACAAAATCTCGACGAAGGTGATAAGGTAGCTAGTATTGCTGTTATTCCAGGCGCTGAAATCGAAGAAGAAGTAGAATAATATAAAACACTATATTAACTATTGAGTAATTATGGGCGACCATCTAAGATGGTCGCCTCTAGTGTTGGGGGAGTTTAAAAATGAAAAAATGGCTAGCTGCTATGTTTGCAGCAGGGGTTTTCTTTGTAGGTGGCTTTGGTCAAGCTAGTGCTGCTGACTGGTACTATATCGATGCTGATGCTGACGATGCGGCATGGTTTATTGACAACTCTTCTGTATATAAAACAGATGATGCGGCCACAGTACTTGTTAAAATTAACAATGTTGAAGGCTTTACATATATCTACACAGTACGGATCGATCGCAAAGAAAAAACATGGACAGAACTTGATACAACAGTATATAGCAATGCTGGTATAGCATTGTTATCCAGTAAAGAAGCACAAAAACCTACGAAAATTGAACCGGATACCATGGGGGCGGAAGTTATGCAGGCCCTATGGGGTAAATAATCCAACAATTTAATAGAAGCTGATATTCGCTCTGTCTATTTAGATACTCAGAACGTATAAGTAGCCCCGAACTATCCTGAAAGCCTCCATAGTGACCTAAGTCGGTTTCAGAATAGTTCGGGGCTTTCTATATTATTAGTACTCTTACAGGGCGAATATCCGCTTTCAAATCCGTTGGATTATTTAATCCCATAAGGGGCCTTGCTAGACTTCCTAGGGAGAAAAAGTGACCTAAGTCGTTTTCAGAGTAGTTCGAGGTTTTCTATATCATTAGTACTTTTACAGGGCGAATATCCATATTCAATCGTGTCAGATTCATTTTTTCATACAGAGAGAATATTCCAAGGTGAGTGTGTTTTTGTTTTAGGTAGGTATGTTATTGAATAGATATGACAAAGAGGTTGTAATTAAAACTTAGTTTTAATTACAGCCTCTGGATTAGATTGTATTAACTATTATGATGGGAAAATTTAAATACTTCTTTTAAACTTATAATAACCAGAATTAGTGTAATTCCCCATCCAATTCGAGTTGCTAATAATAAATCATTTGACCAGATATTTAAGCAAGTTGCACCAATAGCTGAACCGATTGAAATCGCAACATTTTGCAGCATTCGTTGCAAAGCTCCTGTACTTCCTTGGATTTCCATAGGACTGGCTTGCATAATACTGGCAATATTAGCAGGTTGAAAGTATCCTCCACCAATACCGTAGATGAATAATCCTAATGTTAAGAGTTGATAAGGCCAGTTAGGATTGATCAGTAAGAGAAAAATCAAGGATATGATAATAATACTTAGACCAATATGGCTAAATAGCTTATTTTTATTGCCGTTATTGATTTTACTGGATATTCTTGAAAAAAGCACCAGCCCTGTAGGAGCTCCTAGAACAAGAAATCCAGTTTGCCCCACTTCTAGATGATATGATTGTTCAAAAATGAAGGGGGGAAGTAAAAAGATCATTGCAGAGGCAAAGCCAAAAGTAACTGTTTGAAAAAGGTAAGAGATTACTTGAGGATTATTTTTTAATCCTTTGATATCGATAAGTGCGTGTTTGTTATTAAGTTCCACATAGTAAAATATAATTCCGAGCAACAAGCTAGATAGTATCAGGATTATACCAACTACAAATAGATGTGATTTGTTTAATAAAGATAATCCTAATAAGAGAGAAACTAACATGAGAGTGTTTATAGTAATTCCAAGCATATCTAATTGTCGGTTGTTGTTTTTTTCGGAGAGTTTATTGAGAAGGAAATTATTACATGCAATTCCAAAAATTACAAAAGGAATATTTATCAAAAAAATAAGTTGCCAGAAACTTAACGAAAGTATGATCCCGCCTAAAGAGGGCCCTAGAATAGGGCCTAAACCAATCATAATTCCGAGGATACCAATAGAGCTATTTTTACGTTTTTCAGAAACTAAAGTTGTAATTAGTGCGGCAGAAGTAGCTTGTAAAGCAGCCGCTCCTATGCCTTGAAAAATTCGTCCAATAATTAATAAACTGATATTGTTAATTAAGCCACAAAATAAAGAACTTAGACCAAAAAGCACGAATCCTAAATACGAAATTTTTAATTTTCCAAATTTATCGCTTAATACGCCTAAAGGTAGGATAGAGATAGCTAAAGCTAAAGTATAACCGGTTATTGTGAAGGCTGCAATATCAGTTGAAGTTTGAAATTGTTCTTTTAAAAAGGGTAATGCTATATTGATAATTCCTGTATCGAGAGTGGATAATAACATTCCCATACCTGCAACAATTGTTATGAGTAAATCTTGCAATTGTTTATTCATAAAGATTTCTCCTTTTCTTTAAAACTATTAAGTATAATATAATAAGTCTAAAGTCTATAATCAAACGATTCAAAAAATATCGAATCGTTTAGGAGGATGTTTATGTCTATTACAATTCGGTTTAGCGATTATGCTTTGGAAACAAATGAAACGTTAATACAAAGAATACAATTTGTGTATTCCCCTTTAAATGAACTTTTTAGAAGTTTACATGTGCTTTTAAATCCGCGCCATCATGGAACTAATATTGATTGGGTGATTGAGATACAAGATAAACTTACTGAAGAATTTTATGAGAATCTTCATTATTTCCAACTTTTTTATGAACTGGGGGTCTCTCCTATTTTACTTTGTAATTTTCGTTATCATATGACAACGATTGAAGAGGAAATACAAAATTTAAAGAAATTTCTGGTTAATTATCCGACTATTCAATTAATTGAGTATTTGGAGAGAATAATAGATGATAGAGAAAATGCCTTTATTCCAACATTAGCAAAAGGACTAGAGTGGAAAGATTTTTCTTTAAATGAAAATGATCAATTGCTTAAAGATTTGAAGCGAAATGCTACAAGTGTTTATAGGAGACTTTTTTCTTTTATTGATTGGTATAGAAAATCAATTTTTGATGATACTTGGAAAGAAAAATCAATTGAGCAAAAGCTTTTAATTGAAATACAAAAGCAATCTTCATTTTTGAGGGAAAAAGGTTTTATAGAGATGTTTAATCATTTACAAATTGATCGAATCCATTGGGAAAAAGGAGCTTTAGCTATTATTAAACCTTTTAATCAAGAGGTTTATTTAAAGGACAGTGACTCTATTATGTTGTTACCAAGTTATTTTATTTGGCCGCATCTGTTTGTTGAATCTTTTAATCAAGGAATTGCTATTACTTATGATATTGCGGAGCAACCAAGTTATTATAACTCCACACCGGAGGGATTAGTTACTATTTTTAAAGCCTTGAGCGATTCAGTGCGGTTGCAAATTATGAATTATGTTTTGGAAAAACCAAGTACGACACAGTCTTTAGCGCAAATTTTATTAATGACTGAATCAAGCGTATCGAGACACTTACAAATTTTAAAAGACGCAAAGTTATTGAAAGCAAGAAAAGTGAAGAAGTTTGTTCTATATGAACCGACAGAGTTAGTTACTCAACTTATGCCGAATTTCTATCGCTTCTTTCGAAATTAAGAGAAGATGAATTACCATGTTGTGGGTTGATAGAGATAGTTTTCATATAACATTTAGTTTTCCCTTATATACTAGTTTGTATATTTTTGTATTTTCTTTGAGAGGTATTAATATGAAAAAAACATTGGCAGCTGTTTTGGCAGCAGGTGCATTATTAATCGGCGGTATTGGTAGTGTTGATGCGGCTAATTGGTATACAGTAGGCACTGATAGCAATGGTGTTACTTGGTCTATCGACAATGATTCCGTTAAAAAAGATGATAAAAAAGCGGTAATGGATATTAAAGCTATGGACTATGAAGGTTACCATTACATTGTGACTGAAGAGTTTAATCATAAAAAACGGGAAGTTAAGGATCTTAAGGTGACTCTTTATAATCCACAAGGTTATGTTGTGAAAGAGGAACAAGTTAATAAAAATAGCCGTAAAGTTGAGCCAGGTACGCCTGCGTACGCTGTATTCCAACTTATTTGGGGCGGTAAATAATTGAATCCTACAGACGAGTACACTATTGCTTAGTACCGGCTTGTCTAGATTGAATGATTTTGTGAAAGCTTCACACACGCACGTTCTTTTAAAGAGCGTGCGTTTTTTATGTACAATATAATTTTGTTTTAGCTCTTATAGTATTAACAATTAAGCCATTAGTTTTTATAGTGCTAATAAGTAAGTCACTTATTAAGGCACGTTAGTTAACGCCCTTAAGATAGATGAATTATTCATTATTCTATGTTAAAATGTGATTTATATTACACTTTTTCGGAGGTTTTGTGCAAAAGTGTAACAATTCTACATAGTATAAACTTTCACCATATCGTATACTATAGGTAAGATGCAGAAGTATGGCTTGGGCGCAGTGCTCTGTAGTTTAGCATATTTCGCCCCAATAGGTTTGGTAGTTATAGTTTGTTAGAGGAGGTCCTCATGTCTCAATACGAATTTATCGATAAACGCGTGCCGATTGCACTAGACAATCCATCCATTTATCACGACATTTCCAAGTGTAAAAACTGTACGTTATGCCGTCGCGCTTGTGCGGATGTAATGAGCGTACTTGATTACTACGACCTTGATGCAAACGGCGATGTGCCTGTATGTATCCATTGCGGTCAATGTGCGGCAGCATGCCCATTCGACTCTATGCATGCTAAATCCGAGCTTGAAAAGGTAAAAGCAGCCCTTGCAGATCCTGAAAAAATCGTCGTTATCCAAACGGCTCCGGCTGTTCGTGTAGCCATTGGTGAAGGCTTCGGTTATGAACCTGGCACATTCTTGGAAGGTAAAATGGTCGGTGCCTTGCGTGCACTTGGTGCAGATTATGTAGTAGATACTAACTTTGGTGCGGACTTAACCATCATGGAGGAAGCGTCTGAGCTTGTGGAACGCCTTAAAAATGGTGGTCAAATTCCTCAGTTTACAAGTTGCTGCCCAGCGTGGGTTCGCTTTGCGGAAATCTACTTCCCTGAATTGATTCCTAACTTGTCTTCTACACGTTCTTGTATCGCTATGGAAGCGGCCATGATTAAAACGTACTTTGCAGAGAAAAAAGGCATCGATCCTCGTAATATCGTATCCGTATCTGTAAACCCTTGTACGGCTAAAAAAGCAGAAACGAAACGGGAAGAAGAAAATGCGGCGGCTCGTTACCATAATGATGACTCCCTTGGCATGGATACAGATATTTCCATCACAACTCGTGAGTTCATCCGTTGGATCCAAGAGGAAAACCTCGACTTCAATGCCGTTGAAGATTCCCAATTTGATGACTTAATCGGTATGGAAACTGGCGCATCCATCATCTTCGGTAACACTGGTGGGGTTATGGAAGCGGCGATGCGTACGGCTTACAAGCTCATCACTGATAAAGAGCCACCTCCATATGCGTTGACTCACCTCGAAGACGTTCGCGGTATGGAAGGCGTAAAAGAGGCAACTGTTCAATTGGGTGACGACGTAACATTGTCCGTTGCCGTTGTTCATGGTGGTAAGAACACACGTGACTTCTTGAATGCTTTGAAAGACAGCGGTAAACACTACGACTTCATCGAAGTTATGGCGTGCCCAGGTGGTTGTATCGGTGGCGGTGGTCAACCGCGTACTAAATTGCCTCAAGCGGTTAAAACTAAGGAAGCTCGTATCGGCGGTCTTTACGAAGCTGACGAAAACTACAAATGGGTTGCGTCCTATGAAAATGAAGAAATCCAAACATTGTACAAAGATTTCTTAGGCGAACCATTGGGGCACAAGGCACACGAACTTTTACACACACACTACACAAATCGTAGTGCAGTTCTTGGTACTCGTAAAGATGTAACACCTGAAACGTGCCCAACATCCCCTAAATTCAAAGGCTAATGATAGTCGATTGCTTGAATATGGTGCAAGTTGGTGTTGATGATGTGCCAGTAAACAAAGAAAAAATTTAAAGATTAATAATAGTCGATTACTTAAACAGTAGGCTGTTACGGCAACTCAATGTTTATAAACATATAGTAGCGTTTGCTATTTAGGGTATAACAACATAAAATAGAAAATCCTACGGGTCATGAGTGACTTGATACTCACGTAGCCTTTGTTACAGTGCGGTCACTTTTTAAACGATCCGTAGGATTTTTTATATAATTATTCAAAATTCACATATTTTTACTGTATAACTTTATTATAATAATTCAGTACAAAAAAAATTATTTTATTATGAGGAAAAGATGAATCATTTAGTGTATAATATAAAAATATACTGTACGGATCAAGAGGGGACTTATGGGTGTTGCATTGGGAGAGCAACATAGAAAGCCCATAATATTCATAATATTGCGTAAGCATTAAGGAGCTTTTAGGAGAGATGAACCAGTTTTTTCGGCGGGTCCTGAGTGGCCTTGCCTTACTAGTTGCTGTCGTTGGTACAACTGGATGCCAACATGAGAGTCAGGCAGAACAAGAAACGGTACGAACCGTATCGTACCGTGCCGTCCTGGAGTCCAACAAACCTGTGTCTGAAAAGGTGGACACTTGGATTGCGGCCATGTCCCAAGAGGATAAGGTAGGGCAGCTGATGATGATCAGCCTTCATGGTAGTACGATAGGACAATCCCAAAAGGATGTGATCCGAAAATACCGTGTCAGTGGCGTTATGCTAACGAATGAAAATCTTATTAATAAGAACCAAGTGAAAACTTTCACCAGCGATATTATGCAAACGGCGATAACCTCTAGCATGGTGACACCCTATATTGCGGTGCATCGTGATCGCATATTGCATGGGAATGAAAGTTTCTTGCGGTTGCCGAAGCCCAATCGATGGGGGCAATTGCCTATGGATCGTATCATTAATTTGGCCACGCGATCTGCTATTGAAATGCGGGATATGGGCTTTAACTTGGTTATTGGGCCTAATGCTAACCTAGGTGTTCCTAATATGTCCTATACATCGGACCCCACGTGGGCAGGCCATATAAATCTTGCCATGGTGGAGCGTTACCAAATTAATCATATGTGGTCCGCTTATAACTACTTTCCGGCAGTGACCTTAGGGGATGCGTCCTTTGGCTCAGCTAATGAGGCAAAAGCATATCTCAGCAATAATGATGTAGCCGTCTTTAAACGGCTCATTGCACAGACGACGGCGAATAGCTATATGCTTGTGATGAGCCATATCCAGATTCCCGCCATCGATAATGAACACTTGGCGAGTTCCTCTAAGCCGATTATTGATGGTTGGCTTCGCAAGGAGCTTGGTTATAAAGGTATCGTTATGACGGACCGTATCGATGTGGGTGCGTTGCAATCCAATCAAAAGATAGGCGATTACGCTGTGGCTTCCATTTTGGCGGGCAGTGACCTCATTCTTGTTGATGCGGATACGATTCATATCGATGAAGTCCATCGTGCGCTGACGCAAGCGGTGGCGGATGGAACGATTTCGACCGAGCGTCTCAATGAATCGATTAAGCGCATCTTATTGATGAAAATGCAAACGCAAATTGATCCATAAGATATTTAAGAATATTAGATTTTGTAATCAGAAATTTACGAATTAGATATTTACAAGTTAGATATTTACTATTAAGAAACTTAGTACTAAGAAATTTAGTAACAGTTTAATATGCTTTACATGCAAATGACGTGCTATACCTTTTGGGTAGCACGTCATTTTTAAACTATATAGATTAAATTATATAGATTAAATTATATAGATTAAACTATATAGTTTAAACTATATAGTTTAATATGTATAGCTTATCTTATAATATATAACTTATATAACCATGCCTTATAGGATATGTTGATATCAAAGGTATATGAAAATAAAGTAATCATAAGGACTTTTATGATGATAAGGCAATACGTATCGCATAAAAGCTCTGATTTGATGGGTAAAAAAATTAACATAATAAAAAGCTATGTTAACTATATGAAAAAAAGTTTAATAATGATTTAAAATTATGATATAATAATTTCCGTAAATAGTTGGAGGTGAGTATATGAATTTTGTGGGACGTGCTGAAATTATAGAGCGTATCCAGTCCCGAATTGCAATGGGCCAAATGAGTTTATGTGTTGTATATGGTCCTCATCGCAGTGGTAAATCTTATGTGGCTTCGCAACTTGTACGCCGTCATAAGGCGATATATTTGGCGGGGCGTATGGCCAATGAATCCGTCCATGTGGCTGATATAAATAGAGCTCTTGAGGCACGTTTTGTTCCTGCTAATGCTCAAGATACATTCGAGCCTGTAGAGAGTTTGCAGCAGGCTTTTGTGAGACTTTTTGAAAGCAGTGTGAAAACACCTCAGACTGTGGTGATTGACGATTATCCATCCTTGGTGGAAGCAGTTCCTCAGTTTCCCATTCACTTGCGTGATTTATTAGATACCTATAAAGATACGAGCCGTTTGAATATCATTTTGATGGCGAATGGTCTGGAACAACTCGATGGCCGCATCATTGGCGATCGTAGCCTCATTGCTCCTTTCGTGTCCGAATATCTTGAGGTGAAACCATTTTCCTTGGTTGATATGAAATCTTTGGGCCTTCACTATGCAAAGGATGATTTGCGCACCGTCTTTGCCGTAACCGGTGGGTTACCTGCCTATGTGCAATACTTTGATAATGGTGAAAGCATCGATACGAATATTATTAACTTGTTCTTCTCAGTAACGGGAGCTCTCTTTGAAGAAACACAATATATTTTGCATCGAGATATGAAGAATATAACTGGCGCCAATGCCATTTTAACGGGCCTTGCTAGCTTGGAAAGACCGTACTACGTAGAGCTTTTACAAGAAAGCCAAATTAAAAGTGGCACCTTTACATCTCGTTTGAACGATCTCATGTCCATGGGGCTCGTGGGCCGTATTCAGGCAAGTAACCGTGGGAACGCAAAGTACGCGGATTACCATTTTACGAACAGTATGTTCCATTTCTGGTACCGCTATGTATATAAATATTGGGGCGATATCGTGCGCGGTTATGGCGCTGATGTATATTATAATCATGTAAAACCGCAGCTCAATGACTTTGTCCAAGCCGCGTGTATTGCGATTTAATCAGACAATTTCAGATTGAATACTACTACCTAAAGATTGAATACTATTACCCAATGATAGTATATATTTCCTCTTATAATGACACCACATTGCGTATGTGGTGTCATTTTTAGTAATTATCTATTTTCAGCAATTACTCTTTGAATCGCATACGTATGGTGTACTGTGGATGGAAACTAAGACTCAAATATAACAGAATATAGGGAAATTCCAAGGAATTGCCAATTTGTCAAAACACTCTTTCCGCGGTATTGTGTACATAAGCGCTATGCCATGGCAGGAAAGGGGATTTATGTTATACACAAACGAAGAACCTTTAGTACAAAAAACAAGTATTAAAACTGCAAACTTACAACATGACAACTATCAGTCAGAAACGTTAGAAACACAGGCATTACCATCTCATTCTTTACTATCGAAAGCTAATGAGTCTAGGGAAAGTATTCCAGAGGAATTGAAATTACAGACCCTCGTCTGTGGTCATCAAGTTTTATCGTCCTTGTCGGACAAGAGCCTCGTGTCTATCTGTCAAAAGCCGAATATGCGGATTCAGACGGTGGGATATCAGCCGTGGTCCGCTGATGAGCTTCGTCATGATGCGGCACAAATCGAGCTCTGTCGCAGGTATCGACCGCTCATCTTGCACTATACGAATCGCATGGGAAACCGCGAGTTCCGCGAGGACGTAGAGAGCTATCTCTGGGCCATCCTCATAGAATCGATTTATAGCTTTGATTTGAACGGGGCCGTACCGTTCCCAGGCTTTGTGAAAGCTGGCATCATGTACGGTTACATGCGGTACTGGAAGCGTGAACGATTGCGCTATCGCCGTGAAATTCACATTCCAGATCGCGCCACTGATGATGGAGACGTCGTATTTTGTATGGATATCTTCGCATCTGGTGAGAATGTGGCGGATATGGTGATGAGTGCCGATGAAGAGCATAGGCTGCGAGCACGCCTCGTATGGGCCTTAGGCAGACTATCGCCTGATCAACGAGACCTACTGCGTCGTGTCTACGGTGAGTGCCAAAGCTTGGTATCGGTTAGTGAAGAATTGAACTGTAGCCGCCAAGCCATCCAACGGCGCCACGAACGAGCCATTCGGAAGCTGCGGAGGTATTTGAGTACGGACTTTGAACACTTGTGTGTGCATTAGTTATTATAATTTAATTTCTTATTTATATCCTATATATTGCATATTTCTTTTAATCTCGATTAACAAATATACATAGAATATGCAATTCTCAATTTAAATGAGAAAATAATGACACATCAAGGTATATATAACTTTTACAAGATCATAAAGTCTTTAAATATACATAAATTTCTATAGTTTTGTATATATATTTACAAATTATACAGGCTGATATACAATTAAGTCAGCAGCAGATTAAAGCATGCTAATCTGCTTTCACAGAACACGTGTTCATTGTATTGTTGAAAGGAATGTTCCTGATTAGATTGGAGAGGATTCCATGGCAATAGATGATAAACTAACAGATTTGATGGCCGCTCGGCTATCTAAGGGAGAAGATTTGGATTTGATCTATACGAATCCAAAGAATCACATTGTTTGTTTTATTCCTACCTATCAACCTAGTGGTGGAGACAGTACGAAGTGTTATTTTGTGGATGGACGGGAAGAAATGGTCCATCTGCCGATGCGCACAATCACGCGAGAGCTAGCGATGCAGGAAGGGCTGAGACCCAATTACATCATGACTAGCGACGGTCGACGCAGTAGCTATACCGCGCCTAAGACCTATGGTCCGCATCTAACCTTTGCGCATATTAAATGTCGCCGCCCCATCGGCAAGGACGTGGTGTACGGCCTCTTTAACGTGGCTATACCCTATGAATATATCGTTACGGAAGGTCCAGAACCCGATACGAGCTATATTCATGTGGCGGACTTTGCACCCATCTTGGTGTACCAATCCCCGCGTCATGTCAAACACAAACTGAACGAAGCGATGCTAGAACACTGCAACTACGTGCGAAAAATGCTAGCCCGCATCAAACTCAGTCAAAACCCTCAAGTCGTGGCCGAACTATTTATCGCCTGGAGAGACCTAACGAGATAACTCGTTGGACGGTGAAAGTAGAAATAGGAGGGTGGAGAGAAATTTGGAAAAGGAGGATAGGCGTATAAGAAAATATATAAATAGTGGTATTTAAAACAGATAAAAAACATTCTTTGTGTAAGCAAAGAATGTTTTTTTATTTTAAAGAGTTAAGTTTATGGTCTTTATTTATTAATCTAGATATGGTATTATTTCTGTATTTATAAAATAATTTTTTAAATATTTTTAGTATTTAGTTGAAAAAATCGAACATTTGTGCTATAATTATATAAAATAATAATAGTAAATTTATATATATTTAGGGGTGTATTCTATGAAGCTTATAAGTCTTTTTAGTGGTTGTGGTGGCTTGGATTTAGGCTTTGAGCGTGCTGGATTTCAAATTCCGATTGCTAATGAATATGATAAGACAATCTGGGATACTTTTAAAGCTAATCATCCTAATACTCATCTTATTGAAGGTGATATAAGAAAAGTAAATAAGAGAGATATAGAAGAATTTATTACAGACGATATTGATGGCATTATTGGTGGACCTCCTTGTCAATCGTGGTCTGAAGCAGGAGCTTTAAGAGGTATAGAAGATGAAAGAGGACAATTATTCTATGATTATATTCGTATATTAAAGGATTTTAAACCTAAATTTTTCTTAGCTGAAAATGTTAGTGGAATGCTTGCTAGTAGACATTCTCAGGCGGTAGAAAATATTATACACTTATTTAATAATGCTGGATATGATGTGAGTGTTAATTTAGTAAATGCTAAGGATTATGGTGTTGCGCAAGAACGAAAAAGAGTTTTTTTTATAGGATTTAGAAAAGATCTTAAAGTCGATTTCAAATTTCCAACGGGCTCAACACATAATGATGAAGATAAAATATCTTTAAGAGATATAATTTGGGATTTGAAAGATTCGGCAGTGCCTGCTCTTGAAAAAAATAATAGAAATCCTAATGCTATTAATAATAATGAATATTTTGTTGGTGCATATTCTACTATATTTATGAGTAGAAACCGTGTTAAAAGTTGGGATGAACAAGCTTATACAGTGCAGGCCTCTGGTCGTCAATGTCAACTTCATCCACAAGCTCCAAAAATGGAAAAAGTTGATAAGAATAAATATATTTTTGTTAAATCTCATGAAAATTTATATAGAAGAATGACGGTCAGAGAGGTTGCTCGTGTTCAAGGCTTTCCTGATGACTTTAAATTTATTTATAGTAAAGTTGATGTAGGCTATAAAATGATTGGTAATGCAGTTCCAGTTAATTTAGCATATGAGATTGCTTCTGCTATTAAAGCTACTTTAGAGTAAAAATAAAAAAAATATGGTTGATATATTTATATCAACCATATTTTTTATTCATGGGTAATTTCATCGTAGTTCACAACGTTATTTTCATTTAAATCCTTAGTATTGATACTCCGTAAAGCATTCAGAGCATATTTTAATTTATCACACGCTATATCTCCACCTATAGTTAAAGGGGAGCCAAAGTTTAAATTGTGAGATAATTTAGAATCCTCTATAGTCCAGTCCACAGAAACTGCAAGAGGGCGATTTCCATCATATCTATCATCAAATGATCTATAGTTTAAAGCTTTATAGACACAAAATAAATTAGGATTTCTTTTGACATAACTGGGAATAGGTTCTAATTGATCAATTATATTTTCAATTGATGAAATGTTATTTGTTATTAGTATATAATTAGCTATGCCAGAATTTTCTATAATTTTACCATTAACAGAAGCATTTTTTTTGTTAGCTGCTAAATTAGTACCTGAATAGACATCCATTACTTCGGACTCTGTGAGATCCAGTTGTGTACTTAGTTTTCCACCAGTTTTATTGGTTAACTCAAATTTCCAACCTAAAGTAATTGATCCTGCTTGTGTTCTTGAGAATTTTGTTTTATAAATTAGTTTTTTTGCTTGAAATTGTGATCTTAATTTGTAAGTTGCCTCATTTATTTTAGTTTCCCAATTATCACCAAATAGTTGTTTAGCTCGTTCTTTACTAATTTTATTCTCTACAAAATCAGCATTTTCTTTTTTATAAGAAATCTTAATTTCTCTTATTTTATTTGTATTAATATCTTGTGCTTCAATATAAATATCCGTTTTAGGCTCACCATGAGGGCTTGATGGTTTTCCTGCAAAGTTAACCTTGTAAGTATTACCTTCGAAATTAAATTGTGTATCATTTTGGAATAACTCTAGAATAGCCCGTTCGGCTTCAGTAAACTTCATAATACATCTCCTCTTATAAAATTTATATTCACTAAATAATAGTTTATTAGTATAAAGTTATCATATATAGTGAATGATCAACTTATTAGTTGTGGTGTAATAGCCTTTCCTATATAATTTATATTATATTATATAAGGGGGGATTGAATATGTCTAACAAAAGCTTTACTCTTAAATTCCATTACTATTTTGTTAAATCCTCAAGAGAAGGTCATTTAGCATCTTTTGAAATTGATACTAATAAAAAGTTAGAACGATTATTAATAAAATTATCTGAATGTGGTCATGAAGAGAGAGTTCTGAAACATAATCAAGATGATGATAATATGATTATTCTACAGTCTTTGTCTAAGGAGACTAACGGGTTTTGGAAGTTAAACTTCGTGAAAGTTAGAAACGGTACTTTACCAGGAAGATTAAGTGCAGATGGTGTATTCAGTGAAATTATTTTGGAGCCAGATGAATATATAGGGGAAGATATGACCATTATTTATTCTCCCGAACATTCTTTGGTGGGGCTACAACGTAATTTCTTTAGTGTAAGTGCCTCAAAGGTTCAAGATTATTTTTGCGATAAAGAAACAACTTTTATGGAAGATGGCATTAGTTTTATATTTGAGGCTATTCTTGACTCTAAGGAGATTCCAGAAACAGCTATTATAAGAAATGTTGAGGTTTCTTGTTATGATTTAAATGGCGCATCAATAGAGGATGTTATTTCAAATGATAAGTCTTATGGTGCAAGAAGAATTAGCTTAGTATATGGTATGGGTACTGCACCTAAAGATAAAGGCTTGCTTGGAGGAATTCGTAACTTTTTAGGAGTGTGTATGAATGACCCAAGATATAAGAAGATAAAGGCCTCATATCGTAGAGATGATAATAGTCCAATTGAGACGATTGATTTTCTCGAATCTAAAGTTGAGGACCGTATTTCTTTAACATACTCGAAAACAGATCCAATTACTTATGATCGAGTTTATATGGCTTTTTTACCAAAATTTAAGGAACAATTAGCCGTTATTGCTATAGGTGAAGGCGAAGATAATGAAAATGATAATAGGTAAATATAAAATACTTATTTTTTTTCTTTGCGTGAGCATTGTTTTGACGTTTGGTTTTGATGTAGATAAAGTGAGAAGTGATGATTTCTTATCATCTATTCTCACAGTTGCTTCTATTATCGTAGGATTCATTACTGCTACAGTAAGTCTATTTATAGGTATAGCCGGAACGAATGTTATGCAGCGGCTGAATAATAGAGGTAAGATTGATGAGTTAGTATTTCGCTTTAAAAGTATAATTTATACAGGTATTTTGTCCATTATAATATCTATATACATGTACTTATTTGATAAGGTTAAGTACATATATATTAATGATTATATTACTATACCGATAAGTTCGATAATTATTGTTTGTTTATTTACCTCACTTTCTTTAAGCATATATTATACATTAAATTTAACAAAAATAATGCTTTTAATTTTTAGAGACTTAGTAAAAAAATCATAATTTAATAAAAAGGAGACTGTTACAAAACAGTCTCTTTTTTACGTTTTATATGTTTATTAAATTACGGCTGCCATTTTGAATATCCAAATCCCATCATAATAATGCTCACCACGAGCATGCCGTTACCAAGGGTAATGGCGCTTTCACTTGTGGCTAGACAGGTAATAAAGGATCCGATGCCCATAATGATTGTGCCTAGTATAGCAGATAGTTTATGAATTGCCATGATAATCACCCTTTGCTTTCACTAACAACATTAGGTTTAACAATATACGTAATGAGTGCGTACAGTAGGGCACCGATTACAATCCCGTTCAGCGAAGCCAGTCCGAATGGTATGAATTTAACACAGACCAATGCGATGGCCCATGTAATCCAAGGAACTAGATTCCATTTTTTGAAAGTCGTTTTGTTGTAATCGATATATTTTCCACGATGAACTAGGTAAAAGTCCGCTAAGATAATACCGCATAGTGGCGGAACGATGATGCCTAGTGTACTTAAGAATACAAAGAGGGAGTCGATTTTATATGGTTGTGTCATTGTGGCTAATGCAGAGATAACAATGAGCACGGCTAGCATAATATTTCGGTTCAGTTTGAAAGAGTTTGCTAGGTTCAATGATGTGGAATAGAGGTTCGCACCATTTGTGGTGAAGATATTTGTAGTCAACAATAGTAAGCTTGGGAACACGAGGCCAAAGCTTAATAGTACGTTGATTAAGTCACCATCATTCATAGCAACGCCTGCGATAGCACCGCAGCTGATCATCAAGGTATTGCCACCCAATAGACCAATTGTGCTCGCTGTAATAACGTCTTTCTTGCTTTTACCATAGCGCATAATATCAGCGATACATGTGGCAGTAGATAAAATCCATGTGCCGATAACGATGGTAATGCCTGAAAGTAAATCGATAGGTTGTAATGGCACATAGTTAAATAATTCTTGCCAACCACCGATTGTTTGAACCGAGCGAGCCGCCGTTCCTAGGGAGAGGAATACGATGGACGGAATTGCAATATAGCCGAATACAGCAAGGGATTTAATACCGAGAACTGCAAAGATACCCATGATAACGGCGCTGAGCATCATAGCAATGACTTCGCCCGTATAGGAAAGATTGAATATTTGAGCAATAAAATGTCCATATAAAGCCGCTTGAATAGTGTACCAACCTAGATTGACGATAGGTACGAAGAGAGAGGCAATTCTAGATCCTTCCTGACCGAAGCTGTATCGAGTCAAAAGGGCAAAGGTAAGGCCTGTTTTATAGGCGATTACACTCACTAGGCCTGCGATGATACATAAGAAAATATTCCCTAGGATCATGGCTAATAGTAATTCGTTGAAAGTCAGTCCCGCAGCTAATCCGCCACCAGCCATCATACTAGTAACAAGAAAAACGAACCCAGTCCAAACGATGGTGAGAGAAAAGCAGGACTTTCTTGCCTCTAATGGGACAGGCTCTCTAGAGTACTCATTATCTGTGTTTGTATCAACTGGTTCTACAAACTCTAATTTCTCCTTACTCATACATCTATACTCCTTTACGTAATAAAAAATCTACCATGATGTGTTTAAGATTTATATAAGCATGGGTAGTAAAGACCTATTATGTAGCGTAAATATAGTGAATTTCTCTAATAAAGGATAGATATTTAATTTGTCATAAACGAATCGTATTTATCTTCATTAAAACATACGTAGAATGAATATTCAATATGCATATTATACATACTAGGTAATGTTGAGAATGATAGCTCTTATATTATAGTTCCTATATTACTAGTAAGTTTTAATGTTACAATAGGTATAGATTACGCATCGTTCTTAGTGTGTATATAGTTTTATAATAAAAGGGTGTTGTATGTATAATGTAACAATTACAACGACAGGCATTTTTAATGAGATTCGTCCTTCTTTGTTTCCTCTTGTAGAGGGCAAGGAAGGGATTACGTTTATGAATGCTTTGGAGTATAGTACAGATGATATTTTGCCTTTTGAAGAGGGCGATGATATTACGGATAATGGACCTGAGATTGAGCTAGAGCATGAACGGATTCGAGCCTTTATAATCGCTCTTTGCGCAGAACATGGTAAACCGTATAACGAATTACGAGATGAGTTCGTAAAGGCTTTGCCTGAGTTTATGCTAGATGGTACCTATAAAGGTGAGGAGCTACTTTCAGCAAAGAGAAGAGGGCGTTACAATGTCCATGCCTTGTATAAGAGCGCGCGTGGACGAGATTTACTATTCCAACGCAATTATGGAAATACGAATGGGATGCTTTACTTATCTGACCATATGGTGGGATATTTAATAGAGTCTTTATATGGTAGGAGTGGAATTTTTGGAATGGCAGCAGGAGCACAGCGTATTACCACTCCTTTGCGGTGTTATACCATTCATCAAGCAATAAATCGCATTGATAGATATTATTTACCTGAGTTGATTGCAGTTCAAGCACTAGATAATACCTATTCTATGGATAAATCAAACCGGTCTGAGTTTCTGCTGATTGCTGATGCCTTGGGGGCTTATATGGTGCAGACCATGCATGGTCAGACAGAATCTGAACAGCTGGATACACTGTCCAAAGATCCATTTTTCCGCAAAATTTGTGAGCCTGTTCATCGGTTTTATAGGAATTTGACCAATGATGCCATCATTTCTGTATATGATGAAAGTAACGACTGGGCTGATAGTTTGTTACATGATTATATATATAATCTATATGACAGATTCAGTGAGGGGCTAGATTATTGGGAGGAAAAAAATGAAGGTGTACTTGGTTATGTGAGATATCGTATACTAAGTCCTTTGGCGGATGATCTTGTTAGAGAACTATCTCAGGAAAAGCTACGCGTTGATTTGTATCCTAGTTTTGATAAAGCTAGAGCGTATTTTGATTTCTTGGTGTTTTATACTAGCCATGCGAAGAACATGCTTATTAAGATAGGCGTTAAAGAAGATGATGACTGCCAGAACGATATGACTGATGATGGGAATACCTGTGGAGGTCTATTGTCTCGAGTAGAATCACTGCCTCATGAAGGAGTTCAATTGACGGTATTGGAACGTATATATTGCCTTCTAGATGCTTGTTATGAGGCTATTCGACGATATCAGAACTATGAAGCGCTTGTGCCTATCGTTGATACTTTGGATGCAACTATAGGTGAGGTAGATATCGAATCTCCTAACTCTTGGCAGGCTGAGTATGTGCAGCGAGTATCTCGATTATCTAAATGGTACCGCATGTTAGGGAATGCTTTCACAGGAAATAATATCTATTGGAATTTATTGCAAGACCTCATTACAGCACAAGAGCAAGCACCGTTGGTTCATGAGCCTTATTTTAATAACTATGTTTGTGATGTAAGCTGTCAGGACAATGTCTTTAATTTGGAATGTTTGCGGTATTTATTGTTGCATCATGATATTGAAACAGATAATCGTGAAAGCTACGAGCACCGTGTTCAGGCTATCGATCATCCATATTTCAAGATGCCTTTCAAGGCATATGGACAAATACACGATTTGCTAGACTTAGATACTGAACTCAATAGTAATGATATTGTATATTTTTTAGTTCTCTTGAAAGCCATCCATCGTTTCTACCTAGATCAATTAGACCAAAATTTATGGAAAGAGTTGATCCAATTATGGTCTATGTATGGTAAACGAAATTTCCAAGACTATTATGCAGAATGCTTATGTGCTAAGTATATGGTTGTGCTCGCTGTACATATGGGGGATAGAGAAGCGGCAGCACACATCAAGCAGAATTTACACACAAGCTTTGAGAGGGCAAGACATTGGCATGAGCCCGCACCAAGTGATTATGGATGGTCTACCTTTGCATTCTATACGATGGCTCAAATCGACGAAGCCCTTGGTAATTTAGATTCAGCGCAAGATAACTATGATAAAGCCTATGTTACAAAAGCCTATACACAAGCTAGCTGGGCTTATTATGAAAGTAAATATAGTAGCCTTTGGAAGGAAACTCAACTGTCCGTAGTTGAAAGAAAAACAGCAATAGCTGAAACAAAATCTGCAGTAACTGAAATAAAGCCAGATTTTGAGGCTGTTATACAGGAGAATAAAGGGAAATTCTCCACTATTGATGAATATAAAGAGTACTTCAATACACATATGATGTATCTATATAGATAAATCGTTGTATAGGATAACTAAAAAAGCCTTACAAAAAGCAAATAGCCCTCCGTTGCCTAGTGTAACTAGATAACTGAAAGGCCATTTCCTAATCTTTTTTCAATTTCGAGATGCGCCTGACGTTACGACTCGTCTGACTATCTTCTTATATTATAGTAAGGTTATTATATATCGTCAAATTATGATGAACACGTGTATGGCATACAGTTTGATGAGGGTATTGTAAAATAAGAAAAACTCCTATTGGCTTTCACCGATAGGAGTTTTTGGTTTTATAATTGTAATTGTATAGCACTTTTAAGTCTATTATTAAGTTACAGATTATAATAAATTGATTATATTTCTTTTACATCATCAGGTATAGCCGGAGGAGCCGGTGGTTTACCCATGGCTCTTTCAATGCATACGACAGCTACAAAGGCGATGAGGCTGACGATGGAACCGAAGATGATGGACATAATGCCATATGGGTTGCCAACAAATTCCCAGTACACGCCTGCGATGGAGCCGAGCACGATGGACCAAATGCCAGCGCCAGCTGTTGCATTTTTCCAAGTAAGGCCAAGTAGGAATGCGGCGAATGGGCCAGCGGATCTCATTGTGAAAGCAAATACGAGCATCGGAATGATGGCTTTGCTTACGAGGGAGATGATAATGGCGATGATACCGAGGAATAGCACGCATAGACGGCTATATCTAGTGAGCTGTGCATCGGTGAGGCTTTTACCAAAATGATGTTCCACAATATCCTTGGTAAATACAGTTGCGGCGCCTAATAGGTCGCCTGCGCCTGATGAAAGTGTGGCCGATACGACAGCGGCCATAACGAAGCCCGCCATTACTGGAGACATGAGGTTAAGTGCTACCGTTGCCACTGCATTGTTGGCTTCAATTCTGGGGAATTCAGCCAATGCTACGAGGCCTAAAATCGCAGGAACAAAGGCGAATAGAGCCATGATAATCCCGCAAATGATAGAACCGAGAACGGCCGTTCTTTCATTTTTCGCTGCAAAGTACCGCTGAACTGACTCTTGGCCAGTGGAGAAGGTCATGAAATACATGATGACAAGGCCGATGATGGTTTTCCAACCCACCTTTGTGAAGCCAAGCTGTTCAGGTGGCAATTTTGCCACTACTGATTCCCAGCCGCCTACATTGTGCAACACAAACGGCACCGCGAGGGAGAAGCCCCCAACGAGAACGAAGAAGTGGATAACGTCCGTCATCGTTACGCTCCACATGCCGCCGGACATGGTGTAAATTACGAGTACCGCACCGCAGATGAGGATGGCGAGCTCTGTTGAAAGTCCGGTGAGAACGCTAATAATGGTTGCAGTTGCTGTAATCTGTACGCCTGCCAGTGTAATCGTTGCCAGCATGGACAGAATGGAAGTAATGAGATGGCTAGACGCGCCGAAACGACGGCCGATGATCTCCGGTACAGTTGTTGCCATGGCACGCCGCAAGAGTGGTGCGATGAAAGCAACGAGAATAACACCAATCCCTGCAGATACGACGTACCAACCTGCAGATAAACCCCAAGAACCATACGCTTTCGCTGCTACACCTACGGTGCTCCCACCACCGATTTCTGTAGCTGCTAATGTGCCTGCCGTCATAAGAACCCCAATACGACGACCTGCGAGTAGATAGTCAGTACTATCTTTTACACGAATATGACAATACACGCCGACTAATAAATTCAGTAATAAATAGGCGCAAACAATAACCCAAATAATAGTCAGAGAATCCATATGACACCTCCAAAAATTTACACTATCTAGAGATTCATACTAAATCACCCTTACTACTTGCGGTGCATATATCAAGTATAGTTTAATTATCCATAAAAACTGGGGAAAATACAAAGAGGAGTTTCTTGGAACGTTGGAGAATGTATATATATTAGGAACTAAAATATAAAATTATTAATCATAGGCACAGCCTTATTTACATAGTATACTTATGCTAATAAGACTGTGCTTATTTTATTGAGAGACAAGATTCATTTTTTGAGAGAGGTTTTTATGATTCAACGTATTTTGATGCTAGCTCTTGTGTTGCTGGCTTTCACCATGCCTACAGAGGCAATTACATTTCAGGAGCTGAAGACGTCACCACAGTTTAAGCTAGTTCATCAGCATGAGTATGAGAAACCGAGTGCAATTGTTAATGATGGTGGTATGTATGTGTATTTAAATACCTATTCTGTGGAGGTCCAAAAGTATGCGCCGCCACAGTATACATTGAGTGCTATTTATTATGTGGTACATACGTCGCACTATCAGGCTGAGATTATTGAAAAAAGGCTCACTGTAAATTATGATGCAAACTATTCATTGGCCACATTGATTAAATCATCTCATACGATGAATCCGAGTCCATCTATGTTGGCTTTGATTGAGGCTAGTGAAAGTAAGTCGGGCTTATTTATGTCTGATTCAGACCGTGCAATTTATACACTGGATGGTGCGCTTAAGAAGAACCCATCTTCGGAAGGTACTAGGAATCTTCCGCTTAATCGCAAGAATATTATTATGTATGATTTAGCAGATGCTATGTTTATGTCTGCCTATCAGCAGCATTTTGATGATATTGTGGCCCAATGAGGTGGATGATGAAACGCATATATTTACTTTCACTATGGTTACTAAGCTGCCTCGTGTTGCCAATGCAAATCCAAGCCGTATCACAAGCTGACTTATTAAACGCAGAACGATTTGAACACATCGATTCGAGTGCTGACTCTGGAAGAGGAGATGGAAAATATTTGGATCTTTCATCTGTTAAGTCTGTAACGGCGCCGAATGGCCATCGTCGTATTGAAGCCGTCATTTATGTTTCCATGCCTGCTGCGAATATGATTCAAGGACTTTCAGTACAATACGATTACCAAATGGATCGTTCTTTGCGCCATTTGATTAATGATCATGATAGAAGTTTAAAACAAGGTGATAAGACCCCATATATCTCTATTTGGCGTGCAAAGCAAGGAAGTTCAGGAATTACAGGGACCGTTAATGATGGCGGTACCTATTACAATAATGGACAAATTCGCCAACAACGTATATATGCAGAAAATCTAAAAGCTATGATTCTACCTGCTGAATTTGGTGATGAAAAATATAAATTGCCTAATTTGATCTATAAAAAGATCTTTGGACTATCTTATGATGATGAGTTGTAATATTTATGTATGGCACTAGAGTGGTTAAAACAGTGAATAAACATAGATTAAAGATAAAACTTGTTTTTGGACTCCTAATAAAGCTTGTACTTTTACTTATTTGGGGAATCTCTATTTGGGCTTTCTATACATTGCTCTATGATCGATATGTATTAGAAGCATATCCATTAAGGGATTATTTGCCAGTATTGATATTTACCTTTGGGAATATTTGGGTTTTACCGTGGCTTATTTTGTGGCATGAGAAACTATATCCAGCGTTTGATAAACCAAAAATTTATTATAGAGTGAAAGCTTGGTACTTTTCTTTGAAAGACCAATCTTTAGTGGGGACATTTATCTTTTATAGTATAGATTTTGTTATAAAGCTAGGGCTATTAATGTATGGCACTCTTATTGTTTTAGCTATTGTTATTTTTGTATCTCTTACTTGGCTCCGGTTCTGATCATTACTGGACTGATTCTTCATTAGCTCTTAAAAGCTCCTAAACACTCATATTGGATTTCTGATATATTCTTAACTTATTTACATAATGCAAAAGCCAAGCTATTCATATTTAAAAATAGCTTGGTTTTTATTAGTGGAGCACTTGTGGCGCTTATTTGTCTAGAAATAGCAAAATAGCCCTTCGTTTCTTCGGAAATTGGATAAAACGAAAAGGCCATTTCTACATGTTATTTGTTTGTGAGATGAGCCTGACGTCACTACTCGTCTGACTATCTACTTATATTATAGGGATAAAGGGATATATCGTCAAATGGAGATAAACCTTATATATACCAATTATAGATATATCATACATATACTAAATTATAAAATTATTAATAATAGGCACAGCCTTGTTTACATAGTATACTTATGCTAATAAGGTTGTGCTTATTTATGTTGTAATGTGAGAGAAAAAAGAGAGGGTTTTATGTTACGTAAAAGTTTGATTATCATGGCTGTACTAGCTGCTTTCACCATGAATGTAAGCGCTGTACAGATAGAAGTGCCAGCAGGACAGCCACCTATACCAGGGGCAGATGCGAATATCCCTGCCAATGCCTATGAAAACTATCGGGCCGGTAGCTTGAGCAATGTAGGAGCTAGTGATGTTATAAAATTACATTCTGAATCTAAAAAACGCATGGACATGTATGTAACTGACTGGGGACTAACACGAGATGAAGTCAATCAGATAGCAAGCGATTCGGAGAAGTTGATGGACTTACTTGTTAATGAGTCTGCAGTTGTGTTGTTGCATGATGAGCGTAATAACATTCGGGCATCTGTTCCTGGACTACTATTAGCAAGTAAGTATTACCCAAAACGCAGTGATGGTGAACGTTTATCTATTGTAAGAGAGAATTCCATATTTTTTGCGATTGGTACAAAACAGAATTATGATGATGCATTAGGCAAATTAAAATCAGAGCGAAAAGGGGAGTTTACATATCCGGGTATCACACATGGTAAATGGGCTATTGAAACTGAGTCTTTCGGTGAGAATACGCCTGCTATGGTTGCTGTAGTTGGTTTATTTAATCAACCGAATCAAGAATATATGGTAGGTCTTAGCTACAAAAATCAGCCTGTTACCGGCAAGCTCGAGCACGTTATGAGTAATTATGTAATTCCGTCGATTCGATCGTTAGATGACATGGATCATTATAGTGAAAGTATTCAATGGGATAATTTCACATATCGTATTCCTAAAGGGCTCAAACTAATAGCACAGAAATCGTTAAAGGACTCTGCCGAAATGAGAGACTATCGTGGATCAGGTATCCGACTTATTGTAGCTAAGAAACCTGTAAAAGTAGATGATAAATATATCTATTCATTTATTGACGAGATTTCGGAAATAAAGCCAGAAAGTCAAATCATAGGTGATGCACCTATTCAATCAGCATCTGTTTGGAATAATGGCGTTCCTAGTCTTTTAGTAGATAACTATCAACCAGGAAAAACGTCTTTAATGCATCGATTCTTACGTGATGACAAGAATGTATATATAATGAGCTTAGTTTATATTGATGGGGCTACGCCATATTCTCATATTCAGCTGCGTAATACGGTAGAATATTCTGATTTTGCAAATGTTGAGACACTGCGGAATAAAGTAATCCGTATGCAAAGTAAAGATAAAATGTAATTCAGTTGTTTATAAGATCGTTCAGGAGAGAGAACATGAAAAGAAAATGCATGATTACGGGGCTTGTTATCGGCCTGCAATTGGTAAGTGGTTATAGTTATGTGACAGATGCAAGTTGGTTGAGCAAAACGTGGGATCGCCTTGAAACAAATGCAGCGAAACAGTCTTACGATTGGCCGAAAGCTGAGCAGTATACTCATTATGCGGGAGGACAACTTGTAGGTGCTAACTTACCAGACGAGGATATGATGGTTCTTGGTGTTTCATTAGGTAATACCTTTGATAGTGTGAAAGCAAGTTTGGGGCAGCCTACTAAAGAAACTAGTAGAGGACTCACCTATGGTGGTGTTACCTTTGGGAGTTTTAAAATGGATGGTGTAGAGTCAGTTGTTACCTATATGATGATCGAGAATCGTGATGCCACAACACATAGAGGCATTGCCGTAGGCGACTCCATGCGAAAAGTCCTTAATGTATACGGTAGACCTGATTTAGTAGACTCTAATAATCGATGGTTTTATGGGAAATATCGCTATCGTACGGATATGATGCATGGCATACAATTTGAACAAAAAGGCGATAAAGTAAGTAAAATTATGATTTATAAATGATTATATTTTTACCATATCTATGAAAAAAGCCGAGCTTTTAATTCATAGAATTAGCTCGGCTTTTATTACTGTATTCATATATTTGTATAATATAATGCTTATTGTATCGCATATTAGTTCGCTATATAATAAGCATAGGATAGTTAGACGAGGTTGGGCCTCTCTTCGTCATCGAAGGGAGGGATAAGCCTATGAGTGATTATGAAATAATCATGCTCTTATTACAGGTGATAACTGTGGTTATTGCTTTTGGAGCTTTAATAGCGCTTATTTGTCTCACAAAAGACAAATAGCCCTTCGTTATCTTAGATGATTCGATAACTGAAAGGCCATTTCTCAAGCTTTTTTGTTTTCAGAGATGAGCCTGACGGTATGACTCGTCTGACTATCTACCTATATTATAGGGGTAAAGATTTATATCGTCAAATTGAGATAAACTGGAGGTTCTTATGAAAGCATTTGAAACAAAGGATTATAAAGCTTTTACCATGTTTGAGAATCGTTGGGCTCTTGTTACGGCTGGAATGCTTGATGATTTTAATACATGTACGGTTAGTTGGGGCAGTATGGGCAACATATGGGGCCCTAATGGTGGCGATATATCCACGGTGACAGTGTACATTCATCCAGCGCGTTATACTCAAGAGTTTATGGCGAAATATGATACCTTTACAGTTAGCTTTTTCTCTGAAAGTTATCGCAAGGCTCTTGGTTATTTAGGTTCTCATTCTGGCCGCGACGAAAATAAGGTGGCAAATTCTGGCCTAACACCAGTTGTGGCAGGCGATGGGGTGACCTTCAAAGAAGCAGATCTAACATTTGTATGTAAAAAACTGTATGAGCATCAATTTGATGAAGCCCACTTAGCAGATAATGTAAAGGAATATTATGCAGCGAATCCATCTATGTATACTCAAGTTGGTAAAGATTGCTGGGAACCACATTATATGTACATCGGAGAAGTAGTTGAGGCTATAGGAGTCTAGTTTTATATAAGATTTATTCATGTTGAGAGAATGATATGATTAAGAGCGTGTTTTTAATAGGTTTTTGTTCACTTGGCTTTATGGTAACGGCACATGCTGCCAATATAGATCTTCCTGGTGGAGATGCCATGGTGTCTGATACTGCTTATGAAAGCTATTCTTATAATAGTGTTGATATGGATCTGGTAGAGGCTCAGTTTAGACGTCACTCAGGCCCTGTGGTAGCACAGACTGTGAAAAATGGGCGTAGGACGGTAGAGCAAGCTAAGGCATATATGGATGGCAATGCCAAGTTTTTAAAGCGCCAAGCTAATCAAAGTACGGTGTTCATCTTTGACGATGGTACACGGCATATTCGCTTTTCTATGCCTTATCCAAGTCTTGAAAGTAAGGCGATTAATGATAACACTAATTCCGTTGTTAATGTCGTAAATGGTATCCCTCAATATTATATTAAAAGTATGAATGCAGATATCGTAGTCGATGTGGATGATAAGACTACCTATACGGATCGTGCCTTCACATATAAAACGGTAAAAAATGGTCAATGGCAGCAGAAGTATGGGATTATGACACGTATCTCTGGAAAAGAAGAGAAAGCTGAGCCGCGTACGAGTACGGGTGTTGAGTTTTCCCTGCCTAGTGATACGAACCATGTGTATCGTGTTAACATCATAAATCGAGGTAATGGCAATCCAGATCATATTAGGTATGCAGAAGGGGCTTTAGCGAATTATGTGATTCCATCGGTAGAGGATACAAAAGTGATAGATCGCTATTCTAATGTTGAGAAATGGGGAAACTTTGAATATCGTGTGCTCAAGAATAGTACGAGAAAAGCCGATTATGAGCCTACCTCCTATGGTGAGGAAACGCGCGTTTATAAGGGGGGCGATATAGTGCAGCTGATTAAGCGCCGTCCGATTTTTTCAAATGATGAAAAACATTTTTATTCAGGTGCTTTTTCTACGATGGATACGATGAGCCGAAAATACCCGTATTCAGTTAATGATAATGCGACCATTTGGCGTAATGGTATGCCTGCATTTAGTGGCAGTGTAAAATTTGATAATGGTATTAATTATACATATTTTACAATCCGTGATGATAAATATGTGTACAGCATTGAAGTTGCTTATAAAGCCAATATGGTGAAGACGTCTTATCATGATATTCGTAATATGGTAGAAATGGCAAAATTGATCAATCATCCGCATAAGCAAGCGTTTCCTGCGTTGGAGTACCTTTGGGAAGCTGATGTTTTTAAACTGCCTTAAAGCTAAACTAATATTTTGTCTATATGTAGATACACTTAGGTATAAAAAGAAATAGAGAGAAATAAAACAGTCAGTATTGTGATTCAGTACTGGCTGTTTATTTACATATCTGATAGTATTAGGTTATTTTTGAACAGTGTTTTAATATGTATCGATTTCCTATGCTTCTGGAAATAGGACATGTTCTTGCATTTTAAAACTAGGATTATTGGTAGAGTCAAAAAACTCAATCATATTTCGTAATTTTTGAACTTCTTCAGCATGTAAAAAACTTGGATAAAAGATGGTATAGGTAAAGCTATAGATCCCATCATAGGAGCTAAAGGTTAGGATATAATCATCTTTATGGGGTTTATAGATATGTGTGGATAGTCCAGGAATATTATTATTCCATATAACGGCATAATTAATATAATCTGATGTTGGGTGGTAATAGTAAATATCCCAGAACGTATTTAAATCAGCTTTAAAGTTGTAATGACCGTTTATAACAAGTTCATGCGCATATGGGTTTTTAGGAATATTGTCAGTAGAAACAAAGAATGTTATATCTCCTTTTTTGTAGTATCTAACATCTTGGTGTTCAGAGGCCTTACTTTCACCTTCGTATATGGCGTCTTTTGGTACGCGGTATTGTACACCGTTTAAGCTTTCTATGCGTGAATATTGATTTAATTCATTTAGGTTTTGTACAGAGGGAAGCACATAATTAGCCAATAATTTATCTGTAGGAACCTTGTTCAGAACGGGGTTGTTATCATAATAGACAAACCCTGCGTGATATAAGGGATGACGCATGTTATAGCCCTTAAATTTAAAATTGATCGTGTCGATGGTGAGCGTTGTTTTTTTACCGTTTTTAAAGTGTGGCATCTTCATGCTATCCCAAGTGCTGTAGGTAACAGTAGGATATGAAAATACAGTGCCCTTTATATCAGAAATCTGTTTGGAGGACTTTCGTTTCGCATTGTCTTGCAAGAAATTACGGACGTCTTTGTCTGTTAGCTTTTCATAAGCTATTTTGGTGTTGCGCCAGTCGTAATCTTTAAAATCTGCGTAGTCAATTTCTAAATTGAGACTTCCATTATTGGTTAAAACTCGATAGTCCTCAATGGTTCGACTTGGATTTTGGTAACGTCCTATATGATAATCACTTTTTATGCCCGCTACTGGGAATGAAAGGCGAATTTGGTTGTATTGATCATGAACGGAAATGACCGTATTATGGTAATTTTGACCGCGATATATAGAGGCTGCTTTAGTATACTCAATTTCGTTTTTATTAATACCGTTAGCCTTGTCCGTTAACTTTAATGTTTTCACATAGTTTGCTACATCCTTTTCAATATCAGGGTTCGTGGTTTGGTAATTTATGTAGGCATCCTTGGAAAACTTAGAATCTGCACCAGGAATATTAACATCGATGGCTCCTATTGGTGATAATATAGTGCTCATGATGAAAGCACACGCTAATAGTGGTAGTTTAGTCATGGTGGTATCTCCCGTTTACATTTCTATATTTATTAGTATTGTAGTAATCTGTAGGTTATGTTATTAAGTATAATTATATAACTAAATGACTATATTTTTAAGTGACATGGAAACGTGTTTTGTTTACATGCTACTACTCCCTATGGGGCATGAGTGCTTTTTTTATAGGTATTGTAGCGTTAGGTTCTGATTTCAGTGTGATTATCTTAATATTAGGTCTATAGGTTATTTGTAGTTTGAGAGGTTAGGAGAGAAACGTGATGAGCTCACTTATGGGGGCATCAAATTTGGACATTCTTTGATGCAAGATAGTCGTCCTATCGTATGGTATATGATTGTCAGCAATCGTGATGCCGTGACTGCCCGTGGCATTGCTGTTGGCGATTCCTTGAAAAAAGTGATGGACATCTATGGGCGTCCTGATTTTATAGACTTTAATAATCGATGGTTCTATGGATATCTACGCTATAACAGTGACAATATTGTAGGTATATTTTTCGAGCACAATGGCAGCAAGGTGACAAAAATTATTATTAGTGACAACTAAACTGTTTTTATTAGTGAAAGTCTTAATACATATATGCAGCCCTTTATCTATTAAACTGGATAAAGGGCTTTTAGAATGATGAAATAGAGCGGAATAGTTTATATAGTGACTTCTTTTGTTGATCAGTACCATAAATAGTGTAAATTGATAAAATTTTTATAAAATATAATCCCACAAGAACTGCAAAATCTGATATAATATTAATATGAAAATCGATGTATGTAAGGACTAAAAAATGGTGTGTATGAAGTGATTTTCTAGCCTAGAAAATCACTATATCCTTGGTATTCAGTCGATATAATCGGAATGTTGTATATATGAAATGACTACGCAAATGCGTAGTTTTTATTATTTTTTGTTTGGTGTAGGTAGTCCCATGAGTGTAGTGAAGCCCTTATTATGGCTATTAGAACCGTATATCGTATATAAAGCCTATTTGTGGGGTGCCCGTTTCATGGCACAACCCTTCACGTGGGAAGGCGAATTAGATTGGTTTGCTTTTATGTTAACCCTATTGCTCGTCATTGATGTGGTGGCGTTGCCCTTGGTGATCTTCTATTGCCCTGGTTTGAATCCTGGGGTACGTGTTCCAGACTGGATTCGCCGTCTAGGAACGCCTATTTACGCAGTCCATAATTGGCTTGATAGTAAGGTAGGTGACGACACATCTACGCCGATTATATGGCTTCGTAAAGCCTTGCATTCCTTGCTTTTATTCATTTATTATCTAGTGCCACTTTATGTGGGTGGTCATCTCATAATGGGCCTCGTAGTAGCGCTCATGTATGACGTCCTCGTATGGGCTCATGGAGGTGTGTGATGACGACTTGTGAATGGCCGACGACGCCTTTATATCAGGATTACCACGATTACGAGTGGGGCCGACCAATTCATGATGACCAACATCAATTTGAACATCTTTGTCTTGAAAGTCTCCAATGTGGACTCAGTTGGCTTACGATTTTGAATAAACGGAACATCATTCGAGCATGCTTTGATCATTTTGATATTGATGCGGTGGCTGCTTATGGTGAAAGCGACATTGAACGCATCATGCAGACGGAGGGGATGCTTAAGCATCGTCCTAAAATTGAAGCCATTATCAATAATGCTGCTGCTTTTAAACGTATTCAATCTGAATTTGGTTCGTTTTGTAACTATATTTGGGGATTTACAAATCATAAAACGATTATTTATGAAAACCATCCAGAAGGTCATTTTCCTACAAAGAATGGTTTATCTACGCGGATAAGCAAAGACTTAAAGCAGCGGGGCTTTAAGTTTGTAGGTCCTGTTACAATTTATTCGCATCTACAAGCTAGTGGCCTCATCAATGATCACGGTAAAGACTGCCCTTGCTTTAAGGAGATTAATAAAACAGCAGATATCGTACGGTTACCTGTAGACGATGAAGCGTAAGGGCGATAAGTATAAATTAGTTAACAATAGTTTTTATGCATACTTGTGTTTACATAATTGAATTTGTTGTTATGTGGAATTGGGTGTACACTAAAGTCGATGAGGCGATAGCGACTCATCTCATGTCGGCCCGCTTTATATATAAACACATATACTCTCTCTCTCCTAAGCGGGTCTATCATTAGTTCTCTCTCAACGCTATAAACTATACAGAGCCTCTACCTTATTGGGTAGAGGCTTTTTGCTGTATATAATGTTATAAGAGGAGCAATACTGTATTAGGGAGCCCTATAACAGCATTAAACAGGCTATATGTATGGTCTTAAAGAATCTTTAATTAATTCAATTTCATAGTATATATTTTATACCATATAAATTGATTTCTTTCGATGTAGTTGTTATACTGAAGTAAATTGATAGTGTTACTTTCACAATTAAAGAAGGGAAATATATGATTGGTTTGGGAACGACCATTAACATTGGTCTCATTATAGCTGGTAGCCTATGTGGCCTCGCGTTTGGTCGCTTTATGAAAGAAAATTTAAAGCAGACGCTCATGATTGTGAGCGGTATTATCGTGCTCCTCCTCGGTATGAGCGGGGCCATGCAGTATATGCTCGTCATTGTCAACGGATCTCTACAAACAACGGGGCCGCTATTGATGATTATTAGCATGGTCGTAGGCGCCGTGATTGGCGAAATTATCGATCTTAATCATTGGATTACCGTGTTTGGTGATTGGGTGAAAGCTCGCACTGGCAATGCTGGTGATCCAAAGTTTACACATGCTTTTATTACTGCATCTTTGACGTTTACCGTAGGTGCTATGGGGGTACTTGGTGCCATTCAAGACGGTCTTACTGGAAATTATCAGACGTTGCTTTTAAAAGGCATCCTCGACGGTATTATCGTTATGGTTATGGTATCCTCTATGGGAAAAGGGGCGCTGTTCTCCTTTATTCCTGTAGGTATTACGCAATGGCTCATCACGGCAATGGCACATATTGCAGCGCCTCTGATGACACCTAGTGCCATCGATAACCTATCCTACGTCGGATCTATTCTGATTTTCTGTGTTGGTATCGACCTCATTTGGCCTGGTAAAGTACGTATTGCAAACCTTTTGCCAGCCATTTTCATGGCAATGGGGCTTACATTTTTGCTATAACTAGTATTATAAATAATACATAGATTTTCATAAGAGACCTATATTCTCTCAACCTTTAATATGTATTTTATACATGATACGGTCGAGGATGTAGGTCTTTTTACTTTTTAAAATTAATTTAGTTGAAGTGGGAATTAATGATAGTTTTAATTCAATTATGACGATAGGGTAAATTGATTACATTCCGAAATAGGTGGCCAATAGAGTCATCTCAAGTGTAGGAATTAGATGATGTTTTATAGAATCTCTTTATTAAAATTATTTGTAGAATAATTTTAATTCTATGTATAGTTTTTCATCAAGTATATGTTATTGAATTATACCTGTTAGACAGGTATAATCAAAGGAGAGATTCTATGATTATCGGATTTGTAGATTATCATTAATAGAGAGGAAATTAATATGGAAAAGTTTATTCCTACACCTACCATTAGTGAAATATTAAAAGAAGAGTTTATGGATCCATTAGGACTATCTGCATATCGATTGGCTAAGGATATACATGTGCCTGTTTCACGGATTCAAGAAATATTGAATGGTACACGATCTATTTCAGCAGATACATCGTTGCGTTTAGCGAAATACTTTGATGTTTCGGAAGGGTATTTCTTGCGTTTACAGATGGATGTTGATTTGCGTACAGCAAAACTTAGTGAGGGGATGGATGAAGTATTATTCTCTATTGCACATTGTGCTTCATTAGAACCCGTAGATTGTCAATAAGAGATTGATAATTTTCGATGTATTTGGTACAATTATCTTAAATTAGTAAGTCATTACAACATTGAATATTGATATAAGGAGAACCTATGTTATTCGTTGAATATCCTAAATGCACAACATGCAAAAAAGCAAAGAAATTCTTAGATGATCACAACATTAAGTACACAGATCGTGACATCAAGTCCGAAAACCCTACAGCAGAGGAAATTGCTGCTTGGTATCCACAATCTGGCAAGGATTTGAAAGCATTCTTTAATACTTCTGGTATGATTTACCGTGAACAACAATTAAAGGATAAATTGCCGAACCTTAGTGAAGAAGAAAAACTAGCATTATTAGCATCTAATGGCATGCTTGTAAAACGTCCTATCTTGGTTCTTGAAGACAAAGTACTTGTTGGATTTAAAGAAGCAGAATGGATTGAGGCGTTGAAGCTCTAATTTCATATTAGTTAACCGAAAGAACAGGTCCCTAAAAGCCTCCATAGCGAGCTAAGTCGTTTTTAGGAACCTGTTCTTTCTACGTTTTAATAAAGAAATTAGAGCTCACAACTAGGACCCCTCATTTATCAAAAATTTTGATTTGTATATTTCTTTTATGTTTTGTATAATAATTACACCATAGCAATACCCCTATGGGTATTTTAGGCGTTAGCAATATAAGTGTTAATAGTATTATTTATAGAAGTAAAAGGTATTTCCGGATTAAGTAAGGCCGGTATCTGATTTATAGAGAGGTCTATATGAAGTTTTTACAGTCTTTATCAGCGCAGGTGTCTCTGCGCACGCAGGGGGCTATTTTGGCACTCGGCTTGTTATTTATCATATTAGATGCGCTTACGGAGCCTATGAACCCAGCTATTGATTTGGCGTGGGTAACGGTCATCATTTGTGGCTTGCCATTGCTCATCAACAGCGTGCAAAGTATTTTGGATCATTTAGAGATTCATGCTAATTTTCTCATCGTGATAGCCATGGTGGCGCTCATTGCGATTGGAGATTATCATACGGCGGCTTATGTAGGTCTCATCGTACATGGTGGCTTTTTCTTAGAGCAGCTTATTACGGGCGACGTACACTATACATTGGATGATGACATGTTGCCGACCATGCCTACACAGCTTGTAGCCTTGCGTCAGGGCATCAACAATTATTCATCCGTCATTGTTGTGGCCGTCATGTTACTTTCTATGGGTTCCTATGCATTGACACAGAACTTTATGCATACCATTACATTGCTAGTTATCCTTTGTCCATGCTCTTTGGAACTCGTTCTTGTAGCACTCATGATGGGGTCCCTTGTAGATGAAAACTCTCCGACGGCGGGGCTTTCAAAAGAGGCGAAACAATGCCATTTGGGCCTACTCATCGTGTCCATTTTGTTCCACGTTGCTATCATCGGTGCTGGCGTGTTAGGATCTATTAATCCTGTAACAGCTGCTGCATTGCACGGCTTGGCGCGACTCGGTCTCGTGTATAATTTGAAAGTATTAAACGGCTCCTTGTGCGTCGCATAAAAAATTAAACTCCCCTAGTAATCCTAAGATTACTAGGGGAGTTTTGTATATACAACAGTGAGTTGCACAGTATGTATTTTACATTACGTATTATATAGTACGTAACGTATTATATGGTACGTATTATACAGTACGTATTCTATTGTTGTCCTTTGTCTCCAAGGGTGAGGAGTAGGAATACGATGGATAGGATACATGCACCAACGAGGGCAATGAAACCACCATCCCAACCGTAGAGGTCAACCATGAGACCCATGAAAGCACCAGCACCAGCAGAACCGATGAGGTAACCAAGAAGGCCTGTAAGGCCAGTAGCACCACCTGTTGCTACGCGTGGTACCATGTCTGCAGCTTGAAGGCCAATCATCATAACAGGACCGTAGATGAGGAAGCCGATAGCAATGAGTGCTAAGTTATCGATGAGGATATTGCCTGCAGGATTAAACCAGTATACAAGGATCGCTAAGATAACGAATAACATAAAACAAATCGTAGCTGGAGCACGACGGCCGCGGAATACGCGGTCACTTAAGTAACCACTTACAAGCATGCCTGGAATACCAGCCCATTCGTATAAGAAGTAAGCCCAACGGGAACCTTCTTTTGTGAAGCCTTTCACAGCGGTTAAATAGGTCGGTGCCCAGCTAACTACGCCGTAACGGATGAAGTATACAAAGATATTTGCAATCGCAAGATACCATAAGTATTTATTATGCAAAATATATTTGTAGAAGATTTCTTTGAAAGTACTTTTTTCTTCATTTTCTGTATGTGTATGAACGACTTCGTGTTTGTATTCTTCGATAGGAGGTAAGCCACAGGATTGAGGCGTATCTTTCAACAATACAAAGGTAATAATCGCTAACACGATAGAGATAAGGGCAGGGAAGAAGAAGATACTATGCCATGTACCGAATAGGTAGATGCCAAGCGTAGCAAGAGGAGCGATAATGCCGCCACCTAGGTTGTGGGAAACGTTCCACCAAGACCACCAAGCACCGCGTTCGGAACGGGAGAACCAAGTTACCATGTTTTTTGCATATGGAGGGTAGCCCATACCTTGGAACCAACCGTTTAATAAGGCAAGAACGCACATGATAGGAATACTGCTCATAACACCTGGTAAGGTGCCGAATAATAACATAACTAAAGCACTAAGCAATAGACCTACTGTGGAGAAGTATTTTGGGTTAGAGCGGTCAGACGCATTACCCATAACAAATTTACTTACGCCGTAAGCTACGGATAAGATGGTCATAACTATACCGAGATCCGCTTTGGTGTAGCCGTACTCAGCAATCATGTACGGAACAGCCAAGCTAAAGTTTTGGCGGATCAAATAGAATGTAGCATAACCAATAAATGTACCTGCAAAGACTTCGTGACGAAGACGTTTGTAGGTGGAATCGATTTGCGCCTCTGGTAAACGTTCAATATGAGGAGCAGGAGAGAAAATCGACATCGTTACACATCCTTTCTACAACATGTCATTTGTAATAATACCATGTAGGGTATGTAGTCGACTATACTTAATTTTTTATTATAATAAATAGTTATTAGAAAATTGAATTATGGATAGCATTTATCGAGGTGAAATAGTATTGAATAGCTTGAAAATCATCAAAATATCTTCTATGTAAAAATTATTAGATTTGCAAATACATATATGAATAACTGCTCATACATTTGTGTAATATGATCATGCGTGAATAATATAATCTCAATAGATCCAGTATTTACCTATGTTTCTACTTATATATGAATATTTGTACATATTTTGTTGTTGACACAAATATACCCATAGGGGTATAACATAATCATAAGGCATACTCCTATGGGTATATAAACAATAAAAATGGTAAACAGAACGATAAATAACATGTTTGCCCTTAAGGTGTTATATACATGGACGCATGTATGTAGACCGTAATCAATGTGTACATATCATTATATAAGCTTTCACAGGAGGTAATTATGGAACGGTGGAGCAAAATAGCAGAATGGTTCGATTTGAATCGTGAAAAGATTACATTAGTAGCCGGCGGTATCGGCGTAGTATTTAGTTTATTAGGTGTTCGTTTAGGCTTGCCCTTCGACTGGGCTTGGTTCACGATTGTATTGTGTGGGTTGCCTATCGTGTGGGGCGCAGCGGTTGCCATGTACGAAGAGTTTGATATAAAAGCAGACTTACTCGTGTCCTTGGCGCTTATTGCAGCTGTTGCTATCGGTGAAGTATTTGCGGCCGCAGAAATTGCTTTCATCATGCAACTGGGGGCCATGCTCGAAGAGTTTACCGTATCTAAAGCGCAAGCAGGTATCGAACGTCTCGTTAAATTGACGCCTACAACGGCACGCATCGTTCGCAACGGCAAGGAAGAGGTATTGCCTGCAGATATCGTAATGGTAGGCGACGTAATCCGCGTGTTGCCAGGTGAGGTTATCCCTGTGGATGGTACGATTTTGTCTGGTGATACAGCGATTGATCAATCCGTTATGACTGGCGAATCCATGCCGGTAGATAAAACGACGGGTGACGAAGTATTCTCTGGTACGGTGAACCAATTCGGCGCTTTCGATATGACTGCGACAAAAGAGGGCGAAGATAGCTCTATTCAACGTATGATTAAGCTCGTTAAATCTACAGACCCGGGCAATGCGAAAATCGTTAGCCTTGCAGACCGCTGGGCTACTTGGATTGTAGTGATTGCGTTATTGGCAGCGGTTGGTACTTATGTGGTAACCGGTGAAATCATCCGCGCCGTAACCATCCTCGTTGTATTCTGCCCTTGTGCTCTCGTATTGGCAACGCCGGCAGCGATTATGGCAGCTATTTCTAATGCGAGCCAACACGGTTTCCTCGTACGTCGTGGCAATATTATGGAACGCTTGGCGAAGGTTGATACGATGACCTTTGATAAAACGGGTACATTGACCTATGGTACGCCTGAGGTGACTGCCGTTGAAACAGTGGGTACTATGTCTGCTGCTGAATTATATCGCTTGGTGGCCTCTGTAGAAACTAAATCTGAACATCCTTTAGGCAAGGCTATCGTGAATGGATTTATGTCTCATCATGGTGAAAGCTTTGATTCGGTAGATTCCTTCCGCATGGTTCCTGGTAAAGGCTTAGAGGCTACTGTACAAGATAAAGCCGTCTTGGCTGGTAACGAAGCGATGATGACCTTGTCTAATATTTCTATTGCGGACTCTGTGAAAGAGGCTGTTCATGAGCATTTGAACCGAGGTGCATCCATTGTATATGTTGCCGTTGATGGTGTATTGGCTGGCTATGTGGCTTTGGCTGACCGTGTTCGCCGTGAAAGTCGCGCCGTAGTAGAGTCTTTAAATGATCTTGATGTAATGCCTGTACTTTTAACAGGTGACCATGTGGCAACAGCAAAAACGATTGGTAAACGATTGAACGTATCCAATGTGATTGCAGACTGTTTGCCAGAAGATAAAATGGATACAGTGGCTCAATTACAACAAAACGGCAACATTGTAGCCATGGTTGGCGATGGTGTAAACGATGCACCAGCCCTCAAAAAATCTGATGTGGGCATCGCTATGGGCGGTGTTGGTAGCGATATCGCGGTAGAGGCAGCAGATATCGTTCTCGTAAACGATAATATTAAAGAAATTCCTCATCTCGTAGCCTTATCTAAACGCATGATGACCACAATTAAGGTAAACCTTTCCTTCTCCTTGCTCTTGAACTTTGTGGCCATCATCTTGGCAATGGTTGGTACCTTATCCCCCGTGTGGGGCGCCCTTGTTCATAACGGAGGGAGCCTTCTCGTAGTTGCAAACTCTGCATTACTGTTGCGTTGGGCTTACAAATCTAATTACATAGTAGATGATGATCATTCCGTTCTCATGAACGCAGCTCGTAAACGTGTGTTTGAGGCTTAATAGTAGTTCATTATAAATATCAGTAAGGAGTGTGTGTATCGATTTGATTACTAAATCGATGAGCGTTAAAAAATAATATAGTCAATAAAAAGCGCTATCTATCCCTAAGGAAACTCAAATAGAGTTGTGGGATAGATAGCGCTTTTGTTTCACTTATAGTATGAAATCGATGGTTTCTAGTGTTGATTAATCAATATATGTTACAGGATAACCTTTGGCTTCGATTTCACGGCGGTTAAGACCATTTGGTAGATCTGGGTAGCCGATAGCGAGGCTAGCGTAGACTTTTTCGTCTTCGCTAAGACCTAGTTCACGCATTTTGGCTTGGATGCGTTCATTATCTTGAAGATGACGGATTTGGTTAACCCAGCAACTACCAAGGTCAAGTTCATTGCAAGCAAGCATCATGTTTTGCATAGCACATGACACGTCAGCAAAGTTGTTGGCATAACTTGGTTTACTAGCCAATACGATGAGTACAGGCGCATTATAGTGGAATACAAATTTGCCTTCGGCGGACATCTTAATGATATTCACCATGTAAGGTAAAGTATTTTCTGTAATCGGCATTTTGCCGTATTCTTCTTGAACGAGTGTTACTAGCTCTTTGAGCACGACTTGATTCGTAATAACCATGAAATGTGTTAATTGCGTATTACCGCCAGATGGAGCGCGGCGACCTGCGTCGAGCACTTGATCGATGAGCTTTCTAGATAATTGATCAGCTTTAAATTTACGTGTACTATGACGAGTTTTGATGCACTCTAAGGTGTTCATATAGGCCTCCTATTATAAGTTAGCTTTGATATAGAATTTCTTTTATTATACTACAAGGAAGGACCTAGTAGGGGGCGTATTTTTACTAAGTCATTTATTAGGAGACGGGCCTGCAACGAAAGAAGATTTCCTTGAAAACAGAAGTTATAACTTTCTAATTTAATATCAAATAAATTTATAAATAAAGTAACAACTTTATGGTATGATTTTTACCCATAAATTCTATAGAAGCGCCTAATTCTTAACGAATAAGAAAATAAATATTAATTGACAAATTTAAAAATATCTGTTCAAAGTGGGCTTTTTGCGTTGACTGTTTACCGTAAAATTGTGTACAATTAATTAGTAGATAATTGTGTGCATATGGAGGTAGAATATGGCAGAAATTGGTGTACTTGAAGGGTACAAACATAAAGAAGATGTTCCTGATTCAGAATATTTAAGATTGGAAAATCAATTGAGCTTTCCACTCTATGTAGTGGCAAAGGAAATTGTTAATGCATATCGTAGTCACTTAGATCCTTTAAATTTGACATATACTCAATACATCGTAATGATGGCATTGTGGCAATATGGTGATTTATCCGTTAAGGAATTGGGACAAGTATTGCGCCTTGATTCCGGTACATTAACACCGCTTTTAAAGAAATTAGAAGCCAAAGCATTCTTGAAACGCAAACGCAGTCGTCAAGATGAACGCGTAGTTATGGTAACCCTTACTGATACGGGCAAAGCATTACGTGATGTAGCGGTTCATATACCACGCCGCTTGGCTGAATCGTCAGGTCCTATATTTGACGTAGAAGAGACACGTCAATTGCGTATGTTGCTTAATAAATTGCTAGAAGCAATCGATAACGCAAATGCAAAAACAGCAGAGAACATGAAGGGCTAATTTGATACAACCTCATATGCATATATTCTGTAACTTTGGAAATCTAAAAATTTTATTAAAAATGTGATATACTATACATATAGCGTATTGTATTCAAGTCATGTGAGAGTATGACTGATTCGTGATTTGCCCTCGTGGCACAAAGGAGATCATTATGAATAAAAATTTATTAGGTGCATTTGTATTAGCCGGTACATTATTAGTAGGTGGTGTTGCAAACGCAGAAAACTGGAATGGGTTAGCTAACTACCCAGAGGTTCCAAATAGTGCAAATGGTACAGAAACGTATTTCTTTGATAAAGCATCTGAGTTTAAAGGTATCGATAGCAGCCGTAACAACGTATTTGGTGTTAATGTGATTAACATGCATAATAACCAATACGGGGAAGCTACATTGTTCAAATATCTTGTTAATCCAAGCTTACATACTGTATATCGTTACGCTCCAGATGGTCAAGTTTACCAAATTCAACCTGGAACAAATGAGTTCAATATGTTCATGGCTGCTTGGAAAGAAGTATACGGCACAACTTTCGAATTCCCAGCGTTATAATCTGATGGCCCGTGCCGTAATAATTACATAACTATTGCTGGTGAAAGCTCCTTTTGGGCTTTCACCAGTGTTGTTTATGGAGGTTTTTTTATGTCTAAATCTGAATTTGCTCAAGCCTATACGGAGCGTATGTTCCCTGATATTGCAGCCCCAGCAGGTTATATTGATCCAGAGTTTGAAGTATTGTTTGATAATTTTGCCTTTGATGAAGTCATCACCGAAGAAGGCCGTAATGTATCGGCAAAGGATCGCTTCTTAGCCATTCTTGCTACATTAGTAGGCGCCTCCGCTGTTGATGAATATGCATTAATGCTACCGGCAGCATTAAACTTTGGTCTTATTCCTGATGAAGTGGTAGAGCTCATTTATCAAGCGGTGCCCTATCTTGGCATCGGACGTGTGCGCCCATTCTTTAAGGTGACCAATAAGATTTTTGACTATCGAGGAGAAACCATTGTTGATCCCTCTCGCAGCACAATCACTGGAGAGTCCCGTCTTGAAAAAGGTGTAGAAAAACAAGTGGAAATCTTTGGCGAGTCTATGCGTAACTCTTACCAAGAAGGGCCAGAAGATATTCGTCATATCAACAAATGGCTTGCCAATATGTTCGGCGATTACTATACGCGTAAAGGCCTTAGCGTGGCTCATCGTGAAATGATTACCTTCTGCTTCCTTGCGGCTCAAGGTGGCTGTGAAGCTCAACTCAAGGCTCATGTAGAAGGTAATTTGAACGTAGGGAATAGTAAACAATATTTGATTAACATCGCATCCCAATGCGTGCCGTATATCGGCTATCCCCGTACCTTAAATGCCCTTCGTTGCATTCAAGAAGGCTACACCGCATGGGAAGCTAAACAATAAAGGAGTTCTATGTTTGATTTAAATCCGGTTCAGATATTAGCAAGTATTCCTGCTATTATGATCGTTTTTTCTATCTTTGGATATGCAGAGGCAAAGGTAGCAACTTGGTTTGGTGATCCAACGCCACGTCTGGCGGGACGCCTCACATTGTCACCAATGGCACACCTTGATCTAATTGGTACCATCTGTATTATTCTTGTTGGCTTTGGTTGGGCAAAACCTATGTCAATTAATCCATCTTACTTTAAAGATCCACGACGTGATATAAGCTTGCTTGCCTTTGCAGGTCCTGTGGCAGGTCTTATAGCAGGCTTTATATTCACCTTTATATATATGCTCCTTGGAAAATTAGGCCTCATGGAGTCCCAAGGTCTTGCCATGGTTATGCAATATATTATTTTATATAGTATTGGCTTATCAATCTTCTGTTTGATTCCGTTCCCACCATTGCCTGGTTTTAATATTATCTTGCCGTGGTTGCCTACAGAGTGGCAGATGAGATATTACCAATTAGGGATGCTTAATTTATTATTCTTTATCATCCTTATTAACACACCCATTATTTCTATGGTTATTCGTCCATTACAACAAACGATATTTAAAATCTACTTTGCCATTATTGGGCTCATACTATAATTATATTTTGTGAAAGTTTCTACCATAAAGATAATATCTTTATGGTAGTTTTTTATAGTTTATAGATAGATTTAGCTTATCTTTACATATAATGTATTTGTAAATTTTTTTCGTTTTTTATAGTAACAATTTTACTTTTGACTGTTCTTTGGATTTTATATTAAAAACTATCGATATAGTTCCTCAATTGTGTTATAATAAATACAAAGATCGTAAATTTTCGATATAGCAATATTATAGTGCATCACTAGATATTGTTGATATAGTAAATCGATACACTAAATCGATACACTAAATTGATACTGTATATAGATATTCAAGTGAATAAAAGAGGAATTACATATGAATTTTGAAGAAAATCAAGTGCCAGAGGCGATTCTGGACAAGCTTACAAAGGTGTGTACTTGCCGTAGCATTACGCGCAAAACGATTAAAGAAGCCATTTTAAATGGTGCTCATACATTTCCACAAGTAAAAGAAGTAACTCGTGCTGGTACGGGCGCTTGCGGTGGTAAAGGCTGTGGGCCTCGCATCGTAAAGTTGTTAGCTGAAATGAAAGAACAAGGCAAAATTTAAATTAAAACATCCAAAATATGAAATGTAAATTACGAAATTTCAAATTACAAAGTCGAAGCTAAGAACTATAAGCAATATAATATAAATTTAAAAGTTGAATCTATAAGCTGTAAATAGTAAACTTCAAAGATTAGATTAAATACATAAAGATTGTTGCTTAATCCCGCTATCGGACGTATCCGCAGGGTTTGGGTAACAGTCTTTTTGTGTTGTTGGGGTGGTCTTTATTTTTTGATATACTATACATAATACTTTTTAGAGATTTTGGAGGTATATATGTTTCGACGTTTCGTAGCAGCTACGATGATCGGCGCCTTAGCACTCACAACGGGTTGTGGTTTACATAATCCATTTACTTCAAAGGCAGAGCCTGTGACCTATGAGTCCGTAGTACAAAGCGAGCTTTCACCAGAGCAAAAGGTGGACAAGCTAGTGGCGAATATGTCCGATGCGGACAAGGTGGGCCAATTGTTAATGATTGGCATTCACGGTACGACGTTGAACGATGATGCTAAGTTTATGCTCAACGAATACCGCGTGGGCGGCATCATCTTGTTTGATCGGAACATGGAGTCCAAGGATCAAGTTAAAACGCTCATTGCAGACATTAATAAGGCTGGTAAAAGCGCGGGTTTAACGCCGTTGTTCCTCGGTATCGACCAGGAGGGTGGTGCCGTAGCGCGCATGGAGGATCAGCTCATTAAGGTTCCTCCTGCTGAGGAGCTAGGCAATGCACCTATTGAACAGGCTGCATCCTTGGCAAAACAGTCTGGTGCGGAATTAAAAGACTTGGGCTTTAACATTAACTTTGCTCCTGTGGCGGATTTGGGATTAACCTATGGTCGTTCTTATAGTACAAACCCTGATGAGGTTGTGCGCTATGCAGGTGCCGTTGGTAAGGCTTACGATGAAGCGGGCTTGTGGTATTCCTATAAACACTTCCCCGGCATTGGCAAGACTGACGTAGACTTGCATGCGGACACAAGCATCGTTCCTGTATCTAAAGAAACGCTGCTTTCAGAGGACACAAAGGTATTCGTAGACCTCATCAAACAGTCTAAACCGAATACCTATGCAATCATGGTATCTCATGCGATGTATCCACAAATCGACCCAGACCATCCCGCTAGTTTATCGAAGGCGATTATTACTGATTGGTTGCGCAAGGACATGGGTTATAATGGCGTTGTCGTAACAGACGATATGGATATGGGAGCCCTCGCGAAACACTACACCTTTGGCGATATGGCGGTGCAATCCATCCTCGCAGGCAGCGATATCTTGCTTGTGTGCCACGAATACGAACACATGCAAGAGGCTTACAATGGCCTTATGAAAGCCGTGAAAGACGGTCGCATCTCAAAAGAACGACTCGATGAATCGGTGAAACGGATTTTGCTTATGAAAATGAGCCGAGGATTGTAATCTCAAATGCCTCCGAATGTGTAAAGAAAATATATTTACACACTTGTTTAACAAAACTAGCCATCTCTTTTTAGAGGTGGCTAGCTCTGTGTTTAAAGCGCTATCTATTGTTTTGTGACTCGGACCTTTGACCTTGTATTCAGTGAGAAAGCTATTTTTATACATAATCCTTTCTTGAAAATGGGGGTTTACATAAGTATACTAATGATATGAATAGATAGTTTGACTGAGTGCTGAGCGATTTTGGTAGATGGTGCTCAATGACTTGGTGCTTAGTTTAACCCGTTAAATCGCTGAGATGGTTATATGGGATGTTTAGATAGGTGTTAGATAGTAATGCTAAGGAGAATCTTATGAAATTATGGAAATTTAATAAGCGGAGTTCTACCTTGGCAGATATGTCTATGAATCGTGTGCTTTTAACGGAGCTCATTGCAAAGGGGGCCCTTGTTGGGGTGATTGCAGGTTTCTTTGGGGCATCATACCGCTATTTGATACTTGAATCAGAGCATATCCGGTGGCACCTGATGGATGGTATTACTATGGAATGGGCCATAGGTTGGCTTGTGGCCATGGTCATTTTTGCTTTTATTGTAGATCGATTGCTAGCGTGGGCCCCATTGTCTGGTGGTTCGGGCATTCCTCAAATCGAAGGGGAAATGCTTGGACTCTTTGATATGAAGCCCTATCGGACACTAGTATCTAAAATGATTGGTGGCGTACTGACCGGCTTTGCAGGATTTTCCGTAGGTCGTGAAGGGCCAGCCGTACAGATTGGTGGTTCTGCCGGCAAAATCGTGTCTTACTGGATGAATTCGGGGCTACGAGAACAGCGTATTTTGACATCCGCAGGTGCTGGGGCAGGCTTAACAGCTGCCTTTAGTGCGCCCGTATCGGGAGCGATGTTCGTCTTTGAAGAGGTACATAAAAGCTTTTATCCGTATCTCGTTGTACCAACCTTCGTGGCAACTTTGATTTCTAACTATATTACAGTTAGTATCTTTGGACTTACACCAGCGTTAGGCTTTACGGTGACCTCAGGGGTTCCTATTGAATATTTTCCAATATTGCTCATGGTTGGTGTTATCATGGGGCTATGTGGCGTGTTATTCTGCCGTATGATTTTTGCTTTCAAGAGGTTCTTTGATTGGTTCAAATGTTCTCGATTCTTGAAATTAGCCCTTACCTTTGTGGCAGTGGCAGCCATTGGCTTTGATTCGCAACTCCTCTTGGGTGGGGGCAATGACCTTGTGGGTCAGCTTGCCTTTCAATCTCATGGCGTATTGCTCTTAGGTGGCATCGTATTAGGCAAGATTTTACTTACCACCTTCTGCTATGGCAGTGGTGCTCAAGGGGGCATATTTTTGCCCATGCTTGTAATTGGTGCCGCAACAGGTGCTTTTTGTGAAAGCTTACTTTCAACCTTAGGACTTATTTCTCCTGATTTTGTACCACAGTTCGTTATCTGTGCCATGGGTGGCATGTTAGCGGCCGCTATGCGGACCCCAATTTTGGCGATTTTGCTCGTTCTTGAAATGACGGATAGTTTCTCTAATATTTATGCTATCGGTATCGTTACGCTCGTGGCCTATCTTGTGGCGGAGCTTTTAAAAGAACCGCCGATTTACGATTCCTTGTTGCAAGCCATGAGTGGTCAAAGCAATCTAGAATCGGTGCAAACCTTCTTTCAAACGAAGGTGCCTGTGGTGGCAAACTATACAGATGTACAATTACAAGATTTGGCCTTGCCAGATGGGACGCTCATCGTAAGCATTCGTCGCAACGGCACATACATTGTGCCCCTTGGTGATGTGAAGCTCGAGCCAGGCGATGAATTACAAGTCTCCTGTGAACGTGGCCGATTGAAGGCGGCTAAGGAATTTTTCCAATCAAATTAGTCATTATATCTAAAGCTAATCGTTGATTCGTGGTATATATTAGGAGTAGTTTATGAAAATTGTGAAAGCTACTGAGTCAGATGTATTGGATCTGTACCGTTTGCAATTGCTTACATTTGAAAGCGAAGCGGAGATGATTGGAAGTCGAATGGTTCCTGCATTGATGGAGTCGGAAGAGGAGTTTAAAGCTACTTTCACCCAATGGCATACCTATAAACTGGTAGATGATGGGGGAAGAATCATCGGAGGTATTCGCTATCAATATGACGATGGCGTGGTAGAGGTCGGTCGCTTGATGGTGCATCCAAACTATCGGCAACAAGGGTTGGCTCGGAAGTTATTAGTTTTCGTAGATGAACAATGCAGTCAAGACCGGCGTGTATTATATACATGTACGAAAAGCTGGATTAATATAAAGTTATATACAAAAATGGGGTATAAAGCCGTTAGAGAAATACAGGATGAAACGGGATTATCCTTTGTATATATGGAGAAACAATAATTCAAACGGCATGGGAGGTTTTAATGTGCTTGATAATATAGTGGCATTTTATATATTCTTTACCGTAGTTGGCTTTTTAGCAGCTATGCTTGGCACCATCATCGGTGCCGGTGGGGGACTTGTCTTTGTGCCTCTCTTTATGTACTGGTTCCCAGAGTGGTCTCCATCTATGGTCGTAGGAACATCGCTTTTTTCTGTTATGTGTAACGCCATTTCTGGATCTATAGCGTATCTTAAGCAAAAAAAGGTATACATTAACGCTGCTATCATCTTTAGTCTTGCTACCTTCCCGGGGGCTATTTTAGGTGCCCAAATGTCTGGATGGTTCTCTGGTAAAGGCTTTATGTTTGCCTTTGGATGCTTTATGCTGTGTGCATCCGTATTGATTGGTTTTAAAAATTTTAGAAAAGGGGAAAGAAAGGAAGAAAGCCTTACTCTTGAGCAGTTGAGCTATAGTAAACCTATCGGTATTAGTATTAGCTTTTTTGTTGGCTTTATTTCGAGTATCTTTGGTATCGGTGGTGGCCTCATCCATGTGCCGGCTTTGATTTATCTCATGGGCTTTCCTACCCATATGGCAACGGCTACAAGTCAATCTATTCTCGCCGTATCAACAACGGTGGGGGTTATTACACATTTAATTGAAAGCCACATCATATTTAGTATTGCTATCCCTACTAGTATTGGCGCTATCTTTGGTGCTCAAGTAGGTGCTCGTATTGCAAAACGTCTCAAAGCAAAAGCTATCCTCGCCCTCATGAGCATAGCTGTCTTTGCATTGGCGGTACGTCTCATTCTTAAATCTGGTATTTTGGGATAATATGGTTTTATAATTAATCTATCTTTAATAAGCATAATTTAGTAAAGCTCTCTAATGGTGATTCGTAAGTGTTTATCATTAGAGGGCTTTCTGTATTTTCAGCATTTTATAAAAGGGTATAACTAAAAGTCATAGAGAACTATAAATGAGAATGAAAAATTTAAAATATATAGATCATACTATTTTTATGCATAATGTTAGTAATGTATTTACTATAGAATTATAGGTAGTACGAATCGTTATTTAGAGAGGTTTTAGCATATAATTACTGACTATATCTATACATGCTTAATAAATAAGGATTCTTGATTGCATATGTGGAAAAATGGGTACATGATAATGCTAATGAGATGTACTTTCAAATGAGGGAATAAAAGGGTAATTCATATTGATTTTTATTAGAAGAGATATAAATTATGCATAATTATAGTGAGGAGAATGAGAACGGCGTATACTAAAAGTAATAGATTCCTTAAGAAAGGATAGGAGGAAATACAAGTGAGTACACTTATTAGAGATTATGAACGTTTTGCCAAAGAGGCAAATGAGATTTGTAAAGGTCGCGTATATACCGATCATTTACGTCGTTATGCATATGGCGTTGATGCGTCTTGTTATAGCTATTTACCAAAGGTAGTCGTTAAAGCGGAGGATGAACGAGAAGTAAGACGCCTTATTCGTTTGTGTCAACAATGTGGTACACCATTTACATTCCGCGCGGCCGGCTCCTCTTTGTCTGGTCAATGCTCCAGTGAAGATGTGCTCATCGTATGTAATGATGGCTTCAAGAAAATGGAAGTTATCGACGATGGCAAGGCTTTAAAATGCGAATGTGGTGTTATCGGTTCCGATGCGAATGATTTATTGAAACCGTACAATCGTAAAATTGGTCCAGATCCTGCAACGCTTGCCACAGCATTAGTAGGTGGTATCTTGAATAATAACTCCTCTGGTATGTGCTGTGGTACGGCGCAAAACTCTTATAAAACAATTCGGTCCATTCGCGTTGTATTATTAGATGGCTCCATCCTTGATACGTCTGACCAAAAGAGTATTAATCAATTCCTTAAAGAAAAACCTCAAATGGTAGAGGATATCTTACAATTGCGTAAGGATATTTTGGCCGATGAAGAATTGACACACTTGATTCACCATAAGTACAAAATCAAAAATACAACAGGTTACGGCTTGAACTCCCTTGTTGATTTTGAAGATATTATCGATATCATCAACCACTTGTTCATCGGTTCTGAAGGTACATTAGGTTTCGTGTCTGAAATCGTATATAACACTGTTGAGGACGTACCGTATAAAGGCTGCGGTCTCATGTTCTTTAAAACATTGAACGATGCATCTCTTGCTGTTGTAGCCTTGGCTAATATGGGCCGTGACAAGGTTGTTGCTGCGGAAATGATGGACTATCAATCCCTTAAGACCGTTCAAGCGCTAGACAATGTGCCTGACTTCGTTCGCGAAGTTCCTGAAGGTACAAGTGCTATTTTGTTCCAAACTGAAAGCTACTCCAAAGAAACTGTCGATGAAAACTTAGCTTTTATTAAAGATAAATTGAAAGATATTCCAACAGCTATTCCAAGTCTTTACTCCCAAGATCCTAAAGAATACGATTCTTGGTGGGCTATCCGTAAAGGCATTTTGCCAATCGTTGGTGGTCAACGTAGAAAAGGCACCACTGTTATTACAGAAGACGTATGTTTCCAAATCGAAGACTTCACTAAGGGCATCGAAATGCTTACCGAATTATTCCACAAATACGATTTCGTAGACGGTGGCGTGATCTTTGGCCATGCGTTATCTGGTAATGTTCACTTTAACATTACACCTGACTTCAGCGATCCTAAAGATACTAAGAACTTCGGTGACTTGGTAAAAGAAATGTCTGAACGCGTCTCTGGCTTCGGTGGTTCTTTAAAAGCTGAACATGGTACAGGCCGTATGGTGGCACCGTTTATTGAAATGGAATGGGGGCGTAAAGCGTACGAGATCAACCGTCGTATTAAAGCTATCTTTGACCCTGAACGTATCTTGAATCCTGATGTTATCATTACTGATGACCCAGATGTGTATAAGAAAAATCTTAAAGCTCAATGCGTTATCGATGATGCTTTTACAATCTGTATGGAATGTGGTTTCTGTGAAAAACATTGTCCAAGCCGCAATTTAACATTGACTCCTCGTCAACGTATTGCATTGTTGCGTGAAACAAAACGCCTTGAAAACGAAGGCAATTTCACATTGGCTGCGGAACTTAAAAAAGGCTATGAATATTTTGGTGTAGATACCTGTGCTGCGTGCTCCATGTGTAAAGGCCTTTGCCCGCTCAGCATCGATACTGCTCAAATTGCATTATCCATGCGTCGCATCGATCCTCCAGCACCGGAATTAGCTAAGAAGATTTACGATAATTTCCCTACTACACTTCAAATGGCTCGTGCCGGCGTAAGTCTCGAAGGTATTGCAGGTTCTATCGTTACACAAAAAGCGATTTCCAAGATTACAGAAGGCTTACATGGTGTAACAGGTATTACTCCGTACATTCCTAAGACTACACCTAAGGCCAATCGTTACAGATTGAGAAGCCGTATTAAACCGACTAATTTTGAAAAGGTTGTATACTTTAGTACTTGTGCGAACCGCGCCTTCAAACCTAATCAAGGTTACGACGATGAACGCAGCTTGCAACAAGTTGTAGAAAGCCTTTGCAACAAGGCCCATATCGATATTATCTACCCTCAACATATCGAAAACCTCTGCTGTGGCTTGAGTTTTGAAAACTATGATGACGTTCATGAGCGCGCTGTTAAGGACTTACACGATGCATTGATGCAAGCATCTCAAAACGGTAAATATCCAATCGTGATCGATCATAGTGCATGTTTCAACCATGCTTTCAAACATATGCCAGACTTAGAAATCAACGATATTTCTGAATTTTTGTGCAAATACGTTGTGCCTCATCTCGACATTGAAAAATGTGATGAACGGGTCATCGTACATAAACAATGTAAGATCAAATCCTTGAATAAATCTCAATATATTGAAGATTTGGCTCGTCTATGCACAGACCATGTATTCAACATTAAATCCTTTGCATGCGATGGCTTTGCTGGTCAAAAAGGGTTCTTCACACCAGAACTCAACAAATGTGCTACCAAAGACCTTGCAGCCGAAATCGCTGAATACGGTGCAACACTAGGCGTAAGCTCCAGCTCTACCTGTGAAATCGGCCTTGGCGAAAACGGCGGCATCCCATTCATTGGCGTTGCATTCCTATTGGACCGTTGCTCTAAGGCTAAGAAATAAGTCTTGTATATCTATTGCTATTTACGTTAACGTTGCTAGTAGTTTACACTAAGGGTACTAGTAGGTTGGGTTAAAGTAACTGGTAGTTTATATTAATATTGCTTTAATATTGCTCGTAAATTATGTTAAAACTACTAATAGTTTTTTAGGAGTTTTATGAGATTTATTGCTAATTCTTTATTTTTCTAAGAAATGTGGTATACTAAACGTAGGTAGTAGAGTGTATGAAATTACCTGCAATATAACCAAAAAAAGGACGAGTGGCAGCTCGTCCTTTTTCTTGCTTATTTTTTGTTTTTATTGTTAAGCCAGTAGCTGTAGGTAGTTACAACTAAGGCAACAATAATAGGGGCAAGCAAGGTGCCCCAGAGTGTATAAAACAGCTCCTGCAATATACCACCTCCTTTCGGGAGGTATTTTATATTATATCATCATGCTATGGAGTCTTGTACATAATTAATGATTGGAGAATTCTTAATGAAGAAGGTTGTGCTTTTCTTTCTTTTAATAACAGCCCTTACGGGATGTGGATTGAATCAAAATACGAATAGTAATAAAACAGAATCAAATGCAACTAGTTCTGCTACTGGTTCCTCTACATCTGCTGCGGGAATCAGCCAAGCGACTACCAAGCAAGATGGACATCTAATTACAGCAAAGCAAGCCTTATCCGCTGGTGAGTATGCGAAAGCCATAGAGGAAGCTACAGCGTCCATTAAGGATAATGCTAATAATGCAGAAGCCTATTCTGTACGTGGCTTTGCAACAGCATTAAACGGTGATGCGGCTAAAGGGTTGACAGATACTAAAAAGGCTTATGATTTAGACCCTAATAATGTGGCTAATTACTATAACATGGCGATGGTCTATAAGTTGCAAGGGCAGTTAAACGATTCTAAACAATGGTTTGAAAAGGTATTGGAAAAGGACCCTAGTAACACCTGGTCTGTGTATGGTATTGCTACCATTTATGCAGACCAAGGGGAAGATACTAAGGCCCTTGATTGGTTAGAAAAGGCTATAAAAATTGATCCCTCTGTAAAATCCGTTGCAGCCGAACAAGACCATTTTGAACGCTTTCACAATAACGGACGATTTAAAACGTTGGTAGAATTATAGACATGGATGTGAAACAGATGATTCGCCTTATTATAAAGGTGATAGGATTTATATATTGGCTTATTTTTCTATACCTTGGCGGTCTAATGGTCGTAGACTGGTCAGGGTTTATGACTCGGTACAATATTGAAACACCAATTTTCCTTAGCTATATAGTGGTGGTAGGGTGTATTGTTATGCCTTATTTGGTGTTTTATTGGAAAAAACTGAATCCTAATGTTAAACCGCCCTATTTGGTGCGATGTCTTAGTGCCTATATGAACCGTCTAGAGGACCAACATAGTATATGGTTTGATGTGCTATATGTACTCAAGCTACTGCTCTATTTTGTAACAATCCTGTGGATGATCTGTATACTATTACTCATCTTAGCAGCTATTGCATGGACAATAGTTCTAATTTTACTGAGCAATTGATGATGTAAATTACATTGTTTTCTCTACTAATGCTTCTTGTAAAAGTTGAGAAAAATTAATTCCTTTAGCCAATGCTCTGTCGTTAAGCCATGCAGGAATCGTTAAGGTTTTCTTTACGGACTTACTATTTTTAGCTAAATCAATATCTGTTTGCACTAATGTAGGATATGTTGTATCGGTACATGGTAAGCTGCGAATAGATGTGGGGGTAGGTAGAGTTTGTCCATCTTCTAAAGCGCCTAATATATAGAGTTCCATAGCCTCTTGTGCATTGGTTATTAATTCTGTTAGTGTTGAGCCGGTGCTACTAGTGTATTCGAGATCTGGAAATTCGGCCCAGAAACCATCGGCATCATCATGGATTATGGCAGGGTATATAAATTTCATAGGTCCTCCTTATTTTAGTCCCGTACGTTTCAAAATGGCATTTAATAAACCGATAGGTACATCTTTTCCATGTACGGCAATAACTTCAACTTGATCATCCTTTTTTAAACGATGATGACTACCTCGTTGCCGTACATCCTTCCAGCCATTTTGCAGTAATAATTTAAGTAAATCCTTATCCTTCATATTCTCTCCTTTTATGATAACACGTGTATACGTACAAAACAATTATTAGGAGTTATACATTCTTATTTATAGTCTAACAGTATATAAAGGAAAATAGGGGTGACCATTGGTCACCCCTGATTCTATTAGTCACTTGACAAAATTGATAAATGACCTTCATATATTAATCCTATTCATAAAAATTATATCAGTATATAATTAATATATATAAATTAGGTTGTGTATTGATGGAAGGAGAGGATTCATCATGAAACTATTCGGTAAAAGGGTAGCAATGGCTGTATTGTGTGCGGCGACATTGGTATCCCCATTTTTTTTGAGCGGTTGTAGTATGTCAGAGCTATGGCAGGGTACTGAACAGAGCCGCAAGGAAATTGCGCAGCGGTCTGAGCAGGATCAGGTGCAGTTATTTAATCAATATGTGAAAGCTGTAAGTCGATACAATCGCATGGCTGTCATGTTTGATTATGCGAATACGCCAACTCTTAATGAGTTAAAAGCAGGGCAGCATTTAACTGTATTTAGTGCACCGAACTTTAAGCAGCTACAAAAAGAATTAGAAGAGGCTAAGCAAGCCGGTGTTCCGTATGATGAAATGAAGGAGCCTTTAGATAAGCTGCTTTCAAAATTGAACGAAATTACACCAGTAGCCGAAGAGCTCGATGCATACTATAAATCTAAAGGGTATACCACAGATAATTATGCTAAGGAGCAACAATTAGGCCCTAAATATGTTCAATTGTATGAACAATTTGTTCCTATTTATGCTGATTTTGATAATGTTATGCATAAAATCAATACAGACCGTTTGCAACAACGGTTGCAACAATTGCGTGATGCAGGCAAGAAAAATGCTGCTGCAGCACAAGAGGTTCATTTGCGACTTACTGCGGTCCTAGAAAAGATCGATAGTGAAAAACAACTAGACGTAAATGCTATCAATCAAGAGTTGCAATCTATTGGTGATGTATCAAATGGTATTACTAGTCCTAAGTATGATTCTGTTAAGACCTCTGTAAACTCTACGATTGGTGCAATCCGTACCTATATGGGTTCGAAACAAGATAACGACTATAATCGTATGATTGAGGCCTATAACCATTACATTTCTAATCTGAATACGACCAATATGAATGAGTTAGATTAAAATAAGTTAGATTAATACGTCTATATAAAAGAAAGCTGTATCAAATGAGGATATCATTTGATACAGCTTTTTAGTTGATATATAGGATATACCTTACTTTTTTAGGCTAATGCGCGTTGTAATTTGGCTTGATAAGGAGAATAATACTAAGGCTATCCAGATACAACCGAAGGCGATTATCTGTGGTGTGCCAAAGCTTTCACCAAAGTAGAAAATGGCTAGCAACAAGGCAATGGTAGGGGATACATATTGCAAGAAGCCTAGTAGATTGAGCGGCAATAGTTGTGCACCATAGGAGAATAGCACCAATGGGACAGATGTAGTTAGACCGCAGGCTATGAGCAACATAGTTGTATACCAGTCCGTGCCGAAATAGGACCACACGGTATTATCGACCATGGTCGTATATAGTAAGGCTAGCGGTGTTAATAGCCAGGCCTCAAAGGCGATGCTCGTAAAGGGAGAGATGCGCAGTTTCTTTTTTACAGCTCCATAGAGACCGAAGGAAACGGCGAGGATCATCGACACTAATGGCAAGGATCCCACTTGATAGGTGAGTAAGGCGATACCGATGGTAGCGATGAGGACACTCAGCTTTTTTGGTATCGATAGAACCTCTTTAAATAGGATGACACCTAATACTACATTGAAGAGTGGGTTGATGTAATAGCCAAGGCTCGTGTTCATAACTTGATTATTGGCGATGGCCCAAATGTAGGTGAACCAGTTTACACTGATGATGACTGCCGCAACTAAAAGTAGGAATAATTGTGAACGTTGTTCTTTTAGTAATTGAAAGTCCTTTTTGAATTGTTTAAAGTGTAGGCCAAATACAACGATAGCCATGCAAACACCTGACCAGATAATGCGCTGTGCCAGTATATTATACGGCGAAACATGGTTTAATAATGCCCAATATAGAGGGAGTAAGCCCCAAATTATATAACAACTAAGGGCTGTGATTAACCCTTTTTTACTTGTATGCTCCATAATGCCTCCTCATGATAGTACTTATTATATCACTGTTTCTAGTCTGTGAGGGAATAATAGTGTTTATATCCTATGAGATTTACTTGTGTTTATAGCTAATTTGAGGGGGTTTTTGTTTGATGTCTTATGATAGAGATATCTTGAATTTTAATTTATGCATTTTAGTTATTACGTATGATTTTCAGTTATAACTTTGATTTTGGCACTTATGATTAAATGTTATGTTCATTGACTTTGTGCATATTGTTACACTATATTGGACTTAGAACAACGAATATAGAGAATAGGTGTCGCAAGACTTAATAGAGAAATCGGTATAAGCCGATGCGGTCCCGCCACTGTAAGGATGAGCCTGCTTTCATATATGTCACTGGAGTAATCTGGGAAGGCGAAAGCGAGGTGATGATCCCGAGCCAGGAGAACTGCCTATTTGATAATCACCGTTATGTACCTACGAGCGATAGGAAGGGGATTGGGGTATGCTGGCTACAGTATTTTTTTAGTGTACCTTTCAATAAGAAACCTTACGTGTCACTTTAGGTGGCACGTTTTTTATTGCCCTTAGAGTGGATGTTGAGTATAGGAATCAGGTTTTATAGATATTAAACAGATGGACACATTTTGAGGTTGATGTGGTCCAATAAGATAAAGCTCGAGTGATTCATATATCTAACAATTCGCAGGTACGGTGCGCTGTTTCTCGGTATGGTTTCGAGTTGAAAAGGAGGCACATATATGTCTGACAAAAAGACTTCAAAGGATGCTGAACGCGATTTATTAGCACCTGTATCCTTTGATGAGTTTAAGAAACCTACGTATGAACAATGGCAGGCCGAGGTTGAAAAAGCGTTAAAAGGTGGCGACTTCCATAAGAAGATGTTCACTAAAACCTATGAGGGAATTACGTTACAACCAATTTATACGCCTGCATTGCATGGAGAAAAAATTCCAAAGGGTGTATACCCTGGGGCAGGTGAGTTCCTACGTGGCACAAAGGCAAGTGGTTATATTAAAGACTCTTGGGGCGTATCCCAATATGTAGACGAATCCTTTCCTAAGGATGCTAACCATGCAAGTTTATACGAAATTGTAAAAGGTGGCACCATTCACAATATTCGCCTTGATGAAGCAACACGCCATGATCAAGATGTGCAAGTAGGCGCGGCTGTTGGTATCGGCGGTACATCTCTGTCTACTATGGATGATTGTAGCCAATTGATTGAACGTTTTAATTTAAAGGAAAATCCTTTATACATTGAAACAGGTGCTTCTGCAGCTATCTTGCTCGGTATGCTAGCCGCTACGGTGAAAGGCTCTAAAAAACAGACCTCTGACTTGAAAGGTCTCGTTGGCGCAGACCCTATTGGTGTTTGGGCTAAAGATGGTACATTGCATATGTCTTTAGATACAGCCTTTGATGAAATGGCACATACTGTTGTATGGGCTAAAGAACAAGCTCCAGAGCTTAAAACTGTACTTGTATCTGGCGATGTATACGCTAATGGTGGCGCTAATGATGTGCAAGAGGTTGCCTATGCATTGGCAACAGCAGTTTGCTATGTGCGTCAATTAGCACAACGGAACATCGATATTCATACTATTGCTAAAAGCATGATATTCACATTCTCCTTAGGAGCCAACTTCTTTATGGAAATCGCGAAATTGCGCGCTTTGCGTGTGATCTGGGCGCGTATCATGGAGGCCTTCGGCGCTGATGAAAGCGACCGGGCGGTGCATGTTCACGGCAGAACATCGGCTTTCACAAAGACCGTATACGATCCGTATGTAAATCTGTTGCGTAACACGACACAGGCGTTCTCTGGCGTTGTGGGCGGTTTGGACAGTTTGGAGGTATCTCCGTTTGACCAGCCGATTCGCAAATCCGACGATTTCTCCCGTCGTATTGCGCGTAATATTCAGGTCATGTTGCAGACGGAATTCGAATTGCGTCAACCGGTTGACCCTGTAGGCGGTTCCTGGTATGTGGAAACATTGGCAGCCGAATTATGTGAAAAAATTTGGGCTGAGTTCCAAACTATTGAGGCTAAAGGTGGTATCGTAGCAGCTTTGAAAGAAGGCTATCCACAAGCTCAAGTTAAAGCAGTTCTTGACGAACGCTTCAAAAACCTTGCATTCCGCAGAGATGTGGCTGTAGGTAATAACATGTATGCGAACATGACTGAAGAATTGCTTGATCCAAAACCAGAAAATCAAGAAACATTGCGCCAAAAACGGGTTGCTCAAATCGAGGAGTACTTGGCAAGTGCGGAGCCAGATGCGGTTGTGAAAGCACAGGCTACCCTAGAAGCAGGTACTACAGAGCCAGGCGCTTTGATTGGTCTTATTGAACTCGGTGCATTGCAAAAATTAACAATACGTCAAATCCGGAAGGCTTTAGATGCTGGCGATATTGCTTCCGAAACCATTGAATCCATTGCAGCTCATCGCTGGACTGAACAGTTTGAAGCACTTCGCATGCGCACTGAGAATTATAAACAACGTACGAAAGATAATGTGAAGGTATTCTTGGCCAATATGGGCCCAATCCCTCAACATAAACCTCGGGCGGACTTCTCCACAGGCTTCTTCGAAGTAGGTGCTTTTGAAGTTATCAAAAATGATGGTCATGAAACAACGGCTGATGCTGCGAAAGCTGCTCGTGAAAGTGGTGCTGATGTTGTCGTTATCTGTTCTACAGATGATACATATCCAGAATTGGTACCACCACTTGCTAAGGAATTGAAAGAAACTATGCCGAATGTAACGGTTATTTTAGCAGGGGCACCTCCTAAGGACTTAGAACCTGTGTACCGTGAAGCTGGCGTGGACGACTTCATTTCTGTTCGTGCAAATTGTTACGAAATCTTGAATACGTTACAAGATAAGAAAGGGATGTGAGCTCATGTTTAAAAATCCAGACTTCTCCTCTCTTGGCTTGGGATCTCAGACAGCAACATCTCGCGATGCATGGCTTGCTGAACTTCAAAAAGAAACAGGAAAAAGCTTTGAAGATTTATATAATACAACAATGGAGCAAATCCAATTAAAACCTCTCTATACAGAGATGGATTATGAAGGAATGACACACCTTGACTATATGGCTGGTGTACCTCCATTCTTGCGTGGACCTTATTCCACAATGTATGTTACTCGTCCTTGGACAGTACGTCAGTACGCTGGTTTCTCCACAGCGGAAGAATCCAATGCGTTCTATCGTCGTAACTTGGCTGCGGGCCAAAAGGGTTTGTCTATCGCCTTTGACCTTGCTACTCACCGTGGTTATGACTCCGATCATCCTCGTGTAGTAGGTGACGTTGGTAAAGCGGGTGTTGCGGTAGACTCCATCCTCGATATGGAAATTCTATTCTCCGGTATCCCACTTGATCAAATGTCTGTATCCATGACCATGAACGGCGCCGTATTGCCAGTAATGGCGTTCTATATCTTGGCTGGTGAAGAACAAGGTGTAGATAAAAAGGTTATGGCTGGTACAATCCAAAATGATATCTTGAAAGAGTTCATGGTGCGTAATACTTATATTTATCCTCCAGCTACGTCCATGCGCATTATCGGCGATATCTTTGCGTATACATCCCAGTACATGCCTAAGTTCAACAGTATTTCCATTTCCGGCTACCATATGCAAGAAGCGGGCGCTACTGCGGATATCGAATTAGGTTACACATTGGCCGATGGTCTCGAATATATCCGTACTGGTGTTAATGCGGGCCTTCACGTTGACCAGTTCGCGCCACGCTTGTCCTTCTTCTGGGCAATCGGTAAAAACTACTTCATGGAAGTGGCAAAAATGCGTGCAGCTCGTATGTTGTGGGCTAAGATTATCAATAGTTTCGGCTCTGAAAATCCTAAATCTATGGCACTTCGTACACATAGCCAAACATCTGGTTGGTCTCTTACAGAACAAGATCCGTTCAACAACGTGGCTCGTACATGTATGGAAGCGATGGGCGCGGCTTTGGGCCATACGCAATCTCTACATACGAATGCGCTTGACGAAGCCATTGCGTTGCCTACGGACTTCTCCGCACGTATTGCGCGTAATACTCAGCTTTACATCCAAGATGAAACTAAGGTATGTAAGGTTATCGACCCATGGGGCGGCTCCTACTATGTAGAAGCGTTGACAGATGAATTGATTCGTCGCGCTTGGGGTCATATTCAAGAAATTGAATCTCTTGGCGGTATGGCGAAAGCTATCGATACAGGGCTTCCTAAGATGCGTATTGAAGAAGCTGCTGCACGTCGCCAAGCTCGTATCGACTCTGGTCGTGAAGCGATTATTGGTATCAACAAATATCGTCTAGATAAAGAAGACCCATTGGATATCCTCGACGTAGATAACACGGCTGTACGGGAAGCGCAAATTCGTCGTCTCGAACAATTGCGTGCTAACCGAGATGAAGAAAAGGTTCAATCCTGTCTTGAAGCGATTACAAAGGCTACAGAATCGGGCGAAGGCAACTTGCTTGCTCTTGCGCTTGAAGCGGCTCGTGCCCGTGCATCCTTGGGTGAAATTTCCTTTGCTGTTGAAAAGGTATGCGGTCGTCATAAAGCGGTTATTCGCTCTATTTCCGGTGTATACTCCAGTGAATTTGAAGATGACGATGTAATCAAAGAAGTACGTCAAATGGCGGATAACTTTGAAGAACTCGAAGGTCGTCGTCCTCGTATCATGATTGCGAAGATGGGTCAAGACGGTCATGACCGTGGTGCGAAAGTAATCGCTACATCCTTCGCGGATATGGGCTTTGACGTGGATATCGGACCTTTGTTCCAAACTCCAGAAGAAACAGCACAAGATGCGGTGGATAATGACGTTCATATTGTCGGATTTAGTTCTCTTGCGGCGGGGCATAAGACATTATTGCCTCAACTTGTAGAGGAACTCAACAAGCGGGGCCGTGGAGATATTTTAGTTGCCATCGGCGGCGTAATCCCTGCTCAGGACTATGAATTCCTACGCGAACATGGCGCAGTGGCTATCTTTGGCCCTGGTACAGTTTTGCCAGTAGCGGCGAAAAAATTACTAGAAACATTGACTAGTCACGTTCAAGACGAGTCTCATGACTGATAACAAACGGTCTACTCCGGATGAATTGCGCAATACACAGGACGCAACTTTCACCACTGGTGAAGGCAAGGCCCCTGAATTAGGTGTAAAAAACGCAAGCACCGAGGGTAGTACCTATCGTCCCGACTGGGTGCCAGAAGAAGCGAAGAAAGATGACACTTATGCGTGTCACGTAATGAAAGGCGTCAAGGAAATGCATGACGGCCTCTTATCTAGCTCTGCTCATCTGGCTCCGGCGGTACGTCCCGTACAGCGGCGAAAGAAATTAACTGTCGCTGATTATGTACGCGGTATCGAGCAGGGGGACCGCGTTATACTTTCACGGGCTATCACATTAGTAGAAAGTAATAATAAGGACCATTTCAAACTAGCTCAACAAGTGTTGCAAGCCGTATTGCCTCGTACGGGCAAGGCATTGCGCATCGGTATTACTGGTGTGCCTGGGGCCGGTAAAAGTACGTTTATTGAAGCCTTCGGTAACATGCTCATTGAAGCGGGTTACAAGGTTGCCGTACTGGCTGTAGACCCTACGAGCCAAGTCACAAAAGGCAGTATTTTGGGTGATAAAACGCGGATGGAAACGTTGACGAAACATCCTGAAGCTTATATTCGTCCATCGCCGGCTGGTGGTACGTTAGGCGGTGTGGCTCGTAAAAGTAGAGAGACTATGCTACTTTGCGAGGCTGCTGGGTACGATATAATTCTCGTTGAAACCGTTGGGGTTGGGCAAAGTGAAGTTACTGTGCGCTCCATGGTAGACTTCTTTATGCTCATCGTATTGACGGGTGCAGGCGATGAATTGCAAGGCATCAAAAAAGGCGTTATGGAACTTGCCGATGCTATTGTGGTCAATAAGGCTGATGGAGACAATCTCAAACGAGCTCTCATTGCCCGCAGCGACTACGATCGGATGTTGCATTATATCCGTCCGGCTACGGAAAAATGGAAGACCCAAGCCTATACATGTTCAGCTGTTACGAAGGATGGTCTCGATGAATTGTGGGATGTCATCCAAGAATTTACTGAACAAGGTAAAGAAAATGGGGTCTTCTTAAAACGCCGTCAAGAACAATCCCTCCGTTGGGTACGTGATATGATTGACGAACACTTGCACAACCTATTCTTTAACAATGTAGTCATTCAAGGTCGCATGGGCGAAGTCGAAAATGCTGTCTTAGGCGGTGAAATGAGCGAATCTCAAGCCGTTGAAGAGCTTATTGGCGTTTTCGATAAGTCTTTACAATAAGTAGATCGGTAAATACATATTGTATTGTTAAATATATATGGTATTGCTAAATATATATTAGATAAGCCGGCATAACTTATCTTAATACGCACTCCGTTAGCAATCGTATGTATTTCGATATAATTAAAGATGTATTTGTAAAAGGCATAGTATGAATTTCACTGTTGGATTTGGACCAATAGTAGTTGCATACTATGCCTTTTTCTATGTCATAATAACTAGTTCCCATTAATTGTCTAATAAAAGATGATAAATATATAAGTTCATCTTTTTAAAATGCAAAAGTCAGTGTATAATTAAATTATATTATTTATTAATCGTTTAATGTTACGAGAGGGGCATTCAAATGAACAAAAAACTATTATTACCTGTAGGTGTAGTCGTTCTAATTATTGGTATTGCGATTCTATTATTAAATCCAGATCCAGGGGCGGCTAATTTGGAAATTGCGAGAAATGCTACAAATGCTCAAGCGGCAGCAAAGGCGATTTCTGAGAATAACCAATCTTACACATTGTGGTATTCTATTGGCATGTTCTGTAGCGGTTTAGGCATTGCACTGTCAGTAGGTGGCTTCATTGTAGGCTTTATAAAAAAAGACTAATCTATTTAGGAACGCATAAAAGGCTGCACTAGAATGTATATCATTTCTAGTGCAGCCTTTTTGTATTTTAATTTTAGGGTTATAGGACAAAACGTGTTGGTTTTGCCCTATAACCCTAATTTTATCCTATGGACTTTAGCTAGCTTATGTCTATCTAGCGAAATAGTCTATATTTATCTTGCAAGTCGTCCTATATCTATTTATGTTGTGGTTTTACGCTCTATATCTGTTTTTGGTGGAATAAAACGTGGTATAATTAACCCGGATAGAGCCTAAAGGTATGTGGCTTTTGGAGGTTAGTATGAGTAGTATAGCGCATTTATTTGTAGCTGGTGGATTTGTTATGTATCCGCTGGTGATTTTTTTACTGTTTACCTTGATGATTGGCATTGAACGTATCTTTCTATATCGCAAGTTTACAAAGGATTTGCACCGTTTTAATAAGGTCTTAGAGAAAAACCAATCTTGGATTATGTTACCAAGTGTTTTGGAACGGGATACAGAGGAACTTGGTTCTTTATTTGCCCGTGCTATCCGCAGTGCAAAGAATTATAATGGCTTGGAAAACCGCCTTCAAGATGTAGTGTCGTACGCTGATGAACGTTTAAAACGCGGCCTTAGTTGGCTCAGCATGATTGTAACAATGGCTCCGTTATTGGGGTTGCTGGGGACGGTCCTCGGTATGATTCGTGCGTTTGCCGTGGTAGGTGGCGATATTGGGGCTCCGACCATTATTACAGGTGGTGTTTCTGAAGCCTTGGTGGCAACGGCTACAGGTTTGACCGTGGCCATTATTGCCCTTGGCTTTCACAGTTACTGTGCGGCGAAGGTCAACGATTTTGTGGCGACATTAGAGCATGAGTGCGGCAACATCCTTGATGCGTACAATGAGGAACATGATATATGAGACGACGCACATTAGGGGTTAAAAAAGAGCCTACCATCATGATTATTCCCATGATTGATATCGTATTCTTTTTATTGGTATTTTTCATGGTAGGCACGCTGTATATGAATACAGAGCAACAAATTCCGCTAAATTTACCATCTGCATCGTCGTCTACGGCGAAATCTATCGAACCTATCACCATTACCTTAACCACAACGCACACGCTATATATCGATAATCAGGAAATCTCTTCGGATCGCTTGGCGCAAGAGGTCAAATCTATCGTTACACAAGCACCTCAACAGGCCTTTGTGATTCGTGCTTCAAAAGATGTATATTATAACGATGTTATCGAGCTTTTGGACATGCTCAAGGTGAACGGTGCTAAATATATTAGCGTCGCTACGGAACGGAAGTGATTCCATGTTTGAATCACATTATCTGAAACCTTTTATTGTATCTTTAGGCATTACCATCATGCTTATCTCTGGCATGGGGTTTTCCTTGCGTGGCATCGTTGGAACCGGTGTGGCTTATGATGCTGCAGAGGTTAGCTTTCATCTGCCTGAGGATAGTGATGCGGAAACTACGGCTATTGAGCCTATACCTAAGGATAAGCCACCGGTTGAACCTCCGACTCCAGAAGGGCCTGCGCCTAAGGCAGATCCTCTTGTAACGGAAAATACAGGTGATGAAAGTGCTCACAATTTAAATGCCAATAAGACTACATCTAATGCTCGTCGTGAATGGGCCGTTCCAAAGGCCATAGAATCGGAAACGACTAATAATGAACAAGCTGTAGTTACGGGTGGAAATGATTCCAAAGACGGGAAATTCTCTAAACCTGACAATGCTCCTATGGGTAAGGATATAACATCTGATCCGAATGCCAATGGAAACGGCTTTGCCGAAGCTAGTGATTTATCCTTCCTATCTGATCTTGCGTGGGGACTCCTAACACCAGGTCAACAAGCGCTTTTACAAAAGTCGGATATCAACCCCCAAGAATATTTACGAACTGTACAAGAACAGGGGAAGGGGTCAATCGTAACAGGTAAGGTTGTAGTGCGCGTTAACTTTGACGTTAATGGACATGTCATCGTAGGAGAACATACACCGCTCATCGCAGAAGATGTGCCGCAACCAGTCAAAGAGGAAGCAATACGCATTGTTAAAAGCAGTGGTTCTATTATCAATCGAAGAGGGGAACCTGTATATCTAGCGGTTCCTGTTGTATTAGGACAATAAAGAGGCATATCTTACATACATTAGTATGGGATATGCCTCTTTGTTATGGTTGTAAAAAATGATTGTATTGATTGATACTATGTATTACTATGAAATACTTGTTCTATCTGAGTCATGTTGAGTTATATTTCAAGGATTAATTATATGTATTGTATTAATTTTGATTGGTAAGTATTGTTTTCGTGGAGTTGAAGACGGCTAGATATACGATGGCGCCGCCGATGAATAATGTGACCTGCATAGGAGTGCTGAATTGATCAGCTCGCCACAATGCGAAAGCGTAGAAGAACATGGTAATCAACATGATGAGAAATGCAATGATAACGCGTACGTTAGTATGTACCGCTAACGATGTAGTAATTCGGGATCTATTCATCATTACGTAAATTAAAGATACTACGATGTCTGCCGTAAAGATGGAGAAGATAAAGTTGTAATCAAACTCGCCAAAAAGGACTACCGCCAAGCCGATAAAGCTGAGCCCAAAGAATAGACGTAATAGAATACCTATAGTATTAGATTCATTGCGCTGTGCGCGGCGTTCCTTACGATTTAAAGTTGCCATGAAAGCCTCCCCCATAGTAGAAATGTTTGTTATTATTAGTATAAAGCTCGTGTATAGATTGAGCAATTATTTGCAGTACATTTAGTCTGTATGTTTATTATATATCACAATGTATAGCTATGATATAGTATTGATTAATTTATTATTATATGACTATATGAGAAATCAAAGTGAGAGATTATGATTCAAGTTATTCTTACCTATATTGTTAATGTTATTATTGTATTTGTATTTTTTCCTATTTTAGAATCTGTAGTTCAATATGTGTATCCGTTTTCATGGGACTGGCTTATAAAACCGCTACATTTAGTGGATAAGCTCGATGTATATATTATTATATCCTTTGCGTTGCCTATTATTGTGGCCATCGGATTATTTTTGCCACCTTTTAGTTGGATTGTCCATGTATTGCAAGGTGAAAGAAAACCAAATGCAGAAGAATCTGAATATATTGAACCGCTGTTTGAGGAATTATGTGCATTTAGCGGTGTAGCACGTAACTCACTGATATTGCGCATGCGTACAGATGAGGAAATTAATGCCTTTGCATCTGGATTAAATCACATTACGATTTATACAGGAGCCTTGTATTCGTTAGATAAACGGCATTTATTAGGTGTTCTTGCCCATGAATTAGGCCATTTACGACATCGTGATACTATCTATTTAACCATTACCTATGCTATGGATCGACTAGGGCAATTAATTTTAAATCTTGTAATATATCTAAATTTTGCTTTAAATATACTGGCTATTATACCAATTGTTAATATCGTAGTACGTATTATTCAATTAATTCTTATCGTTATGATTGCAATCGTGAAATATGTACTTCTATTACCGAAGTGGATTACCTATTATTTTGATAGCCGTCGTCGAGAGTATGCTGCTGATGCCTATGCCGTTTCGATTGGTTTGGGGCGGGAGCTGCGTGATGGTCTAGTTTCATTAGGACTTGCTACTGAACAAATTGGTATTCTAGAGAATGGTGAATTATATGATTGTGAAAGTACAGGATTTTTCAGTCGCTTGTTTATTACTCATCCAAAAATGATTAAGCGAATACAACGTATCAATGAAGGGATAGAGGTATATAATCTCAAGCAAAGTCTTAAAGAAAATCGTTAAAGTGATAATTAATTTAATAAATACGAACAATAAGTAAAATTAATATAATTATCATTCGGAAAATTTAGACCCGTTCGTTGAATGGAGCTTTCACATATGGTACAATAATCCTATAAATCTAGCTTTTATCATGCAAAGGAGATATCATGATACCACGTTATACACGAGAAGAAATGGGCCATATTTGGAGCGAACGCAACGAATTCGATACAATGTTATTGGTGGAGACCCTCGCCTCTGAGGCACAAGCTGAGTTGGGCGTCATTCCTAAAGAAGCGGCGAAAACAATTCGGGAAAAGGGCAATTTCGACGTTGAGCGCATTCATGAAATCGAAAAGGAAACAAACCATGATATCATTTCCTTCGTAACAGCAGTGGGTGAATACGTAGGTCCTGAAGCGGCTAAATACATCCATCTTGGCCTTACCTCTACAGACGTGAAAGATACGGCGCTTGGGTATATGATGAAACAAGCCTGCGATATCTTAATTGATGACTTAAAGCGTTTGCACGAAGTATTGCGTCGTCGTGCAGCGGAGTTCAAATACACACCTATGATTGGCCGTACCCACGGTATTCACGGCGAACCAACTACATTCGGCTTGAAATTGGCATTGTGGATGGCAGAGGTAGAACGTGATATTGAACGCATGGAACATGCTCGTAAAAGCGTTGCTGTTGGCAAATTGTCTGGTGCAGTTGGTACATACTCCAATATCGATCCATTCGTAGAACAATACGTATGCGAAAAATTAGGTCTTGAACCTGTTAAAATCGCTACACAAGTAGTACAACGTGACCGCCACGCTGAATTATTGTCCACTATTGCTGTTGTAGGCGGCACATTGGATAAAATCGCTTTAGAAATCCGTCACTTACAACGTACAGAGGTGCGCGAAGCAGAAGAGTATTTCAGCCCTAAACAAAAGGGTTCCTCTGCGATGCCTCATAAACGCAACCCTATTACATGTGAAAGAATTTGTGGTATGGCTCGCTTGCTTCGTGGTTACGCACAATCTGCTTACGAAGATCAAGCATTGTGGCATGAACGCGATATTTCTCATAGCTCTGTAGAACGGGTTATCTTGCCAGATGCGACAATCGCGTTAAATTATATGTTGCACCTAACCATTCGCACCATTGATAAGTTGTTGGTATACCCTGAAACTATGCTTAAAAACCTTAACCTTACAGGGGGTCTCGTATTCAGCCAAACAATTTTGACACATCTTGTCGACAAAGGTGCGGTACGTGACGAAGCATATCGTTGGGTTCAAAAACATGCTATGGAACGCTGGCTTGAAGGCAAAGATTTCGCAACAGGTTTAAAAGCTGATGAAGACATTAAGAAGTACATGACTGATGAGGAAATTGATGCATGCTTTGACCCATATAAATTGCTAAGACATGTAGATACAATCATGGCTCGCTTTGGCCTATAATTGTAGGGTACTTCCCACATAACATATGAAAGACTAGGGTAGGTATAGACCAACAAGCCTATGGTACATGCATTAGGTGTTGGCTATATCTACCTTTTTTGTTTTGGAAGCAATATGCCATTTTAGATAGAAGTATATTATTTTAACAGATAATTATAAATTAGTTTTCTAGCAGGCTTTTATATACTCGTCTTACATTAGAAACCATCTATTTGTTTTAGGAGGTTATATGAAACGTATTGTACGAAAATACGGACCGCCTATTTTCCACTGCATTAATGACTTTGGTCAAGGTTCGCTGGCGGCCCTCATACCGTTTTTTATCGCTAACTTTGGACTTAATTACTATCAATCGGCTTCCATCATTTTCTGTAATACCGTGGTGGCTTCCATCGCACAGCCTGTATTGGGCTATGTGGCAGATCGGTGGCGCGTGCCCTGGTTTATTCCCGTTGGGTTTACGGTGACTCTCGTGTCCATTAGCGCTATGGCATTGGCTACGAGTTACGAGATGATTCTTGCTTTGTCGCTCTTGGCCGGGGTAGGGGCCGCGTTATTCCATCCCGAGGCGGCTCTTCTTGTAAATAGTACGCAATCTCATGAAATCGGCAACGCCATGGGCCGCTTTGCAGTTGGGGGCAGTGCGGGCTTTGCGTTGGGACCCTTTATTGCTGGTGGTGTTTACGTCTTTGGCGGACATTTCTTATGGGTGTTTACCGCTATCGCCTTGTTAGGCGTATTGCTGTATATGTATGCCTTTATGGGTGAAACAGATACGATTCGTACCTGTGAAAGTGAAAGCCGTGCTAAATCTGCTAACATGGGCACAAATGATTGGGTTAGCTTCGGGAAGCTATTCTTTGTCATAGCCTCTCGATCTATATTATTCTCTGTATTATCTATCTTCATTCTGATTCTGTACATTACCGTTATCAATGGAGGCGCCAGTACATCGAGCTTGGCGCTTACCTTGTACTTTGCGATGGGTGCCGTCCTTACCTATATGGGAGGGGCCTTATCTGACCGTCTGGGATTTCTTAAAACTGTGCGCTTAGGTAATCTGATTTTCTTGCCTTCTGTTTTAGTATTTATCTTTGTGCCTAATATATGGGGCTTCTTCGGTGCCATGATTCCAATGGCCTTTGGCGTATTCTCACAATACGGACCAATTACGGTACTAGGTCAAAAATACCTTGCAAAAAATGGAGGCTTTGCATCAGGTATTACGCTAGGTCTTGGCATTACTTTAGGGGGCCTTGTGGCTCCTTATGTAGGACATCTAGCAGATATCTATGACGTACAAACAGCATTGATGACCTTGATACCAGTAGGTGTTATAGGCTTGCTTATGAGCTTCTGGTTAAAAGAACCAAAATAACATCAATGCAATAGGGTCATATTAAAGACATAATAACATGTAAGTAGCAAAATCGTATAAAAGAACTAAAATAGAATATTTTGACTCGATAAAATGTCAATACATGGGAGGTGACCATTGGTCACCTCCTATTTGTTTACTTTAATGAACCAGATATCTATATTGGATATAGTAAGACTTTGACTTTATATATCTTAATATCTTTACTTGATATATGTTTTAACATATAATTAAGTAAAGATTTCTTCTAGTATTAGGAGGAATAATATGGATACGTTTTCTGTTGTTTTTTATGAAACTCTAAGTGGGGATACGCTAGAAAGATTGTTTTAACAAATGGTTTTGTAAAGAAATCTATAAAAACACCAAAGAGTGCAATTGAATTAGCTATTAAATATAAAAATGACTATATTGAGAGGTATACATAATATGGAAACGTTAGATCAATATTTAGAGAAACAATTAAAAAATCCGAAGTTTAAGAAAGAGTGGGATGCGTTAGATGATGAGTACCAAATTATTCAGAATATAGTTGAGGCGCGATTAGCAGCACATATGACGCAAATGCAATTATCTGGGTTAACAGGTATTACACAGTCTGATATTAGTAAGATTGAAAATGGTAATGGCAATCCATCCTTAAAAACTTTACAGAAAATAGCCCATGCGTTTGGGAAGAAACTAAAAATTGAATTTGTATAAATACTTTCACAGAATCCGAACATTGTTGTATAATGATATTGAATTATTTAGACTTTCATATGGAGGATATAGATATGGCAACTAGTATGGTTATCGGCACTCAATGGGGTGACGAGGGGAAAGGTAAAATTGTTGACTGGATCGCAGAACGTGCGGATGTTGTGGTGCGCAGTCAAGGTGGTAATAACGCGGGTCATACTGTTGTAGTTGATGATAAAGCGTTTGCACTTCGCCTTTTACCAAGTGGTATCTTATACGATAACAAACAAAATATCGTGGGTACTGGTGTTGTTATCGACCCTAAAGTTCTGCTACAAGAAATTGAAGGTCTTGAAAAGCAAGGCAGATCTGCTAAATCCCTTCAAGTTTCCAATCGTGCACATGTAATCATGCCATACCATATCGCTCTAGATACTGCGGAAGAAGCATCTAAAGGGGATGCTAAAATCGGTACTACTAAAAATGGTATTGGTCCTTGCTACGCTGATAAAATCAATCGTATTGGTATCCGTATCTGCGATTTGTATGATATGGAAACATTTAAACAAAAATTAGCGTACAATGTAGAGTTCAAAAATAAAATGCTTACTAAGGTATACGATGCTGAACCTGTTAGCTACGATGAAATCTTAGCGGATTACATCAAATACGCTGAAGCCTTGAAACCTTATGTAACAGATACTAATGCGGCTGTTCTTAAAGCTGTAAAAGAGGATAAAAAGGTATTGTTCGAAGGTGCTCAAGCTACTATGCTCGACCTTGATCATGGTACATATCCATTCGTAACATCCTCTCATCCAATCGCAGGTGGCGCTTCCACCGGCGCTGGTGTGGGTCCTAACTACTTGAAAAACATCTTTGGTGTTGTAAAAGCATATGCTACACGTGTTGGTGCAGGCCCATTCCCTACAGAGCTTCTTAACGAAACTGGCGATAATCTCCGTGAACTTGGTCATGAGTTTGGCACTGTAACGGGTCGTCCTCGTCGTTGTGGTTGGTTAGATCTCATGGTTGTAAAATACGCAGCAGGTCTTAATAGTCTTGATTACTTAGCTATTACACGTTTGGATATTCTTGATACCTTTAAAGAATTGAAGATCTGTGTAGGTTACAAATTGAATGGTAAAGACGTAGAAGGGTTCCCAGCTAACTTAAAAGATCTTGAAGCTTGTGAAGCAGTTTACGAAACATTGCCAGGTTGGGAAACTGATATTTCTGGTATCCGTGAATATGATAAATTGCCTGAAAATGCTCGTAAATATGTAGAACGTATTGCAGAAGTAACAGGCGTGCCTTTAGGCATTGTATCTGTTGGTCCTAACCGTAGCCAAACTATCGATTTAGTAAATGTATTCTAAGCTATACTAATTTGATATAATAGAAAATTTGCATTTGGTAGCATTGATAGAGTGTTATATATTTTAACATTTCTCGCTATGCAATCGATTTATAGAATTATACAGATTAGACCCCTCACAGAGGGGTCTTTTGTATTGAATGGATGTAGAATACAAATGTGGATCCTCTATATCTAATTCTTTAGGTTGCTACAGTAGTGCGGTATATCGAAGTATGCTTTATAGTTATTAAAGCGTGAGCATATCGAGGAATATATAAGGAATAATAGGACGTAATTGTTTTATATACAGAAAAATGTATATCCAAATAAATCTATCAAATAAAAATTTGTTTAAAATATTCATTTTATACAAATAGCTACGTGCTTAAATTAGTTTATAATGAGGCGAAATTTACTTATCTATAATTTTTTTGTATTCATAATAAATTATTAAGATACAAATATAAAGAAAAAAATAGATTTACATTAAGAAATAGTATATAATAGTACCAAGAAGTAGATTGATATTTTTTGATAAGGATCTGAGGAGTTAAAGATATGGTTGAAGTTTCTTACGAACGTTTAGCGACGATTTTTAAGGCATTAAGCGATGAAACAAGATTACACATCATCGATATGTTGTCTTGCAATGAATTATGTGCAGCCGATATTTTAGCGAGCTTCAATTTGTCTCAATCTACGTTGAGTTACCACATGAAAATCTTAATTGATGCAGGTGTAGTTAACTCTCAACGTAATGGTTTATGGACGCGTTACTCCATTAATGAAGCTACATTTGCGGATATTTTAGATATTCTCCCTCAATTATACAAAACTAAAGATGAGTGCATTTGCGCGCAAATTAAATACTGCCGCATTTCTGAGCACGAAAAAGAAGCGTAACAATGAGACGTTGGATTATGCATGTTGATATGGATGCATTCTTCGCGTCCATAGAACAACTGGATCATCCAGAGTATAAAGGCCACCCCGTAATCGTGGGTGGTCTTTCTTCACGTGGTGTCGTAGCTACCTGTTCCTATGAGGCCCGAAAATTTGGGGTTCACTCTGCGATGCCAATCTCGAGAGCCAAGAAACTCTGTCCTGATGGCATTTACGTATATCCTCGAATGGATCGCTATAAAGAGGTGTCGAACCAAATTTTTTCCATCATGAAAGAATTCACCCCTTATATTGAACCTCTATCTATTGATGAAGCCTTTCTTGAAGTGAGTGGCATGTCCACCATGTATAGTGGCCCTAAAGCGCTAGGGCGAGCCATTAAAGATCGTGTATTCGAGAAAACAGGACTTATTATTTCTGCAGGCTTAGCGCCCAATAAATTTCTTGCTAAATTGGCCTCTGATTTAGATAAACCCGATGGTCTTGTAGTCATCCCATACGGTCGTGAAAAAGAGGTGCTGGCGCCTTTGCCGATTAAACGTATTTGGGGTGTTGGTCCTCGGACAGAGAAAATTTTGAAAGCAGGTGGCTTTCACCTGATGCGTGATATTCAGTCTTTGCCTGATGAAAGTAGTTTAATTCCTCTCGTGGGTAATCAGGCAAAGCGCATATGGGAACTGGCGAATGGTATCGACGATAGACCTGTTGAAACAGATCGCAAGATACAATCAATTGGAGCTGAGGAAACTTACGAAGAAGACCTCACCGATGGCCGTGCTATTGAATTAGAATTTAGGTACTTTGCAAACCGTCTATCGAAACGGCTTCGGAGGCGTAACCTTCATGGACATACTGTATCTATCAAGGTTCGGTATGATGATTTTACCACCGTATCACGGCAGAAGCGGCTAGATACACCGTCAGACCAGGAACATGTATTTTTCGAAACAGCATTGATTCTGTGGAATAAATTGATGCAGGATAAGACGAGTAAGCGGCCTAAAGAGTCTAAGAAAGATACGGAACCGTTAGGGGCCACTACAAAGGTAAAGTCTACGAATTTTAAATGTAGTAGTTCTAAAGGGATTACCTGTATGGATCCGCCTGGCCCTATACGACTATTAGGTCTTACTGTGAGTGGTCTCGATGAGGAGGTTCCTATGCAGGACAGTCTCTTTGAATCCCCACAGGATAAAACAGAGGATAAGCTATCTAGTGTGTTAGACTCCTTAGAGTCTAAATTTGGTGAAACCGCTGTCATGAGTGGGGCGTTATGGCAACGCTTTCACGGAGACAATGGAATACGCAGAAAACGGTCAGAGTTGAAAGCGGCAGTGGATGCACAGCCTGATCAAGAGGATGGGGAGTCTATTAATGTTGATGTAGTCTCAACTAAAGAGGCTAATCGGTCTACAATTGCAGATACACACCCATCTATTGAAGGACCTAAAAAGACCGTCAAAAAGGACTTATAAAGATTATATTGAATACTTTCGCTAATATAATTGTTCGTGTTACAATATGGGTGTAGTGTTAATAAATTACCGCAAGAGAGGTATAGATATGAGTTTATTTCGTGTGGCCATTCATTATGGCGTAAACAGCAATGGTTTCTTGTCCTATGATACAGAAACAAAAACAGTGTCCGTAGATTTACCTGAACAAGAGTGGGTTGATAAGGTAATCGCTTACTTGAATAATGAACATGCTATTGAGCATGCTACAGGTCTTGATACGTATGAACGATTGACCGTAAAACCATTAGAATCTTTGGATAATCTTAAGTTAGCTTTAACACGTATGTGGGAAGCGATCGACGTACAAGTTGACTGGAGTCGTCCGGCATAAATTGAATGAAAACACCTTGTGATCTACAAGTTAGTAGAAACAAGGTGTTTTTTGTTTTGCGTATTTTTGTAGGTATATCTTAACAGCATTTAAATATATAACATTGAAATTCTCATTTTAAAATTATAAATGATATCGTGTATACAAAATTTATAAAGGTTTAGGGTTGTTATGTTAAAAAATTTGTGCTATTCTAATTACATATTAATGGATAATAATTATCCATTAATAATTTTTATCGTAATTGAGATATATGATTTAAAAATTATGTAAAGTAAATTACTTTAATTTTGATCTCTAAGTAGGAGTTTGTAACATGAATAATGAAAAGAAACTAACAACCGCCTTTGGCGCTCCCGTACCAGATAATCGCAATTCTGCTACAGCAGGTAAACGTGGTCCTGTATTGATGCAAGATGTTTGGCTCATGGAGAAATTAGCGCATTTTGAGCGCGAAGTGATTCCTGAACGCCGCATGCATGCTAAAGGATCCGGTGCATTTGGTACTTTCACAGTAACTAACGATATTACAAAATATACGAAAGCAAAAATTTTCTCTGAAGTAGGCAAGCAAACGCCGTTATTCGTACGTTTCTCCACCGTTGCCGGTGAGCGTGGTGCGGCCGATGCAGAACGCGACATTCGTGGCTTTGCCGTAAAATTTTATACGGAAGAAGGAAACTGGGACCTCGTAGGTAACAATACACCTGTATTCTTTATCCGCGATCCATTGCAATTCCCTGATTTGAACCGCGCTGTAAAACGGAATCCGAAAACAAATCTTCGCGATGCGACAGCAAACTGGGATTTCTGGACTAGCTTGCCAGAGGCAATCCACCAAGTAACTATCGTCATGAGTGACCGTGGTATTCCTAAATCCTATCGCACGATGCATGGTTTCGGCAGTCATACATACAGTCTTATTAACGAAAACGATGAGCGCGTATGGGTTAAATTCCACTGGGTTTGCCAACAGCCGATTGAAAATCTTTCCGACGCTGAGGCGGCTAATGTGGTAGCTAGTGACCGTGAAAGTCACCAACGTGACCTCTTTGAGGCTATTGAAAAAGGCGATTTCCCTAAATGGAAATTATGCATCCAAGTGATGACCGAAGAACAAGCTAACAATATGCCGTACAATCCATTCGATTTAACTAAAGTATGGTATCATGACGAATTCCCATTGATTGAAGTTGGTGTAATGGAACTTAATCGCAACCCAGAAAATTATTTCCAAGATGTAGAACAAGCTGCATTTGCACCGACTACTATCGTTCCTGGTATCTCTTTCTCTCCTGATAGAATGCTTCAAGGTCGTTTGTTCTCCTATGCGGATGCGCAACGCTATCGTCTAGGGGCAAATTATTATCAAATCCCTGTTAATGCCGCTAAATGCCCTGTAAATATCTATCACCGAGATGGGCAAGGTCGTATAGATGGAAATCATGGGTCTACAATTGGCTACGCACCAAATAGCTTTGGTGAATGGGCTGAACAACCAGAATTTAAAAATCCTCCTCTCGACGTATCTGGCCCAGCCTACCAATATGACTTCTATGAAGACGACTCTGACTTCTTTACACAACCAGGTAAACTGTTCCGCCTCATGAGCCCTGAACAACAACAAGTCTTATTTGATAACACCGCAGCAGCTATGAATGGCGTACCTGATTTTATCAAAGAACGTCATGCAAAACATTGCTACCAATGTGATCCAGCTTATGGCGAAGGCGTTGCTAAAGCCTTGGGTATGAACATCGATTTCAGCGATGTGAAATAAGATTAAAGATATTATTTAAGCAGCATTAAAATAGTTTATCTAAACAATACTAATGCGATAAAAGAACTTTCTTAAACTAACACGAAGCCCCTCCTTGCTATGTAGCTCATAGTAAGGAGGGGCTTTTGTTGTGGAGAGTGTATTTAAATATTACTAATCAAATTTTTTACTTGTTAAGTCTTGATACATGAGCTTAGCAATTTCATATTGTGGATCACCCGGTTGTAGCTGGTGTGTCGGTAGTTTAAATACGGTTTCAGCTATTTCACTTTTCTTGATATCGATGCCTTTTACATCTTCAGAACGACTTATGGAAATCGTATGCGTTGTTGGGTCTATGAAGTACGCATTTACATCGATGCTGAAAGCTTTATTTTCGTCCTTTCTCATGATTGTACGTAGAATCATGGCTGAAATAGCAGTAGTATCATTTTTTCACCTAATAGTTGCTTAGATGTATAGTCCACATAATCTGCATAGACATAAATATCGCCGGGTTTGGCCTTGTCGTAATCTTGTGTGTAGGCCTCTACTAAACGCAAATCGAGTTGTCTCCCAAATGGTTGAGAGAACATTTCGCTTTGTAATGCTCGTGTTTCATTAACAGGTGGATACATAGGTATTGCTTTTAAACCTTTTAGCATATCCGCGCGAGTTTCATTTTTTCGTTTAGCACGACGTTCCGCACTGACCTTGTCTAAGCGTTCACGCTCCTTTAACATGGCCTTTTCTTGTTCTTCTTTAGTTTTGTAGGTCTTTACGGATACAACACGGTTACCGGTCATAGTGACTGTCGAATAGACGGGCTTATCTTTAGTAGGCTTTCCCTTAGAAGCAGCAAGAGTAGATTGGACCATAGCCGGTGTTGCACTTTCGATAGATTTTTTTAGCTCTGGAAGATTGGAGTAATCCATATCAACCATAGCAGTATCTGTGTTTTCGGTAGATTGCACAGGGGCAGCTGCATATGCAGATGATATAGCTAATACAGCTAATAGTGAACTGATAATAATTGATCGTTTACATAGTTTCATTACATATACCTCTCTTTAGTAAGAAATCTCTAATACCATCAATAGCTGTATTATAGCATAGTTTTTGCATAGATAGATTTAAAACTGTACTTATTAACTCCTAAAAGAGCCTAAGCAACTATCTGAATCGAATCGATTTATGGTATGGTGCATAGGATCTTTTTTTGCTTTTAGAAATATACAAATTTTAAAAGGATTTTAGTATAACTATGTAGAATTATATGATGTGTTGAATTTACACGAAATGTTACATGTGAATAGGAGGCAGTTATGAAATCTAGTAGTTTGGCATGGTATGTGGCGGTGGCTTGTATTGGAGGAAGCCTTTGTATAGGGCCTGTGGTACAAGCGGATTCTCCGACTAAGGTAAAAATGAATAGCTCTGTTTCTGCTGCTGTTGTAATGCAGGCTCAATCAGTTCAGCCTGTTACTGTTACAGCAGTTAAGAATGATGGAGTTAGTGCTACAACAAATCATACAGTAACTAATAATGTAGTAGCTAATGATGTAGCGGCACAGGAAGCCCTCAAGCAAAAGCAACAGTACCAAGCCGAAACTGAAACGATGGGCTTGCTATGGATGCGTACCTCTGCAGAGTACAGAGCGTTGGCGTATCAAGGGTATAATGTGGCAATGAATGCCGTTAAGATGGCCGTTACTGATCCATCTCATCAAAGAAAACCTTTAGCTATCGTTCTTGATGCGGACGAAACCGTAGTGGATAATACCAAGTTGATGGGTGAAAGCATTGTAAATGGTAATGGCCGTTTTGATGCTCCTTGGTGGCGTCAAGCCGTGCATCAAGGCAAATCGCAAGCCATGCCTGGCGCTGTTGAATTCCTAAATGAAGTACATAAACAAGGGGTAGAAATCTTCTATGTTTCAAACCGCTACGCACCTGTAAACCTTGATGTAACGATACAGAACTTTAAAGAACTAGGATTCCCCTCTGTCGATAAAGACCATGTACTACTATTCGAAAAAGACTCTGATAAACAACCTCGCTTTGATATGATTGCTAAAAAATATTATGTCATTGTATATATGGGCGATAACGCCGGTGATTTCCCAATCGGCACAAAAGGTAAGACACTAGCTGAAAGAAATAGCATCATCGATGCTCATAAAGAAGACTTTGGTACTACCTTTGTGGTATTCCCAAACCCTGCTTACGGATCTTGGGTAAGTGCATTAGCTAAAGGCTACCAAAACTTCAGCCCAGAAGAACAAAAACAAGTAAATAACCAATACCTACAACAATAAGGACGCCTTGCGTATACTTTATTAAAAACGATATAATAAAGTATACATGCGTCTATAGCTCAGTTGGATAGAGCGGCAGTTTCCTAAACTGCGTGTCACTGGTTCGATTCCGGTTAGGCGCACCAATTAAAATCTATTAGACATAAGGCTTTAAATGCCTTGTGTCTTTTTGTTTTACCATTTAATATTGTTATAAATAGGTAACCTTGTATTTATAGTCTATTTTTTATATTATAAAAAGATTGATAGTATTTTTGTATAATGAAGGGTGTAAATAAACAATTTGTACAATTAATTATTATGGACCCATTTAGGAAGGATAATATAGTGTTAGAAACGAAGTTATATAATGAAGATTGTATAGTAGCAATGAAAAAAATTGATACAAATTCTATTGATCTAATCATCACAGATCCTCCTTATAATTTGGGAAATTTTATGAGAAACCGCGATACGAATCTTAGTAAAATGAGAGATAATTTTTTTGGATCAGCAGGCTGGGATGATATGGACTTTTCGGAATGGGAAAAATCTATGGATTGTTTTTTTGAAGAGTCAGCTAGAGTTATAAAAAAAGGCGGTTCAATGATTGTCTTTATGGCTATTATAAAGGTAGAGACAATTATAAGATTAGCTCAGAAGCATGGATTTTATTATAAAACAACGGGGATTTGGCATAAAACTAATCCTATGCCAAGAAATATGAACCTACATTTTGTGAATTCTACAGAGGCTTGGATATATTTTACGTATAAAAAGAGAACGGGTATTTTTAATAATCAGGGAAGACTTATTCATGATTTTATCGAAACTTCGGTTACCCCTAATGGTGAGAGACGATATGGGAAGCATCCTACGCAGAAACCCGAAATTCTAATACAACACTTTATTGATGTTCTATCTAATGAAGGGGATTGTGTACTTGATCCATTTATGGGAAGTGGAACTACAGGTGTTGTAGCACAGAAAAATAATCGACAATTTATTGGAATTGAGTTAGATAAAAAGTATTTTGATATAGCTGTTTCTAGAATAAAAGGATGACTTATGGAACCAACTGTTATAGATTTATTTGCAGGCGTAGGAGGACTTTCATTGGGATTTGAGATGGAAGGGTTTGATATATTATTAGCAAATGAGTTTGACCAATCAATTGCGACTGCATATAAGGAGAATCATAAGAGTACAAACGTTGTTGTGGGCGATATAACGTCTTTAGATTTGAGTAAAGTATTTGGAGAATATGTTAATAAAATAGATGTAGTAATAGGTGGACCACCTTGTCAAGGATTTTCACAAAAGGGTAAAAGAAAAACAATAAATGATGAAAGAAATTTTTTATTTAAACATTATGTTGAAGTAGTAAAATTCGTAAAGCCTAAGTATTTTGTAATGGAGAATGTTCCTAATTTATTAACAGCAGAGAAAGGTTTCTTTCTTAATGAAATTAAGGGGTTGTTTAAGGGCTATGGATACTCTATACGATATGGCGTTCTGAATGCAGCAGACTATGGGGTACCACAAAATCGTAGAAGAGCCATTATTATTGGAAAATATTTAGCGACTCCACCTGAATTGCCCCTACCTTGTAAGCAAAAGGTCACTATTTGGGATGCGATAAGTGACTTAGCATATCTTGAATCTGGTGAAGGTGAATTTGAACAGGAATATCGAAATTCACCTAAGAGTGATTATGAAAAGAAAATGCGTAAAGGATCTAAAATCCTATATAATCATATGGCAACAAAACACTCTGCATTGGCATTAGAGCGTTTATCATTGATTCCTCCAAATGCGGGGAAAGAAATACTTCCGAAGGAACATATTACGAAGTCTGTATATAGTGGGACTTGGAGTAGAATGAAACAGAATGATGTAGCAGTAACAATAACAACTAGATTTGATACTCCTTCCTCTGGAAAATTTACTCACCCATTTTTAAATAGAGCTATTACCGTCAGAGAGGCGGCTAGATTACAATCTTTTCCTGATACTTTTAAGTTTATTGGCAGTAAAATGTCCCAAATGAAGCAAGTTGGAAATGCTGTTCCGCCGTTATTAGCTAGAAAAATAGCACGTGTAATTATGAATGATATAAAGAGAGATAATAATGAATAGACCAAACCCCTTGAATATATATCCTGATATTGATTTAAAATTAGGTATAAAATCTTCATTCCCTAATATTAAAAGTGCTTTAGCTATGATTATTTTCCTATGGGTCGTTTCTGATTCTCCAGGAGAATTAGAGTATTCAGTTCAGGATAAGGATCAGATTATTTTAACTAATGATTTAAATGAAAAAATAATTAGTATGATAGATACTTTTGAAATTATAAGTATTGATAAAGATAATCTATTGAGTAATCTTAATGCAAACCCAATATTTACAGCGCAAATAGAATCTTTAATTGTTGCTTTTGAGTTGATTTGGAGATTGGCTAAAGTTGAATTTTTAGATAGTTCTAAGCCTTATAGTGCTGAAAGAACTGGAAGGGTTAGATACCCTAAAAAATTAATATATACAATCAATATAGACATTATTAATTCTTTGATTGAAACTGATAGAGAGTTATATTTAGGTGTGTTGTTATATTGGTTGGGTATTGAAAAAGATTATAGTCAACAAGATAATTATGCTAACCGTTTGAAACAAGCAGAAAAGAATTTGATAGAGTTAATAACTGTATTATCTGAACCTGCTGTATTTAAACTTGTAGATAATAATAAGGATATTATTTTTAATTTGGATAGCATATATAGAAAAATTCTCGATGCTAATGGACCAATAGATATTAATGGTGATGAAGAGCCTAAGGGCTCATTAAGAATATTAAAGTCATTGTTAAAGGATAACTTAAATTCGTTTTTAGAGTATTCCAATAATGTAGTTGATATTGTGCCTGATAAAGATATTGATTTACAGAAATATGAGAGCAGAGTTAGATGTTTTTTGCGGTTATCTTCTAACAATATTAATATTAGTTACTCCAATCAATTTAATATAGACTCAGCTATTAGCTCAAAATTAGATGAGCCTATCTATATAGATAATAATATATCTAGACAAAGAATTTTTTTTGGCGCACCAGGGACAGGGAAATCTTATGCATTAAAGCTGGAAGCAGAGGCTCTAGTTAGCAATAATGATGAACAGATTGAAAGAATAACATTTCATCCAGATTATACATATGCAAATTTTGTAGGTTCTTATAAACCGATTATGAAGACAAGTAAATTTGATGGATTAGATGAAGATACGAAAAATGTTATCTCAGTATTACTAGATGAGACTAAGACTACACAAGAAAAATATGATACTCTTGTAGAAACCTTTCAAAATAATAATGATTTGACACGGTTACCTGCTCTTTTAGGATTATATTTTGATGATGAGTTTACAACGATTAAGCAAGATGGGACTCAGGCTGCTAAGAATAATTCAGTTGAACGAAATCATGGACGAGCATTAAGAAAATATGTCCAGTTGTTATCAAAAGATTCATATAAAGAAAAAATTTCATATGAATATGTGCCGGGTCCGTTTATGCGACTCTTAGTAAAAGCATTAAAAAACCCTCATAAACCTTACGTATTAATTGTAGAGGAAATTAATCGTGCTAATGTTGCAGCTGTGTTTGGAGATATATTCCAATTGCTTGATCGAAATGATAATGGGGAAAGTGAATATAGTATAACAACAAGTGATGATATGAGACACTTTTTAAAAAGCCAGCTTGTGGGCAAATATGATGTTAATACTATCAAAATACCTTCGAATATGTTCGTCTGGGCAACTATGAATAGTGCAGATCAAGGTGTATATCCTATGGATACAGCGTTTAAACGGCGTTGGGAGTTTTCCTATTATGGACTTGATGATGGAGAAGATAAGCTATCTGATCTTGGGGTACGGCCAAGATTTAAAGTCGGAAAATCGGACAAGTTGATTTCTTGGAATGGGTTGCGTAAGGCAATTAATGATGAGTTGTCTACTGAAAGTTATAACATTAACGAAGATAAATTAATGGGGCCATTTTTTTTGAAAGAATCTGCATTACAAGATAATGATAGCTTTAATAAAACCTTTAAAAATAAGGTGTTAATGTACTTGTTCGATGATGTAGTTAAACAAAAACGTCGATTATTTTTTAAATGTGAAACTAGTAGTAGATATTCTTCTATTTGTAGTGCTTTTGATGAAGTTGGAATTGGAATTTTCCCCGAGGGAGTTGTTAATTCTAAATGGTTAAAGAATACAGAAGAAACAATAACTGAAAATAGTGAATCGAAGGTTGTAGAAGTATGAAGTCGGTTTACATCCGCGAAAGAAAACTTTATACAAAGTCAGAACTGATGGAGTTGTTTTCTGAGTTAGATGCTAATCAATTAAATATATTTATAAGTAATCTTAAGGCTTATGGGATTTTAAAGCTGGTTAAAGGAATATCTAAGCATTTAGAATTATCTAATCTTGTTATTTTAGATGATTATTTATTTTGGGAAAGTGATAATCAAGATAGTTCATGTTATATCTTTAACTATGTAGGAATTATAATTGTTGATGGGTATTTGTTATGTTGTTATCCCAAGTATCTACTTTCACATGATAAGATAGAGGATAAAACTGAATGTAGGCAGTTATTAAAACAGGTTCTTAAGGTATTACATCGATATAATACAAATACTCAGTCTATACAATTATATTGTGAAGGTCTCCAAGCATCATCATTTAGTAGATTATCACTAATTATAGCTTTGTTAGATGATTATTTCCAAAATGGAATTTATATTAATACACAGAATGTACATGAATTTAATGGTGTTGGAGAAATTAATTGGAATCGAACTATTAACTTTATTCACCCCATGTGGCAAGAGGAAGAGCCTTATTATATAAATTTATGGACACGCAAAAATACAATTGATGATAAAAACTTCATTCAACGAATTCATGAGTGTTTGCTTACTCATTGTAGTCGTGAACTTGAAGAACTGACATTACTTGAATTATTAGATATACAAGGTGTTGATTTGACAGATCTTTTGTTAGAGGATTTGGGCGATAAAGAATATCTTCTTCATCGTATTTCTAATGAACTTAATATTGAATTTAATTCGAGAAAACAGTATGTACTGAAGCTCATGTCAGCATTGATAATGGAATACTCATCTGTAAGTGAGGCTAATAATATCAATTTATTTGGGACTAATAGTTTTAATCTAGTATGGGAATGTGTTTGTGCAGATGTTTTTGATAATAAGTTGAAAGTACCTTTATCATCATTACCTTTACCACAACCGGTAAAGATTCCTAATAATATATTAGATACTAAACCTAAGACTTTACAGGATTTAATAGAACGCCCCAAATGGATATCTACAAAGAATAATATTGCTTTTTCAGATACTCTTATACCTGATTTGATCTCTGTAGAGCAATATGGGAATGGATATAGCTTTGTTATATTAGATGCTAAGTACTATACAATACGATTAGAAAATAATAAGATAAATGGTCAACCAGGAATTGGGGATATCACAAAACAATATTTATATCAATTAGCCTATAAAGATTTTATTGAGTTAAATGAAATACAACATGTAAAAAACTGTTTTTTGATGCCTACGGAAAAAGATGATATTACTCATATAGGCTATGCTCAGTTAGAGATGCTCAATAAAATAGGTTTAGAATGTATTCAAGTGCGAGAAATTCCTGCGCATATAATGTTTGAATATTATTTGCAAAGAAGAAAAATGGCTATTAGCAGATTGCATTTGTAAAAGTAAAAGTTAAATTATATCTTGATATTGAGATATTTTATTCTTAATACGTGTTCCTAGTTTGATTTTTAGCTGAGTGCATAAAGGCCATATTTATATTTCATGATCAATTATTTTAGAGGGAGTATATTGTTATTATGGGTGATTAATATGATAGAAAGTATTATTTATGATTTTAATTGGACTCTTATTATAGCAATATTTAGCTGTTTTATTTCGGTAGTAAGCTTGTACAATAGTTGGAGATCTCGTACAAACAATGAAAAGTTTTGGCTGAAAGAACAGTATTATAAATCACTTAGTGAAGCAGTAAAGATAGAGTCTAGCTATGACAATATATTTCCTGATGAAAATAGAAGTTTGATTATGATTCATAATAAATCTGATTTTAAAGTATATGATGTTATTGTCCTTCAAGGCTTGAATAATATGGATATATTTAATGGGCAATGCACTTCAAAAGCTTGCTATGTTAGGGAGATATGTGGGCAGTGCCGAGAATACTTTACGATGCAATATCGAGGGCTAGGAATGTCTAAATTTTTAGTGGTTGGCGTATTTTTTAGAGATTTTCAAGGAAATGAATGGTATAGAGATAGTTATGGAATAACGAAGGTGGGGGACGGTTATAAAGAAAAACTTTCTAAATTGAAGTTAATAACTCCACCATATCCTTATAAAATAGATAATCGATGATTGCGTTTAAGAATTTTAAATTGAAATTATAATTTATGTATTTAAGCTATAAAATAAAGTAGCTGTCATTAGGAAAGTCTAATGACAGCTACTTTTGTAGGCAAGCTACTCTTTAAGAAACAGATATCTGTAAGGGGCTAGCCCTTGTCTATATCTATATTATAAATGGGCTTTACTCAAACGTCAATTCGGCTTTGTGAATTTAGAAATAATCTCCTGATCAAGTCGATCTAATGTAGATGTAGATAACATTAATTGGTATAAAGGGTGTGATTTATACTGAGGAGAAATAATTCGTGCTTTACTAATAGTCGTGATATCTTCTACTTTTAAAAAGCTAGACTGTAAAAGCTTAGGGGAGGATTTGTAAAAGTTATCAAATTTTTTTAGTGATATTAGTATTTGTTTTAGAGTATTTCGTAATTCAATATCTTCATCTGATAAATATGTCATGGCATGATTGATGAAGTTAGTACAATTAGGAAGTATTGTATCATATGCTCCTATAGCTGGTGAAATTGCTGTAAAGCCTCTAGTCTGTAATTCGGGATATATCATTCTAAATGGTTTCCAAAAGTTAGAGCGTTCTTTATCTCTAATTATAGTTTCTAAGTTATCTGCGAGTTCGTAACTGATGGATAATTGATGGGGATGGTATTTAGATGTTATTGGAACTACTGTTACTTTAGGATTGTTTTTGGGACTATTATTTAGTGCTACACAATAATGTTTATATCTGAATTCACTTAGAACATTATACCCAAAATTAACATAAAGAATTTGACCGCGTTTTATATTTGGAAGCTTTGTTTCACAATTTTTGTTTTCTAGAGGAATAAAATCAAGATATGTATTTATCCAATCGTCGAGTTTTTTAAAATGCACATGTGAATTTCGGGAGATGGAATCTAACTTCTGAACTATACTTTGAATAGACATATTCATCACCTATTTTATAGTTTGAAAATAGTATTAAGGATATTATATTGTTATAGTAGCGGATTATTTATCACATTTCAATATGTATTTAAAATCTTTTGCGGGTACTAATTTATGATACTGGTGTTATTCCTAAAAATTATACTTTTGAATATAAAGGGAAAGTAAGATGAGTATATTAAATACAAGATAAAAGAGAGTCTTCTTATTATTAAGTTATAATTATAATCAATAGATACACTCGTATTAAATAGATATATGATGAAAATTGTATATCTATTTATAGTTAATAGATATCACTGGTTCGATTCCGGTTAGGCGCACCAGTATAGAAGGGGCTGTAACAGAATGCGGTAAAACCGCATTCTGTTACAGCCCCTTTTTTATCCTATACTTTTATTATAAGTATTTCTTAATAATGATATAATTAAGATACATATTAAGACATTTATTAAGACATTTATTAAGATATGTATTACATATAAGTAGCAGTGTATAGTGGAGAGTGTATATGAGCTTTTACAATTGGATTCAAGAAAAACTGTTTGATGATTACGAAGAATGGCGTTTGAAGTGCCCTGATTATAATCGAAATGGTTTTAATATAGTAGGAATAGATAATATTCTAAAGGCTATGCATGATGGATTTTTCATGTATATAGAATTGTATCCACCTCATGCCATCGATGGCTGCACTGCGATGAAAGCGCGTGTAGGAAAAACACCAGATGCAGTAGATATATTCTTAGACATAGATGGTAAGACGTATCGTATGGCTGATGTAAGTTATCCTGATGCGGTGAAGATGATGCGGGCTTTTGTGAAAAAACGTAGAGTACCTGATTGTAGTTTGTGTGTAGAAGTAGCGTATCTAGATATCGATCAGATGCAATCTACATTTACAGAGTTAGCAACGTTGTTGCTAGGCGATGCTAAACAAGCCAACTCTTTTATGACTAAGGCAAAGTTAAACTCCATGGAAGACTTAGAAGATAGCTGGTGGAACCTCTATGAGAAACTGCAGTCTAAAGGTTGTGCTGTAGAGTTATCTTTGAAAATTGAATTAGAGGATTTTCTTTATCATGTGCAGAAGTTAATCCATAATAAAAATCTATGTACTGGCGAAAATTTAACTGGAGATATGTCTATTGATACGGACGCATTTGATGCGGGTCAATGTATTATGGACTGGTGCGCACATCTTAATTCCACTTGGAAAAACCATAAGTTAGTAGGCATGGACATCGGCACAGATAGTTTGGTGCTCATGGTACTTTCAAATGAGGAATTCAAAACAGCCCAAGAACTAGCAAAAGAGCTGTTACATAGAATCGATGTAGCTGAATGCTTGTGATACAACAGAACATTTTAATGTTATAGAAGCAATTATACTATGGCATCATCTATAAAGGATGGAGTTCTAAACTGTAAATAGTTTGTACCGTAAAATGTGATGAATAGGAGAGAGTCATATGAGTATTGTACGTCTACCAGAATATGAAGCAGAGTTTGAAGCGGAAGAGTTTGAAATCTATGCATTGCCGCGCAGTGATGCGAATGGAGCTAGTCCTTATTTAGAGAAGTACCATAGACCACTAGTGTCTACCGATGCTATCTTAGATACTCGAACTGGCGTGCTTGACCGTAGCGAAGGCATTTTGACGTGGATTATTGAAGGTTTTGACACTGGTTGGGGGTATTCTTTTGAGCCCCATGGTGTTTACAAATTGTTAGTTAAGAAAGCAAAACCTATAGAGGACTTGGGCTACATGCGCCCTTCTTGGAATAATCGCTATTATGTGCTTGAGGTGTTAGAGGAACATGCTAAACATAGCGAGCTAGAGGCGTTGTCGGCGTATTTGAAAACTCCTAAATACCTTCATACCGACAAGGGTGACTTCCTGTTAAATCGAGAGTATCAATATTACACAGCGAGAATTGATGATTATGCATTCACCCTTGATGTGGATGAGGGCTCTGATGAAAGCTGCACCGTAGCATTGGCTGCTTTCAATACAATCGATAATTTCAAAGCATTTGAACAACGAATTAGTACCTATATTAGTGAAAAATTGCTAGACCTTGCTAATGATTGGCTCGACAATGATGACCAAGATCCGATTACATCAGACGTATTTACCAAGCGTATTATGATGGGCGAATTGGCGTTTCGCAACGATGGCACTATAGAGGTCTATTATGACGACGATGATATTTTCTGGGGGCACTGTATCATAGTCCATATTGATGCGGATGGGAACCCTATTGATGCAGATATTGCAGGATAATCAATTAATGGAGAGTCCTAATGAGAAAATCGGAATTAATGACATTATGGAATGTTGAAAGCTGGTCTGAAGAACCTTATGGTGTTTACTTTGTATCTCGCCGATTGGGTACTAATCGTTTAGAGAATGTAGGACAAGCCTTTAAAAAACTTAATATTAGTTGTACCGGTTATACTGAAGATGATGTACTTTCACTATCAATATGGGAGCAATTATATGTTCAATTAGATGAATTAGACCAACTGGCGAAGAGGCTCATACAAAAGGGAATACCGCAAGAAGAGTCTGTTGTACTAACGCTAACGGATATAATGCTGGATAAATCAGGTTGTTACGATGCATTTGCACTAGGCTATGATGTGGGAGAATCCCCAGCAGGACATCTATATGTTTTGGTTCCTTTTGATGAAAACTTTACGGCTCAACAAGATGTGATATACGAAACCTTATAGAGTTGTTTTAAAGTGGTGATACTGGTGTTGTATTCTATCTAAAAATATAAGTGATATGCAGGAGAGAGACTATGGAAGATATGTATAAATTAGTCAAAGATTTCTTTAGTCATGATATGGATTTAGATGATTTATTTGATTCCGAAGCTATCATCTGGATTGACTGGCGCGAGGATGACGAAGGTGTGGTGAACTATTTTAATGACATGATGGATGAGCCTATCGACATTCAAACCGTTAGCAATGGAAAGCAGTATGGTGACGATATTGTACTACAAAAGGGCAATAAAAAATTGCTAATTCCCTACGGTGATGAGAAAGACCGGGATGTGACTATCAAATATTTCAACGACTTCGTTAAACCTGATTATGAGGTGCGCTGGTTTGCTGAAAGCCTTGGCGATGATACGCTCGGATTTACCGTGCTTTCAGGGACAGAATGGCTAAAGCTAGAAGATGAGTTTGGTGCAGATATAGTTTGTTATTATTTTGTACCTATTGATTTAGAAAGCAACATGTTTAATCTCAGTATGAGCGAGGTTTCTGCGTTGTTAGAATTACGAGAAAATAAGAGATGAAATAGAGAGAATAGACGAATCTATAAGAGGTAACAATATGGATTATTTAAAAATATTACATGAAGATTCTAACTTGGCAGCAGATTTTGATGCACTATTTGATTTCTTTCTGCTTGATGAACCTACAAAACGTGATGAGGTAGAGGGGCGATGTACCTTTTCCGTGGATGGAGTAGCCTTTGCTCGTGATGGTGCAGGCGGTGAATATCATCAACTAGAGGATGGATCAATTGGATATATGAGTAGCGAAGGTGAATACGGTCGCATAGCTGAAAGTATAGACGATTTAATTTATTTATTGGTGTATAGCATTTGCTGGCATGACTATTGTGACTCTAGCCAATATACGGATGTAGGAATTCTTGAATCGTATGCTAAGGAGCGATATGCTCAAATTACATCCTATACAGATATGGATAAATGGGAATATGTTGTTAAGGTGCTAGGAATGCCTTCCGAAGCAAACTTGGCTGCTGTACTGCAAAAGTTTTACGATGCGGTACATCGAGAACCTGTATATCAAGGATTTTAACCATGAAGAAGATGGTAGTGTTACGCCTTATGAAAATCTGTTCTTTTAATATTCAAATCAAATATAAGGATTACATATAATGAATACAGTGACTCAAAGATATATAGAAACTGTGCAGATCAGTGATATACCGTGGCATCGGTTAACTACATCTTACGGGCGTGCTACAGATTTTCCTAGGGCGCTAGATACTTTATGGGCGATGGAGAGTATTGATGCGGTTGATGAGGCTGGTAAGGAGCTCGCCTTAAATATTGAACATCAATCGACTTTATGGCATTCTACGCCGTTTGCATTAATTTTTTTATTGCGTACTTTCAAAAAAGCCGTTGAAGAACAACGTCACAATGAAGTGGCTCGTTATTTAGCTGAAGCATTAGTAGAGTTATTTATTGTCATTGTTGAAAGTATTAGAGATGGTCTTGTGCTGGAACACGCGGATCCATTACCAAACTTTGTGGATATGCTCAACGAAGAATACCTTTGGTCTGAAGAATATGATGAAGACGAAGATATGATTCGGTATGAGGAAGATGAGGTGTTTCCGGATGACCTATACTTTAGCTTTTACTACTATTCCCTTCAAGTACTTTTACTATGTAAACCATTGTTAGACAAAACGAAAGAACGTGAGGCTGTGTTGTTAGAATTGCTTACAGCAGTAGATTGTTAACATTGCTTGTAGGTGAAAGGGGATAAGATATTTACGTCACAGTACATTGACAAATAAGATGACGAATATATTAAGTGTTTACGGAGGTTTTTACGGAGGTTATAGAGTATGGGACTCATTGCAAATTATAGCTATTTAAGTGATGAAAATTTAAAAGAACTTAAGTCATTAGGCTCATCAGAGGAGGATATTATTGATAGCGTTGAAGACTGGTCTGAGGAGGATGTATTGCTCGATATCGACAAGATGTGGGATGTCCTTCATTTCGTGCTTACCGGTGTGGGAACTGAACATAGGATTGACGATAACCCACTTAGCCAAGCGGTGCTTGGTGTGACGCCTATAGAGGACATATCTGAATATATGGCCTATACGGAACATTCCCAAATAGCTGATATCGTGACGGCTCTGGACGAATTTGACATTGAACAAGCACTAGAAACCTTCGATATGATGGCGTGCAAAGAAGCAGAGTTATATCCAAATATTTGGGACTATGATGATGAGAAGGACGAAATTATAGAGGAAATTCTTGATTATTTTGAACACATGAAAGGGTTTTATAAAAAAGTACTAGCATCGAATGGGAATGTGCTGATTACGATTTATTAATCATTAAACTTTTTACGTGATATGCAGCAATTGCGTTTCTCAACTCATAAAATTACCAAAGTTGAAGTATGGCTCTTTAATAGGATGCCCAGAATTATATACATAATAAATTTTTATATACTGCCGGCGATATTAGCGATTTTGTCTAAGAAGCGCCGGCGTTTTTTATCTGAGCTGTTTTCTGTGCCCGCCAACTGGGTATGTGTAACCGGTTTGATGCCGCAGGATTTCAGAATCTGATTTTTTAATATCTTGCCATAGTCCTGGATAAACGGCGTCAAAAAGGCGGGAGTGTTGTGGGTTGTGATAATCCAGGCCGATTTTCCTTGTAAATGACCTATAAGGCCTCTTTTACCGTATGAATAGGCAAAGCCCGCTGTAAATACGCAATCAATAAAGCCTTTGAGCATTGCGGGCATACCGCTCCACCAAATTGGGTAGATAAAGATGATATGGTCCGCCCAAGTAACTAAATTACGATATTTTTCCATGTCTGGCACAGTGCTTAAATCTCGACGTTTGTGCGTATCATCAAATCGCAATATAGGATCGAATTGCTCCTCATATAAATCCAAGGTGTTCACATTGTGATCCTTTGAAAGATTCTGTTGCACTACTTTCAGAATAGCGCTATTAAAACTTTGATGATTAGGATAGGTGTAAATGATTAAAACGTTCATGGCTAGTTCCTTTCTGATTAATCATCGTTGTTTGAGGGAATCTGGATAATAAAATGGTATCTATATTAAGTTAAAGTCTAGTGAAGAGTATTTATTCTGAAAGTAAATGGCGATAGAATTTGCTAAGGATATATTGTTCATTTCTTCTATTTGCAGGTGTTACCATAAAGGTATATAGTATAGACATGTGATGGATATAGTCACATGTCTATTTTTTATAAGGAGGACGCTATGCAACACGTTCAACCCCGCAGTACTACGTCCGCGTTAGTACTCACAGCCGTATTGATTGCCCTCGCAACATTGTTTACCATGTACACGAAAATCCCAGTACCTGGCATTCGCGGCTATTTCAATGTAGGAGATGTCGTTATTATGACGTCAGCTCTATTATTAGGTCGAAAATATGGCGCCTATATTGGTGCTATCGGTCCGGCGCTAGCTGATTTATTCCTCGGCTATGCAGTCTTTGTACCCATCACCTTCGTGGTGAAAGGCATTGAAGGCTATCTTGTCGGTACTGTCTATAACAATAAGACAACTACCTCTGCCTTGGTAGCAACTATCGTAGGCGGTATTGTTATCGTAGCCGGTTACTTTATCGCCGAATACTTTGTATTCGACCCGGGCGTAGCCATTGCCAGTATTTTAACTAATACTATTCAAGCTGTTATGAGCGTTATTATTAGCATGATACTCTATGCGATTTTGCGTAAACGACTTGGATAGTAAATTGACAGTCTTTAGAATTCAGACTATACTATAAGTACAAAAGAGCCAATTAACGTGTTCTAGGCGTTAGGCTCATCAAAGAAATTGTGAATTTGATAAACCTAACGTGTCTAAGTATTGCCGTACTTAGTCTTAAACGTTAGGTTTATCTTATTTTATAATCAATATATTGATTATTTCTTAAGAATTAACACTACGAGGGTAGCGAATAAAATCATTAATGATAATGCTTCGTATACAGTCATAATGTCACCTCCCTCAAAAGACGGAGATGAACCCAACTCACGTTAATGGCTCTTTCGTTATTAGTATATAGCAGAAAATATTGATTGAAAAATATGGATTAATTTCGTACAACTTGTACACAAATAAAAGGGAGACTCTATCAAGAGTCTCCCTTTATTAGTTATAAATAGACTAATATTTATTAATAGATTTTTATTGCATAGAACATAAGTTCGGTTTATAATAAACGTAAGATAGTCGAACGAGGTTGGGACACCCTTTTTCTTTGAAGGGGGTGAAAGCCTATGAATGCTTATGAAGTCATTATGATTGTCCTCGGGATTTTAACTGTCGTTATTTCCTTTGGCGCATTGATAGTGCTGATTTGTCGTAATAACGATAAATAGCCCTTCGTTACCAACTGGTAGCTGAAAACGAAAGGCCATTTCTGCATGTTTTATAATGTTTTGGGATGAGCCTGACGGAACCACTCGTCGACTATCTCTTTATTACATTATAATGAAATTGGCGTATATCGTCAATCTGGATGCGTCGTGTAATGTACATAATATAATAATGCTGTTGAGAGGGTCCGTAGGGATCCTCTATTTTTGTTGCCGTCGCTCCTTAATTATAGTACGTTTCGCTCTTCAAAGACTGCTTTCACCGTAAACAGTGCATTCAGCACGCGTGGAAATCCCGCATAGGGGATGCAGTGGGTGCAGACCTCTACGATTTGCTCGGGCGCGATACCGACGTTGAGTGCCGCGTTGGTATGTACTTTCAGCTGAGCCTCGCAACCGCCCAGCGTTAACAGGGACGCGAGCGTAATCAGTTCCCGTTCCTTGAAATTCAGGTTGGGGCGCATGTAGATATCACCGAACAGTTCGACCAATAAATCAGCGATGGCCGGTGAAATCTCTTGAATTGTGTTATACACCTCCTCCCCGTGCAGCCCGTCAATTTGTTTCAATGTGTTCATACCGATGTTAAAACGTGTTTCTTTCATAATTATTACCTCCGTCTAGACGTATGATATATGCTCGAGTATACTTGAGGTCAAGGTGGTGAAAGTATGAAAATCGGTGAATTTTCAAAATTGGTAGGGCTGTCTATTTCTACATTGCGATATTATGAGGATCAAGGGTTCCTTCACATCGAGCGACAGAACGGCATTCGCAATTACCATGCGAAGGATGTAGGCTTTGTGCAGTTTATTAAACGTCTGAAAGACATGGGAATGCCGCTTGCTAATATCAAGCGATATGCGGACTTGAGGTATGCCGGATCTCATACGGCCCGTGAAAGAATGGCACTGTTGCAGGAACACTATCGGTTTATTGAGGCCGAAATCAAACGATTGGAAGACTATATGAATAATCTTGAAGATAAGTTGGATTTGTATGAAACTTTAGTAAAGAAAAATGAGATTGAGTAGGTTTTTATTGTGGACATTATATAGCCATCGTATCAATATGGAGCTAATGGTCATCATATCAATATAGAGCTCGGTTTCTAAGGTATGGTATAATACTTTCATTATGTAGTGAAAAAAGGAGATCTAAATGGCAAATTTACCTAACTGCCCTAAGTGTGGCGATGAGTACACATATGAAGACGGTCATATGTTTATCTGCCCTATGTGTGGCAACGAATGGACAGCGGCCGATGCGCAAGCTGCAGCTGAAGCGGGTATCATTCGCGATGCTAACGGCAATGAGCTCGCTGATGGCGATACAGTGGTTGTTGTAAAAGACCTCAAAGTAAAAGGAGCGGGCGTATTGAAACAAGGTACGCGTGTAAAAAATATTCGCCTTATCACCGATGCAAGCGATGGTCACGATATCGATTGTAAAATTGATGGCTTCGGTGCGATGGCATTGAAATCTGAAATGGTTAAGAAAATCTAATCTAAGGAATCCCTACCGATAAAAATTCGGTAGGGATTTTTTCGTGGTATAATCAACTTATAATGCATATAGTAAGAGAGTTTTTAGATGAGAGGAAACTATGTTTAACCGTGTTATTTTATTGGCCTTATTAGTATCTATGATGAGTCCTATTAGTTCTCTAGCTGCAGATGTAAAGCCTGCGGACAAGCGTAATTATGAATTGCAACAACAGATTTCTTATAACGTAATCATTCCACCAGAGGCTTTTGAAACGAGTGCAGACGGAACATTAATTGTTCCTATAGAGATAAAGACGGACGATAAGGGCAATATTGTAGCTGTTGAAGCGGGTCCTAATAATTGGAAGCTAGATCGTGAAGCGTATCCAATTTTTGAGGAGGCTGCTAAAGAGGCGGCTTGGAATACTAAGCATGTTGATACTGATGAAGCGCTCGTTGTAACGATTCCCGTTAGTATTGTCATGTTATCTGATAACAATCTAAAGAAATGATAAAGGAGGACTTATGGAGGCTACAAAAGATTTAGAGAGATATACTTACGAGCTTCTCGCTGAACGGGGTGTCACAATAGAGGACATTGCAGAGCTTGTTTTTTATGTACAAAAACCATATATGCCGAATTTAAAACTTGAAGAGTGTAGAGATAGCGTGGCGTCTGTACTATCTAAACGGGAGGTACATAATGCAATTATTACGGGCATAGAGCTTGATAAGTTGACAGAGCAAAATAAATTATCTCAGCCATTGCAACGTATTGTTGCTAATGATGAAAGCCTATATGGTATTGATGAAATTTTAGCTTTTTCCATCGTTAATTTGTATGGATCTATTGGCTTTACAAATTATGGCTATTTAGATAAGGTGAAGCCAGGTATTATCAAAAAACTAGATAGCGAAGAAGGGGGACGCTGTAATACATTCCTCGATGATTTGGTAGGTGCTGTAGCGGCAGCAGCGGCAGGGAAACTGGCACATAATGAACCAAATCGCGTGCAACATGCTATAGTAGAAGAATAGAAGTCCGTCATATATCTACTTGTTGATAAAGTATGAGGTGGGCTTCGATGACTCATTGATAACACTTTCACAACAATTTGATGACACTTTCACAACAACTTGATAATAATTTATAGAGTTGGTAGATACTATTGATGTTATAAAGAATAAAGAGTATAAATAATATTGATTGGAAATAAGTACTTTGTTTTGTAGCTATATACAGGAGGAGCTATGCAAAAGGTTCTGGTAGTAATCGATATGCAAAATGATTTTGTAGATGGTGCACTTGGTTCATCGCAAGCACAGTTAATCGTAGATAATGTGCGTAAGAAAATTGAAAGCTTTGATGGTCCTATTATCTTTACTCGTGATACGCATGATAGAGATTACTTGGAACACCAAGAAGGAAAGCTTTTACCAGTGCCTCACTGCGTTAAAAATACCGAGGGCTGGCATATTGTGGATGGCTTGATTGAGGCTGCAGAAGGTCGATCAATTATGAGTCCTGTATCCTTTGTAGATAAACCAAACTTTGCCTCTTTTGAGTTGCTTACACGGTTAGAGGGCATGGATAGGGTAAATCCTATTGAGTCTATTACGCTCATCGGCTTATGTACAGATATTTGCGTTGTGTCCAATGCGATTATGCTGAAAGCAGGCTTGCCAGAGATTCCTATTCATATTGATTCGAGTTGCTGTGCTGGTGTAACAGAGGAGTCCCATCAAGCGGCATTAACAACGATGAAAATGTGTCAGTGTATCATTGACTAACTTGTGAATCAAATTTATATAAAACTATATGTGATTGCTGATCAAAAGTCATATAACAATTAACTAATTAAAGGCTGTAGGAGTTCCTATGGCCTTTTATGTTAGTCTTTTATATTGACGTTTTTCTATATAATGTGTACAATTAGATAAAGAATGATAATTCATATCAATTTGTTAGCTAAAATATTATATCCTAACTTCTGGTTACGTTAGGATAATCAGTCTCTTCTTGAAGTATATATGCTATGCTAGTAGATTGATTCTATATTACCGATGCAGGTGCATCGAATCGCTTTCACAAGAACGATGATACGAAATAGTTAGCATTGTTCTATGCCCTAAATTTAAGGAGGACTACTATGAAACCTTTCGAACTCGCACCATTACCGTATGCGTATGATTACCTTGAACCTGTTATCGATACTGAAACAATGAAATTGCATCATGACAAGCATCATCAAGCCTATGTTAATAATTTAAACGCTGCTATCGCAAAATACCCTGATCTTCCGTATGGCTGTGTAGACTGTATTCTCGGCGATATTGCTAATGTGCCTGAAGATATCCGTCAAGCAGTTATCAACAATGGTGGCGGTCACAAGAACCACACCATGTTCTGGGACATCATGACAAAACCAGATACTTCTAAATTGCAAGGTCCTTTGAAAGAGGCTATCGATGCTGAACTTGGTGGCTACGATGCTTTTGTTGAAAGCTTCTCTACTGCGGCAGCTACACGTTTTGGCTCTGGTTGGGCTTGGCTTGTAGTTAACAAAGATGGCAAGCTAGAAGTGACATCCTCTGCGAACCAAGATAATCCTTTATTGGAAGGTAAAAAAGCAATTCTATGCTTAGATGTTTGGGAACATGCATACTATTTGCACTACCAAAACCGTCGCCCAGACTATATCAAGGAATTCTTCCGCGTTATTAACTGGGACAAAGTTTCTGAAAACTACGAAAAAGCATTGAAACCACATCATGATTAAGTGGTACACTTGTTAGAAACAGAAACAGAAACAGAAACAGAAACAGAAACAGAAACAGAAACAGAAACAGTAATAGTAATAGACAAGTAATTTAAATATATAACGGATAGTTGATGTGTCTCCCTTCATGTATGAGCTGGGATGGATAATCATCTATCCGTTATTTTTATCTTTTTTTACTGTTTTCGAGCGTATAAGCGTATAATTTATTTTATTGGTAAAGAGTTACTATTGGTAAAGCGTTACATGATATTTTGAAAATTTTTGAATTACTTTCAAAAGTATTGCCACGGATACAGATTTTCTAATCGATATCGTTTATCATAGATTCATAGGTCATTATATATAGACCTTTCACAGTAAATAGATAGCCTTATATGCGAGATTTTTACGTATAGGGGCTCATTAATATTAGTAAGTATTTTATAAAGATTTTGACATGAGGGGCTCAAAATGGAAAAGAAATTAGATCTATCCAAATCTGTATATGATTTGGTAAAAGAATATCCTGAAGTAGCAGATATTATGAAAGAATTAGGGTTCAGCGAAATCACAAACAAGGTGATGTTGAACTCTGTTGGTAAAATCATGACCATCCCGAAAGGGGCTAAGATGAAAGGCGTATCCATGATCGATATCGTGGGCGCTTTCATGAAAGCTGGCTTTACCTTAGAAGGTGAAATGCCAAATCTATCTGGTGATGATGCGGAAACTGCGGGTCATCCTGGCGTAGCGCCTACTGCAACGGCTACAAAGTCTAATGTTACGGATACATCTGCTAACGTAGCATCTAGTACAGTTGTAGCAAATGCAGTAGAAAACAGTGAACCAGTATCTACTACAGCGACAGCTAATACTGATGAAGATTCCGAAACTAAGGCTGAAGATACAGTTCAAGATAGCGAACGAGTAGAGCAGCTCAAAGGCTTCTTGAAACGTTTAGGCACAGGTGAAGACCTTGGTGCGGTTCGTGAAGACTTTGCTAGTCAATTCGCCCATGTTGAGGCTAGTGAAATCATGAAAGCTGAACAAGGCCTTATGCGTGAAGGCACACCACTAGCAGAGGTTCAACAATTATGTGACCTTCACTCTGCCTTGTTCCACGGCTCCACTATCCATGAACAAATGGAGTCAGAACATGCTAAGGTTGAGGCTGTGTTAGAGGCTCAAGAGAAGAGCAAAAGTGTGGTGTCCTTGATTGAAACTGTAGGACATCCACTCCATCAATTAACAGAAGAAAACAAGGCTCTTGATGCGTTAATTGAATCCATTCGACCTAAGGTGGCGGATAAAACGGCAACTGTTGATGATGTAAATGCAGTGCGTCAAGTATCTGTTCACTATGCTAAGAAGGGTGACCTTTTGTATCCGCATTTGAAAGTAGCCTATGATATTTCTGGTCCATCTATGGTCATGTGGACTGTTGATGGTGATATTCGGGACCAACTAGGTGATTTAGCTAAGTCTAGCCAAAGCGTAGATGATTGGTATAGACGTTTTGATGAGCTTCTTACACGTGCACAAGAAATGATCTATAAAGAACAAAATATTTTGTTCCCAATCTGTGCAGAAAACTTCAGCACTGAAGAGTGGTACCAAATCTACAAAGATACAGCACAGTATGAAGAAATTTTTGGGGTAAAACGCACTGCTTGGCCAGAGGCTGAAACCGCATTAGCAACACAAACAACAAAAGCAAGTGGCGATGATAATACCATTGCTCTAATCGGTGGTAGCTTGACTGTGGATCAATTGAATGCCATGCTTAATACAATGCCAATGGAAGTCACCTTCGTTGATCACGAAGACATTAACCGTTACTTCAACGATGGTGAAAAGGTCTTTAAACGCCCTACGACAGCTATCGGTCGCGATGTGTATTCCTGCCATCCGCCAAAGGTAGAACCAATCGTACGTGGTATCATTGATTCCTTCCGTAAAGGTGATCGCGATAATGTAGCAGTATGGCTTGAAAAACAAGGTCGTCCGTTCTATGTCAATTACATGGCTGTTCGTGATCAAAACAATAACTATATTGGTACATTGGAACTCGTACAAGACATGCAATTTGCAAAAGATCATTTCGCTAGAACTAAATAAGACCCTATATATGTGGTAACCTGAATAGGTAACATATATGAGACATATATAGAAAAGTAAGACATGTATAGAAAAGAGGCTGCTCTACACGATTTGATGGTAGAGCAGCCTTTTTGCATACCTTATAGTTTACCGCACATACATCCCTGTATGTACTAAGGTTGTGTAGGGGATAGTATGATTAAATACAATTATTATGCTTAATATGGCTGATATATTAAATATTTCTAATAATGCTGTGGGTAGCGCTTTTTATATTTTCTAGGCTTGTAGCTAAGTTAAGACGTACAAAGGTTGCGTAGCTTTCACCTCCGAACCATTCGCCAAAGCTTGGTGCGAGGCGGCATTTGTTTTCGAATAGGTCGTGCATATCTTCGGGCTTTACATAGGCACTAAAGTCAATCCACGCTAAATAGGTGCCATCCATAGGGCTGATGCGGATTTTTGGTAATGCCGTACAAAGCTCTCGGCATAGATATTCATAGTTTTCACGAACCATGGCCAGTACATCTGTTAACCATGCTTCGGCCTCTGGGTGAGTGTAGGCTGCTGTGATGGCAGTTTCGGCAATAACGTCTGAGTCCGTATGGTATACATGAGCTTTATAGGCGTTGAATTGGCTTCGTAGCTTTTCGTTAGGAATGATAACCTCTGCGTGGTGCAAGCTAGCCATATTGAATGACTTGGACAAGGAGGACATGGCAATCATGTTATCTGCATAGGCTCCGTTCTTTACGGTTAAGGCTGATGTAAAGGCTGTTGGTCCTGTGATGAGATCTTGATGGATTTCATCACTTATGATGAGCACATTATGCTGTTGGCAGATACTAAATAATCGGTCCATCTCCTCTTCCGTCCACACATGCCCCACAGGATTGTGTGGGTTGCAGTGAATGAACAGCTTCACATCATGTTCGGTGATAGCCTTTTCAAATGCATCGTAATCCACGGTGTAGCGATTATCTTTGTTACGCATCATGGGAACCGCGATGATTTGACGTTGTGCATCGCTGGCGCTCGTATCAAAGGCGCCGTATACAGGACTTAGAACGGCGATGGAATCGTTTGGTTTTGTGAAAGCCCCAATACACCACATAATACCAGTAATTACATTGGGGGCGCTTGTAAGCCATTCTTCTTGAAGCTTACAATGGTGACGGCGTTTATACCAGCTTATAACAGCCTCTATATAATTTGGATTTGTCATAGTATAACCTAACGGATTGGCTTTCACATAGTTACAGATGGCATTTTGGATGCACTGAGGTGGCATAAAGTCCATATCTGCCACCCATAATGGTAATAGGTCGGTGCGACTGAATTTTAAATGCTCACCGTCCCATTTTCGGGAATGAGAACCGCGGCGGTCTATATAGTATTTGCTAGTGAATTCTGCTGTGTTCATAAGAAACCTCATATAAGGATATACCTTGGCTTTTATATCTTTAATTCTTATATGTATGTATATATTCAATTACGAAATAGATATTTCTATTCTGTAAGGTGTATCTCTAATTCTTATTACTGTATCTATTATCAGTATACATGCATCCTATTATATGTAAATGGACTTGTATAAAATCTATGCAATCCTTGCATGAATAGGGGCTATATTCGTATACAAAAGGTGCTATATTTGCTTGACTGTTGGGACTTTCACAATTTAGAATATACTATAGAATAGTGTGAGTCTGACCAGTGACCACACGTCTATCGAATGGTTACAAAAGATAAATGTTAGCAGCATGTGGCGGCGTCCCTATGTGAGAGGGCTCATCGGAATGCTTAGGTGCATGCAACGCTGTAAGTATAGTATACTGGATCCTTGTTAGGAGGCATGTGCCATGAGTAACGAATTAAAACCACTACATTTTGATGCGGATTATACGATGGAGGAAGCGCTCGCGGAGGCGAAACGTTGTCTAAATTGTCCGAAACCATTGTGTAAAATGGGTTGTCCTATTGAGAACGAAATTCCTCGTTTCATTCAAGCCATCGCACGCGGTAACTTTGGTGAGGCCAATGATATTTTGGCGGAACGCACAAACTTACCATCCATCTGTGGTCGCGTATGCCCACGTGAAAATCAATGTGAAGGCAACTGTATCATGAATAAGGCGAAAAAACCGCCTATTAATATCGGTAAATTGGAACGCTTTGCTGCTGACTTTGAAAGCATCAATGAACTTCGCAAACCTAAGAAGATTAAACAAGATCTTGGTAAGGTAGCGGTAGTAGGGTCTGGTCCTGCAGGTTTGTCCGTAGCAGGTGATGTGGCTAAACTCGGTTATGAAGTAACCGTATTTGAAGGTCAATCTGAACCAGGGGGCGTACTCTTATTTGGTATTCCGGAATTCCGCTTGTCTAAAGCCGTTGTACGTCGTGAGATCGCTCGTCTTGAAGGGTTAGGCGTTAAGTTCGTATGCAATACATTTATCGGCCAAGATAAAACTTTGGATGATCTCTTTGCTGAAGGGTATGATTCTATCTTCATCGGTACTGGTACGCATATTCCTCAAGACGTGCGCATGGAAAACGATGAAGTACCTGGTGTATTCCAAGCAATGTACTTGTTGACGAATGTACAATTGGTAGAAAATGGGGAACTTGATGAAAATCAAATTCCTGTTAAAAAAGGTGACCGTGTTATCATCATCGGCGGGGGTAACGTAGCGATGGATGCGGCTCGTACATGCGTACGTTTAGGCTGCGAAGCGGTAACAGTAGCATATCGTCGTAGCCAAGAGCAAATGCCAGCTTTGTTATCTGAATACGAAGAAGCGCGCGCTGAAGGTGTTCAATTCCAATGGTTCGCTTCTCCAGTAGGCGTAGAAGGTAAAGATAAGGTAGAAGGCTTTAAATACGAAGTGATGGCACTTAACGAAGATGGTGCAGGTATCCACGGCACTGGTAACTTCCAAGTAATGCCTGTAGATAAAATCATTATCGCTGCAGGTCATAAACCAAATGCTCGTCTTGTTGGGGAAGGTAATAACCTACAAGTAGACGAAAAAGGTTACATCATTACTGCAGAAGATCCTTATGGCATGACTAACCGTAAAGGCGTATTTGCAGGCGGTGACGTTGTACATAAACCAGCTACTGTAGTATTAGCGATGCGTGAAGCTAAAAAAGCTGTTGATGGCATGGTTAAATACATGGAAATCAAAAAAGCACAAGAAAGCATTACTCAATAATCTTATATAAATACATAGAAAGGACTATACAGTTGAACCGTATAGTCCTTTTGTATTGTTAATAGACTTATTATTTCTCAATGTATGTTAACAATATTGCGTATTTACTATACATCGTATAGTCTTCTTGTAGTATTAATAGAACTAGGTGATTTTATAAATCAAGTATATGCATAATGTATGAATGCTGTATAGAAATGGTAATATATAGATAATACCTGTATTTTTTGATTTATTCACTGTATTTTTAATGATAATAATTTTTATATATACTAAAATTCCACGAAATGATGAAATCCTACGAAACGTAATCTACATAGTAAAAAGCCTTAACTAAACTAATTTAGACATTAGTTTTTGTTAAGGCTTTTGTGTTATTGCATTTCAACTACTACTAGGCACTGACTGAGCCTAGCCGTATAGTAAAGGCATAAGTATGTGTTGAGGGAGAAAGTAGATAGAGGTTGGCATGAATCCTATCGTATGTTGTCAAGACTTACAAGTTCGACAAGAAATTCATAAACTTGGCGTATTGATTTTACTTTGGCGCAGACAATTGGGAATGACCCAGTATCAATTAGCAGATAAATCTGGTCTAGCCCAATCTTATATTAGTGATCTTGAAAGTGGTTCTATCGATCCGAGGTGGTCTACAATTTATCGGGTTGTATACGGACTCGGAGAAATGAGTGTACAAGATTTTTTGAATGGACCTCAAGCTATTAGAAGCCTAAAGATTCATTAATGATGATGACTTCCATGGTTTGCATATTGCGCATCTTTTTATAGTAAATCGTTAATGCATTGCATATACGATCTGGAGAACCACAGTCATAGCATTTTTCTTCTAATCTAGAACATGGATTGAGAGAGCTCTTTTTGTTCTTTTTGCTATTGAGCGGAGCGGCCACATTCCGTGCACGATAGATGGCGGAAGCTAAATCTGGTGTGATTTTGTTGATGCCTAGCACAAAAAATACCTCTTGAGAGCCAAAGAGTGAGGCGGCAACACGATTACCCGTACCATCGATATTGACCATTTCCCCCGTTTGAGCAAGAGCATTTACAGAGGTGAGAAATACATCACGTCCCATGGTGCGCAATGCGGTGTCGCGGAAGCTTTCACCAGGAAGGGGACGTTGAATATCTGTTATATCATCGTTGACCTGGGCTAAGACATCATGAACCTTGAGCTCCAATAAGGTGTGAGAATCACCGATGGCTACACGTTTATTTTGAATACGACCTTTTAAATAGGAAATAGCTTCTGCGCCTGTTTCAAAATAATGAACTACAAATTTATTTCGCTCCAAGGCTTTAATCGTTTTCTCTATGTCTATAGGCGTTTCGTTATTTTCTGGATTTATAACGGCGTTGATTGTTGTCTCAGTATTTGCCATAAGCCCTCCTAAATGGGTGTATAAGGAATATAAATTGGCATTTGGCTATCCGTATTTTGTTTCTATTATTGTAGCGTGTATGTGTAAAGAGTTCAATTATTGGTATGTAGTTCGTAGATAAAACTTATTTGAGGCGTTAGGTTTTAAATTAAAAAATTAGGAATCTAATCCAATCTTATATTTAAAATGATAAAAAGTTGGAATGAAATCCAAGTTGATAATTAAAATTGAGAAAAGTTGGAATGAGTTTCAACTTTCACAAAAAGAGTATAATACTAGGAATGATATGTTAAGAAATAATTTTTACTTTTACCAATAGGTTGAATTTGCTATAATAATAGTATTGATATGGCGTAATGCCAATGTTAAGGAGGCAAAAATCGTGGATTTAATTCAAAATTTGAAAAACCAAGTAAAACCATTAGGTAAAAAAATCGTATTGCCAGAGTACCAAGATGAACGTGTTTTGGTAGCTACTGAAATCATTTTAAAAGAAGGTTTCTGCACACCTGTATTAGTAGGTAATCCTGCTGAAATCGCTGAAGCGGCTAAAGCTGCTGGCGTTTCTATCGAAGGCGCTGAAATCATCGATCCTGCTAACTACGATCGTTACCAAGAAATGGTTGATACATTCGTAGAATTGCGCGCTAAAAAAGGTATGACTCCTGAAAAAGCTGACGCAACTATGAAAGGCGACTGCTTATTCTTCGGCGCTATGCTTGTTCGTCTTGGCGCAGTAGATGGCATGGTTGCTGGTTCTGCTACTCCAACTGCATCTGTATTGCGCGCTGCATTACAAGTTGTAGGTACTAAACCAGGTCTTAAAACTGTATCCTCCACAATGGTTATGTTCACAGATAAAAAAGAATATGGCGATGATGGCATGCTCATCTTCTCCGACTGCGGCGTATTGCCTAACCCAACTAGCGAACAATTAGCTGATATTGCAGAATCCACTGTAGAAAAAGCTCGCAAAGTTGTTGGCATGGCTGATCCTCGCGTATCCATGTTGTCCTTCTCCACTAAAGGTTCCGCTTCCACTCCAGAAGTAGACAAAGTAGTAGAAGCTGTTAACATGTTGAAAGAACGTAATGTGGACTTCAAATTCGACGGCGAATTACAATTGGACGCTTCCATCGTTCCTTCCGTAGCAGAAAAGAAAGCTCCTGGTTCTCATGTAGCTGGTAAAGCTAACATCTTGATTTTCCCTGATCTTCAATCTGCTAATATTGGTTACAAATTGGTTCAACGCTTCGCTGGAGCTGACGCTATTGGTCCATTGATTCAAGGTTTGGCTAAACCTATCCATGACCTTTCTCGCGGTTGCTCCGCTCAAGACGTTGTAGATGTTGCGGCTATCGCTGCTGTTGAAAGCATCTAATTTCCATAATAACTTCATTTGAACGATTCAATGAAATATAAAAAGCTGATTCTTCGGAATCAGCTTTTTTGTTTTATACAGATATTGTTTGATATCTTTTGTAAATATATTGGTGAAAGCATATAGTGTTTGTAAGTTAATTTAGAACATAGAGAGTCAGAAAAATATAGTAGTTGTTTACATTTATATAGAAGGTGTATGATTAAGTTAAGAATATTTAATTAATATATTTAATCAATGTTTGAGTAAATGCACTTGATATGTACAAGTGTAGTTGTGTTTAGAGTCGTGAAAAGGAGAGGGCTATGATTTCTGTATTCGACACAAATCCCATTATTTTTGAAAGTGATGATCGTACCTTAACGATTAGTTACAATGGTGTACTTTGTAAAGATGCAAATGGGCAGGTTGTAACCGACATTAATTTTGAAGATGTAAATGAGCTTCATCTCACAAGATATTTAAATTCAAACTCTAATTATACGATTGTGTTTAGAGACCACAATTGGAAAAATATTGAAGGCCAAGATTTAGATACTGACCGTACAGATTGTAATGGTGGTCATAATATTCGTGAAACCAAAGCAATCATTGCTGCCTTTGCTCGCCATAAATTGACAGCGGACTTCCCTGCAAATTTAGACACGCTTCAATTACCATTGGATTATTCCATTATGGGTAAACGAGAAATTACCATTAAAAATGGCGTTATCTCTAATGGCAAGGTAGATATTCCTATTAAAGATATCCGTCGCGTAGTATGTGCATCTAATGGCACGATTAGCAAGCTTTTAGTATACAAGGAAGAAAAACCTAGCTCTTTCTTTAAAAAAATTTTTGATTCTCCTGATATGAAAATCACATTGAATGCAATCACATTACCTTTGTTGGAGGCTATCGTAACGCGCAATACAGGCCATGGTATTGATTTTACCCGCGGTAACGGTTTTGACCAAAAGGATTCCAACTATATTATTATCCGCTATCTTGACTCTGGTTACTTCCTTGATAAAGATGGTACAGCCCCTACAGAATGGCAGGAAACAGCCTCTGAAACAACGGCGGCCTTTGATTATGATATTCGTTATAAATATAATAGCGATTATTAATATAAGTTAGGAGATAGTATGTCTGTTTATCAATTTTCTCTGCCTACAAAGTCTGGTGAGTTACAATCATTGAAAGATTTTGAAGGCAAGGTTCTTATCATTGTTAATACGGCCAGTAAATGTGGTTTTACACATCAATATGAAGCCTTAGAGGCTTTATATAAGCAATATAAGGAGCAAGGCTTAGAAATTATCGCCGTTCCTTCCAATCAATTTGGAGAAGAAGAACCTGGTTCAAATAGCGAAATTCAATCGTTTTGTAAATTAAATTACGGTGTGACCTTTACGGTTATGGGAAAGGCAGATGTGCGCGATGAAAGTGCATTAGATCTTTTCAAATACATGATTCGAGAACATCCATTCCAAGGCTTCCCAGCTAGTGATAAGACGGAAATGCTTACGGATTATCTTAATGGTATTGACCCTAATTATCTAAATGATGATGAAGTAAAGTGGAATTTTACTAAATTTGTTGTAGATCGTAAAGGTAATGTAGTGGGCCGTTTTGAGCCTGTTGTAAGCCCAGAGGAAATGGAAGCTTTCATTAAAGAATTACTAGTGTAGTTTATATTCCTGAGGTGAGTACAGGCTGCACTTAATCAATTTAAATCAAATATTGAAAAATAATAGACATATAAAAACTGCTTGTACCATAGGTACAAGCAGTTTTTGTGTGTATAGATTTATATAGTATTAGTGTGTAAGTTATTATTCTGCATCCTCAAAGATAAAGCCTGTCATGGATAGGGAGCCTAAATTATAAGTTTGATTAAATACAGTCGGTTTTGCACTTTCACTCGCACCCATAATATAAATTAATGGCAGATAGTGATCTGGTGTAGGTGCTGCATAGCTAGCCTGAGGATGTCGAGTGTAATTAACAATAGCATCTATATCGTTTTCTAAGACTGCCTTAGAAATGTATTGGTCAAACTCAATTGTGGCGGAGGTGCCGGATGGACTGTCCCATTCTATGCGTCTTAGATTATGAACGATATTACCGCTACCCATAATAAGATAGCCTTCATCGCGTAATGACTGAAGTTTTGTTCCTAGTTGATAGGCTTCTTTTGGGCTCAGGTGTTTGTTGATAGATAGTTGGACAACTGGAATTGATGCATCAGGGAACATGTGAACTAACACGGTCCACATGCCGTGATCGATGCCCCAAGTGTCATTTATAGAAACGGAGTTACCCAGTAATTTTTGTACTTCTTTCGTTAAATTGCTGTCACCCTTTGCAGGATATACAACTTCGTAGAGTTCTTGAGGGAATCCATACATATCGTAAATTTGTTTTGGATTCTCTGCACTTTGAATATAGGTGCCATCTGCATACCAATGGGCGGAGATGGCAAGTATGGCTTTTGGTTTGCCATACTTGTTGATTATATTTTGTCCTATACTTGTAAAAGTATTTGTTGTTTCTGTATGTTCTAAGGCCATCATGGGACTGCCATGGCCTACGAATAATGTTGGCATGCGTTTCATAATATCACCTACTGTTTATAAATATAAAAATTAATATTTGTTTAAAGGTATTGATTTAATTATAAGCGAGGGCTATTGGTTGCAGTCAATAGCCCTCGGTGTCTTTATATACGTTGTTTTGTATTGGGAGGATGAGTGTTGCATATAGAGACATGAAAATAGATTGAGATATTAGTTTTGCACTGCCGTAAAACGTTGGCGACCTGCGTTACCATTGGCACCGATTACTAAAATATTCATGATCTAGTTGGCAGATGTCCTTTTGCAACGAGCCAAAAGTTATTGGCTGGCAAATGGTCTTTGTTGATTATGCATGAGTTGTCTGAAGGTCCTGTGCGCTTTCGTGAGTTAGAGCGTCGTCTACATCCCATTACGCAAGCTACATTGACAAGAGCGTTGCGTCAAATGGAGGATGATGGACTTGTACATCGTGAAGTATACGGTACCATTCCACCAAAGGTTGAATATAGCCTTACCGAAGTGGGGGCAGGTTTTAAGACTGTTTTAGTATCCCTTGAAAACTGGGGTAACCAATATATCGACTATATGAAAGCCGCTGGTCGCATCTAAGAAATGCCAGCGGCATTTCTTTTCAGTTTTTGCTACTATTAAATTGTATTAGTCCTTGTTATATCTAAGCGTAGGTACAAAAAATATGGTATAATAAAAAATACGAATGATATAAATTCTCAATAAATGAGAGGTATTGATAATAATGTTACATGTTACTTTTTTAGCGCATAGTGGATTCCTTGTAGAGGATGGTAAGCGTTGCTATGTGTTTGATTATTATAAGGATCCTAATAATATTGTTTGGCAGTTGGCTAAACGAGGTCGTGAACTTTGGTTCTTCGTGAGTCACACTCATGGAGATCACTTTAACCCATCCATTACGGAATTTGATGGTCCTCAAACGCGCTATATTTGCCATCAAGATGTGCCGTTAGAGGGCAAGGTAAAAAAATGTATTACCATGCGCCCTGGCCAAGATGCACTATTAGATGATGTAGGCATCCATATGTATGGCAGCACCGATGAAGGTGGTTCTTTTTACGTAAAGACAAATACGGCGAATATCGACTCTGACTCTATCTTCCATGCAGGCGACCTTAATTGGTGGCATTGGCTTGGTGATACGCCAGAAAACAATGCGGATGCAAAGCGCATGGCTTGGCGTGAGTTTAAGGAATTAGAGGGCTTGTCCGTAGATGTAGCGATGTTCCCTGTAGACAATCGTTTGGAAGACGCTATGGAGTGGGGCAGTATTGAATTTTTGCGCCGTGTACAGGTGAATAAAGCCTTTATTCCAATGCATTTGAATGGTCCATTATGGACACCGTCTGTGTACTTTAAAGCTCTCTTTGGGGAGGTGCCGATTTGGGAACCTCAAAAAGATGGCGATGAGGCTACATTTTAGATTGTAGATATAATTGTGAAAGTCCGTAGACCTCGAGGTCACTACGTTATATAGGGACAGTCTATATGCGTAATTGAGTAAGTTAGGATCAAGTGATGATGAAAACCAAACCAGTGGCAACCACCCTGTTGGTTGTCATGGCTATTATATTTTTAATTTCATATCCGCAGCGACATGATACATTTTGGGCCTTTATCATGCATATCTCTGGGGCAGCTATGATAGGTGGCCTCGCGGACTGGTATGCAGTAACGGCTCTCTTTACGAAGCCTTTAGGCATTCCTTTCAAAACGGCAATCTTGCCGCGCAGTAAGGAACGATTAATTCAAATAGGCCGCACTATGCTCAGCGAAGAGCTATTGCGCGTGCCACAGATGTATTATGCTATCAAAAAAGAACGCGTTATGGTCCGTATCGTTGAATACGGCATGAGCGATGTGGGACAAGTTCAAATTCGAAATCTCTTGTACGGTGTGGGCAATCAAGTTTTATCTCATATGGATATTGAACCGATGCGCCAAGAGATTAATAAGGCTATTTATAAGGGGGTTACAAACTGGAAAGCAACACCCCTTGTTATTCTCTTTGGCCGTTGTATGCTAGAACGTCACACAGCAAGCGTGTTTTGGCTTTATTTTAACCGCACATGTCAGCGTGTTATCGCATCAAATCAGGTATACCCGTATTTGTATCGCGTCATGCTAGACATTATGAAAACTTATACAAAGGATTCTTTCTTTCGCGAATTGGCTATCGCCTTTGGTGGAGATGGACTTTCACCAGAACGATTGGTAGAAACGGTACAGAAAAAAGCCGTTCAGTTCTTGAAGGAAAATGAATCTATCGATTCTGCATTGGGGCGCTATGTATGGGGCCAAGCAATTCGATTCTTCAATAACCTAGAAACCAATACAGAGTGGCAAGCTTTCATCGAAGAACATAAAAATCAGTGGATTAGAATGGTTCTTGAAGAATGGGAAGGCAAACTTATCGATGGGGATACATTGGACTGGAAACGCCTCATGGACATCGTTATCGATCGCTTTAATGTGCTCGGCACCGAAATTTTGTTGAATCCAGATAAGCAGGCGCCGTTTGAACGGTTCTTCTTGTTGCGTAGTATTCCGTGGTTGCAGAAGTTGAACCCGCTCATCGACAGTGTGGTAGGTCAGGAATTATCTCGGTACTCGCCTGATGAAATCACTCAAATTGTTCGGGGCAAAATGTACTATGACCTTCAAATGGTGCGTATTAATGGTTCCCTTATAGGCGCTGTCCTTGGCGGCATCTTATACGGTTTGACCATCATTGTAGAGGGGGTGCTCAAATGATTAGTTATTTGAAATCCCTTACCTTGAAACAGCGTGCTAATGGCATTCTAGGCTTGACTGCCGTATTGTACTGCTTTGCTTTCGTAGGACAATTTTTCTTTGGCTATGAAAGTTGGTATCAACCGTTGTACTGGGCGGTTCAATCTGCCCTCATCGGCAGTGTGGCTGACTGGTTTGCTGTAACGGCTTTATTTCGCAAGCCACTAGGCTTCCCATATCATACAGCGCTAATTCCTCGCAATAAAGATCGCCTCATTAATGGTGTCATTAAACTTGTAGAGACGAAGATGCTTACCAAGGAGCGTTGTAAGGTATTATTGAAAAATGTGCAATTTGTGCCATTGTTTGAAAAGTTCTTGTTGTCTCCTGAGGGGCAGAGAGCAGCGCGCCTTGTGATTCATCAAGGACTACACCTTTTATGGAAATCTCAAACTAATGAAGAATGGGCACAATGGGGGGCAAAACGCATTCGCGGGTTGCTTCAACAACATTCTCTCGTGCCCGTTTTGAAACACGTATTACTCGATTTATGTGAGCATAATCGCTATGAAAGTATGGTTGTACAAGTTTTAAACGTGATTCAAGAACGGATTAATCATCCAGCTATGGTTACCTGGCTTACCGCTGTCGTAGCAGAAGAGGCACATAAGAAAAAGCGAAAAGGCTTCTGGTCTGATTTCCTTATTTCTATGTCCGAAGCTACCGATGTAGTAAACTATCAAGAAATGGCAGAGGCTATTGTCCAAGAGGCCTATGCTATGCTGGAAAGCTGGAAACGACCAAATAGCCCTGAACGAACAGCTTGGTTGCGACAATGGGTAGAACCAATTCGTAATATTGAAGAAAACCATGAAGTCTGCGATGCTCTTAATGAAGCGTGGGAACGTTGGATTCGCGAACAAGATTGGGAATCTGTTATCGAAAACCATTTATGCCCTTATATAGAAGAACTATTGCTCGTAGGGGATGAAAACGGAGAGACTCCGGCTCAGGTTTTAGTTAATATTGCTCTTGAATTATGGAATGTATACGGTCAATCGGACGATCTTAGAAATCGTATTGAAAAAACCTTACACGATATTGGCGACTACGTACTTGAACAAGGGTATGACCTCATTGAAACTATCATACGTCAAGTATTAGGTGGCCTCAGTACAGATAAATTTATTTACTTTATCGAATCTAAGGTGGAGGATGATCTCAGCTGGATTCGTATTAATGGTGCTATCGTTGGTGCTGTAGCGGGTCTGCTTGTATGGACCTTCCTCGAATATGTATATATGCCATTTTGGCAACAATTTGTAGGCTAAAGTTAATTATCTATAATAAGCTGCTTTAAAACTAAATACATAAAAACTAGCATATAGAAGGAGCTTCTATATGCTAGTTTTTATGGTTTAATTAATTCTACATTATGTACTTTTGGGATTAAAATTGATATAGAAACGGGACTGACCAATGGTCAGTCCCGTTTGTGTTATTCTTCCGTTGTATTGTACGGCAATCGCACGGTAAATGTAGTTTTTACTTGTGGTTCACTCGTGGCCGTAACTGTGCCATGGTGTAAGTTAATAACTTTATTTACAAAGTATAGGCCTAAACCTATACCGTGATTAGATTTTTTGTTTCGCGATTGTTCCGTCTGATACATACGATCCCAAATATGATCCAGAGCTTCAGGTTCGATGCCAATACCATTATCTGTTACGGTAATGACTAAGTCTCTGCCTACGAGTTTAGCCGAAATATCAATAGTAGAGTTTGTAAACTTAATGGCATTGTCCACTAGGTTTGTGATAGCTCGACGTAATGATACTTCGTGAGCATTCATATGTAAATTAGGCTCAATATGAGATGTAATCGTAATCTGTTTATCTGTATTTTCTGTACAGAGTCTTGTATAGTCGTGGACCATATTGGATAACATCAATGATACATTGACAGGTGCAAAGCTTAGACCTTCTGCATTTTCAAGGCGGGCTACATCAAGCAGTTGGCTTACGAGGTTAGTCATGAACTTAGCTTGCTCTAAGATATGTGTTAAACCTTCCCGTAGATCTGCTTTTGTACGACCGTATTTTAGAGCAAATTCACTTTCTGCTTTAATAACGGCAATTGGTGTACGTAGCTCGTGAGATACGTCAGAACTAAACTGTCTTTCACGATTGGAAGAATCCTCAAGACCTGAAATCATACGGTTAAATGTTGTAGTTAGTTCGTAGATTTCATCTCTCGCTGTGCGAGCCGGAATGTCGATACGACGGCTCAAGTCGTTGTTCTTACCGATGACTTTAGCTGTTTTCGTCAAGGTTCGGACCGGTTTAAGTCCTTTTTTGATGAAAAGATAACCGCCTAGGGAGGAAATTAGTAAGAAAATGATATTCCCTAACAGTAAGCTGTATAAAAGGTTTTCCGTCTTTTTAGAGGCTGTTTTTACTTTTGTAACAGCACGCAAAATACCACGATAGTTCGGTTCGTTGACCGGAGTATCGTAGTAGTAGAAGGTATCATCACCAGCAGCAATTTCACCAACTTGGCCTAAGGAAAGGATTGTTTGGTTTGGAAACCCATCTGGCAAGGCGCCTTTAATAATATAGCCGTCTTGAGTTGATACAAAGAAGAATGTATTATCTTGGTACGGTTTAAACTTGCGGATATCCGTAGCCATAATCATCGCTTGTTGTTGTAAGCGTTCGCGCACTTCTTTGTTATCGGATTCATGTGTATATGCGTAAATCCATGCGGATGCAACCATCAAAATGATAAGCAAAAAGATGGTATACCAAGACATAATTTTAAAGGTTAGGGGCAGCCGATTAAATAAATCGGTGGCTGCCCCAGACATGGTATCTAGATCTCGGTGAGGATCATTAGTTTTCTGTTTTGAGGACATACCCTACTCCACGAACCGTTTGAATGAGTTTTACATTCTCATCAGTATCAATTTTCTTGCGCAAATCTTTAATGTATACGTCGATAAGGTTAGAGTAGCTTTCATAATCGTATTCCCAAACATGGTCAAGGATTTGTTGACGAGATAATACGATATTTTCGTTACTTGCTAAATAGAATAATAGGTCGAATTCTTTTGCAGTCAATGTAATTGTTTCGCCGTCGCGTTTAACAGTACGTTGAGGAACATTGATGGTAAGTGGACCTACATGGATATCGTTTTGTGCATGACGCGCATTACGACGAGCTAATGCATAAATACGAGCGGTTAACTCTTCAAGATCGAAAGGCTTTACAAGATAATCATCTGCACCAGTGTTAAGGCCTGTAACTTTATCTTGTAAGGAATCCTTTGCTGTTAAAAGCAATACAGGTGTTGTATTACCGTCGTTACGCATTTGTGCAAGAGCACTGATACCATCGAGGATTGGCATCATAATATCCATTACGATAACGTCATAGCTAGATGTGTTAACGTAATCGATCGCTTGTTGCCCGTTAAAGCATGTATCAACTGTCATATTTTCTGCGCGTAAATATTTAGCCGTGATACCATTCAGCATTTCTTCGTCTTCTACAAGTAAAATTTTCATTCTCTGTTCTCCTTATGTATGATTTAAAAATATAGCTCTCCAACTACATTAATTATAGTCATTATATATATATATAAACTTCCTTTTTTTGAAAGCCACAACACCATATAAGGTGACTATATATATAATATTATATAACTTATTTATCTATTATCATACCTTATACAATAGTAATGAGCAAAAGATGAATGTACATGCGAGTTTACAAGACGTTTCTTCATTTTTGAAAGCCTTAAAAATGGTGAAAGACTGAAACTTAATGAATTCTGCTAATGAATAAAATCTAACTATATCGAAGATTGCCGTATGCGCATAGATGAGGGTGATTTTATCGATTTTAGATGATGTGCGATAAATCACTAAAAAAACTTATGATAATTATTATCACAGAAATAAATGCTTGTTATGAACGGAGAAATACGATAATTTTCGATGATTAAATTCGAGGTAAATTTAGTAGGAATTTAATGGATATTAATTATTAGGAATGGTTAGCAATAATTAAAAAGCTAGTGTTTATGCGAATTCTATAGATACCAAAGGAAATAAAAATATAGAAAAATTTCGGAACCGAACTACTTTCGTAAAATCCTTAACTTCTTGTAAAAATTATTCATATAGGTAATTTTTTGACTCCTCTTTTTACCTTAAAAATGCTAAGTGAAATAAATTATCAATTAGATTAATCAAAATTAATTATGCATAATAGGGTTTAGACATGACCTGAAATGCTCTCTATAATTATAGGTAAAGAAATAAGAAAAATCGCATAAGTATGGGGTTTTTCTTGAAAGAAAAATGATTAGGTTATCAAAAATTTTTATAAGTTTTTGAAATGAGATAGTCTAACAGGTTTCTTATTAATAGGTAGTTATGAGGAGGTCATTATGGAACAGTTTGATGTTCTAGTAGTAGGTAGCGGTGGCGCCGGCATGCGTGCGGCTCTTGAAGTAGGTCGTCGCAAAGGCTTAAAAGTAGCTCTTATTACTAAAATTTTCCCAACTCGCTCTGCAACAGCAATGGCGCAAGGCGGTGTAAATGCATGTTTGAACAACGTTGCAGCTGAAGATACAGTTGAAACTCATACTTTCGATACTGTAAAAGGTTCTGACTATCTTGGCGACCAAGATGCAATCGAATTCTTCTGCTCTCGTTGTCCAGAAGGCGTACTTGAAATGGACCACATGGGTGCTCCATTCTCCCGTACTGAAGAGAATAAAATTGCGCAACGTAACTTCGGTGGTCAATCCTATCCACGTACTTGCTACTCTGCGGATAAAACTGGTCACGTTATTTTGCACACAACTTACGAACAATGCTTGAAAGAAGGCGTACACTTCTTACAAGAATGGTATCTTTTAGATCTTGTTAAATCTGCAGAAGGTCACGTTGGTGGCGCTGTTGTGTGGAACATGAAAGAAGGTCGCGTAGAACAAATTAAAGCGAAAGCTATTATCTTGTCTACTGGTGGTGCAGGCCGTATCTTCTGGACTCGTACTACAAACCCATTCCTTTCCACAGGCGATGGTATGGCAGCAGCATTCCGCGCTGGTAACGGCTTGAAAGATATGGAAATGATCCAATTCCATCCAACTGGTCTTGGTCGTACTGGTATCTTGATGTCCGAAGCGGTTCGTGGTGAAGGTGGTTACCTTCTTAACGCTGAAGGCGAACGTTTCATGAAAAAATATGCGCCTAACAAAATGGAATTGGCATCTCGTGACGTTGTAGCGAAAGCGATCGAAGATGAAATCGCTGCAGGTCGTGGTTTCGGTTCTGGCCTTAACGCATATGTAGTAGCTGACCTTCGTCACTTGGGCCCTGAAGTTATTATCGAAAAACTTCATGGTATCCGCGACTTAGCTATGTGCTTCGAACATTGCGATCCATTGACTCAACCGGTACCTATTCGTCCTACATGTCACTATACAATGGGCGGTATCGACGTAGTGGATTACAAAACTTGTGCATGTGAATTGCCTGGTTTGTTCGCTTCTGGCGAAGCATCTTGTATCTCCATCCACGGTGCGAACCGCTTGGGTGGTAACTCCTTGGCAGACGGTGTAGTATTCGGTAAGGTATCCGGTGCTGGCGCAGCTGATTATGCTGAAACACATGAACAACCTAACGTAGATGCGGAACTTGCTGCAGCTGCAAAAGCTTGGGAAGCTCGTTTCACAGAAGTAACATCCCGTGAAGGCGGTCGTCCGGTTGTAGAAATCCGCGATGCATTGGCTGATGCAATGTGGAATAAAGTAGGTATCTTCCGTAATGAAGAAGGTATTACTGAAGCCTTAAAAGAAATCGAACAATTGATTGAAGATTATAAAACTTGCTATGTAGGTGACCCTGAACGTACTTACAATATGGCATTCGTAAACTATTGTGAAATCGGCTCCATGTTAACAGTAGCAAAAGCTATTGCTATGGGCGCTTTACACCGCCGTGAATCTCGTGGTGCTCATATTCGTGAAGACCATCCTAAACGTAATGATGAAAAATACTTAAAACATTCTTTGATCAAATTAGGTGCTGACGGTCAATACGAATTAACAGAACGCGACGTAGTGTTCACTAAATACGAACCACAAGAAAGGAAGTACTAAGATGAGACAAATCACCTACCATATTCACCGTTACCAACAAGGTCGCGCGTTTGTACAGACTTTCAAATTTGATTACGAACCTGACCGTACAATCCTCTGGGGCCTTCAAAAAATTAAAGATACACAGGATCCAACATTGACATTCTTGGCAGCTTGCCGTTCCGCAGTTTGCGGCGCTTGCTCCATTCGTGTAAACGGCGAAGCGATGCTCGGCTGTGAATCTAAAATCGATGAATTAACAGAACGTTATGGCACAGACGAATTGACAATCGCTCCAATCGGCAACTTCCGTGTTATCCGTGACTTAGTTGTTGACTGGGAATCCAAAGTTGATCGCTTGAAAACAGTTGCTCCTTGGATTTTCCTTAAAGCTGAATTCAACGAAGGCGACAAAATCGTTCGTCAAACTCCGGCAGACTTCAAAAAATTCGTTGCCGGTACAGAATGTATTCTTTGCGGTTGCTGCGCATCCGAATGTAACAAATTGACTGCTCGTGAAGATGATTTCTTGGAACCATATGTATTCACTAAAGCTAACCGTTTCGTATTGGATAGCCGTGATGATGCACCTATGGCTCACATTCAACCTGCATTCGACAACGGTCTTTGGAAATGCGTTCACTGTATGAACTGTATTTCCCGTTGCCCTAAACACTTAAAACCTGCTCAAGATATTTCCAACTTGCGTAAAGAAGCTACAAAAGCTGGTCTTACTAACAGCAAAGGCGTTCGCCATGCAGTTGCTTTCAAAGACGATCTCTACAAAACTGGTCGCTTGAAAGAAGTTTCTATGAGCTTGAAATCTGATGGTGTTGTAGATTCCGCTAAACAAGCATTCTATGCTTTACGTTTGTGGAAACACAGCAAAATCAATCCATTCGAACTTGTAGTACCTCAAAAACCTGTAAATGGTATTGATGGTGTTCGCAGACTTATGAAAGCAGCTGAGGAGGTAAGCAAATAATGAAATACGCATTTTTCCCAGGTTGCGTTCTTGAAAGCGCTGCCAAAGAAGACTACTTAGCAACAGTTGCTGTAGCTAAAAAATTAGGCATCGAGTTGGAAGAACTTGACGGCTGGACTTGCTGTGGCGCGTCCCACGTTCAAGACATCGCTCCAGAAATCACACTTGCTACAAATGCTCGTAACATTGCATTGGCAGAAGAAAAAGGATTGAACCTTTTAACTGTATGTAACACTTGTACTTTGATGCTTCGTGAAGCTAAAAATGAGCTTGATGCAAACGAAAAAGAAAAGAACGAAGTTAACAAAAAATTAGCTCAAATCGGTAAACAATACCGTGGTACAACTGATATTACTCATTTCTTATGGGTATTGATCCGCGACTACGGTTTGGACAAATTGAAAGCTAAAGTTGTTAAACCTTTAACTGGTTTACGTGTAGCTGAATACTATGGTTGCCATATTCTTCGCCCTCAAACTGAATTGGGCTTCGAAGATTATCAAATGCCTACATCCTTAGCAGATTTGATTTCCGCTATCGGTGCTACACCAATCGACTTCTCTCGTAAACTTGATTGCTGTGGTTTCCATGCTGTATACCCTGCACATGATTCCGTAATGCAAATGACTGGCTCCATTAATAAAGATGCAGCTACAGAAGGCGCAGATTGCGTAGTTACTCCTTGCCCACTTTGCCAAATGCAACTTGATATGTTCCAAAAAGAAGCTAAAGAAGTTGTAGGCGGCGGCAAAGATATGCCAATCTTGCACATGTCCCAATTAGTAGGTCTTGCTCTTGGCATTTCCCCTGCTGAAATGGGCATGCCTAAACGTCACTTAACTGACACTGCAGCAGTGACAAAATTTGTAGGTTAATTCGTTTGATTTAGACATGATCAGAGTTGATCTATATAATAGTCTGAATCTAAACCTATTATCATAATTACCAGAAGAACCCCCTAGCTTAGGCTAGGGGATTTTTCTTTTTTATAAATAGAGCTCCAGTAATGTTAATGGTAATAGTAATAGTAATAGATTTGGATTTAAGTGTACTGAAATATTAATCGTGAAATATATATAAACCGATAAATGTAAAATAAATACAGTAAAATACTAACTTTATAAATAAATTTGATTTTGATATCGATTGATAATTGTAGTATAATAAGTACACAAATTGTATACACTTATATGAGTAATAGCTAATATGTTGTAATTTATAAATTATTATAATGCTATATATACTAGACTATACAATATAAATTTGGGAGATATTATATTGGAAATGCTAGTTATTATGCTTTGAGAGGGCGATTAGCATTATAGAGTGTATATACGGGGGAAAATAATGAATGATATGCTATTAGAATATATCGATCGAATGATTGATCAAGAGACAGAACATCGTGTTTTTTCTGTGGATTTTAACAACAAACAGTACTTTGTAAAACAGGATATAAGTAACCATCGCTCTAGTTGGATTAAGCCCGCACCTAGAGCTTCTTTTGATTATGAGTTTTACAAGATTTCTTTTGTGAATACGCAATTACCAGTAGCTCCTGTTATTGCTGGTTTTAGAGAACATTATTTTGTTACAGAAGATTGTGGCAAAACGTTAACATATTATAGCCAATTGCCTGCTCAACATCCAGAGGATGATAGTTTGCAAGATATGTTAAGTCATATTTTTTATATGTTTGGCAAGACATTGGGTCGCTTGCATGATTATGGTTTAAGTCATGGTCGTCCTGCCATGCGCGACATTACTTATGAGCCAGAAGAAGATAAGATTACTCTGCTAGATTGGGAGAATAGCCGTCGTTGGCCTGAGTTTACACCGCAAGGCTGGGATTTACTCATCTTTGTTCACAGTTTTTTCCGAGAGGATAATTTACCTATATGTTATCTATATGCTATGATGAATGGCTATAGCTCAGCTTGTACAGCCCGTGAGACAGTTCTACATATAAAAGACATTCTGGGTAAACATGAATATCTTTTTAAATTCTGTCGTATGTTAAATCCTCTACATTTTGTGGACACTGAAGCCGCTGTTAAAGCATATGACTTTATGTTGGCTTTGAAAACCGAATAATATGTATATGGATAGTACTCATAGTAAGAGCACTTTATAGACCTTTACCGGTGTTATCTAGATTGATAAGCTTCTAGATAACATTAGGTAGAGGTCTTTTTCTATTTCAATTCATAGTATTACAGTCAGAGTTCAGCTACTTTCACCATAAGTACCTTAAATAACGGCAAGAGGGTTGTCGAATGAGGGCCTCAGGAATATAAGAGGGTGAAAGGAGGTGATACGATGGCTAATATTAAACGCACTAAATTGGTGTTGCGTTTTAACATCGGTACCGAAGATGCGCCGAAGTACAAAGACGTAACCTATACTCGTGTTGCGGAAGAAGCGTCTGACGATAATGTGAAAATCGTTGGTAATGCGCTGGCAGCCTTGTATGACCACAGCTTGTCCGACGTGGTCCGCGTCAATGAAGTATCCTTAGGGCATTAAGTGTAGGTTTTCTACCATTTTGTTTTAGGTGTTCCAAACACATTTTTAATTGCTGGTTTCGTACATTCTTATATAGTCGTAAAAAGGTGTAGAAATAGCAAGTCCACACATTCCCATCCTTATTGATATGAATCGAAGATAGGCATATTTGTAAATTAACTTGTTTATATAGTCTATTTAGATTCGATGAACTTGTTTATGAAACGTGAAAGGAGGCGCCCACATGGCGGAAAAACGCGTTGTATATCTTACATTTTCTACGGTCGGTGGTAAAAGCACATCAGTCACAATTAGTGCTCCTCGTGCTGGAATTACTTTACAAGATGCTAAAACAGCGGCTAATGCGTTAGTGGCTAACAAAGTCATTCTTGGTGCTGGTGATGCAGAATTAGCAGCATTTACTACGGCTCGTGAAGTAAAGACACAAACTACTGAATTGCAATAGTACTGATTATGTACGATGTGATTTGAAGAGTATAAATCTAATAGAATAGAAGTATAAAAACGATCTTGATAACATCAAGGTCGTTTTTATTTTGTGCTCTAATTGAGATGAAAATTCAAAAATATTTCAGATTAATATCTTATAATTTTTATAATATCTTTTAATATATAAGGTTTTTATATAGTGTTGGAAAATCAATTATGATGTGATAGACTTATTAAGTGATTTTGGTTATCAGTTTAAAACAATTTGGTTTAGTTGAAAAGAGTTTGTTAGGAGCAAAAATAAGTTTATAGAATTAAGCTGTTAATAAAGGAGGTTTACGATGAAAGAGGCTTGGGAATTATTTTTACATGGTGGATTTGTTATGTGGCCGTTACTAGTGGCCCTTATCATTGCCGTAGCTATAGCGATTGAACGTATAGCTTATTATCGACAATTGAAGCGGGAAATGTTTGCTCTGAATGATGCATTAGAAGAGAGCGAAATAAACTGGCAATCCTTATTAACTAGCTTAGAATCTAAATATACAGCTAATATTTCATATAATCTGCCTCGCGTGCTTGAACAGTGTCAGGATCGCAATGTATTGCAATCCAAAATGGAGGATATGGTGGCCCATGTTTATACGCACGCTTCCCGTGGACTTGATTGGCTCTCTACCATTGTTACGATAGCACCATTATTAGGCTTGCTTGGTACTGTAACGGGTATGATTGGTGCCTTTCAGGTGTTCGGTGCTGACGGTGCGGTACCTACTGCTATTACCGGTGGTGTGGGGGAAGCCCTTGTCGCAACTGCTTCTGGTCTTTGCGTGGCTATTGTGGCATTATGTTTTCATGCCGGGTTTACTCATCATGTACGTATGACAATATCTCGTTTAGAAGATTCATTTTCTCGTGTCTTAGATTCTTATGATCGGGGGCATGCTGCATGAAACGAATGAGCCGTATGGAGGGAGAAAAGCCTACTTTGATGATTATCCCTATGATTGATATCATCTTTTTCTTGCTCGTATTTTTTATGATTAGCACCATATATACGATTCCACAACAATCCTTATCTATTATGCTACCAAAAACAAAAACACAACAGTCCGCAGAGTTGCGCCCGGTTTTAATTGATTTTGAAAAAAATGGGCAGCTGATGATTGATGATGGATATGTGACGAAAGAACAGCTTATTAGCTCTGTGAAAGCCAAAATTGGAGAGAATAAAAATCAAAATTTCCTTATTCGTGCCGATAAGGATTTGAGTTATGGCAAGGTCGTGGAATTAATGGATGATATGAAAGTAGCCGGCGCTGCAAGTATTAGTATTGCCACTGTTAATAAATAGGTGATGCTATGGCGAAACAATATGTAGATGTGTGGAAATATCCACATATGACCTATAAAAAAGCCTTTGTTATTGCTACCATTATAAGTATTATTACGGTGGGTGTTGCTTTTATTTCTTTTTCTGATTATATCGAATCTCAAATGACCGGATCTTTGCAAATTAATTTTCTAACGGAACAGGAAGCGGAGAAACAAGTAGAAGAAATTAAAGAGCAGATTAAAGAAGAGAAGGTTCATGAGCTTCAATACCAAAAAGAATTGGAAAATAATAAAGTTCAACCTGATAACGGTGGAGCCGGTCACGGAGGACAAAATGGGAACTCTGCTGTTCCTACAAAAAGTGATGTAAGTCCGTCTAGTCAACAAGCGAGTGCTGGTGAAACAGGTACTATTAAACAATCTTCTGTCGGTAGCAATACGGGGAGTGGACTTGTCGGGCCTGAAGGTCCTGGAATTGGATATGCATCGACAGGAAGCGGAGAAGGGCTCAGTGATCGTGAAGGCACCGGGGGTACCGAAGTAGATGTCGGTGGTGGCGGTACATTTAGTTATGATGGATATTGGAGTAATTTACAAAGTGCAATTAATAGTAATTACCCTACAGATGCATATACTATGGGAATTCAAGGTGATGTAACACTAAGAATTTATTTTGCCCCAGGTGGCAGTGTTGCCAGTGTGGAAGTTCTTAATTCTGATGATCCTATGTTATCAGAGCATGCTATGGAATATGCTCGCAGTATTGGTGGCGCTGAAAATTCTACAGGTACACAACAATATGCAGATATTACAATTCACTATAATTTATAAGTATAATGAAAAACTAGTGTCTTTATGGATACTAGTTTTTTTATATGTATATATATTACTTTGATAACATAAAATAATATTGATAGTTATTTCTGATGAATATATAATTGAGATTAGATATCGTTTTATACTATTAGAGCCCTAATATATTTTCTGGAGGTGTGTGATGAAAAAGTCATGGGCAGCACTATTGTGTGTTGTATGTCTAACGTCTGTTGCAGGTGTGGTAGGTGCAGAAAATAATAGTTCTACAAGTGTAGATAGTGTGAATGAATCTCAAAATACTGTGAGTAATGAGCAGTCAAGACGCATGAAAGATATTACGGTTACGGCTACTCGTACGGAGGCTTTAGTTCGCGATGTGCCAATTGCGACAACGATTATTTCACAAGAGGAAATTAAAGATCGCCAATATCGTAATTTAGAGCAAGCCTTACAAAGTGTGCCAGGCGTTGCTTTCAGCACCGATGCCCACGGTGGACAAAATATTACGATGCGTGGTGCCGAATCTCGTCATACATTAATTCTTATTGATGGACGACGTGTTACGGGAGAGTTGACGAAAACAAGAGCTAATGCTATGGGCTGGCTTCGTCAAGGCATGGATAATGTGGAGCGCATCGAAATAACGCGTGGTCCTTCGAGTGCCCTTTATGGTTCCGAGGCGAATGGTGGGGTTATTAATATTATTACAAAGCAATCTAGAAAGCCAAGTGTAGAGGTTAATACTGAAATTTCTCGTCGTGATGCATCGAGTGCGACAGGATATAACTTCAATGTATTGGCTCGTAGTGGGCAAAAAGGAAAGTGGAACGGATCGATTGGTGCAGGTATTCGCAGGAATATAGCGGGTAATAATGATTCTGGCTCGGATAATAATTATCATGGTGATCGGATACCGCTTCATTTTGACGTATCTTATCAAGCGGGAAAAAGAGATAAATTTTCCTTCTTTATAGATCGAGAAACTGAAGACTTGGATATGAATACGAAAAAGGGTAGCTCATTAACTCAATCGGTTGATAAAAATACGACTACTACAAGCACAGGTCTTCGTTGGAATGGTCGTCGCGGTCGGTCATCGCTTATGGTGCAGTCTTACTACAATCATTACAAAGACACCTATGATCAATATAAGCGCATGGGTGGCATAAAAAAACTATCCATTTGGGATGAATATTATAATAAAGAATGGATTACAGACGCACAGGTTAACACATCAATCGATAAGAAGAATCTCTTGACTTATGGCGTTCAATTCCGCCGTCAAGAAGCGATTAGTACGCGTATTAATAATGGCTCCATAGCATGGTCAAGAACTCGAGAAGGCATTACAGATACTGCGGGTAAGGCAACCATTAATTACGGTAGTTACTTTGTGCAACATCAATGGAAACCTAGTCGTAAATGGGTAATTATTCCTGCTGTTCGCTACGATACGTCAAATGCATTTGATAGCCATTGGTCGCCTAAGATTGGTATTACCTATAAAGCAAATGATAGTCTTCGCTTTAAAATGAACTATGGTGCAGGCTACTCCACACCTGGTATGACGGAAATGTATCATCATTGGCTTATGGCATCTAATGTGCCAAGAGGGCGATTAGGGGCTTTCGATATATATTTGCAAGGTAATCCTAATTTGAAACCTGAAAGCTCTTATAACTTTGATTTCTCTGTAGAAAAAGATTGGAAACGGACAAATGTTAAGGCGTCCTATTTCCACAATGTGATTAAAAATTATATTGAAAGTGGTGCCAATCGTATTGATATGGCAAATCGCCGTATTTATGTTTCGTATTCCAATTTACCTCGTGCTGTATTGCAAGGTGTGGAATTATCTGTAAATCATAAACTCAATGATAAATGGGATGTATTCGGTAACTATACTTATTTGGATGCGAAAAATGACGTTACCCATAATCGTCTGTTAAACCGTGGTCGCCATGTATTTAGTGGTGGTGTTAATTATCATCAAGGCCGTTGGACTGGTGCGTTCTGGGGTAACTATTACATTAACTACCTCGATGGCATTGATGCTATCGTTGTTAACCCACGTCTCAGTATCCCGAAAAAGAAAAATATTCAAACTTGGAATATCATGGTTATTCGTCAGTTGAATGACAATGCATCCATGTATGTAGGGGTTGAAAATATATTTGGTGAAAAACAAGACTTACGAGATATTCATGGCGCTACTTATCGCATGGGCCTTAACTTGCGTATGTAATAGTGAGATATTAATGTACGCGTGAAATGCTGAGACCTTAATGTATGAATGAAATACATGCATATGTATGGGTGTATGTAATATAGTGGCATTAATTTGAAACTATAATGTATGAGGTTTAGCTTGCATAAGTAATCTGCGAGGTGATCATTATCAATAAGCCATTATTATGTTTATTGGGGCTTGTTGCCGTTGTGGGAACTTTCACTACGGTTATGAGCTTTGAAGGCAAGCGAGAGGTATTCAGCGAGGCAGGTGCTATTCAGATTGAAGATGATACGAAGCAAATTGTGTCGTTGCCAAACATAGCAAGTCGTGTAGTATCCATTTCTTCGGCGGATAGTGAATTGCTTATCACTTTAGGTGTTAGCCCCGTAGGCGTAGTAAATTCAAGGGAGTTACCGGCAGATGTGCAGGCTAAAATTGCACAGTATCCGAATATGAATAGTGCTGTATCTCCAAGTATTGAACGAATTATTATGTCCGACCCGAATCTCGTTATCGGCATTGCCATGCCGTTTCAAACGGCGTTGCGCAAAGCTTTTAATGCGAATCATATTCCTAGCTTTTACCACTTATCCTCCAATTATAATGACATCATGGACCATATTCGACATGTGGGCACTATGACTGGTCATGATAGGGAGGCGGCTGCGTTGGTCCAGAAATATAATGATATCCTAACGGAAATCATACAGCGTCATAAAGATGAGTCTGCACCGCGTGTCCTCATCGTTTTTGGGACACCTACGAGTTACCAACTAGCCACCAGTAAAACATATGTGGGAGATATTTTCCAAAGATTAGGGGCAAAAAATGTGGCTGATGTATATTTGCCGCAGGATGTATCGGAGAATGCTTTGGATGGATATATTCCGCTTAATCTGGAGACGATGGCCGTTCTTGATTGTGACAAGGTTATCTTGATTAATCATGGCAGTAGCGGTGAGAAAGATATAGCAGCTTTTAAAAAGGCTTTTAAAACGCCGGCATGGCAGAATGTACCTGCTGTTGCTAATGGGAATATAGAGGTCTTGCCCGGTCCTTTGTTTGCGTCGGTGCCGACCGCTCGAATGGATCAAGTGTTATTATATGCGGAAAAGGTGTTATATGGACAATCTCATTAATGTGCAGGAACGTCGTGGCTTACGCGTTTTTGTGGCTGCGCTGATTCTGTTAATAGCAGGAGTGTTGCTGAGTATGAAACTGGGCGCCGTTCCATTAACTTGGGGCGAATTATACCAAATCATAACGGGTGGCGACACATCGAAAATTGGTCAAATTATCATGACTATACGCTTACCACGTGTTGTAGTGGGCTTTTTAGCTGGCATGAATCTTGCCTTAGCCGGTGTGATTTTACAAGGTATCTTGCGAAATCCTTTGGCGGATCCTGGCATTATTGGCATTACCTCTGGCGGTGCTTTGGCGGCTATGATTATTATGATTCTCATGCCTACTTACGTTATGCTTGTTCCTATTGGTGCTTTTGTTGGTGCGTTAGTGGCATCGTTTTTGGTTTATGGGATTTCTTGGCAAGGTGGACTCAATCCGTTACGCCTTATTTTGGCTGGTGTGGCTGTGGCTGCTTTTTTTGGCGGGTTTAATACGATTCTATCCGTATTTTATCCAGATCGTGTTCAAGGAACGGTGAGCTGGATGGCAGGTGGTTTTGTAGGGCGCAGCTGGGACGATGTAATGATGATCTGGCCTTATACGGCTATAGGAATTATTGGATCTATGATATCTATCAGATGGCTTACATTGCTTAGTTTAGGCGATGATACGGCGCGCACTTTAGGTGTGCATGTTGAAAGATGTCGATTGTCCTTACTCGTATTAGCTTCTTTATTAGCCGCATCAGCGGTGAGCGTGTCGGGAATGTTGGGCTTTGTAGGCCTTATCGTGCCTCATGTGGCGCGTCTCATTGTAGGTGTGGATTATCGCTATTTGATTCCTACGTCTATGGTTTTTGGTGGCATATTAATTGTTTATGCCGATACTTTGGCGCGCATGATGATTGCGCCTGGTGAAATCCCTGTAGGCGTACTGATGAGCTTTTTGGGTGCTCCATTCTTCTTGTATCTATTGAAAGGGGTGGGGCGAAGATGAGTGTGTTAACAGTCGATAATATAACGGTAGGTTATGGAAAACGATTGATACTGGAAAATCAATCCATCGTCTTTGATAAACCGGAAATAATATCTATTATCGGTCCGAATGGTTCGGGAAAATCAACGTTTTTGAAAGCTTTGGCCCGACTTATTAAGCTAAAACAAGGCACCATATCGCTGGATGAAAAATCTTTACATTCGTGGAATACAAAGGAATTAGCGCGCCATATAGCTTTGTTACCGCAAATTACGACAGCCCCTGAAGGAATGTTAGTTGAGCAGTTGGTTCGATCCGGACGAAATCCGTATGTATCTATTTTTAAGGAACTATCTGATGCGGATTTAGCTGCTGTGGAGCAGGCGATGAAATGCACAGATGTATGGAAATATCGGTATCGTCACATAGGGGAACTATCCGGCGGTGAACGGCAACGCGTATGGCTTTCATTAAGTTTGGCTCAAGAACCAAATATTTTACTCCTCGATGAACCGACTACTTATCTTGACAGTCGTCATCAAATTGAATTGATGGAACTGGTTAAACGGACACAGCGGGAACGAAATATTATGGTCGTTATGGTGCTACATGATTTGAATCTAGCTTTGCGCTATAGTGACCGCATTATTGCCATCAAAGAGGGGACTATCGTCGGTGATGGAGCTCCGCATATGATGATGACTGCAGAGAATCTAGCAAATTGGTTCGGCATTAAAGCGGATATTTTACAAAGTCCTCGTAGTGAAGAAACATGTCCTATATGTGTACCATATGGTCTTGCTTAAACAGAGGAGGTTGGATGCCGTATAGCTAGTTAATTGTTAGTTGTTTTAATGAGCTGTACACAATAGCAAAAAAAGCTATTGCGAAAATCACATACTGTTTATACCTTAAAGAGGCCCCACTTGTGGTGAGGGTCTCTTTATTATGGTAAAATATATGGTATACCAAATGGTTGGGTGAAACTTTCACGAAATGATGTACAAGAATAAGTACATTATAGAACCCGGATGGGGATTTTTAGTGAGGTAAAATAGTGGAATATATTATTTCGTTTATGGAAACATATGGCTATACGGCCATGTTTATTGCAATGGTTCTAGAAAATGCTAACGTGCCTATTCCGAGTGAAATCGTACTTGGTTTTGCGGGGTATTTGATAGCTCAAGGCATATTTGATATGCATACGACAATGGTAGTAGGTATCTTAGCAGGGATTGTTGGTTCTATAGTATCCTACTGGATGGGTGAGCATGGTGGGCGCCCTTTATTATTGAAATATGGTAAATATATATTTTTTAATGAACATAAATTTGAACTGGCAGAAAAGATGTTTAATAAATATGGCGGTGTAGCTGTATTTTTTGGTCGACTTTTACCCGGTGTTCGTACCTTTATCTCCTTTCCGGCAGGAATGGCACGCTATCCCATGTGGCATTTCATCATCTGGACGGTACTCGGTACGATTCCTTGGACGATTTTGCTCGTTTACTTAGGCAAGGTACTTGGTGAAAATTGGCAAGACCTTATCGAGTACAATCATGAGTTCTTGATTGGTATGATCGTTGTATTTGTCATTATAGCTGCAGTGCTGGGCTTTAGATACTATCGTAATCGTCGATAAGGAGACCCCTTATGAAACTCTCTCGATTAACACCAGTCGTATTTATTGTGTGGCTAGTGTTTTATATGTTTGGCAATAATATGTTGCCTGTTACAGATCCCGTTGAATCTAATTATGCGTTAACGGCAAAGGAAATGGTTCTTTCTGGTGATTGGCTATCTCCACAGATTTATGGTACTTATTGGTATGATAAACCAATCATGATTTATTGGCTCATTGCTCTTGGCTTTAAAGTCTTTGGAATTGCTGATTGGGTGGTGCGCCTACCGAGTGCTATTTTCGGTGCTTTGTCGGTGGCGACCATGTATCAATCTACGCGTACCATGAGCGGTAAGTGGGCGCTTGGTCTCATTGGGGCATCCGTTCTAGGCACATCTCTCATGTTCTGGACCGTAGCTCATGGCGTTATTACAGATATGGTGCTCCTTTATACGACATTGATGGTCATGATTTACTCCTACAAGGGTCTGGTAGAACAGAAACCATATGCCATGATTGTAGCTTATGTATTCGCTGCTTTAGGTGTACTCACTAAAGGTCCTGTAGCTATTGTGTTGCCTGGTATGATTTTACTTGTTTTTGCAGGCATTAATCGTTCTTGGTCTATGGTGAAAGCTATCTTTGATTGGCGTGGCATTTTAGCTTTTTGTGTAGTTTGTTTGCCGTGGTATATGTACATGTACAGTGTTCATGGTCAAGACTTTATCAATGGCTTCTTAGGGCTTCATAATGTGACTCGCGCTACTCAATCGGAGCATCCAGAAGATAATGTGTGGTGGTATTATCTCGCTATCTTCCTTGGTGCATCTATGCCGTGGACCGGTGCCGTTGTTTACGGTATAATCGATGGTTTCAAACAACGCCACACAGGTTTTATCTATAATATGACTTGGGGTGTAGGGATTGTTTTATTCTACACGTTAATGGCTACCAAATATCCACTATATACCTTTGTTAGCTTGGTCCCATTTAGCGCTATCGGTGCTTTGGGCGTTATGAAGCTTATTCGCAAAGGTAAATCTAGAGCCTTAAAATGGATTATTATGGGGCCCACATTGCTTTTGTGGATTGCTTATGTAGCAGGTTCTTTTTTTGCACCATGGGGTTTTTATTGCTTGCTCTATGTCGTGGTTGCTATGGCGATATTGTTTATGTTCTATGCGTGGTATACGAGAAGAGGATATCGTTTAGTTACAATTATTGTACTTGGTACGATAGTTATATCTTCTATAGTTGTTATGGAAGGCTTAGAGCCATTTGTTAAGCAGCGTAGTAATATTGATGTTGTTCCAGTAGTAGATTCCTATGAAGGGGATGTCTATTACTATAATGGCTATAGTACGGCTGTTGTGTATTATACGGGTCATAAGGTTATCAAGATTAATGGTGATGAAAGTCGCTGGGATGATCGAGATAAATTGAAAAAACGTAGCGCTGAATGGCAGAAGAAATATCTCATGGAACAAGTAAGTGAAGAGGAATTTAATAAGACTATCGAATCTGGTAAGCCACTTATGTTAATCGTTCCTAAAGGGGAGGTTAAGCATTTCCGTCAGTCCTCCATTTATCCACATGTATCTGAGTCTAGTGAAGCAGGTACATCTGAAGTTTACGTATTAAATAAAAAGACTCTATTCAAATAATTGTGAAAACTTAATAAACATTAAAAACAGGTAGTATCCAATGATATGTATCCCCTTTACTGGTTGTCTAGTAAAGGGGGTACATATCACAACGAATACTATCTGTTTTTTTGTTAATTAGCACCTTACCACTTTTCGTTAATTAGTTGTTTGCTGTTTTTGGTTAATTAAAATCTTGCGGTTTTATGTTATCTGAAAGTTTACTGGTGTTGATCCTATATATACTATCTATTTATTTGCCTTTTATATTAAAATGCTTATTTAAATGAATAGGATCTTGTCTATATTGACATTTTTCGTACATAAATAATAATACCTACAATATTAATATGATTTATTGACATGATTAATACATATTGATATAGTAGGTTATATTAAGTTTAGAAGACGAGGTGTTCTAAAGCCTGATTTCATCTAAGGTATAGAAAAATGCGAAAAGTGACATGAGTCAGAAACGCCCCTTGTTGTGAGGTAGAAAGAGGGGACATTATGAAGAAAACTTGGTATCTAATCATTGCTATCGTGCTGTTGATAGTAAGTGGGTTGGCGTATGGTTATCATGAACACAGTAAACCAAAGACCGCCCAAGAATTAAAAACTGTACGCGTAGCGTATTTGCCGATTACTCATGCGCTACCCGTATTTGCTACGAAGGAACTGGAGACAGCAGATGGTCCAGTCCATGTAGAGCTTGTTAAATATGGTTCCTGGCCGGAACTTATGGATGCGCTCAATACCGGTAAAGTAGACGCTGCAGCCGTTCTCGTTGAACTCGGAGTAAAGGCTCGTGAACAGGGAATTGATGTGCGCGCAGCGGCATTAGGCCATACGGAAGGCAACATTATCGTTGTAAATAACGACATTAATTCTGTACAGGATTTGAAAGGCAAATCCTTTGCTATCCCTCATAAGCAATCTACACAAAAGATTCTCGTAGACCTTATGCTTGAACGGGCAGGCCTTAGTGAGAAGGATGTACAGATAGTGGAGATGAGTCCTCCTGAAATGCCGTCCGCATTGTCGGTCGGTCAAATCGCTGGGTATAGTGTGGCTGAGCCTTTCGGTTCTCTTGCCATAGAAATGGGCGCCGGGAAGGTCTTTGAAGACCCTGATCACTTATGGCATGACAATATCTGCTGCGCCCTCGTGTTCAACGGTCAATTTGTCGATGAACACCACGACTTGGCGAAGGCTTTCACAAAAGCCTATCTCGATGCAGGTACATATTTAGATGAGCATCCGAAGGCGCAAAAGGAGATTGCCTTGAAATATATGAAATTTAAGGATCCTGTTATCGAGCGTTCCTTGCAAGTAATTGGTTTTGGAGATTTGGCCCTCACCGAGGATCGTTATAATGCGCTCGTGCATCACATGACTCATGTCGATTTGATTAAAAAGGTGCCGAGTTATTCGGAGTTTGTAGATACATCGCTATTGCCATAGGGGGTAGACCATGAAAAAATACACATATGTGCCGGGCGCGTTCATCGCGGTCTGGCTGATTTGGGAGCTGGTTGTCCGCATCGGCGGATTTAACGAAGCCTTGTTGCCGACGCCGTACAAGGTGCTGCTCGGCTTCGGGGAACTCATCGGGGACGGCGTATTGTTCAAGGATATTGCGGACAGTTTGGTGCGCTTTTTCATCGGCTATATCATTTCCGTCGTAGCCGGTGTGTTTTTAGGCCTTATTTTAGGTTGGTATAAGGGCATTTGGAATTATATTAATCCTATCGTTCAGGTGATTCGTCCTATTTCACCGGTAGCATGGTTGCCGTTTATCGTTCTGTTTTTCGGTATCGGTCAAGCGCCTGCTATCGTTATCATCTTTATCGCGGCGTTTTTCCCGGTTCTATTGTCCACGGTGTCCGCGATTCAGAATATCGATCCCGTATACATCAAGGTGGCTCGAAATTTTGGTATCAAGCAGCCGGAGTTGTTATTTAAAATTGTATTGCCCGCGGTGTTTCCTGGTATTGCATCAGGACTTCACATCGCGCTTGGTACGGCGTGGATATTCCTGGTGACGGGGGAAATGGTAGGTTCCCAGACGGGGCTCGGATTCCTCATCATCGATATGCGGAACAATTTGCGCAACGACCTTTTGATGGTGGCGATTCTGATGATTGGCTTTGTGGGACTTTTACTCGATTGGGGCGTATCCCTCATCGAAAAATGGATTTATAGACGTTGGGGCATTGAGGAATAGGAGGTGGACGCATGGGTTACATTTCGGTGCGCAATGCACACAAGGAATTTATGAAAGATGGAGAACCGCTCACCATCCTTGAAAATATTAATCTGGACATTGAACGAGGTGAATTTATTTGTCTCTTAGGTCCTTCCGGGTCAGGTAAAAGTACGCTTTTAAATGCTATGGCAGGCTTTGAGCTCGTTACTTCGGGCTCCGTTACCATCGACGGCGCGGAGGTGAAAGCACCTCAACTGCGGTATGTAACGGTCTTTCAAAATTACGGACTGTTGCCGTGGCGAACGGTGGAAAGCAATATTGAACTGGGCCTTGAAAGTAAGAATGTGCCTAAGGAAGAGAGACCTGCTATCATCGACAAATACGTGAAAATGGTGGGGCTCGACCATGCGCACAATCGCTATCCGGCGGAGTTGTCCGGTGGGATGCAGCAACGTGTATCCATTGCGCGGGCGTTGGCGGTCGATCCGGACATTATCTTCATGGATGAACCGCTAGGGGCCCTCGATGCGTTGACACGCATCAATTTACAGGATGAAATCTCCCGTATCTGCCGTGAAGAGGGTAAAACGGTCGTATTCGTTACGCATGATATCGAAGAGGCGGTGGTTCTTGCGGATCGCGTCGTAGTGCTCGCTGCTAATCCGGGACGGGTGCAAACCATTATCCCCGTCAATCTCATCGATAGGACGGACAGGACCTCGGCGTCCTTCGTCAATATTCGAAACCACATATTTGAACAATTCCAACTCGCCAAAGAAGACAAAATCGAGTTTTATATATAAATGTGATGTTGCATGTAGATATATTTGAGTATTAATTTTGCATCAAACTTTCAGAAATGGGTGCTACTATAAATATAGTAACAGCAACATTTTATGTAGTGCGTGATTATCGGATATAGTATCACATATCATGATTGGGCATCGTAATATATGGATTGTATTACTATAGGTTTTAGTGTATAAATACAGTATATAAAAGCTTGATAATCATGATATACAGCATTATTAATTATATGGTTCGGTAGTATAAATTGGGGGAAATCCTATGTCCTTATTTGCACCAGAGGAAGAAAAAACGCTGTCTTTTGATGAATATATAGCCTCGTTTGATACGAATCAGATTGCAAAAGTACAGCAGTTTGTAGATTGGCTCGGTCAATATAGGGGAGAGCTTGTTCACAATCCGTGGGGTGAGGTGAATACTGCTCTCGAAATTGTTCGGTCTGGCTTTGATGCGGCTCAGGTGCGTCGTAATAATTTGATGGCGTATTTGTTGCCGCGGTTGGGACGCTCCAAAATCTTTGTGGTGGCGGAGGCTGTTGGATATCAAGGTGGGCGCTTTTCGGGCATTGCCATTACTTGTGAACGCATGTTGTTGGATAAGCATAAAACGATTCGGGCCCATCAGATAACACCTGTTACATTACACAGAACTAGTTCCCCTGTGAGTCCTATGCTGAAACGGACTCAACAGGAACAAGGGTTCAACGAACCTACGGATACGGTAGTATGGAGTGCCATCATTGAACAGGGAATCGATCCATACGATGCACTGTTGTGGAATATATTTCCCTTTCATCCTCATAAGGCGGGCGAACCGCTCACTAATCGGACACCGACCGAGTCGGAGCAGCAGCTGGGCTGGAAATATACGAAAAGACTGCTGGCATTGCATACCGAATTAGGTGGACCGAAGCCGCTCGTGCTCGCTGTCGGTCAAAAATCGGCGGACACGATGGGGCGATTCGGCCTTTCAGCCATCGGTCTTAGACATCCGGCTAACGGTGGGGCTAATTTATACCGTGAAGGTTTTGCTAAAGCTATAGGCCAATCAATATGGTGAGGCGTTGAGGAACATCGCCATTGACAAACGGTTGGCATCTATTATGAAGATATCGCCTACGAGTAGCGCTTTCACTACTCGAATTCTCGTTGCATTGCTGGTGAGTGCATATTGAAGGATTTTATAAAAGTATGCCAGATGATAAATAATGAAATGCTTTGGGGCGGTTCGGTTTGAGCCGCCCTTTTAAGTAGTAGTAAAATTTTATGTTACTTTTGATGAATCAAGCGTAGAACTCTTTTGTTTATGTTGTTTTTATGTTATAATGAGCACAACGTATGAAAGTGAGGCTTTCATCAAAACAGATCGGACTATATTGCACTGCGTATCGGATTGAGATAAAAACAGAAGTCTCTTGCGGTTGAAGCATCTGATAGTGCACTATACTCATTTGCTACGGCAAATGGCACACAAACTAGGAACGGCAAAATTTGATAGCGCATTTTTGCGCCCATTTGACGAGACGCTAGTATAATAGCGCCTTTTTCTTTGTGTGACATTTCCTCGTGGCATAGATCAATTCAAGTGATAGGTGAGAAAAACTATGTTAAATAAATTAATGAACAAAATTTTAGGAGGAACTGTGAATACAACAGATAATCAGGTTACTGCGCAAGTGAAAGCAGAACCAACAGTAGCAAAAACTGCTACTCTTACAGCTGCGGCTGAAGGCGAGCAAAAACAAACGCGTCGCCGTACAAATACACGCCGCCCTGCTGGCGAAGGTCGTACGCGCCAACAAACAGCTGGTGAAGGTGAAGGTGCAACACGCCAACGCCGTTCTACAAATACTCGCACAAGTGCGAATGGTGGCCGTACTAATACGACTCGCCGTACAAATACACGTCGCAATGCCGAACAAGGTGAAGGTCAAGAACGCAAAACTCGTCAAACTCGTGCACCGCGTGGTGAAAATACACGTAATACGCGTACTAATAATGGTCGCAATGGTCAAAATGGTCAGAACCGCAATAATAACCGCTCAAATAATCGTTCTACAGGTTGGAACAATCAAGAGGAACAAGTGGAATTAGTCGGTCGCACACCAAATGGCGCCAACAAGGGAAAATTCCAAATCATTCCATTAGGTGGTCTTGGTGAAATTGGTAAAAATATGACTATCTTCCAATACGAGGACGAAATCATCGTTCTTGACTCTGGGCTTGCATTCCCTAGTGAAGATATGCTTGGCGTAGATATCGTTATTCCTGATATGAGCTATATCATCGAGAATAAAGACCGCGTGAAAGCTGTCGTAATTACTCATGGTCATGAGGATCATATCGGTTCTTTGGCATACCTTATGAAAGAAATTAGTTGCCCAGTATACGCAACAAACCTCGTTTGTGGATTAATCGAAGGCAAGTTTAAAGAACATAAGGTATCTCCAAAATGTCTGCGTACGATTGCTGCCGGCGATGAAGTTCAAATTGGTCAAGTGACTGTTGGTTTCATCCAAACAAATCACTCCATTCCTGACTCCTGCGCTGTATACTTTAATACACCAATCGGGACGGTTCTTCATACAGGGGACTTTAAAATTGACCAAACCCCAGTTGATGGCCGTTTGATGGATATGCACAAATTTGCTGAGCTCGGTAACAAAGGCGTATTAGCGCTATTATCGGACTCTACAAATGTAGAAAAACCAGGTACTACTGGTTCTGAAAGTTCCGTAGGTCCTGCGATTAAACAAGCTGTTGGAGAAGCAAAAGGCCGCGTTGTTTTGGCAACATTCGCATCCAACGTATCCCGTATCCAACAAGCTATTGATGCGGCGGTTATGTTCAACCGTAAGGTTGTAGTTATGGGCCGCAGCATGGTCAATGTTACAGAAATTGCCCAAGAACGCGGATACTTGAATATTCCACCAAATACAATCATCGACGTAGATGTAATGCACAACTACACAGATGACCAAATCATGATCTTAACGACTGGTTCTCAAGGTGAACCGATGGCAGGCTTGTCCCGTATGGCAACAAGCAATCATCGCACTGTAGAATTGGCACCGAATGATACTGTTATCATCTCCGCTACACCAATTCCAGGCAACGAAGGTGCTGTAGGTAGAACTATCGATAACTTGCTTCGTTTAGGTTGTAATGTGGTATATGGTAAAGACCGTGGTATCCACGTATCTGGTCATGCGAGCCAAGAAGAGCTTAAAACAATGCTTAACCTTGTTCGTCCAGAATACTTTATCCCAGTTCATGGTGAGTACCGTATGTTGCGTCGTCATGGTGAACTTGGTGTGGCTATGGGCGTAGATCCTAAGAAAGTCCTTATCGGTGACAATGGTCAAATCTTTGAATTTGATAAAGATGGTGGTCGCAAAGGTGGACGCGTACAAGCTGGCGCTATCTTCGTTGATGGCCTTGGCGTTGGTGACGTAGGTAATATCGTTATCCGCGACCGTCAACAATTGGCACAAGAAGGTATGGTTATCGTTGTTATGGCGATGGACAAAGCGTCTGGTACTATCGTAGCTGGTCCAGACCTCGTATCTCGTGGCTTCGTATACGTTCGTGACGCAGAAGAACTCATGCTTGCTGCGGAGCGCCGCGTAGAACAAGTTCTTGAAGATTGTGAAATGCAACGCATCAAAGACTGGACAACCATTAAGCAAAACGTACGTGACGCATTGGGTAAATTCTTCTATGATAAAACCCGTCGTCGTCCTATGATCTTGCCGATTATTCAAGACGTATAATCTTATATAATACAGAAAAGTACCGCACCTCATGGTGTGGTACTTTTGACATTTTAAAAGAGCAATAAAAACTACCATTAATAGCACTGCTATCGCATTCGTCTACTATATGGGGTATTTGAAGTTACCGTTTTAAACTGTTATAATTAAAAGATACCAATTAATATATCTTCTTATGTAAGAATGGTGATTTATGAATAAAACAAATACAAGAGCGATGGTGGAAACTGCCTTTGTTAGTGCTATAGGTGTTATCCTTAGTGCTATCAGTGTTTATATACCAGCTTTCGCCTTTTTATCATTTTTTGTTACACCTGCGGCCATTGGCATAATTGGCACAAAATGGGGCCGCAAATATAGTATATCGGCAGCTATTGTTACTACTTTTTTAGCAGTAATTTTATTTGGACCATGGAATGGTATACCTGTTGGCTTATTTGCTACGGTAGGTGTAGGAGTAGGAGAGGGTAATCGTCTTTCTTTAGGAACAATTAAACGGTTACTACTCCCTAGTATTGCTATGTTTGTTGCTGTATTAGTAACTTTCATTGCACAAGCGTATATATCTGGTATTGACCTATCAATGATAGATATACAGATGACAGAGCAAGCTCGTATGATTGCTGACCAAGCATTACAAACGAATTCTAATATTACACAGGAACAAGCGGATTTATTTGTGAAAAATGTAGATAAGTTAGCTACCGGTTTGAAGGATGCGTTTTTTGTAGCTGTAGCTATAGCTGCCGTATCATATAGTTATATAACTATTCAGATATCTATATGGTTAGGCAAGCGGTTACATATCTCCATACCTCGATTTTTACCGATTGAAGAGTGGAGAATGCCTATCTGGAGTGCCGGTTTATATGCGTTAGGCATTATTGGTATATATGGTGCTCCACATATTAGTATGGACTCTTCATGGGTCACAGCCATTAGTACTAATGTATTACTCCTCGGTAGCTCTATGTGTTCTGTTCATGGCTTTGCAGCTTTAGCAGACTTAATGAGTAGTTATCGCATGAGTAATAAATTGAAGTGGATATTGCTTGGTGTGTATGCCTTCTTCTTTGGACAAGCACTAGCGATATTTGGTGTTATAGATATGTTTTTAGATTTGCGGACACGTTACAAAGCGCGTCAATAGTAATAGAAAGGAGGCCGTTATGAAATCCTTTCAACGGAGATGGAAAGGTTTAGAAATTACCATTGTTGCCGTTCTCGTATTATTGCTATTATTGCTGGCCTATTTAAATTGGGCTATTGCGATTTTAGCATTAATCATTGTAGTAGCGGCGTATTTGGTTAATTATAATACCCTTCATAACCGGCGTCGTTTAGCAAGAGAACAGTTTAGTGCGATGATGAAAAACGTCACACAAGCTTCTAATTTTGCTTTACAAAATTTGCCAATGGGGATTGTTCTTGTTAATAAGCAAGGCACATTGGTGTGGAATAATAGTGTTTTCGCCGACTGGGTTAAGGTGGATTGGAATAAGCTCCAAAAAATGTCTGCTTTGTTGCCTGGTTTCCGTATCGATAAAATCTGGGGTAAGTCCGGATATATGACGGAAAAATATGAAAATCGATACTTCCAAATTATTTATAAATTTATCGATCCTCGGGATACCCGATCAGATATTGATAGTGAAGATGAACTGGCGGAACATGCAGTGATGGCGCTGTACTTCAAGGATATTACGGACCTAGAAAAAGCCCGTATTAAAGCCGAAGAGGGACAGCCTGTATGGGGTATGATTCAAATCGATAATCTCGAAGAATTGACAAAAGGCCTTAGTGATCGTGAGTATACTAGTATTTGGACAGATATAAATAATATCATCATGGATGAAATCGATCGCTACGAAGGCTTTATTCGTAACTTCCAAGATGATATGTATACCTTTGCCATTTCTCGTGGTGCGCTTCATGAGATGGAGGAAGATGGTTTTAAAGTGCTCGAACGAATCCGTAAAGTACCATCTCCGCGTCAAGTTCCAGCTACGATTTCTATTGGTATTAGTGAAAATGTAGGTTCTGTGAAAGATGTATCTGGTCGTGCTCGTGCAGCCTTAGATATCGCCTTAGGTCGTGGTGGTGACCAAGTGTGCATTATGGATGGTGAAAGTACCCGCTTCTTTGGTGGCAATACGGCAGGCGTTGAGAAGAATACGCGCGTTCGTGCTCGTGTTGTATCTCAAGCAATACATGAGCTTATGATTGATTCTGATAAGATTCTTATCATGGGGCATCAACGTGAAGACTACGATGCATTAGGTGGTATTATCGGTGTAGCCGCCATTGCTCGAGCACTTGGTAAAGACGTGCGCATTGCGCTTTCAAAAGAAACTAGTGCCATCGATAAAATGGTGAATGTTCTTAATGAGTCAGAGTTCTGGAAAGAGAATATTATTACTGCAGAAGCTGCAAGAGTATGGGTAGATGCGAATACGCTCACTGTCGTGTGTGATACGCATCGTCAGGAAATGGTGGCGGCTCAAGAGGCGCTTGAAATTTCTGAACGACGCATCGTTATCGACCATCATCGCCGCGCAGCGGACTTTGTGGAAAATCCATTGCTTACCTATTTGGAACCAACTGCATCGTCCACATCTGAGCTCGTAACAGAGCTTGTACAATATGCAGGCGTTCCTGTAAAACTTTCAAAAGCGGAAGCCACAGGTATTTATGCAGGTATCGTATTAGATACGAAGAACTTTATCCAACAAACTGGGGCACGCACCTTTGAGGCCGCAGCATTCTTGCGCCGTGCAGGGGCGGATATCGACAGAGTTAAACAATTGTTTATTGAAACTTTCGATTCTATCCAATTGCGTGCTAAAATGGTATTTGAAGCAAGTCGTACTGAGGGGATTGCTATTTCCGTAGCGCCTGAAGGCTTGAAGGATATGATGGCGTTGGCTGCACAAAGTGCGGACATGCTCATCAGTAATGAAGATATTGAAGCTGCCTTTGTACTATATTCCCTAAATGATGGCGGTATCGGCGTTAGTGCTCGATCCAAAGGTAAGGTAAATGTACAAGTTGTAATGGAAGCCTTGGGTGGTGGCGGTCATAGAACTGTGGCTGGTGCTCAATTACAAGGTATGACCATAGAGGAAGCGAAGCAGGCCATTTTGGAGCATGCTCTTAAGGCGCTTCATTCCGCAGAACAAGAGGAGGAATAACAATGAAAGTAGTATTGTTAGAAGACGTTAAAAAAGTTGGTAAAAAAGGCGAAATCGTTGAAGTTAGTGACGCATATGGCCGTAACGTGTTGATCAAGAAAGGCCTCGGCCTTGAAGGTACAGCAACTAACGTAAATAATGCGAAACAAAAACAAGAATCCATTGCTCATAATAAAGCCGTTGCAAATGACGAAGCTAAGATCTTGGCCGCTCAATTGACTAAGGTTGAAGTGACTGTAAAAGTTCGCATGGGCGAAGAAGGTCGCGTATTCGGTTCCGTTACTGCTAAAGATATTTCCGATGCTGCTAAAGCTCAATATAAAGTAGATATTGATAAAAAGAAAATCGAAATTAAAGAACCATTGAAAACATTGGGCGTACATGACGTACTAGTGCGTGTTCATCCTGAAATTACAAGTACTATCAAGGTTAATGTGGTAGCCGAATAATAGTATTCACCATGCTCTTGGAGTATGGTGAATTCTTTTATCCATAGTGGTTGTGTGAAGGGGATTATCATGGATGTACGCATTCCGCCGCATAATTTAGATGCGGAAAAGGCCGTTTTGGGGGCTTTATTAACTAATGGATCCAATATGGGCGCCGTTGTAGATACGGTGACAAGTATTCTTAAATCTGAAGATTTTTACCGCGATGCACATCGTATTATTTACGATGCCATTTTAGAAATCGTGCATGCCAATAAGACAGCTGACTTTATTACCGTTGGTGAAGAGCTAGATCGTCGTAAGCGCCTCGATGCGGTAGGAGGTCTTGCTTATATTACATCTCTTGCGAATGAATCGGTGTCATACAATGTTGAGGAACATGCGAAAATCATTAGCGAGAAAGCTCAGTTGCGGCGCCTCATCGATGCAGGAAATAAAATTGTTGGCATGACGTATGCTGGCGAAGATGAGCCGACGGCTATCCTTAACAAGGCAGAGCAAATGGTATTAGATGTAAGCGGTCAAACCCAGTCTGAATCATCCTTTGCTGCCATTGGGGAAGTGGTTTTATCTAATCTAGATAAACTTAATGCATTGCAACAGCATGATGGCGCTATTACAGGCGTGCCAACAGGCTTTAAAGATGTGGACCACATTTTTAACGGCTTACAAAAATCTGACCTCATCCTCGTAGCAGCTCGTCCTGCCATGGGGAAAACAGCTTTCACCTTGAACATTGCTCAAAATGTAACGATGTTGTACGACAAGACGGTGGCGTTCTTTTCCCTAGAAATGGGCAAGGAACAGCTTGTGGGCCGTATTTTGTCCTCCGTGGCAGGTGTGAGCTCTGAAAAATTGCGCCGTGCGAATATGGATCCTGCTGACTGGGAAAAGGTGATTGCCGCAGCGGACCGCATGAGCAAATCCAAGCTTTTTATCGATGATACACCGGGCCTTACTGTACAAGATATGCGTTCTAAGTTGCGCCGTCTCAAGGTGGAACATGGCCTTGATCTCGTTATCGTCGATTATATTCAGTTGATGCAAGGTCGAAATGCTGGTAAGGGTAGCGAAAACCGTCAACAAGAGGTGTCCGAAATCTCTCGTAATCTTAAATTGATTGCTCGTGAATTTAACGTGCCGGTTATCGCTTTGTCGCAGTTGTCTCGTAGTGTTGAAAGCAGACCAGATAAACGGCCTGTGCTTTCGGACCTTCGTGAATCTGGCTCCCTCGAGCAGGATGCAGATATCGTTATCTTCTTGTACCGCGATAAATATTACGATGAAAACTCCGAAAAAGGGGACAATGCAGAAGTCCTCATTCGTAAACACCGTAATGGCTCCGTCGGTACCGTGGAACTCCAATTCGTTGGAGAATTAACACAATTTAGAGACGTAGAATTCCGAGACCTAGGGCCGGAACAATAATGAAAACTATCGGGGCGTGCCTATATTGATGGGGCCCCGTGACATAGCTACATTTTAATTAAAAAGAAAGGACTATACTTCTTTGCTCCTCGTGACCTGATGTCGCTGCATAAGTATAGTCCTTTCTTTTTATCACTGTACATATGAAGGTGTCCCATCAATATAGTGGCACTCGATAGTTTTCGTTGTATTGTTGGGAGAGAAGATAATAGAAGTTTTGGCGTTATACTAGTAGAAAATAAATCGTATTCAAGTGTATAATAGTACTAGATAGATTTTATAGTGTCGTACAATACGTAAGTATTGTGAGGTGGAATATAAGGTTTCCATCCTTTGTATGATGAATTTAACTATTAGTGGAAAACAAAATATTGAGTTTTATTTGTTGCTGGTTGGATTAGGTGCTGCAGAGGCTTATAAATACAAGCGTATTAGTCTAGGCGTATTTGAGAGTCTACATTATCATTTGTCTATGATAGATTTAATTGATGAATACCGGTTGTCAAAGGACTTAAGGGAGATTGTTTTCCAAGGTATGGGAATGGAAGATATTGTTGATGCAGCAGAGTGGTTTGAAGACTTTGATTGGGAAGGTCATTTGCGTGATGCGATAGATTCCTTGGAACTGGATTGTGTATCTAGATTAATGGAGTCCTCATATCATACTTGTATTAATGATTTTAATTTGTTTGATGTACCTAATACGGATAGTATTGATCATCTCTATATTTCTTTTGTATCTCATCATAGTTTTGAGCAAATCATGATGATTTTTATGCTAGGGTATACCGTGTTTTTGATTGAGTTAGGTGAGTATTGCGTTGATGCCTTTGATGCTTTTAAGCGTAACTACCTTACTAATCTTCGAGCTATAAACTGTGGTGAGTCCGAGGTTTTTAGTGAAGCTCTTGAATTATTTGATTCTTGTGATAACGGAAAAGATTTTTTGAGCAATAAACGACAACAATTGTGGTTAAGAAAGATTTCTATAGACCTTAGAGGTCACTTTTGTAGCCGCAAAGAGTCTAGCATGGATTATAGTAGTGAAAAGGGTTTAGTTTATTATACAAGTCCTAAAGAAACCATATTGGGTTAAGTTATATGCGTACTTAAGAGTACCTACTATTAGATTTGATGTCTAATAGTAGGTACTCTTTTTATTTTTTATGTTCAAAATTTACTGTTATAAAAACAAACATATGTTTGAAAATACTCTCGGTTTTTGTTATACTAATCATAGAAATTTTTGTGTTCTGTTTTTTGTAAAAGCCCGTTGTTTAGCGGTTTAGGGGGTGTTTGTATGGGTTCAGGTGATACGGATCGGATGTATATGTGTATTGATTTGAAGTGTTTTTACGCGTCTGTAGAGTGTGCCGATTTAGGACTGGATCCGTTTACAACACCTCTGGTGGTGGCCGATGGTTCTCGTGGCAAGGGGGCTATTACGTTGGCTATTTCTCCAGCCTTAAAAAATTTAGGTGTGAAAAATCGCAGCCGATTATTTCAGATTCCACCGCATATTGAGTATTTGACGGTGAAGCCACATATGAAGCGGTATATGCAGGTGTCTGCTGAGATTTATGGAACCTTGCTCAAGTATGTGGCGCCCGAAGATGTACATGTGTACTCTATCGACGAGTATTTCATCGATATCACGCCCTATTTACCACTATATAAAAAGACGCCTCGTCAGTTGGCGCAGATGTTACTCGATGCTGTGCTAGAGGCAACGAAGATTTATGCCACCGTTGGGATTGGTACGAATCTGTTTCTCGCCAAGATTGCCCTCGATATTTTGGCGAAACATGCGCCTGATTTTATAGGTTATCTTGATGTAAGCCTTTTTAAAGAGAAAATTTGGTATCATCAGCCCTTGACTGATATATGGCAGATTGGTAAGGGTATAGCTAATCGCTTGCATAAGTACGGTGCTTATGATTTACATGGTATTACCATGATTCCAGAAGCGAAGTTGTACAAGGAGTTTGGCATTAATGCAGAGCTCATCATTGACCATGCTTGGGGCCGTGAGCCTTGTACGATTGCGGATATCCATGCGTATCGACCTATTAAGCACTCTATCTCGCACAGTCAAATTTTGTTGCGTAATTATACCTATGAAGAGGCATACGTGCCTATGCGCGAAATGGTAGAGTCCTTGGTATTAGAGCTTTTACAAATCAAAGGGGTTACGAACCATATTCACGTTCATATCGGCTATGCTGATGAAATGATGCGCTCTACAGGAGGTTCTAAAAAGCTTAAGCAGTACACTGACTCTTTGCAGGTGTTAACGGCGGCAGTTATTAAATTATACGAGCAGCATTGCCGTAAAAATGAGCTCATCCGTCGCATAGGAATCAGCTTTGAGGATTTAGTCAATCAATCCGCCATACCTCAAGAGGTGGACCTATTTAGCACTCTTACTACAAATGAAGAGGAAAAAGAGCGACAGGTACAAGAGGCTATGCTATCCATTAAGGAACAGTTTGGTAAGAATTCTATTTTGCGTGCATCGAGCTTACAAGAGGAAGGAACCATGCGCTTTAGAAATACCTTGGTAGGCGGTCATAATGGGGAATAGATATTATAATGGATACATTGGAAATACATTAGTCGCGTAAGGGGAGGTATAAATTAATGAAACATCGCATGTCTCGGTTACAGCGAGCAAAACAATTTATGCCCTTTGCGGCATTGAGGGGATTTGAAGCGTTATTAGCCGCTGTAGCAAAGCCAAAAGAAAATCGGGCAGAGTTATCAGAGGATCAAATAGACGAGTTAAATACAGTTTTACAATCTGTACGTTGTGGGGAATGGGTACGAATCGTTTACTACAACAAACGAAAATATACGGAACTTATAGGAGCTGTTGATATGATTAGTGAGCAATTACAAATTCTATCTGTACAAGAAACTGTTATTCCTTTCAGATATATTAAAGAGCTGAACTTGTATGATATATAAATATAAATGATGGCTTTTACTGTGTATGGTAAATAGACTAGAGTTAAGAAATAATTAGGTATACAATAGTATCATGGGTAAATATAGCTTTATAAAGATTTCTTGAGTTTTGTTGACTCTAATATACCTATATAATTTTTCGTGTTTTTTGACTTAGAAAGGCGGTGTATGTAATGCATGATGTCATATCATTACTTATAAATCGCTATGATTTTTTCCTCCAGCTATTATGGGAGCATATAGAAATTTCAGTATTAGCTTCTGTTATTGCTACCATCATCGGTGGATTATTGGGTGTGTTTATATACGAATATAAACGGCTAGCTGTGCCCGTTATGGTAGTAGTTAATTTCCTATATACAATTCCATCTATATCGATGCTAGGTCTCTTGTTGTACGTATCAGGTGTTGGTAATACGACGGCTATCATTGCATTGGTTATATATGCTTTATTACCGATGGTACGAAATACATTTACTGGTCTTAACCAGATTGATCAAGCCATGTGTGAAGCGGGGATTGCATTAGGGCTCACGCGGATTCAACGTTTGTGGAATATAGAGATTCCTTTGGCTATGCCGACGATTATGGCTGGTATACGGACTATGCTCGTTATGACCATTGCCTTGACAGGTATTGCATCCTTTATTGGTGCTGGTGGTTTAGGTGTGGCGATTTATAGGGGCATTACAACGAATCAAAGTGCTTTGACGATTGCCGGTAGTCTACTGATTGCACTATTAGCCATTACTGTTGATGCGCTCTTTTCTCTAGGTGAAAGAGTAACGCGTATTAGCCCTCATATGAAGCGTTATACGATTATATTTGTTTCGATTATGACGCTAATTGCAATGGGTATAGGTGGCTGGGCTATGTATTGCCGTCATGTGAAGACCGATGTTATTCATATTGCAACGAAACCTATGACGGAACAGCTTATTTTGGGGAATGTTTTAAAAGAATTAATCGAGAAGAAGACTGATTTAACCGTAGAGGTTACAGAAGGTGTAGGCGGTGGTACATCAAATATTCAACCAGCTATGCTTTCCGGCCAATTTGATATATATCCTGAATATACTGGTACGGCTTGGTCTGCTGTGCTGAAACGTACGGATGCGTATGATGAAAGCCTATTTAATGAGCTTTCACAGGCCTACAAAGAGGAATATAATTTTGAGTGGGTCGGCATGTACGGCTTTAATAATACTTATGGCATAGGAGTGCGCAATGAGATTGCTCAGGCCTATGGTGTAAAAACGTATTCCGATCTTGCTCGTATAGCACCATCCCTAACATTAGGTGGGGAGTATGATTTCTTTGGTCGTGAGGATGGCTATGCTGGATTACAACGCGTGTATGGTATGAGTTTTAAAGCTACTAAAGATATGGATATAGGGCTAAAATATACGGCTATTGGTCGTGATGAGGTGGATGCAATGCCGATATTCACGACTGATGGTCAATTAAGTATCGCACCGATTACGGTGTTACAAGATGATAAACATTTATATCCATCTTATATGTCTGGCAATGTGGTACGTAGCGAAGTATTGATTGCTCATCCTGAACTGCGCCCTGTATTAGAAAGTTTGAATCATACGATTACAGATCAAGAGATGGCGAAGATGAATTACGCCGTTGAAACGGAACATCAACTACCAGCTGATGTAGCACATAAATTCCTGGTAGAACGAAATTTGATATAAGGTGAATATAGTTAGAACTAAAGTAAATAAAATTTGATATATGTTGAATATGATTTTGTATTGACATTTAATCTCCTTTGATGTAATATAAACATATGAACAGGTATTCATATAAATAAAAATATCTGATGAAAAATGTTTAGGAACATATATAACAAGATATGAAACAAGATATGTCTAATAAGTATTAGAAAAATATTACCTATTAACTTACAATACAGGATAGAAGCGTTCACTATTATCAAAGGAGATATCATGGAAGAAACATTGTTATTGAAGGATTTGAACTGTCCGAACTGCGCAGCAAAAATTGAAGATCGTATCTGTAAAATGGATGTGGTAGAGACTGCCAATTTCACACTTGCTACACATCAATTAAAATTAACCGGCTCTTGGGAAGACCGTGAAGCTCTTAAACGTGACATTCAAGACATTTGTGATGCCATCGAAGAGGGCATAACCGTAGCAGATTATGAACGTAAATCCAAAGCGGCTATGGATGATCATGGTCCTGACCAGGATCGTGATGGTGATGCTGTAACAATTGCAGTCATCGTAGCAGGCTTGTTATTTATGATTTATGATGTTTTGTCATCCTTTGTCCCATCCATCAGCTTACCAGAGAGTATTGAAACTCCAATTTACTATGTTGCGTATATTCTTCTTGCGTTCCCAGTATTGCGCATCGCAGGTCGCAATATCTTAAAAGGCCAAGTGTTCGACGAGAACTTCTTGATGTCTATCGCTACATTGGGTGCTATTGCTATCGATGCATTGCCTGAGGCCGTAGGCGTTATCTTGTTCTACCGTATCGGTGAGTTCTTCGAAGAAAAAGCAACTGATCGTAGTCGTACAGAAATCATGAACGCTGTTGATATGCGTCCTCAAGAGGTGCGCGTTGTAGATACAGACTGCGGTGGTGAAATCGTAGTTATGGCTCCTGAAAAGGTTGAAGTAGGCTGGACTATCGAAGTTCGTCCTGGCGATTTAATTCCTCTAGACGGCACAGTGCTTGAAGGTGAAACACGCGTTAATACAGCACCTGTAACAGGTGAACCTGTACCTGTTCGCGCCGTACCTGGCACTCAACTTATGTCTGGTTGTATCAACGAATCTGGTCGCATTACAATGCGTGTAGATAAGGTTCTTGAAGAATCCATGGTTACTAAAATTCTTGATGCCGTGGAAAATGCAGCATCCTCTAAACCTAAAATCGACCGTTTCATTACTCGTTTTGCTCGCGTATACACACCAATCGTTGTAGCTTTTGCATTGGCTGTAGCTATCATCCCATCCCTTATTACTGGTGAATGGCATAAATGGATCTACACAGCCTTAACATTCCTCGTTATTTCTTGCCCATGTGCATTGGTGCTTAGCGTGCCACTTGCATTCTTCTCCGGTATCGGCAATGCGTCTAAACACGGTATCTTATTAAAAGGTGGTCGAGTTATCGAGGCGTTGGCTAATGTGAAAGCAGTAGCTCTTGATAAAACTGGTACTATCACATCTGGTGAGTTCAAAGTTCACAGCGTAGAAACTGTAGGCTCTCATGTAAGTTCCAGTCAATTGTTATCCATGGCGGCAGCTATCGAAGCCGTTTCTACACATCCAATCGCAACAAGCATCGTGTCTGAAGCAAAAGATCAAGGCCTTACAGTGGAACCTTCTGATTTCGTTCAAGAGTTAGCTGGTGAAGGTATGGTAGGTATGGCAGATGGTCAACAAGTACTTATTGGTAACCGTCGTCTTATGGAACGCTATAATGTGCAAGGCTATCCAACAGAAGCTGCTGAATATGGCACAGAAGTTCTTGTCGCAGAAGGTAATACATACTTAGGTCGTATCATCATCGCCGATGAAGCTCGCCCAGACTCTGCTGAAGCGATTGCTAATCTTAATGGTCAAGATATTAAAACTGTTATGCTTACAGGTGATGCTGAAGCAAGTGCAAATTACATTGCTAAAGAAACTGGCGTAAGTGCTGTACGTGCTCAGTTGTTGCCTCAAGATAAATTGTCTGTTGTACAAGATATTCGCTCTGAATATGGTCCAACTATGTTCGTAGGGGATGGCATCAACGATGCTCCAGTACTTGCAGGTGCTGATGTAGGTGGCGCGATGGGTAGTGGTGCTGATGCGGCTATCGAGGCGGCAGATGTTGTGTTCATGCGTCCATCCTTGACTGCCATTGCACATATCCTAGACTTGTCCAAAGCAACATTGCGTGTTGCTTGGCAAAATGTAGTATTCGCTATTGCCGTTAAAATTCTTATCATGGCGCTAGGCCTTATGGGCTATGCATCCATGTGGTGGGCGGTATTCGGTGATACTGGCGTATCCATTCTTTGTATTTTGAACTCTATTCGTATCTTGCGCCGTTAATTTGGTGAAAGTAATCTTATAGATTAATGCAGAAATATAACAAATGACATGATTCTGATTTGACAGAGTAGGATAAAACAAATAACCTCTATATTAGCGATAAGCTAGTATAGAGGTTATTTTTATAAGATTTAACCTAATGATATATTGCTGATTATTTGTTTGCATACTTACTCACTGTAAGTTTTAGTGGTTTAATCTTTTGGTGGATTTTTTAGTTTAGCAGCTTTATTAATCTATGTGCTCGCTAGATTTTTTGGTAGATTTGATAAAAGGATGTTTTGAGATGCTTTTAACATATACAATTGTGCATTGTTAATAGACATAAAGTGATTTATGTATATACTACATAAACAAAACTTTCACAATTGAATTGAATAATAGCTATAAAATAGTATATAATTTATTAGATGATTACTATATGTTCGTTGAAAGGAGGGATAGCATGATCACGGTGTACAAACACATAGAAGAAGAGTTAGTTTCGGACTGCACTGTATCAGATGCCACAAAAGGTTCTTGGGTAAATTTGGTGAACCCAGACCCCGATGAGTTGTCCCTCATCAATATTTTGACGGAAATTCCAACGGACGTTTTAAAGACCGCCCTCGATATGGAAGAACGTTCTCACGTGGAGTTAGAGGACAACTATATTTTCGTGGTTATCAACATTCCTGCGATTCGCGGTAATGATATGTACGATACGGTGCCGCTCGGTATCTTTTTGACGCCTGACTTCTTCATTACTGTATGTCTTGAAGAATCCGAGGTGTTGTATCCGTTCATTTCAAACCAACTGTCTACATTCTATACATATAAAAAGACGCGGTTCTTGTTCCAAATCTTGTACCGTACAGCCACATTGTTCTTACGTTATTTGCAACAAATTAATCGCCGTACCGACGATATTGAAGTTCAGTTGCGTCATACAACGAAGAATAAAGACTTCTTCCAACTATTGGAATTACAGAAATCCATGACATACTTTACCTCTGCGTTGCGTACGAATGGAACTGTTATGGAACGCCTATTGCGCTTGCGTGGTCACAGCACTTATAGACATTTGCTCAAGATGTACGAAGAGGATGAAGATTTACTAGAGGACGTTATCATCGAGAATAAACAGGCCATCGAGATGGTTGAAATGTATTCCAATATCTTGATGAACATGATGAACGCCTTCACATCTATCATCTCTAACAACCTCAACATGGTTATGAAAATGTTGGCGGCCCTTACGATTACTTTGGCGGTGCCCACAATCATATTCAGTCTGTGGGGAACGAATGTGGCGTTGCCGTTCCAGGATGATCCGAATGGATTCTACGAAGTAGTAGGTATTTCCGTGGTGTGTTCCATCATTGCTATCATAGGCATGTGGAAAAAAGACCTATTCTAGCATATATGACAAATAACTAAAAGATTAGGGCAATACTAAATGTTAAATACAAATGAAAAAGCTGGCTGCAAGTCGGCTTTTTTGCTTGCTTATGTATTATATTATTGCTTCTTTACGTATTACGTTATTGCTTATTATTAGGTCAATTTGATATAATAGTACCGTTATGGAGAGGTGTCCGAGTGGTTTAAGGAGCTGGTCTTGAAAACCAGTGACTCCGCAAGGGGCCGTGGGTTCGAATCCCACCCTCTCCGCCACCAATACATACAACTATCACAGATTATAACAAATTGTAACGAACCACAACAAACACAGTAAAAATAAAGGTTTATAATGATATTATGGAGTTGGAATTATAACGAATTGTAACGAATTATAACACAATTTTGCCACCATTTTGCCACCAAAAGAATAAAATAATTTGCCCCCATTGTATGCAGTATGTAATGGGGGCATTTTATTTATATTCTATAAACTAACACTAAAATGTACTGTCAAAATCTATCTTATCTTGAACAAAGTTAACAAATACCTTCTCAAAATTATTCATAAAATCACTCCAGTTTTTGGAAATTCTCATGATTGCAATGACTTGCATAAGGTGGTCATGTAAATCACGTTGACCAATGTCGTTAGTTAAATGTTGATGGCGGGGTGCTTTTAACATGAATTTATATCTTATTTATATGAGTAATTAATAAAGATACGCTTTGATAATATATTGACTATAAAAGCATTGATAGATAGATTTATCAAAATTATCTTTCGTATATACATGAAGTTTTTCTTTAAGTTTTGGCAATGGTTTATAACATTTGATACAAGTAAGTCTATTGCTTTTTGATATATATGCCAGTATAGCAAATGTTTTTAATGGCAATTGTATGGGGAAAGAGATTATTTTTTTTCTAACTTTTTCTGTTCTTTTTCTAATTGTTTAATACTTTTTGGTGGAGTAGGTAGGTCTTCAGGCATAGTACCACCTAATTCTTTAATTGTTTGACGCACTTTTGCACCGACTTCTCGATGCGCTATGTTTGCATTTTCTTTACCTTGAATATTATCGCGACGTAATTTGCCTTCTGTTTGTGTTAATCTAAACAAATTGGCCGCTAATTCCTCACTTCCCATATGATCTAATATTTTTTGTGAAGGTTTCAGCCCTTTTCGCTTATGGATTTCCTTGTTACCTAAGCCACCATATAAACCTTGATAGCCTGAGTTATGGAATTTAGCAAAGTCCTGAGGTGTTTCAACTCCTGCATTATTGGCTGCTTCTGATAATGCTGTATTATGTTCCTTTATATCTTGCCTGATTAGTAATCGACGTTCATCCTCGGACAAGGATATAAATTGTTCTTGCATTTCACGTTCATGAGTTTTAACTGCAAAATAGGTTTGGGCCTGTGCGATAACCGATTTTTTTGAATCGCCATTCATCGCTATCAGGTAACAAGCATATCTAGATAATACAATATCTTGTATCTCTCTATTAGCAACCCCAACATGTACTATTTTCCCGACGTCGGCAAAATGGTCGGAAATAGATAATTCGCTATTTTGACAAGCTATTTTGGCTTTTTCAATAACATTTAAGAAGTTATCCCATTTTGTATATTCTAAAATAGCTTGTAAATCTCGTGCATACCAAAATTCATTTCCATTAGCATCAATTTGTTTGATAGAGTCGAAAGAGTTTTCAGTATTATTGCCTATGGGCTGAATATCATTAAAGAAAAACATAATACAATCTCCTATGCGGGTAATTACAGATTAGTAATATTTTTAGCATCTATAGTTATATTGCTGGAGATACTAAATTATACTATGAATATTAACAACAAAGACTCTTTATTGCTTTCAGTATAGCATAGGTGAAAGCAAATGAGAATTGACGATAGAGAGAATAGTTTTATGTAGCCAATCTTTACTCACTATGATATGCTATCGATATATTTATTAGATATTCTGTAGAAAGGAGCTCGTATGAATCGACTTAGTTTCTCGCGAACTCAAATATTAATTCTCCTTAGCGTGTGGCTCACGTTCTTGTTGAGCTTTGTTATGCGCTTGTCTTGGGCATCTGTTATGCCTATCCTCAATGAGGCATTGCATTTTACAGCTAAAATGGGGTCTCAACATATTTCGGCCTTTTACTTTGGTTATGCGTTAACGGTATTACCAGGCGGTATTTTAGCCGATAGAATCGGTTATAGACGTACTATCTTGTTTAGTTTGATTGGTATGGCTGCTGTAACGGCTTTGATGAGTACCATTACAGACTATAACATGGCTTGGGGCTTGCGCTTCTTGTTAGGCGTTATGTCTGGTCCTGTACAAGCTTCTTGTTTGAGTGCTATCGGCGATCACTTCGGTCCGAACCAACGGGGTGCGGCCGTAGGTATCTTCATGAGTTGTACCTCCTTTGGTATTACTACGGTAAACCTTTACGCACCTTATGTGGCTACACATTACGGTTGGCAAACTGCATTCCTTGCTACAGCCATCTTGCCGTTGGTAGTACTCGTATTATGTTACTTCACGGTGCGTAAGCCGAGTGCAGAAATTCTCGCACAACGAGAAGCAGAGGCTTCCGAAGCGGCTGCTAAGCTTGGCGTAGGACAAACGTCTTTAGTAGAAAACTTGAAGCATATCGTTTCTAACCGTAACATTCGTTGCTTGGCGATTGCGGGATTCTTCGCAACAGGTACGACTTGGGGCGTAACACAATGGGCGAACTTATACATGGTTAAACAATTAGGTGTAACGGCTATCTATGCAGGCCAGGTCATGAGCGTGTTCGGTACGGCTGCGCTAATTGCGAAACCAACGATCGGTATTTTATCTGATATCTTACCAATTAAGAAGAACCATTTAGCGGCTCTCGTTATGTTCTTGTTTGGGCCAGCTTTAATTTTGTTTGCAAGCACGTCAAATCCAAATATGCTCTTTATAACAGGTCCGATTCTTGGTATTGGGGCCTTCATGCATAGTGCGTTGACCAATGCTCTCGTAGTTCAATCTGCAGCACCTCATTTGCGCGGTACTACAGCGGGCTTTGTAAACTTGTTTAACCAAATTGGTGCACTCTTGGCACCACTTCTCTTGGGCAATGTCCTTGTCATGACGGGTAGCTACCAAATGTCTTTGATGTCTATCGCTATAGCTCCTATTATTGGTGCATGTGCATTATTCTTTATTCGTCTTAAATAATATAAATGGATCCGTACATGAATTGCTCTTCTAAAAATTGCGTCTAATTGGAGGGCAGATCAAAACGGATCCTTTTTTGTAATTAATATGTATATTGTGTATGGTATTCTTTTATTATATGATTAAGTCATAGTACAGGAGGGAGGGGTGAAGATGGGAATCATCTGTTTTGGCGATAGCATTACGCGTGGCTATGATGTGCCCTATGGACGCGGTTGGGTCGAAATCTGTGATGCATCCATAGAGGGTGTTAATTTTACAAACTACGGTGAAGATGGCTGCTCCGTACAGGGTATGATTTATAATATTGAAAATTGGGCGGTTACTGCTGTATCCGATCCAACACGTCATATTTTCTTGATGTGTGGCACTAACGATATTTTACAAGGTCGAGATAGTACCTATGTGTACAAGACTTTGGTCAAAGCTATTGAGCTAGCTAGTACAAAAGGGACGGTAATCATCGGTTTAGAAACTCAAATTGATAGCGATATGGACGGATTGGATCTGGTTGTACGAGAGGTTAATGAACAGCTAAAAGCTTACGCAGAGGCGCATAATATTAAAGTTATAGATTTCTATACTACCTTGTTTGAAGCAGATCAAATTGGACAAATTGTCTTTGCCGGAGAGGTTCATCCCAACGAGCGTGGTTATCGATTAATGGCGTATAAGGCATTAGAGGTCTTTACGCGATTATAACGGAGCTATAATAGAACTGGAACGGGATTATAATACAACGTAATATAAAGAACATAAAAACTCCCCTAATGAGTTGCCTCATTGGGGGAGTTAGTGATTTATAGTCTTTTGTGCTAGTGAAAGTTGGGGGCTTTCACCAGATAAAAATAAATTCGTAACGAATTATTTTTTAGATTTAGTAGATACTTTGTTATTGGACACCTTAGCAGATTGTGCAATTGCGTATGCAGTGCCTTTTACTAAATCAGAAGCTTCAGCAGTGTTGCCAGATACGGTTACAGCTGCTACAGTGTCTTCAGTTACTGCGAATAATGCAGTTGCGTAAGGGTGTTGCGCACCATTTGGTACAGTTACAGCACCGGATTTAACAACAATGTAACGACCGTTGTTGTTGAAGATATCGTAATGAGCTGCTTGTTTTACACCATCATAGCTTTCATTGTAAGCGAACAATGCAGCTACTTCACCACTTGCTACTTGACCAGATTGTTGCATGGAACGCAATTTAGCGGCTGCCACAGCTGTTGGTTGAGTCATGTTTACAGTGATGCGCAAAGAGTTGTTATTTACAACTGCTTCAGTGATTACGTTTGTAGAGAATACATTCGCAACACCGTTGCCAGCACGGTTGTAAGAGCTAGCAGTTTTAACTTGGTAGCCATTAGTGTATGCAGGCAAGTCATATGTATAAGTTTTGCCATTTAACAATAAGTCAAACGCATTCAATTGGTTAGCTTTGTAGCGAGAAACGTAGGAGCTGCCGTTGCCATTAGCTGTTACGGAGTTTACAGTTTCTTGGTATACAGGTTGGGCTTCAGTAGGGATAGGATCCATGATTTGAAGACCTACAGCTGTTGTTTGAGGTGCCACAAAGATTGGATCACCTAATTCTTTAGATACAGGCATTTGTTGAGCCATATCGCCTGCTGTATAAGGCACTGCTGGCAATGGTTTGTAACCAGGACGTGGTGCACTTGTGGCATAACTAGTTTGGTAAGCTGGCGTAGCCGCTTGTGGTGCAGGATAAGAATATTGCTCTGCTGAAGCACGTTCATAAGCGCGTGCATTAGCATCGATAGTTGCAGCAAAAGCAGAGAAAGACATTGTTGTAGCTGCAAATACTGCAAAAGCAGTTGCTAAATGTTTTTTGTTCATAATAATTTACTCCTAAATACATGATTTTACAAATAACACAGATACTAACTTGTATTATATAGGAATTCATGCTAATTGTAAATAAAATATAAAATATTATCTTAATTATAAATAAATATAATCAGATGAGTCAAATATTGTACAATTAGCCATAGAATGTCATATTACTATATAATAATAATCAGTATAGTAATTTATTATATCGAAAAATTTCGTTTAATGCTATATCTAATTCGTATAGTGCTACAACTAATTTGTGTAGTGTTATATCTAATGCGTTAAATGATATGAGCAACATACATTTGTGAATTACATCAATTGAGATGGTGAAAGTTTCACTAGGGAGGTCTCATGAGTATTAGCGTCTATTATGGACGGGCTGGATCAGGCAAGACACGTGCCGTATATGAGCGCATACGTCAGGTCATGACAGATTGTCCAGGGGAACCAATAATTTTACTTGTTCCTGAACCTGCCACCTATCGGGTAGAACGGGAGCTAGCTGAATTTATGCCTGAAAAAGGCTTTACTACGGTTCGTGTCGTAGGCTTTGGGCGTTTGGGTTATCAGGTATATCAATCGATAGGCTCAAAAGGGGCTGGTCAATCAAGTTTATCAAGCTTTGGCCGGTCTATGTTGTTGCGCCTTGTAATGAAACGAAAGCAAAAGGAACTGGGGCTGTTAGAACAGGCTACAAAGCGGCCTGAGTTTTCCTCCGTATTGCAACAGCTCTTTTCTGAATTCCGCGCCTTTCGTGTAGGCCCTGCTGACCTAGAACGAGGGGCAGAATCTGTTAAAAATAATGTATTACAAAAGAAATTACGCGAGCTAGCTATCTGTATGTCTGCTTATGAAGAGGAACTCAGTCATCATGGGGAGCGCGACATCGATCCTATCATGGAAATCGTAGAGGCTTTGCCACAATCTCCTCTCATGGAGAATAGCCATGTCTTTATCGATGGTTTTCATTGGTTTACGCCCACACACTACGAGCTGATTTATACTTTGTTTGACTTGGCGAAGGAAGCCGTTATTACTATTGATTTACCGATGGCTCCAAAGGCGTTAAAATTTGCTCGTCGAGGGGAGCATCTCTTCAGCCGTCCTTTAGAAATTTACGACACCTTAGTTGAGCGTTATGATTCTAGTATCGACTGGGTTGGCTTTGAGGGAAAACGGGGCCCTCAAGTCGTTCAAGAGCTAGAGGCTAATTACTTTGCTAGCCCTAGTAAGAAAAACTCTACAGATGCAACGATTCCGATTATTCGAGGCTATAACAGGGAACGCGAAGCCGATGCGGTGGCTCGTCGTATTTTAGCCTATATAGAATCAGCTGAAGAGGCTCGTTACCGAGATGTATGTATCATGCTCCGCGAGTCTGAAACCTACGGTGATACTTTAGAAAAGGTTTTTGCTCGCTACGACATTCCGCACTTTATTGACCGTCAGCGGCCTATGAAAAACCATCCATTAGGCGAGCTATTGACGGCTCTATTTGATATCGTGCGTCATAACTATAGTCGGGACAGCATGTTTCTCTTGCTCAAGACGGACTTGATGCCGCTTACTCGTGAGGCTGTAGATGAGTTAGAGAACTACGTTCTCGAGTTTGGCATCGATCATTATAAATGGGAACGTGAAAGTTGGCCGTACTTACGAGGCTTTCATGAGGGGCAAGATGAAGAGAGCCACGTAGATGCACCGCGCAGAGCACGTGTTAACAAAGCAAGAGAAACCGTTATGGATATATTATCTCCATGGTTTGACTTTGCTGCTAATACGGAGGGTCATACAGGGGCTGAGTGGGGTACACAACTTTATGGTTTATTAGAAATCTTACAAGTGCCAGAGCGGCTCTATGAATGGGCGAAGGACGCAGAAACTATAGGTGATCAAGAATCCAAAGCTAGTCATGAACAGATGTATAATGCGGTTCTTTCCTTTATAGACGAAATTTCTATGGTCATGAAGGATGAAATATTGACTCTGGATGAGATGATGCTCCTCCTCGAAGAAGGCCTTAGCGATGTAAACTACTCTATGATTCCGCCGTCTTTAGATCATGTGGTGATCACCACTATCGAACGTGGTTACAGCCAGTGGTGGCCTAAGGTGTTCGTAATGGGCCTCAACCAAGGCGTATTCCCTCAAAGTATGGGAGATGAAGGTCTCATCAAGGATAAGGAGCGTCAAGAATTGGCCGATGCAGGCATTACCTTAGCAGAAGGGGCCTTGCCGAAGGCTTTCAACGAGAATTTCCTATTATATCTCGCCATGACACGGGCGTCTGATTCGTTGACCTTGTCCTATGCGGGCTCTGGTGAGGATGGAACAGGTCTTGAGCCATCCCTCGTTGTGAAACGATTAGAATCTCTTGGGTACATAGATCAGGTAGTAGATATTCCGCTCTCCATTGCACCTGATACAGAGGCAGATTACGTGTGGCGCCCGCTCCAAAGTCTGTCATTGTTATCGGAGCGTTGGGGGGCGCTCTTTAGTGGTTATGAGGTCAATCCTCTTTGGTGGGGTCTCTATAACTGGGCTCGTGAAAGCGAAACCTATCGTCCTCGTTTAGCGGAGGTGTCACGTGGCATTCGAGATAACAACGATGTGCCTGTCATAACGCAGGATTTAGTGAATGGTCTATTCTTGTCTAAAGGCTACATGTCTGGTTCTGTGACACGCCTTGAACGATACCAACAATGTCCGTTTAAGTTCTATGCCCAATATGGTTTGAAACTAGAACCACGTCCAGTACGCTCCTTTGGAGCTCCTGAAATCGGTACGTTCTTACATGCTAATTTAGAGCGCTTAGGTAATTATCTATTAGAAAATAACAAACAATGGCGTGACCTTGACGAAGAGGAACAAGAAAATCTATGCCGTACTGTGGCAGACGAAATCTTGCAAGAAAATCAGCTAGGTGAAGAAACGAGCGATGCCTATCAAAAGGCCATCGAACAGCGTGTACAGAGAACATTACATGTGACGGTAGACCGCCTCGTAGAGTGGTCTAAGCGCAGCGATTTTGATACGAAGTATTTAGAGCAAGACTTTGGTCGTCAAGGTGGCTGGGACCCTATTCGAGTTTCTCTTGGTGAAGACCGTTACTTGCGACTCATCGGTCAAATTGACCGCATCGACGAATATACACGGGATGATCAAACCTATGGCATGGTTATCGACTACAAGTCGGGTGGTGCTCATGTGACGGCCCAAGATGTGTATTATGGACTTAAACTGCAACTCATGACCTATCTGTTGGCTTTGGAGTCCGCTTATGGTAAAACACATGGCGGATCTATGTCCCCTGCGGCGGTGGTTTACTCTTACGTGAAGAACCCTAAAATCCCTGCTGATGCGCCTATATCTTATGAAGATGCGGTTTCGTTGGCTAATGAAAGCGATGCTTGGCAAAACAGTGGGTACTTCTCCGATGATATAGAGTTGTTGACGCATATTGACAATAAGTTCTTGTCCTATGGATCTAAGCGAGGGCCTTATGTGCCGATTGCTACGAAAAAAGATCAAACCATTTCTAGCAGAGATTTGCGAAAGGTTAAGTCTACAGGTGAATTTGACATAATGTGCCGCTATACAAATCACGTGATGGCTGAAACAGGCCGTCACATTGGGGACGGGCAGTTTCCGATTAAGCCATATCAATTGAATGGCCTTAGACCTTGTACATTCTGCGACTACAGAACGGTATGTCGCTTTGACTCTAGCCGTAATCGATATAATTATTTGTCTAAATTGTCCGAGAATGACGCATTAGAACGGATGAAAGAGGTCTTAAACGACGGAAATAATAGTAGCAAAGGAGGTGAAAACCATGGGTGTTAAATGGACGCCAGAGCAGGAGTCTGCCATCATAGCGCCTAAGGACTCCTCTTTAGATAATCAGACCTTACTTGTTGCGGCCGCTGCCGGTTCAGGTAAGACAGCGGTCCTAGTAGAACGCATTATTACGCGCCTTAAGGACATGGATAATCCCTTATCTGTTCAAGAACTCATGGTTGTAACTTTCACAAAGGCTGCGGCCCAAGAGATGAGCGCTCGTATTGGCCTTGCCTTGGCTAAAGCCATGGAATCTACAGATGATGCTGCACTACAAGCGCGCCTTGAACGACAGCTCAATCTGTTGCCCTCGGCTCATATTTCTACATTGCACTCCTTTTGCCAATGGGTGATTCGTTCCTATTTCTATAAGCTCGACATTAATCCGACAGCGCGCATCGGCAATGAAGCAGAAATGGCATTGCTACAACAAGAGGTATTAGCCGATTTATTAACTAAATCCTATGAAGAGGGCCTTTATAATATCTATGAGCTAGCGGATTTCTTCAGCGATGATAAATCCGATGCAGGCTTAACGGCGAAGATTATGTCCCTGTATAACTACGCCATGTCCCTCGCCAATCCAGATGGATGGCTACGAAAAGCGTTAGAGCCTTATAAAGAGGCGATGACCATAAACCCTAGCGATACGTTGTGGGGTGAATATATGTGGTCGAATCACATGGCTGTCATCGATCGCATTCGCGAGCGCTTAGAGCGGATGGAACAAATCTTGCTCGATCCGACAGGGCCTCATAAATGGCAAAATATATACGATAATCAACTGGCTGCACTAGGCATGCTTTCAGCGGCTCAAACTTGGGACGACATGGGGGAAGCTTGTAAACATATGGATACCTTTATTAAGGATCAGTTCCGCATGGGCTCCAAAGAGGCGCAAGCCTATGATCCTATATTGGTGGCAGAGTTTAAATCTTTGGGCGGTCAAAATAAAGATGACCTTAAAGCTATGCAAGCCGCTATATTCACCGTTCCGGAAGCTACCTTGCAAGAGCAGTTCAAGGCTCAATGTCCCATCATTGAAGGGTTAGTAGAGCTGACGATTGCGTTCCACCAAGCGTATCGGGATATGAAACAAGAGCAAGGCATCATGGATTTCAGCGACCTTGAGCATTTATGCTTGGCCCTTCTCGTTGAGCCTGGCACAGAGGATGATCCTCAGCCATCTGAAGTGGCGAAGGAACTGCAAGATACTTTCAAAGAAATCATGGTCGACGAATACCAAGATACTAACGGCGTGCAAGAGACGATTATTAACTTGATTTCTCGCGTCGATAATAGGTTCTATGTGGGGGACGTGAAGCAGGCCATTTATAGCTTCCGTATGGCCGATAGTTCTCTGTTCATGGAGAAATATAATACGTACGGCGGCAATGATGCGGTAGAACGTCGTATCGACCTAGCGAAGAATTTCCGATCTCACGAAAATATCTTGGCTGCAACGAATTTCTTGTTCTACCAAATCATGACGGAAGAGGCAGCAGAGCTCAATTATACAGAGGCTGAATCGCTCATTCCTGGCCGCATCGTAGAGGATGCGCCAGAGGATTGGATCGGTGGTGACGTGGAATTACAGCTCTTAGATGTCAGCAAGGATACTCTTGGTGCTGGTGAAAGCGACGAGGACGAAGGGGATGATCCTGAAAACAACGAGCGTGAGCTAGATTTCATCATTCAAAAAATCAAAGAAATCCATGCTGCTAAGAAACAGGTGCAAAATCCAGATGGCACATTCCGTCAAATCGAGTGGCGAGACTTTGCTATTTTGCGCAGATCCTTAGCGGGCTGGGGCACCCGTGCCGTAGAAGCCATGCGGCAAGCGGGGATTCCTGCAGTTGTAAATGAGCGAGACGGTTACTTTGAAGCCCAAGAGATTCAACTCTTATTGGCGTTGTTATCCATCATAGATAATCCTGAACAAGATTTGCCGATGGCTGCCGTGTTGCACTCTGGCCTGGTAGGCCTTGATGCAAACGAATTAGGAGCATTGCGCCTGTCTGGTGAGGGCTCCTTATGGTCTCTTATGCCAGCCTATGCAGAAGAGGCTCAAGATGAGCGTTTATTGGCCTTTATTGGGCATATGGAAAGGTGGCGCACCTTATCGCGTCGTCACGGTGTGACCGACTTGTTGTGGGATATTTACGAATCTCAAGACTATGTAAACTATGTGGGAGCTATGCCGAATGGCCTCGTTCGCCGTGCCAATGTGCTCGCCTTATACGATAGAGCCAAGGGCTATGAAGCCTCTGGCTTCCGTGGGCTCTTTAGGTTTTTGCGCTTTGTGGAAAGCTTGCGCGACAGTAATCAAGATATGCCTCTTGCCAATGTGGTGAGCGAGGCGGACAATGTGGTGCGCCTCATGACCATCCATAAGAGCAAGGGCCTTGAATTCCCTGTAGTATTCCTATCTGGTGTACAAAAGCGATTCAACATGATGGACTTGCGTTCAGAACTTCTTATCGATAAAAATGCAGGTCTTGGTTTGAAAGGGTATTTTCCAGATATTCGAGTGTCCTTCCCGACCATGCCTTGGTTTTATGTGAAAGACGTAAAAGAAGCGGCCCTCAAGGCGGAGGAGCAGCGCATTCTCTATGTTGCCTTGACACGGGCACGAGATAAGCTGTTTATGACAGGCTTTATTAAAGGCTTTAAAAATTCTAAAGGTGTGTTAAGCACCATAGGTGAGCTCATTAAAAATGCGGCTTCCGTAGAAACTCAACAGTTACCGACAGATATTATTACACAAGCTAATACCTATCTAGACTGGATGATTATGGGCTTTGCTCGTCATTTAGATGGTGGCAATCCATTGCGCGTAGCCATTGAGTACGAAGGTCCAACTTATTTTGATTTACCGGATAAACAGTGTCGTTTAAAGGTTGAAATCCATGATGGCTCTCTTTATGGTGATCTCGATTACAAAGCGGATATCGACGAGACAACCATCAACAAGGTGCGTGAGTTAAAAGCTGTTAATTCCGTAGAATTACCGCAGGAAATCGTGGACCGTTTTAACTATACCTATCCATACAACGATGCTACACGACGTACTGCTAAAATTTCCGTTAGTGAATTGAAGCGACGATTCCAAGAACGAGAACTTGAAGCAGGAACTATTGATACTTTGAATGAACCGATTGCAACGGTAGAAGTTTCAGCAGATGACCTAGCAAACTCCGTATTCGGTCGAAAGCCACAAGCATTACAGTCTGAAGATGATGTATTAACCGGTGCTCAATGGGGGACCTTGATGCATGAGGCTATGCAATGGCTACCTCTTGTGACGTATACGCAAGCTTCTTTGACGAAAGAACTCGATGCACTGGTGGCGAATGGGACTTTCACAGAGGAAGAACGGAATTTATTAAGCGATACGAGTTTGTATAAATTTTTTAGCTCTGATCTTGGTAAGCGCCTTATCAATGCAAAACGTATCGAACGAGAGTTGCCGTTTAGCATGCTCTTTGAAGGAAAACGCGTATACGACACCTTAGAGGACGGGGAAAATTTGTTCCTCCAAGGTATTATTGATACGGCCTTTGAAGAGGATGGCGAATGGGTTCTCGTAGATTACAAAACGGATCGCGTTACATCCGGAGAAGAACTCATTAAACGATATAAAATCCAAATGGACCTCTATAAAGAGGCCTTGCAGCGATTGACGGGAATGCCCGTGAAAGCATGTTACATTTATAGCTTCCGCTTGCGTGATGCAATTATTGTGGACTAATGCGCATAGATTCTTATAAATTAATAAACACAAAAGCTCTCTATCCGTTGATAGAGAGCTTTTGTGTTACCAATTACTTGTTATATATGTGGTAGTTTAGGCAGATTTAAGGCTTTTTTCTTTTTGTGTTTTGCAGGTGCAAATACTTTGAGTACGCGTGGCAATACTTCAATATCCACAGGCATATCCGGACCTGCATCACCATCCATATTGGTCGATAAATCATCGACGTCAGATAGAAGTTCGATATGAGCTTTTTTCACAGTTAATGTCGTTGTATAACGAGAATTATAGATGGCACCACTGATAATGAGTGGTAATACGCTGAGAATATCGAGGATAAAATATTCCTTGAAGATAATGATACGCATATAACCATCATCTACTGAGGCTTGTGGCATAAAACGTTCAAAGCTAGAGACTACATTGGTAAGTAGGGCTAAAACGAGAGGGGATTTGCAGATGAAATCGTCGTTCTCTGTTTTGATGCGGTACGTGTAGTCCTTTGTAGTGAACAACGCTTGGCCTGCTCGCAAGAAATACGCAAGAGGGCCGAGTATGCTTTTTTCCTTTGGCGTAACTTCATCCACAACCTTAGGAATAACACCAGCTGCAATATTATTGCAGAAATACCGATCATTACAACGGCCGATATCAATGGTTCGAGTTTCATTGATATCGATACGCCTGATAGCTTGTGTTGGATTTTGGTGAATGCCGAGCGCACGAGACATATCATTTACTGTACCAACGGGGATAAACCCAAAGGTACAGGAGAATCCACCTTGGGCAATACCATTAACGGTTTCGTTAACAGTGCCGTCACCACCCATGCAGAATACGGCATCAAACCCGCGCTCACAAGCGTTCTTAGCGAAACGTGTAGCATCGCCTTCACCTCTGGTGAATTTAACCTCAATCGTTTCGAACAAGGTGCTCAATTTCCATTGTAAATCGAGGGCGTAACGGCGCGCTGCACCGCCTCCTGAGACAGGGTTGATGATAATCAAACAACGGCTCATAGTATACTTCCTTACTTTCAAAAATGAGATATAGCTATTATCTATAGTTAAATTGACAGTCTTAATGATGAGTTCTATAATTGTAATGTATGTACTTAATTTCGCACAACATACTGTCTAAGATATGTTGTATACTATATTATACTCATTTTAACCGTTCTTTGAAAGTCTGAAAGCACGAATGGTTAGCAAGGTTTAGGGGCTAGTAATGGGAAGACAAAGTTCAAAAGATAAATACAAATTGTCCGCAGTGGATTCTATCGAAAGATTACCTCTCAGTGAACAAGTATATTTAACATTAAAAACAGCTATCTTAACAGGCGAATTGATGCCTCAAGAGAAGCTTAACGAAGTAAAGATTGCAGAACAATTACAAGTGAGTGCTACACCTGTGCGTGAGGCATTCCGCAAATTGGCTAAAGATAATCTCGTAGTTATCGTTCCTTGGAAAGGCGTTACTGTAAAAGCTGACACGCCAGAAGAAATCGTAGCGCTTTACCAAGTTCGTGAAGTAATGGAAGGACTTGGTGCTAGATTATGTGCTCGTCATGCTACACCTGAGCAAGTACAAGAGCTAAGAACTCTTTGTAAAGAAATGCATGAAATTGAAGATGCCACAGAACGTGTTGATGTGAATAGCCGATTCCATACAATGATTGCTCATTACTCTGGCAATGAACGCATTGTAGATTATCTAGCAGGTTTCCGTGAACGCGTTAATCGCGACATGTACATCAGTTCTTTCAATGCTGTACGTACACATGACTGTGATGACGAACATGATCAAATCGTAGACGCTATTGAACGTCACGACGAAGTTGCTGCAGAAACAGCTATGCGTCAGCATATTAACAATGCATTTATCTTCAAAAAAGCAAATGCAGAAGTACAACATAAAAAACTTAATGAAGTATAATGCCTGCTGATGCTGTAATAGGCATAATGACATATGAAAAGCTCCGCTATTGACGGAGCTTTTTTGATTGTTATTTTGAATAGTTAATTCAACTTTCATTTAGAGTATTTAGCGTATCTTGATATAAATTAGGTATCATTTGTTGTATTTAATTAACCGCTATTTTAGCCTATCGGATTAGTTTGTTCTTGTTTTGTTTTGAGACGTCCTTTTGGTGTGGTTTAGAAACTCTAGTCGTTTATAGTGTGATGTTAGGTGAGCATTACAGTTTTTATAGTCTACAACACGCAGTCTTACGAGCTGACCTACGTTGATTTGAAAGGCTTGAGCGATTTTAAAAAGAATTTCCAAAGACATGCCGGAGATGCCTGTACCACATTCTAATTTACTTAAATAACTGCGACTGATACCAATGTGACGAGCTAACTCTTGCTGAGACATATTTAGGGATACGCGAATAATGGCGATTTTATGACCTAAACACACATATTGATGTTGTAAAAATGGGTCTTCGTACGTGTTGATCCGCAGTTCGGTGAGTGGTGTAGACGAGGGGTTCATAGGGACTCCTTTCTTTTCCCTACTCTCTAAATATAGTATACTGAGATTATTAGCATCTGACTAATATAGAAAAGTAGATAATTATCGGCTATTACAGATAATTACACGAATTGTGAAAGTAGTATTACATGTATGCTATAGTAATGTGATCATACCATCTAGTATGTTATCTTGAGTAGAGGAGGCAATATGGAAAAATACATAGCCGTTGCCCTCGGTGGCGCCACTGGGGCCTTATGCCGTATGGCTCTTGGTGAATGGGTGATGACAAAGGTCAGCTCGTTTCCGTATGGTACGGTAGTAGTAAACCTCGTTGGTTGCCTCATTATCGGTCTAGTCTTAGGCCTTTATATGCAAAAGCCAGATCTACCTCAATGGGCGAGATTCTTCCTCGTTGTAGGTGGGCTAGGTGCATTTACCACCTTCTCAACCTTTGCCTTTGAAATGCTACAGCTTATGATGGCTGAATCCTATGTACAAGCATTATGGTACGGTGCAGTACAAGTCGTAGGGGGCTTAATCCTCTGTTGGGTTGGTATGCTAATAGTGCGTCTACTCTGTACTATGTAAACATATTAATATTGAATAATAGTATTAAATACATTTTGATGTTATACAGTAACGTATTTTGTTATTAATGACTTGGGAGATATTATGAAATCTATTAGAACACAAGATGCCGTAGGGCAAATATTATTACACGATCTCGTAAGAATCGTCATCGGTGAGGTGAAAGACACGCCCTTCCGCCGTGGACATGTAATTACAGAAGAGGACATTCCTAAACTCTTGGATCTTGGCAAGGAACATGTATTTGTAATGGAGCCAGAAGATGAGGGGTTCTTGCACGAAGAGGATGTAGCTCGTGCTTTATACCATATGGCAGGCGGTGAAAACATGCACGATGGCCCTATGGCACAAGGTAAAATTGAAGCCATTGCGGATGTAGATGGCCTTTTCAAGGTCGATGTAGACCGATTATATGCTATCAATAGCATTGGTGAGTTGACTATTGTAACGAGATTTAATAATACACCTGTGAAAGCTGGTAATAAACTAGCAGGCATGCGCTGTATTCCATTGTTGTTAGAAGAACAACAAGTAGAAGATGCAAAGAAAATTGCTGATGGTAAGCCTTTGTTACATGTAAAGCCGTTCGTGCGCAAAACAATGGGTATCGTTACGACTGGTTCTGAAGTATTTGAAGGTCGTATTAAAGATGCTTTCACACCAATCATTGAAGAACGTTGTGCTGAATTTGGTGTTACAAAGGTAGCTCACGAAATTGTAACGGATAATACAGACGATATCGTGGCGGCTATCGACAAGGTGAAAGCAGCAGGCGCAGATATCATTTTCTGCACTGGCGGTATGAGCGTTGACCCAGATGATCTCACTCCAGGAGCGATTAAACGCTATGCAGATCGAGTAGTTACCTATGGATTACCTGTGTTACCAGGGTCCATGGTTTGCATTGCTTACTGTGCAGATGGCACACCAATTCTTGGTGTACCAGGTGGTGTATTGTTCAGCAAACCGACTGCTTTTGATGAAATTGTGCCACGCCTCATCGCAGATGATGAAATCACCAAAGAAGATTGTATAGCTATGGGCCATGGAGGATTCTTGGGCTAATAGGCTAGTATAACAAGATTAGCTAGAATAACCAATATAGCTATTCTAAGTAATATAGCTAAAGCAAATAATATAACTAGAATAATTAGTATAGCTAATATAATGAATATAGTTAATATAGCCAATATAAGGAGATAAGATAAATCTTATCTCCTTATATTGTTATTATGCTATTAATTTATAGTATGATGAATTTGATAGAATTTTTATTTATAGATAAAATTGATAATTTTATCTATTTTGTTAAAAAATTCGTTTACTTCATTTAATATTTAAAGTACAATAATAGTTAAGGATAATGATAATACATTAGTTAATAATGGACATATTTTATGCTGAGTTTTGTTGAATATATATTATAAATGATAATATATTATCCGTTGTATTTATAATTTTAGATGTAGGGAGGAATAGTAAACGATGAAAAGCAAACAAGTTGCATTATCATTGGCAATACTACTTGCGTTAGGCACGGGAACTGTATTACATGTAGAAGCACAAGGAAATCCGACAGAGTATTCACGTCACTTTGGTGATGAAAACACGGTTACCAGTGACCATAGTTTAGCAGTAGGTTTCAGAAATACGGTATCCGGTTCATATTCAACTGCTGTAGGACAGTCTTCTACCGCATCTGGTGAGACTTCACTAGCTATCGGACGAAGTGCACAGGCAACTGCTAATAATACCAATGCTATTGGTCGGAGTGCACGAGCAGAAGGTGAAAATGCTACTGCAATAGGCCATGGATCAGTTTCTTCAGGGCGTAATTCAAATGCCTTTGGTTCATCCGCTAAAGCATCTGCTGAAGCTTCTACAGCGGTTGGCAATAGTACAAAGGCTAGTGGTATTTCAAGTACCGCTACTGGCTTTAATGCTGAGGCATCTGGTAATTTCTCTTCAGCATATGGTAATGATGCTAGAGCAAAGGGAAATCGTTCAGTAGCCGTTGGATATAATGCAAAAGCTGAAGAGAGTGCAACTGCTGTAGGTAATAATGCTAATGCTGGTGCTGCAAATGCTGTTGCAGTAGGTTCAGGTAATACGATTACTGCACGTAGTGGAGTTGGAATTGGTAGCAGTAATTCTGTTTCTGGCATTGATTCTGGCGCTTTTGGGGTTAGAAATAACGTAGCGCAAGCAAATACATATGTACTGGGCAGTAATGTGACGTCAACACAAGGAAATAGTGTTCTCTTAGGCAATGCATCTACCGATAGAGCTGCCACAACAGAAACACAAGCTAATATAAATGGTATCAACTATTCCGGCTTTGCTGGGGTAGGGTCAGCTCGTAACGGCGTTACGAGTGTTGGTGCATCTGGTAAAGAACGTCAGGTGATTAATGTAGCATCTGGGAAAGTATCTTCTGATAGCACGGATGCTATAAATGGTAGTCAATTATATGCAGTAGCAAATACAGTGGGCGGAATTCTTAATAATCACAATACATTAATTCAAAATAATATTAATGAAATCGATAAAAATAAAGAAAAAATTGCCGACAATGAACGAAAATTAAAAGATCATACAGATGTCTTACAAAAACATGAAGATATTTTAAATGGACATAGTCAAGAATTAGAAAAACATAATAAATTAATTATAAATCATGATAATCAAATTACTCGTTTAACTAAAGAAAATCTTCGTCAAGATGCTGATTTACTTCGTCATGAAGATCAAATTCAAAATCATGACATTCAATTAAAAAATCAAACTGAACGTATGAATAATCAAGAAAAACGTATTGACAATCAAGATAAGCGTTTAGATTATTTAGATAATCGTGTTGATAATCATGATGCTCGAATTGAAAATCATAGTGAGCGTATCGAAAGTCATGAACGTCGTATTGAATATAATAAGACTTTAGCCACAGAAGCATTAAAAGAAGCTAAAAAACATACTAGCATTTCTGCAGGTAATAATGTAACTGTAACTACAAGCACAAATGCTGCTGGTGGTACTGATTACAAAGTATCTGTAGATAAAGTTAAATTTGGTAATGTTTCTTTGGACAATAAAGGTCTAAATAATGGTGGCAATAAAATCACTAATGTAGCCGATGGTGAAGTATCCGCTACATCTAAAGATGCCGTTAACGGTAGCCAATTGTATCAAGCTACTAGCGGTATTAGTAATGGTGTGAACCTATTAAATAGCAAAATAGGAAAAGTTGGTGCTGGTGCGGCTGCATTAGCGGCTATTCATCCATTGGATTTTGATCCTGAGGATAAATGGAATTTTGCGGCTGGTTACGGTAACTATGCCGGTGAAAATGCGATGGCATTAGGTGCTTTCTACAGACCAAATGAAGACACTATGTTCAGCGTAGCTGGATCCATGGGTAACGGTGAAAACATGGTCAATGCCGGCGTTTCATTGAAATTAGGTCAAAAAAATGGTGTATCTACTTCTAGAGTAGCTTTGGCTAAAGAGGTTCAAGACTTAAAGGCCATTGTAAAAGCCCAAAATGTAGAGATTCAACAAATGAAGGTATCCATGGGAATGGCACCTCAGTATGACAAGAAAGATGTGAACTTCCCTGATATACCAGCTAATCATTGGGCTTATGAATATGTAAAAGACTTGGCTGATAAAGGTCTTGTTGAAGGCTATCCTGATGGCGAATTTAAAGGCAATCGTGCGATGACTCGTTATGAGTATGCTGCGATCATTTACCGTGCTTTACAATTGGGTGCCCCAATTGATGGCAAAATGGGGCGTGCGATTAACGAATTTAATCCTGAATTGGCTCGTCTTCGTGACTTGGATCGCATTCGTGTGGATCGAATCTCTGGTAAAGACAATGATCGTCATAAGGTAGAACGACTTCGTGTAAACAATAAAGACAATAAGCAAACTAATGATTACAGAGATGTTTATGGTAGTCATATCGAGCGTAATGCGAAGTAATTACTTGTCATGAATTAACCTTTTAAACTAAAAGGAAGACAACAAAATAGTTCTTGTATAAACTAAAGAAAAAACAAAGGAGGCTGTGATAAACGGCCTCCTTTGTTCAATTAATTGCATTATTGATTGCGTTATTAAAATGATTTTTTACCTAGTGTAGGATGGCTACAACGTTTTAGCGTTAGGGTATCAATCATATGGACGGCTTCGTCCAATGTAATATCTTCGCGCTTCGTTGGTGTTTCTAGGACAGCTAACGGATGCTCCGTACCTACCTCACCAGAGGGCAAGTATATATATTCTTGGTTGACGGTGTCACCAAAGATATAGCCTGCTTGTAAATGTTCTTTGTGAATGCGACTCATGGTCTCTCCTTAGATGATTTGTTTTAGTTTGAAGTCTAGATAGTCTGCAGATACCAATTCTAGTTTTGTCGTACTAAACTCCTTTGGAATTCGGTTAAAAGAAATTTGATCGTGTAAGTGGCCAAAGATGCAGATATCTACTTTATATTGTTCTAATAGGTCCGTAAAGCCAGAAGGAGCGTTGGATTCGTTAAATGGAGGGTAATGTAGCAACAATAACTTTGTTACAGGAATATTCTCTATATCTATAATTGAATCAGGTGTTGATGAATAGGATTTTTTAGAACAGGTCATATCTGTGACGTTTGTTTCCGTCCTGAGTTCTTCAAGCACTTTATGTATTGCTTTATCCATTTCTTGAAGTGCCGCTTCGGTACGCATCAATTCTCTATCGTAAATGGATTGGTCCGTTTCCGGAGAGAAGTGGGAGTCTCCAGGACAGAGGTAGGCACGCGTTCCTCCGAATGCAATAAGGCGCGGACCTTCTTCGGTTTGGATGAGTTCTGCGGTGCCGTGACCTTGTATAAAGGTAATAGCGTCGCCCATGAGATTATGCATCTTGTTCGCCGATGCCCACCAATAATCATGGTTGCCGCGAATCATATATTTTTTACCAGGTAGAGATGCAATTTCTTGTAAATCGCAGGCCGCTTCTTCAAGGCGGAGAGCCCAGCTCATGTCACCTACGAGAAAGACGATATCTTCATCGCTTACATTGGCATTCCAATGCTCTTTGATGCGGGCCCAGTGATCATTCCAGTGAGGACCAAAAATATCCATCGGCTTTGTGGGAGGATTGCCAGATAGATGGAGGTCGCCGATGGCAAATACTTTCATAAAAATCCTTTCAAATATGTATGGTTAAACCATATATAAAATTATATATCAAATTATGTACGGTATATGGTTAGAGCTATTTAGTAGCTTGAAAATAAGGCGTAATATCGTGCTTGATTTTAGCAGCTCGTCCCTCATCGCAAGTTTGTGGTATTTTGTATCCTACATAGAGGGGTGTCGTTACATAGCGCGCCACTACCTTGATGTAATCATAGCCGTCCTCAAGATTATATACAAAGTAATTATAGGACTGGCTAAAGTTTGCTACACTATGCAATACATAGCGCAGAATTTGCTGTAGTCGAAGGGCTACAGCACGAACCGGCGCATCTGGTTTGAAGCGAATATTGTACTCAAAGAACCCAATAATCGGATGGGTAGACAAGGTGATGCGTACATCTTGATCCTCGTGCAAGAGCCAACCCTCCATATTTTGGGCCGTAATATCTTTGTGATAATCGTAATTCTCAAGGCCTATAATCTGGCTGTGTGGATGGCGAATAGAACCGCCGGACATATAGCCGTAATTCTTGAAGAACAGTACGGATTTAAACTCTTTACGCTGACGAGTTTCGCGCCACTTATCGAGGCCAAACTGGAGAATGTGGGCTGCTTCGTCTGTAGGTAAGGTAGAAAACTCGCCTTCGTCAGTTTCCGTTTCAATAATAACGGTAGGCCAAGTTTTTTCTAAGACTGGATATTTGTTCATGAGCCATATAATATGGCCTGATGTATCGAGAATATCCGTTAATTTGGAACGATCACAGAAGGGACAACGCACTTGTTCATTGCGAATATTGACGGGCTTTGTCCGTCCTAATTCGATATTAAATCTAAGTGGTTTGTTCATCATGTGCCTCCTCCCTTGTAAGAAATTCTATACTCTTAATCATACCACAACTAGCACATTCGTACATGAAATAATGGTATAATAATAGTGTGTTATTTTTGTAATTAAGGAGATCCTATGAAACCAACGACACTCGTATTTCCCATTGATGAACAAAATCGTATATTGTTAGGGCGTAAGAAGCGTGGTTTTGGGGCTAATAAATATAATGGTTTCGGTGGTAAACTTGATGATGGTGAAAGCTTCCGAGAGTGTGCCATTCGCGAACTCTATGAGGAATCTGGCCTTCAAGGACGTGTCGAAGACTTAGAATGTGTAGCGGCTTTTGATTTTCAATTTCCTTTTGATGAAAGCTTAACGCACGTAAGCTATGTGTATTTCTTGCGTGCTTTCACAGGCGATGTAGAGGAAACAGACGAAATGGAGCCTCATTGGCTAGAACCAAATCAAATTCCTTATGAACATATGTGGGATGGTGACCGCAGATGGTTGCCGATGTTGTTAGAAGGTAAGAAATTAAAAGGACCTATCGTGTTTGGACGAGATAATAATATGGTGGATAAGATGGATTTGACCACTGTTGATACTGTTCTTGAAAGCGAACACTTGGCGCGCATCGATCTGTATATTAATGGATGATGAATGTACGATTTGTTACAATTTAACGTTAAAATCGTTATCTGGTGGGTATTGGAGTATAAAATAGGGAGTATGTAGCCGTGAAAGTGGTACTAGACTCCTAAATTTATAATATATTGAGGTAATATGACTGATAAAAAGAACCCAAAGTGGGTGCCACAGCTATTGGCGTGGTATGATGTACATAAACGGGAGTTGCCGTGGCGCGGTTGTGGGGACCCTTATAAGATTTGGGTTTCCGAGGTGATGAGTCAGCAGACCCGCATTGAGGCAATGAAACCCTATTATGATAACTGGATGCGTCTATTTCCAACCTTGGAGGATTTGGCAAAGGCCTCCGAAGATGAGGTAGTTCACGCATGGCAAGGGCTTGGCTATTATAGTCGTGCTCGTAACTTGCGTCTTGGCGTAAAGGACGTCGTTGAAAATTACGGCGGTATCGTGCCTCATGACCGTAAGACCATGGAGTCCTTGAAGGGCGTAGGTTCTTATACGGCAGGGGCTGTGCTATCCATGGCGTACAATGAACCAGAGGTGGCTGTAGATGGCAATGTACTGCGCATCTATGCTCGGTTATATCGCATCTTTGATGATATTTTGAGTACTAAAGGTAAAAAGGCTATTACGGCTATCGTAGAGGAGACTTTGCCTCATGATCGACCTGGCGACTTTAACCAAGCCTTGATGGACTTTGGGTCTGCCGTATGTATTCCAAAGACACCCCGCTGTGGCGAATGTCCTATTGTAAATATGTGCGAAGCATACCAAAATAAGGATACAGATAAACTACCTGTGCGCATCAAGAAAACAAAGGTAGTAGAGGTGCCTTTATTTGTGGGGATCTTGCAGTATAAAGGCTATTATTTATTGCATAAACGGCCGAACCGTGGACTTTTACGATCCATGTGGGAATTCCCATCTGTGGAAATGGTATCTGCCTTTGAGGATGGAGAACGAGGCCTTGAGGAATTAGTTCAGGCCCTTGGATTTGATCTATTTTTGCAACCAGTACTTGTGAAAGAAATAACACATGTTTTCTCTCACCGAAAATGGTTTATGAAAGCATTCCGCGGTGATTTAACGTACACAGGGGATGCTAATAATATATCGATTGCAGATATCCAACAGCAATTGCCAAAGGACTGGATGCTCATCAAGCGTGATGAGTTCTCCGACTATGCTTGGGCGGGACCTCATGGTAAACTGACGGAAATCGCAAAGTAATTTGTAGGAGCAATGAATGAGAATTCTATTTAATATCATTTTTTCTGCCATCCTTGCAATAGGTCTGGTAGGATTTTGGGCTCTATTCCTCAACTTGTGGAAGCCTAAAAAGAAATGGCCAGCCTGGGTGGGCTATATAATCATTATCGGTGCGTGGTTCGCGGCTATCCGATACTATATACTCAATCAAGTGGATTTATATGGTACGATGTACTATCCTTTGATGAATATGTTCCGTACTGAAAGCTACGGATTCCTCTTTGGCGTATTCCTAGCGATTCCTGTATTTATCATACTTAGTCTATTATATTGGACAATCAATAAGATTTGGAGCAAAACACCAGAGGAAAATAGAACAGGCCGTCGCGCCTTCTTTAGAACTGCTGCAACTATAGTGCCGTTGGCTACTATTGGTGGCTCTAGCTATGCTGCCTTTGCGGGTCAACAAGAGGTAGTGGTAACTCATGAAAGCTTTGGCTACACGAACCTACCACCTGGTTTGAAAAACTATAAAATTGTTCAACTTAGTGATATTCATATAGGACCGAGTATCGACTTAGATGACTTTGATGAAATCCTGAAACTAGCGCTTTTACAAAAACCTAATCGCGTTGTTATCACTGGCGATCTCATTGATAAACTTGCATGGTTGCCGCAAGTCTGTGAAAGACTGACAATCTTTGCAAAACAAATCCCAGATGGGGTTGACTTTATCTTGGGAAATCACGAGTATCATCACGATGTAAATAAGGTACTTGACGCACTTAAACGAAATACACCTATGAATATTCTCGTGAATAGTAATATTCAAATCATGGGCGGCAAACAACCTGTATATATTGCGGGCGTTGCGTACGATAACGATCGTAAAAAGGACAACCGGGAAGCCATGATTAACAAAGCTTTGTCCGGAATTCCAGACTATGCCTTTGTTATTCTATTGGCTCATCACCCTGAATTCTTCGAAGAATCTATTGAACGAAAGATTCCGTTGACTCTATCTGGACATACCCATGGAGGTCAAATCGTATTCATGGGTATGTCATTAGTACCATTAGGCACACCATATACAAAAGGTCGCTATGTAGAAGAACAAAGCGTATGCTACGTTAATAATGGTACAGGACACTGGTTCCCAATCCGTATTAACTGTCCACGAGAAATTACGGTTATTACATTCTTTGATGGAGTGGCGTAATTTATTGGTTTATTGGTTAGAATGTTAAAGAGGTATTGTACTTCACATACAATACCTCTTTTATTATATAAACTTATATAATAATTGTGATATATTAGAATTAAAATTTTTAGTTATGTTGTGAATATATAGCTTTTATGTTGAGAGTAAATATATGTTTTTAAAAATTTATAATTATTTTGTGAGAGGCTTAGTACTTTTTTTACTTATAGGTATTCCATATAGTCTTGTCACAAATCCAGAGTTGATTGAAGATGAAGTAGACTATTATTTCTTTGTTATCGCGTATGTCATAATACTTTTATTCTATGTGGTATGGAACTATATTTATAACTATTTAACACGTAAAAGAGGTTAGCATTTGTACATATTCATTTACCGTTAGTTCTGAAATCTATCTTTTTTCGGTGATTGTTTTATATATAAACGGTTAAAACGAAATGAGGAAGAATGACTATATTTGAATTAATTCTAAGAATATGGCCATTTAAACTCAAAAGGACGCTATAGTCTAATCTTCAGTAATAAGTAGTACTGAAGGTTTCAAGACTATAGCGTCCTTTTATATTCCGTTCATTTGAGGTATGAGAGGATGTTACAGATATGTCATAGATATGAGAGAGATTTTATTTCATGCGAACTGCTTCGGCAAATTCGTCTTCGGTCATGAGTTTTTCTTCCAAGATGATTTCTTTAATAGAGCAACCGCGTTTGTACGCTTCTTTTACCACCTTGGCGCTCTTGTCGTAGCCAATATATGGTGTTAAGGATGTAGCAATCATGAGAGATTGTTCTACGAAGAAGTTGAGTTTTTCAGGTACAAATTCTACGCCGTCGATGCAGTGTGTTGTGAAAGAGTTCATAGCGTCTGCGAGGAGGCGACAGCTTTCAACAAAGTCATAGATCATGATAGGCATGTATACGTTCAATTGGAACGCACCGCTGCCTGCACAGAGCGTCATAGTTGTATTGTGGCCGAATACTTGGGCGCATACCATGGTCAAAGCTTCACATTGAGTAGGATTTACCTTGCCTGGCATGATGGAGGAGCCCGGTTCGTTTTCAGGAAGATGCCATTCGCCGTAGCCACAGCGAGGGCCAGAGCCTAAGAAGCGCACATCGTTAGCGATTTTGAATAGGGTAGTCGCTAATGTGTTAAGTGCACCGTGAGCCATCATAAATGCATCTTTGAGAGCAAGTCCTTGGAATTTGTTATTCTTAACACGGAATGGAGCGCCTGTTACCTCTGGCAATACAGTTTCCATAACGTCTAGATAGCCCTTAGGTGTGTTCACACCTGTACCGACCGCAGTACCACCGAGTGCTACGTCGAGTAGGTGGTCAGCATTTTGAAGGAGCATAGTTTTGGCAGTTTTTAGGCCGTCCACAAAGGCGCTAATTTCTTGGTCTACCATGATGAAAGTAGCATCTTGTAGGTGGGTACGACCAACTTTTTGCAATCCTTTTCCTTTTTTCTGCAATTTTTCAAAGGATCCGATAAGGCCGTCCAATGCAGGAATTACGCGTTTTGTAATTTCAAAGTATGCACAGATATGCATTGCCGTAGGGAATGTATCGTTTGTACTTTGACCGCGGTTTACATCGTCGTTAGGATGAAGCGGATTGGATTCATCTAACTGTTTAGCTCGGTGAGCGATGACTTCGTTCACATTCATGTTAGTTTGTGTGCCAGAACCTGTTTGGAATACGGTTAACGGAAATTCATCATCCCATTTTCCGTCCACGATCTCATCTACTACTTGAGCGATGAGTTTCGCTTTTTCCTCAGTTAATGCGCCACATTTTGCATTGGTTAAAGCACATGCTTTTTTTACAAGCGCAAGCGCCTTGATTTGTTCAATAGGGATGCGGTGGTCACCGATCTTAAAATTATTGAACGAGCGTTGCGTTTGAGGTCCGTAAATTCGTCTAGCGTCGACTTCGACTGGTCCCATTGAATCATATTCAATTCTTGTTTCCATAATGTTTACAACCTCCTTAAAAGACATGCCGACCCTACTGTCGGTACTTTAATTATATAAAATCCTGTATATTTGTACAGAATAAAAGAGAATGATTTCTATTTTCATATAATTGATAGGTGTATATGCATAATGCGCATATACACCTATCTCCTCCCTACAATATATATGTGATGATTTATATTTAATTTGTATATATGTTTTATATAATGCTGATCTGAGAGGGAGAAGGCGATAGCCCAAAAACGACTTAGCGGCCCCGCGAAGCGGGGTGGGTGGCTTTGGAGGCTTTTGGGCTATTGCCTTTCCCATAGCTCAAGGGTTGGAGAAAATATGTATACATTATAAATATCGCATATATATTGAAATCATCGCTTTAACACGATAAAATGGAAGTAGCTTAGTATATTGTTTTAAGTTTATGATTTCACAGAGGAGGTAAGTACTTATGAAACATGACTTTACGAGCCATGACCTTCATCTGCCGGAACTGACGTTACGTGGGATGCTACTTGGTGCATTGATTACTGTTATTTTTACAGCATCTAACGTATATCTCGGTTTGAAGGTAGGTTTGACATTCTCGTCATCCATTCCGGCAGCAATTATTTCAATGGCGATTTTACGGTTCTTCAAGGATTCTAACGTTCTTGAAAACAACATGGTACAAACGCAGGCTTCTGCCGCTGGTACATTGTCCGCCATTATCTTTATTTTGCCAGGTTTACTCATGCTTGGGTATTGGAATGGCTTTCCGTTCTGGCAAACATTTTTGCTCTGCGCATGCGGTGGTTGTCTAGGTGTATTATTCACCATTCCATTGCGTCGTGCTATGGTAGTGAATAGTGATCTACCATATCCAGAAGGCCGTGCAGCAGCAGAAATTTTGAAAGTTGGCTCTCACAATGGTGAACAAGGCCCTCAATCTAGCTCCGGTATGACCGATATCGTGTCCGGTGGCTTTGTAGCTGGCCTTATTAGCCTTTGTGCAAATGGTTTCAAAGTGCTTGGCGATAGCATGAGCTTCTGGATTCCTGTAGGTAGCAAAGGGATTACTCAAATTCCTTTGGGCTTCTCTACAGCGTTGTTAGGTGCTGGTTACCTTATCGGTATCGCTTCTGGTATCGCTATCCTCGTCGGTGTACTCATCGCATGGGCTGGCTTCGTGCCTTACTTCACTAACATGTTTGCTCCAGATGGCGGTGCTACTGCTAAGTTTGCAATGGCTATTTGGAAATCTAAAGTTCGTTTCATCGGTGCTGGTGCTATTGGTATTGCTGCGATTTGGACTTTGATTACCTTAATCAAACCTATCATCGAAGGTATGAAAATTTCTGTTAAATCCATGAATAGCAGCTCCGCAGAACGTGAATTGCATCGTATGGATACAGATATGAGTACAAAATCCGTTTTAGGTGTATTCATACTTATTCTTATTGGCTTAGTATTTACATTCTGGGATTTCGTATCTGTCGTACCTATTAGTGCAGGTTTAATGTGGACACTCGTTGTAGTAGGTATCGTAGTAGCTTTATTGATTGGCTTCTTCGTGGCTGCAGCATGTGGCTATATGGCAGGCCTTATCGGTACATCTGCTTCTCCAATTTCTGGTATCGGTATTTTAGCGACTATTATTTCTTCCTTAGTTGTATACTTTATCGCAGCGGAAAATAATTTATTTGCTACACAAGAAGGTGTTCAGTTCGCTACTGCTATGGCTATCTTTATGACATCCGTAGTTATTGCGATTGCATCTATTTCTAATGATAATTTACAAGATTTAAAGACTGGCCAACTCGTTGGTGCTACACCTTGGCGTCAACAAATTGCCTTGTTACTTGGTTCTGTAGCCGGTGCCATTGCAATTGCTCCAGTTCTTAACTTGCTTTACCAAGCATACGGTTTCACAGGTGCGTTACCACGTGCTGAAATGGATCCAAACGCTGCATTATCTGCTCCTCAAGCGACTTTGATGACTACCATTGCACAAGGTATCTTCAACTCTAGCATGGATTGGGATTATATCTTAATCGGTGTTGGCGTTGGTGTTGTGGCTATTATCGTCAACTTGATTCTCAAGAGCACAACTGCTACCTTAACATTGCCTCCATTGGCTGTTGGTATGGGTATTTATTTACCGCCTACTTTAGAAGTACCACTTATTATTGGTTCTTTCATCAGCTACTTCGTAGGTCGTTATCTTGTAGCTCGTGCTAAAATGCGTGCCGGTGAGCTTGCTGACTACGATGTAGAGCAATCCAATCGCCGCGGTGTTCTCTTTGCTTCTGGTCTGATCGTTGGTGAAAGCTTGATTGGTGTAATCATAGCTGTTATTATTGTATTGTCTGTTACAACTGGTGGTGGGGAAGCTCCACTTGAATTAGTAGGTCCTGAATTTGAAAGCACAGCACAATGGTTAGGATTGCTTGCATTCATATTTGCTGGTCTCTATCTTGTTCGCCGTGTTGTTACACACAAGTTCAATAAAGAAGAAGCTCTTGCTATGAAAGCTGAGCAAGAACAATAAGAGGTTAAACAATGAAATTAAAACAGTCTGTACTCATCATTATGGCTGCTGCATTGCCAGTAGCCTCCTTCGCAGCAAGCGAAGTAATACCTGTAACGCAAGATACTGTAAATGTACAAGCAAATCAAACAAATGCGAAACGTGTAAATCGTAATGATTTAACATATCGTATTTCTAGTACTGCTACACCTGAGCAGAATCGTGCGTTGCGCTCTAAAGCGTCTAAAGTAGATCGTAATGCAGTTGAAGTGGTAGCTCCAAATGCGGACCGTTATATGGATCGTAAAGAGGTTGCTGTATCACCTGTGGAATCTACTACAGATCATTTGGATTTAGTATTCCCAGAGGTTAAATCTGTTAGCCCTGCAGTAGAAAAAGCAATCAATACGACCATCAAAAAGTATGTTTCTAAAATACAAAATGATGTAGAAAAGTTAAATGCTAAAGAATCTGATAAAACAAATGTAGTTATGTACTATGATGTTAAAACAGATAAAAACGGTATTTTCAGCGTATTGATTCACACATATACTATGCGTGATCATGATGCCAATGGTGTAAACTATGTAAAAGGCTTCACATTTAACACCACAACAGGTCGACAATTGTCCTTGTACGATCTTGGTGGTCTTAATAAAAAAGAACTGGTGAATGCAATTAATAATAATCAAGATGTGAAAGATAAATTAGGTGGCGATGTAAATATCGATAAAATGCCTACTGAATTCTACACAACAGATGATTATTCCGTTGTAATGATCTTGCAACAAGATGTGGATTCAATCCATAGCGCAGGTACGGTATATGTACCAGTTGGTATCTTGCGTGACCGCGAAAATGATGTAACAAAAAAATAATCGAACTGTGTAAATTCGATTATGTGTGTATAGTAACAGCTGTTTAATTGTGAAAAGAACCGCTCCTAAGGGGGCGGTTCTTTTTTATCTATATTATTGTTTGTCGTTATAATAGTTTACGCGTGGTGGTAATGGGAATTGAATGTTTCCGTCTGACTTTGTAAGCGGTTCCGGTGGTAACTGTAAGAATACATTATCATGGAATTTCTTTTTAAATGCTTTCAACGTCGATTTTTGAATAGAATCAACGGTAATGAGAAGGGCACTCGTATCAGTATTTGGGGAGATGGAAAGGATCTTTCCTTGAGGTTCTTTTTGTTGGTAAAGGGCGATGGCATCGGATTGATACTCCTCTAGTTGGGCCTGATTTAATTTACCTTTTGATACGACTACAGTTCTATCTAGCTGTGGATCATGAGCCTCTGTAATCGCTTTGGAAACAAGGTCAGTTTTCTTTTGATCCGTTAAAGATGCATGTAATTGGCCTGCCTCCCAGAATAGAGCTCCGTCTTGACGGAATTTGGTGAAATCATTGCCATAGCCTAATGCTTTGTCGATGATATTAGCTGTTTTGTTTTCTACTTGTTGCTTGAACAATGTATTGTGGAAGGCAAGTGCTTGTTCTGTTTGTGTCATGCGGTACGCAATTTCCGCCGCTTCTGCACGAGTTACATATTTTTCAGGGTTAAACAATGTACCTGGAGCGTAGTTTGTGAACCCAAGATAGGCAAGCTCGCGAACGGCATCTTGTGCCCAAGGAGCCACAAATTTTTGGTCTCCATAGGCTATATTATCAAGAACTGTTGGGTCTTCAGTGGTATATCCTAAGTAATGGATATAGTTATCTGCTACTACCGCAAACTCTTGGCGGGACATATATTTCTCAGGTTTATAAGTATCATCACCATAGCCGCTGATGATATTCTTGCGAGCTACAGATTCAATAGCAAGAGCAGACCAACGGTCAGATGTAATATCTTTAAATTTACTTGATAAGAAGGCGGCTGTACCATCATCCGTAATATTGTTGAAGAGCGCTGCTACTTCTTCACGTGTCATAGGTTGGTTAGGTCGGAATGTACCATCGGAATACCCCTTCATTAGGTTTGCTTTTGTTACAGTGCTAATCGAGTTAGCTGCCCAAAAATCACTAGGCACATCTGTAAAGATGTGGGCGCGGATTTTTTGAATATCTTGAGGTATACCGATAGAGGTGTTTACAATTGCAGGTGATGCGGTATTAGTAGATTTAACGTTAGCAGCTTCTGTTTTAGTAGTCTCCATCTTCGTAGCATCTGTTTTAGCCATTGGTGCTTTAGTTGTTTCCATTTTAGTGGCTTCAACAGTAGTTGCAGGAGTATGAGTTGTAGTGGTTGTGTTTGCAGAAGCAAAACCAAGGCCTGTTGTAGTCAATAATGTGCCGAGTACGAGGGCACGTAATGCGTGAGGGGTATTCTTGTACATAAAAATCCTTCCTAATCATGGTAAAGGCTAGTGCTTGATAGCCGTAGAATATAAACTTTCACCAGCATAAAAAGTTATATCCGTCGCATCATAGTCAATTAGTTGGCATGCATAGTGATATACAACAAAGCAGCGTAGTACTGTCGAGTATACGCTGCCTTGGCTGGTTAAGTGTAACGCCGATTAGCGTTTTACTGTCATTTTTACTTTGGAACCGAATAATTTAGAGATTCCTTGTTGTGTTTCTTTAGATGCTGTAGATACAACTGCGTAAAGTTGGTTATTTTCTACATCAGGGAATGTAGCTAGAATTGTACCTGCTTTTTCATTTTTGTTGTAGTAGTTGCGGAAGTTTGTATCGATTGCATCGTATTCAGCTTGGCTGTATTGGGAGGATTCAACTACAACATAGTTATTTACAGTAGAATCACCACGGTTTGCAAGGTTAGCTTTTACTGTGGAAATATCGCTGTCTGTTTTCAAAGCTACGTGTAATTGATTGTCACGCCAGTACATTACGCCATAATTTTGGAATGCATCTTCTGTTTTATAAGTTTTATTTAATTCAGAAAATACTTTGTCTTCTAATGCAGCTTGTTGTTTTTGATCAAGTGCTTTTAGTGTGCTGCGACGAACAGGGCGAACGGCACGAGTCGGTTCAGCTTTTTCAACTACTGCAGCATCTTTATTGCCTTTTAGGTCTTTTTCAACTTTTTTTGCATCAGATTTTACAGCTTTATCAGCTTTAGCTACATCTTTTTTAGCGTCTTTACTTACTTTAGATGTATCTTTCTCTAATGCTGTATCAGCTTTTTTGGTATCTTCTTTTACAGCTGTTTCAGCTTTAGCTTCTGTAGTAGTATGCTTTGGTGTAGCAAGGCCAGCACCATTAAGCATACGATTTAAGATTGTTGCCGCTTGTGCTCTTGTTACAGGTTGTTTAGGGTTAAAGTTTTCTGTTGCCCCAGATGCTACGATGCCTCGTTGTGCCATGTATTGGATATCTGCCAAGTAAGCAGAGGAGATACTAGCTTCGTCCTTGAATGTTACTTTTTCTGCTTTTACAGGTGTAGAAAGATTCAATTTTTTAGCTAGACTAGCAGCAGATGCAACGAATTGTTCGCGGTCCATAGTTTTGCTAGGTGTGAAAGCTGTTTTAGATGTGCCGTCCATTACGCCTGCAGCACTAACTAATTTGATAGCAGAGCTAGACCAACGATCTGCTTCCACGTCAGAGTAGGCGGTAGAGGATTCTTTTGTTGCAATCTCCGCTAATTCTTGTTCGTTTAAGTTGTGTTGTAGCACTTTGCCATAAATAGCAGCTGCTTGCTCACGAGTAATTTGTGCACTAGGTTTGAATGTATTATCAGCATAACCAGAAAGGTAACCGGCTTGTGTCATTGCTTGGATAGCATCGCGAGCCCAGTTATCTTTTGTGTCAGGGTATACACCAGTAGGTAAGTTTTCTTTAGTTTTTACAACTTTTTTACCTTCTACCTTTGCAGCATCTTCTTTTACATCATTTTTTACGGAAGTATCAATGCGTTTAACGTCATTTTTTACAGAAGTATCAACGCGTTTAGTATCGTTTTTTACGGATGTATCAGCGCGTTTAGCAGCGTTTTTAGCGGATGCATCAGCATGTTTTGCATCACGTTTTACAACTGTGCTACCATGTTTAGCATCATTTTTGACGGATGTATCAATACGTTTAGCATCGTTTTTAACAGATGTATCAACACGGTGTTCATCCGCTTTAGCAGATACCTCAGCTCTAGTAGCCACATTAGATACTTCAGATTTTATATGAGTCGCAGTTGTTTCAGCGTGAGCCATGCTGAATGTAGAACCAAGGGCCAATGTAATTGCTAAAGACAAAGATAATTTATTTAGTTTCATGAAAAGGGCTCCTTTCAAACTATACTTATACAAAATAAATTATAACACTTTTTAAATTTATACACTACTATAAGAAAATGTAATCTATAAGGATAAAACTTACATGAATTTGAAAATTTGAGTACCATTATATAAATATAGAATGAAATATAGATAAAAGTTGATTTTCTAGTAGTTAAAAATGCAAAATGATAAACATTCGCAAAATCTAGATTTTATGGGGCTTTTACAAGAAAAAATGATAAATGAAATAATAGATGTGATAAAATTCAATGTTTGTTATTACAAAAAGTCATAACGATATAAGAAATAAAAGGGTACATACGAATATAGCAATTCTTTGGACAATATCTACATGATTAATTTATAATTATAGCGATGAGCTTTTGAATATTTATTTGAAAGCATAAGTAATGTTCAGGGCAGAAATTTAGTCGAAAAATTCACTACTAAAAATTGCCATAACACATACATATCAAAATTTTTTATTAGGTTAAGTACTAGAAAAGACGAGGAAGATAATATGAAAATTCATCTTTTCCAACAGTGTTTGATTGACATGTTCTACCCTCATGTAGGTATGGCTGGTGTAGAAGTACTTGAAAGATTAGGTTGTGAGCTTGTAGTACCTAAGAAACAAGTATGCTGTGGACAAATGTTCACTAACTCCGGTTATAATGACGCGGCTATGGACGCAATTAAGAATACAATCGAATGCTTTGAGAACGCTGAATATGTAGTCAGCATGTCCGGTTCTTGCGCTTTTGCAATCCGCGATGAATATCATCATTTCTTAAAAGATCAACCAGAGTGGTTGGCGCGCGCAGAAAGATTGAGTGGTAAAATTTACGAATTCACTCAATTTATTACTGACGTATTAGGTGTTGAAGATGTAGGGGCTCGTTTTAACGAATCCGTTACATACCATACATCTTGCCACGTAACTCGTTTGATGGGCATTAAAGAGCCTCCTTTCAAACTCCTTAAAAACGTTAAAGATATCAACTTGATTGAATTACCACGTGCAGATCGTTGCTGTGGTTTCGGCGGTACTTTTTCAGTTAAAAACCCTGAAATCAGTGAAGTTATGACACGCGAAAAAGCATTGGAAATTGCTGGCACAGGTGCCAACGTTATTTCCGGTTCTGACCAAGCGTGCTTAATGAACATCGCTGGTATGCTTGATCGTCTTCATAAAGAAGGCGAAATTGATCGCCGTATCAAAGTTATGCATATTGCTGAAATCTTAAACTGCCGTTAAGGAGGAGACGACATGGCACTTATATATGACAATCGCCCCTATAAAACACGTATAAAAGAATGTTTGGCTGACGATTTCAAAGTTGCAGCTATTAAAAAAGCACAAGACGTGTTTTATGATAAACGTAATACAGTAGTTGCGGATGTTCCTGAATGGTTAGATTTCCGCGCTGAAGCGGCTAAAATTCGCGATCACGTACTTAACAACTTGGATTACTATGTAAGTCAATTTGCTGACAATGCTGAAAAAGCTGGTTCTAAAGTTCACTTTGCGTTCGATGACAAAGAAGCGACTCAAATTGCATTAGATATCCTTCGCCAACGCGAAGCAAAAATGATCGTTAAATCCAAAACTATCTTAACTGAAGAAATTGGTTTGAACGAAGTATTAGAAGAAGCTGGTATTGAAGTTAACGAAACTGACTTGGCTGAATTTATTTTGCAAACTGCAGTAAGTCCTCCATCTCACATCGTAGTACCAGGTCTTCATTTTGAACGTAACAAAATCCGCGAAATTTTCGCTGAAAAATTAGGTTATACAGGAACTGAAAACCCTACGGAAATGACTCACTTTGTACGTGGTTATGTACGTGAGCGCTTCTTAAAAGCTGATGTAGGTGTTAATGGTTGTAACTTTGCAGTTGCTGAATCTGGTACATGTACAATCGTTTCCAACGAAGGTAACGGTCGTATGGCTAGTTCTATTCCTAAGACTCAATTGATTTTCTTAGGTACAGAACGTATTGTTCCTGATTTCAAAGCTCTTGATGTTATGATGGAAATGTTGAACCGTTCTGCAGTAGGTTCTAAGATTTCTAACTACTTCTCCATGATGACTGGTCCTGCGCGTCCTGGTGAAGCTGATGGTCCTGAAGAAACTCATATCATCATTATTGATAACGGTCGTTCTGGCATCTTGGGTGGTACATTCCAAGAAATGCTACGTTGTATCCGTTGTGGTGCATGTATGAATATCTGTCCTGTATACCGTCACGTTTCCGGTCATGGATATGGTTCTGTATATCCAGGTCCAATGGGTGCTGTATTGACTCCATTATTCAAAGGTTACGATGTAGCCGGCGATCTTCCATATGCTTCTACATTATGCGGTGCATGTACAGAAAACTGTCCAGTAGCTATTCCATTGCATGAATTGTTGATGGAGCACCGTCATATCATGGCTGATATTGAAAAGACTCGTCCAAAAGCAGAAGAAGCTATCTTCACAGCAGCTGCTAAGATGTTCGGTAATGCAACATTATTTGATCTTGGCACAAAAGCTGGTGCTATCGGCATGAACTTAATTAGTAATAAAGAAGGTAACATGCCTGAATGGACTCAAGCTATTCCAGTTATGAACGGTTGGACTAAGTCTAAAGAGTTGGGTTCCTTGAAATTCAAGAAATTCCGTGATTTATATGCTGAACATGAAAAGAACAAGAAGAAGGAGAAAAAATAATGGATGTAGCAAAACGTAATCAATTTATTGCACGTTTATCTCGTGCATTAGGCCGTGATCAAGAAATGTGCCCTGCTTTTGTAGAAGGCTTTGATTATAGCCATGGTCCTCAAGAAACTATGTTCCAAGATTTGAATCGCGATCAAATTTTGACAATGTTTAAGGAACAATGTCAACGTGTTGGTACAAAATTCGTTGAAACTACACCTGACAAACTAGGTGAAACAATTTTGGCAGCTATCGACGACTGGGGAAACGGTAAAATTGTATTCCCAAGCTCTCCTGAAGTAGAAGAATATAAATTAAAAGAATTGTTCGAACAAGATGCAGCTAATAATGGCGGCACTCGTACATACTTCCAATGGGATCCAGCTAAAGGTCGTGAAGAATGTATTTCTAATACTGCTAATGCTGATATTGGTATTACATTCCCATACTGCGGTATTGCGGAAACTGCTACTGTAGTACAAGCTTCTGGTGAGGATTCTGGCCGTGTGATTAGTTTGTTGCCTACAACACATATTGCTGTGTTGTATACTGACACAATTAATCCTCGCATGACACAAACAATGGAACATTTGGCTGAACGGTATCACAACGATCCAGCTAAGTTCCCTACAAATATCTGCTTGATTTCTGGTCCGTCCCGTACGGCGGATATCGAATTGGTAACTGTAGATGGTGCTCATGGTCCTATCCAAGTAACCTATATCTTAGTTAACAGATAATATAATAGCTAGATTTACTAAAGGCGATTTTCTTCTGGAAAATCGCCTTTTTGGTGTATATATTACAGAATACATTAAATATTACCAAAAATTAAATATTATACTTGTATTTTTTTCGATATATGCTATACTAAGTTCATAACCTATTGTTGTGATATGAATTAAAGAGGTGTATTATGAATATTCCATTCTTTACAGATTACCTCATGTTAAGCAATCCACTAAGTATTGGTATTATCGCGGTGTTCGTGCTCGTGTTAATAGGTATTTATGTATTGCAACGCAAGGGCACATCCTTCGGTAATCTCGTTATTATTGGTACTATTGTTGGTGCCGTACTTGGTATAGCGGTCCAAATTATTGCAGGCTTCCCTGATGATCCATCCAAAGTGGTTTACATCAAGGAAAGTACAAAGTGGTTCTCTCTCGTAGGGGGCGGTTTCATCGACTTAATCCGCATGCTTGTTATTCCTATCGTTTTTATCTCTATTGTTCACGTTATTTTGCACATGGAGGCAGGTGCTAACCTCAAAAAGTTAGTAGTTGCTATGATTTCTACAAATCTCGGCATGGTAGCCGTTGCTGCTATAGTCGGCCTAATTTTGGGGAATGCTTTCGGTTTAGGTCAAGGTTTTGATATTGTTGAATCTGGCAAGAAGATTCGTGAAATCAAACCTATGGTTGATACATTCCGAGCACTAATCCCAAGCAATCCAATTCAAGCGGCTGCTGAAACAAATGTTATCGGCATTGTCGTATTTGCAATTATCTTGGGTAGCGTAGCTCGTCTATTAAAACAAACAGGGACAAACTCTATGGAGGTGTTCACAAAACTATTTGATGAACTTCACCAATTGATTTCCTGGGTAGCTGATTTCATCATTGGTCTTATGCCATATGGTGTAGTTGCTTTGTTAGCTTCTACATTGGCAACACGCGGTGTACAAGCTATTCTTGATATGGGCTTGTTCGTAGTATTGCTTTACGTTGGTCTTTTGATTATGTTTGTCGTACAAGCAATCTTGATTACTAGCTTTGGCTACAATCCGATTACATACTTCAAGAAAGCGAAAGCACCACTCTTATTGGCGTTCACTTCTCGTTCTTCGATGGGTGTATTGCCATTAACTGTAGAGACTTTAACAAAACGTCTTGGTGTAAATGCTACAACTGCTAATACAGTAGCTTCCTTCGGTACTACTGCGGGCATGCAAGGTTGTGCCGGCGTGTTCCCAGCACTTGTTGTGGTGTACATCTCTAATGTAGCCAATATTCCATTCGATATGACTATGTATATCATGAGTGTTATCGTTATTGCTATTGGTTCTGTTGGTATCGCAGGCGTGCCAGGTACGGCTACAATGGCGGCATCTGTATCCCTTAGTGGTACAGGACTTGGAGCGTACTTCACCTCCATTAGTCCAATTCTAGCTATCGATCCATTGATTGACATGGGACGTACATGTTTGAACGTATCTGGGTCATTAACAAATGCTTTGGTAGTAGACAAAATTATGGGAACCATCGATAAAGACGCATACAATAATCCTAACGAAGGTCGCGTATAAAAACTAGCAACACTTAATCATATAATTATTATAAAAAGGGGCTGTAGCTGAATGTGGTAAAACCACATTTGGTTACAGCTTCTTTTGCCTTTTTAAAAGTGATAATTATTACAGATTGTAAACTATATTATTAATAATCGATATTGAAATTGTGAGCTTAGCTACTAACATACTTATGCATATATGGTATACTAAGCGTTATAAAGTTACGAATTATGCTTAATAAATATAAGCCAAGAGGGTAATAGTATGATTACACAAGAATTGAAAGATCGATTAATTGCAGATTATCCAAAGTTTGAGGATATGACACATAAGTTCTATAAGAAAGAATTATCCATTGCAGACTATAAAGGACAATCTGGTGCTTATGGTAGTTACGCTGAGCGCGGTGCAAATACTGGCATGAGCCGTTGGCGCTTCAACGGTGGTCGCATGACGCGCGAGCACATACAGTTTTTAGCGGACTCCATTCGTAAATATAACCTGCAACATGTACATTTCACTACCGGCCAATGCTTACAAATGCATGGCCTTGATGGTGATACTATATTGAGTCTCTATAAGGAATGTTATGACCACGGTATCTATAACCGTGGTGCTGGCGGTGACAATCCCAATGTGGTGGCTAGTATTTTACGCGGCATTGATCCTCGTGAAACTTTAGATATTACGCCATATACAACAGCTATTAGTGAATTTCTTATGGAGCAAATGTTCTATATCAAGATCCCTCGCAAATTTAAAATGGGTATAGATAATGGTTTTGATAGTACCCCACATTCTACGTTCAAGGACCTAGGTTTTAACTTAACAAAACACAATACTTTTGATGTGTATGCTTGTGGTGGTATTGGTCCTAATCCTCGCATTGGTATTCCGGTGGCACATGATGTAGCACCTGAGGATGTTTTGTATCATGTGAAAGCTATGCTTATGGTTTTTGCTAACCATGGTAATTTCAAAAACCGTGGTAAGGCTCGTACCCGTTACATGCCTGCTGAAATGGGTGGGGCGGAAGCTTTCATCAAGATCTATGAAGAAACCCTAGCTATGGTAAAAGAAGTAGAACACCTAACTATTAATCCAGCTGATTATGCTTATGAAATTACAAAAACTGGTAAGCGTGATGATTCTGTGGAAAATTATCGTATTCACCGTCAAAAACAGGAAGGTTTATATTACGTAGAATACCATCCAGCAGGTGGCGATGTGAACGTAGCACACTTGTTGGCTGCCCTTGACTATGTAGTGACACTTGACCAAGTAGAAGCACGTATTGCGCCAGACCAAGCATTGTTCTTCATTAATCTTACAGCTGATGAAGCACGCAAAATTGCGGAATTAACTGATGACAGCGCTGAAAATGATTTCCGCCGTTCCGTATCTTGCGTTGGTTCTACTATATGTCAGATTGGAATGCAAGACTCTAACGGTCTTTTGAAAGATATCTTCGCACACCTTGAAGAAAAGGGTATAGATACAAGAAAACTACCTCGTTTACATATATCCGGCTGTCCACACTCCTGTGGTACACACCAAATCGGTGAAATTGGTTTCCATGGTGCTGTAAAATTAGTAGATAAGAAACCTATGGTAGCATTTATCCTTGTAGACGGTGGCTCAGAACACATGGGCTCTGAAAACTTCGGTAAAATGGCTGGCAATATTGTAGCTACAAAGATTCCAGAATTTTTGGAATCTTTGGCAAATATTCTGAACGAATCCCCAGAACCAGACTTTGGGACCTGGAGACTTACGCATAAAGGGGACTACATGAATCTTATAAAAGCATTTGAGTAAATATGTAAAAGCATTTGCGTAAATATGTTTGGGTTGCTTGTGATGGGGCCCACTTAGATTGCGACAACTTAATAAATAATAAAAAGAGTTCCCTCTTTGCTCCGTTCTTCGCAAAGTCGCTGCATAGGGAACTCTTTTTATTATTTGAGCGTCTGCTATTAACCAGTCCCATCACAAGCTACATCTGATATTTACTCAATATGCTTTTATATGATGGGGGAAGCTTTTAGAAAACTAGGTATTTCTTTGCTCCGTCCTTCGTAAAGTCGCTGCAGAGGTACCCAGTTTCATTTTTATAACACCTGATGTAAATTAGTCCCATAGCAAAGCGACTTACCTTACTAATATACAGAGCGGCCTCATGACAAGCTACATTCGATATTTACTCAATATGCTTTTATAATTAGAGGAGCGGAGAGGCGAGAGCGGCTAAGTAGTTTTGACTGAATTTGCATCAAGACTAGCCAGTAGATTAGCCTCTGGCTAGTCCTTCCCATACGGTGGGCATGGCGCCACTACTATACAGTTTATTATAATGTGTAAAATGATAGTGTTTTCTATGATTTATTTCAAGGTGTAATTGTAATGACTCTATATAAGTATTAGCTAGATTATTTACGCTTTTGGATGGGACATCTTTATAAATATAGTGATAAAAAAGTAAGAATACGCTTGTGCAGAGACTTTGCGAAGAACGGAGCAAGCAAGCGTATTTTTACCAAGTTGTACTAACGAGATGGGGCCCCATCCTAAAAGCGGATGAACAAATGTTAGTTGAGTCCCAATACAATAAGAATAATTGTTTAAAACTAGATATGACTTGATTTTGTATGTTATAATAGGCTTTATAGTAGTATTTGGAGGATATTCAGATGTTATTTACCGTCAATACAGAAGTCTGTACACGATGCGGCCTTTGCGTTGCTGACTGTCCGACCGGATTGCTGGTGATGTCCGATGCTGGACCTGTAACTGGCAGGGGAGGTTGTATCTCCTGTGGGCATTGTATTTCCGTATGCCCAACGCTTGCTCTTGATAGCGATATGACACCGCGTAAGGAGCAAATCGATATTACAAAGGAACCTAAGTTAACGCCTGAGCAAGCTGAACTATTTATGCGTAGTCGTCGCTCTATTCGTAACTATCAAAATAAACCAGTCCCTGTAGAGCTCATTCGCAAAGTGCTAAACGTTGCAAGAATGGCGCCAACAGCAACTAACACACAAGGTATTTCGTATATAGTAATCCGAGATAAACAAACGTTACGCCGTATTGCTGATCTCGTTCTAGAGTGGATGCATTTAGCGGCAAAAACAGTGCCAATTATGCGCCTTTATGCTCGTGCGGCTCAAGCAGAAGTAGATAAAGGCAAGGAGTATATCTTGCGCGATGCGCCGGCTCTCGTCGTGGCAATTGGCTCTAAAAAAGATATTCATCGTACCCATGATAGTGGTCACTCTTGCTTGTCTTATGCTGAGCTATATGCGCCGACTTTAGGCCTTGGTACTTGTTGGGCAGGCTTTTTTGAACATGCTGGAGAAGCTGAATACCAACCATTATTAGATGAATTAGGTGTACCTGATGATAAAATTGTAGCTGGTGGCATTCTTATGGGATATCCTAAAGTACGATATCGCAATATTGTAGAGCGTCAACCATTAGATGTTACATTTGATACAGAAGAGTAAAAAAGAGATGCCCCAATGATTGTAATCATTGGGGTATCTCTTTTTAGTTATATAGTGACGATATAAACTTTATTAATTGGCAGTTGTAATAGTGCCTTTGAATGTTTCGTCGATGTATTGTTTAATAGCATCAGATTTGTAAATATCTGCAATTTTTTTGTATGTTTCGTTGTCTTTGTCTTCACTACGAACTGCAAGTACGATAACTGTTAGTGGTTCATCTTTAGATTCGAAGAAGAAACCTTGTTTTTCTACACTAAGACCAGCACTTTGCACATAGTTCATTGGAATAACTGCAATTGTTACATCATCTAGACTACGAGGTAATTGAGCTGCTTCTAGTTCTTGAATCTTTATATTCTTCGGGTTAGATGTGATATCTGCAACTGTTGCTTTGAAGCCGACACCATCTTTTAACGTAATTAATCCAGCTTTAGCTAATAATGCTAATGCACGACCACCATTAGTAGGGTCATTTGGGATAGAAACAGTAGCGCCTTCAGGTACATCTTGTACGCTGTGTACACTATTACTATATAAGCCCATACGCACCAAAATTGTTTTACCGATTGCTACTAAGTTGGAACCATTTTGTTTGTTAAAGTTTTCCATAAATGGTACATGTTGATAAGCATTCAGTTGAATATCGCCATCTGCAAGGGCTTTATCAGGTGTTACATAGTCTGAGAATTCAACTACTTTAAGATCGATTCCTTGTTTTTTAGCTTCTTTTGCTACAGCTTCAGCTACTTGTGCATGAGGACCAGATGTAGCACCTATTTTGATTTCTTTTTGTGTTTGTGTTGATTGATTTGATGTACTACCACAACCAGCGATAGCAAATGCAAGAGCACCGATAAGTAATGGTGCTAACAATGTTTTTAATTTCATATAATCATCCCTTTCAAGTCTTATAATGGTTATATCCTATCATGGATGAAGGGGATTTGTATATGATAAAAGCATATCAGTTAGCTATAGATTAAAACTATGGTGAAATTCTAGCTCATTTATAATACAATTCAATATAATATATTGATTAATGTGTTATATTGAATGTGTGATCGCTAGGTAGTAAATTTATATTTTAAATATTTTTGTATAATTCTAATATGGATTCATATATCTATATGTCGGATATATCTATATGTCGGATTAATGGAGGATGTATGTATAATTTTGATTTTTATAACCCTACACATATCGTATTTGGTAAAGACCGTTTAGATGAATTAGATACATTGGTACCAAAGGATGCAAAGGTGCTCATTACTTATGGTGGTGGCTCCGCTGTGCACAGTGGTCTTATTGATCGCATTGTGAAAGCTCTTGGTAACCGCAAGGTTGAGCAGTTTGGTGGTATTGAGCCAAACCCATCTCTTGAAACTTGTGAACGTGCGGTAGCTTTCATTAAAGAACATGGCGTAGATTTCGTTCTCGCTGTAGGCGGCGGTTCTGTAGTAGATGCTACAAAACTTATCGTTATGGGTGCTACCTATGATGGTCCCGTTATTGAGGTAATGAAAGCTGGTGTGCCAGAGGTTCCGGTAGACATGGTACCAAATCCATTACCATTTGGCACAGTTATGACACTACCTGCAACTGGTTCCGAAATGAACAATGGTGCAGTTATTACTTATGGTGACGGTAAATACCCTGTATTCAGTAGCTTAGTATTCCCTAAGTTCTCCATGCTTGATCCAACATTGACTTTCACCTTGCCTGAAAGACAAGTTAAGAATGGCGTTATCGATACCTTTGTGCATACCACAGAGCAGTATTTAACATACCCTGTAGAAGGTCGTATTCAAGATCGTTTCAGCGAAGGTATTTTAAAAACTATGATTGAAATCGGCAAAGAAACAGTAGAAAATCCAGAAAACTACGATATTCGTGCTAACCACGTGTGGGCCTCTACATTGGCATTAAATGGTTTAATTGGTGCCGGCGTGCCACAAGACTGGGCAACTCATCTGATTGGCCATGAGTTAACTGCGGCGTACCATCTTGACCATGGTATTACATTGGCTATCGTATTACCTGCATTGTTAGAAGTGAAAAAAGCAGACAAACTTGAAAAATTGGCACAATATGCTACACGGGTATGGCATATTACAGAAGGTACAAACGAAGAAAAAGCGGACAAGGCTATCGCTAAAACTCGTGAATTCTTCGAGTCCCTTGGCGTATCTACGCATTTGAAAGACTATGGTCTTGGTGAAGAAGCAGTTGAGAAAATTGTGAAACAATTAGAGGACCATGGCATGACACAACTTGGTGAAAATGGTGATGTAACACCAGAAGTAGCTCGCGAGATTTTAACGCGTGCCTTATAATTAAGGGGATTAACAGTGTAAACTTGTATGATATGGAAAGGAGGCGCTCCCTATAAATAAAATAAAAAATAGAAGTGCATTTTCTTTTGCACTTCCGATTATGATTCCCATGGGGCTTAGTTTCCTCTTTCTTGGAGTAGGCTTTGGTTTGTATGCTACCAGTCAAGGGTTTCCTTGGTGGACCGCTCCTGTTTTAGCTAGTACCATATTTGCAGGCTCCATGGAGTTCGTAACTATTGGGCTGTTAATGGCAGGCTTTGATCCAGTGAATACTTTTATGTTGACCTTGTTTGTCAATGGGCGTCATTTCTTCTATGGTCTATCTGCACTACAGCGATATGTGCATATGGGATGGAAGTGGTTTCCTACAGTTGCGTGGATGTGTGATGAAAGTTTTGCAATTAATGTATCTACGAAGTTACCCGATGATGTAGATGAAAAATGGTTCTACTTCCATGTATCGTGGCTTAATTATATCTTCTGGGTTGTGAGTACTCTTGTAGGGGGATTGTTCGGCGATTTATTAGCATCTGTAGATTTGCGAGGTATTGGTTTTGTATTACCTGGCTTATTTATTGTTATATTCCTTGAAATGTTATTTAATGCTAAAAGTAATAATATTCGAGGCTTAGGTGCTGTTGGAGCCGTTGTAGCCCTAGCAATGCTTCTATTAACGGGAAAATCCTTATTTATGCTTGCTTCTATGGGGTGTATGCTCGTAGTATGTTATATAGCGTATAAGTGGGGAGGTGTACATCTTGACTAGTTTTGAAATAGTCATTACTGTTGCTATTGTAGTAGCAGGTACATTGCTTACACGATTTGCTGCTTTTCTCATTTTCCCTCCCGGTAAAAAGGCGCCAGACTTTGTACTGTACTTAGGTAAAGCTTTACCTGCAGCGGTTATGGGGATGCTTGTTGTGTATACCTTTAAAGATACAATTGTGTTATCCTATCCATATGGAGTACCGGAACTTATTGCTTTATTAGTGACCGTTGGCATGCATGTATGGAAACGAAATATGTTTATGTCTATTGGAGCCGGCACTGTAGTATACATGATACTTGTTCAAGCCGTATTTAATATACCTAAATAAAATAAAGTATACTAACATAAACTATAATAAAATAAAGAGCACTAAAATAAACCACTTATATCTATTCCTAAAGGAGGATATAAGTGGTTTTGTTTTTATGTTCTATTTAAGTTGTAATAATCTTTCAAGACCTAGTGCAGTGTGGTGGTCCTCTAAGAAGTCTTGTTGATCTAATAATTCCATAACATCCATGTCGATGTTAGTGAGTTTGAAATCGAATACATCAAAGTTAGCTTCCATATGGCTTACATTATTTGCCTTTGGTAATGGAATGATGCCTCGTTGAATATGCCAACGCAAGATGATTTGATGCTTTGTTACACCGTATTTTTCAGCCAAGCTTTTGATGATAGGATGATCAAAAATCGGTTGGCGATCACGGGTAAATGGAGACCACGCCATGCCCACCACTTGATGTTTTCTCATCAATTGTATAAGAGCTTGGCGTTGGTTGAATGGGTGACATTCAATTTGGTTCACTACAGGTTTTACATTACAGTGATATAGCAAGTCGATTAATCGGTCTTCATAAAAGTTAGAAAGACCTAACCCACGCAATATATTTTGGTCGTATAACTCCTCCATGGCGCGCCAAGAGCCGTAGTAATCGCCCAAAGGTTGGTGAACGAGCATGATGTCAATATAATTGGTATCTAGTTTCTTTAAGGAGCTTTCAACAGCACGCATCGTATTATCGTAGCCTGCATCGGTGTGCCAAATTTTAGTAGTGATGATTATATCTGTTCGTTTGATACCAGATGCTCTGATTCCTTTAGCCACGGCTTCTTCATTGCCATAATAGGCGGCCGTATCGAGTAAACGATAGCCTACGCCAAGTGCATTGGCAACGGCCTGTTCAGTCTCTCCTTCGGTGCCTGTTTTATAGGTACCATAACCGATGGAGGGAATGAAGCTACCATTGTTTAAAATTCTAAAGTCCATCCGTTCTTCCATGAGAACCTCCGTTATATCCATAAATTAAAGGAATTAGCTTTCATACAATTCTAACTGATTTTATGATATACTAAGGTATTGATAAAAATCAATATGATAGGAAGTGACAGAATGCAAATAAATCGTTTCTGCTCTGTAATTGCTATCCTTGGTGTTATGATTATGACACTCGCTATTGCGGGATGTGGTACGAAAACCGTATCCGTCGCAGAGGTAACGTACAAGGATATGCCGTTGCAGATTCATAATGATGCCAATGTAACGGCCCTTAATAAGGCGACGATAACGCCGACCTTGACTGGGCAGGTCGTGTATGCTGTGAAAGTAGGCGACCAAGTACAGCAAGGTCAAACTGTGGCAACTGTAGATACATCGGCTTTACAACAACAGCTAGCATCCTTGCAAGGACAATTAGCACAAGCCCAATCACAATCATATGCCACAGCTGTGACGACTACGACTGCAGCATCTATAGACAGTACTCAACTGGAACAGGCTCAACGTATGCGCGAAGCAGGCATAATCACACAAAAAGAATATGATCGTATTTTGGAACGATCTCAACCACAAACTACAACAGTCACAACTGGTGGTGGGGGAGGCGTCAATACGGCGGCTATCGAGGCACAAATTGCTCAAGTATCTGCACAGATGGCAGCTTCTACAATCGTGGCCCCTATAGCAGGTACGGTGACATCTATTTATAACGAAGACCGTCAAATGGCGATTGCGGATCGTCCGTTTATGATGATTCAGCAATCCACGCCGATGGTAGCATCCCTCAGCATTCCTCGTGATGCGGCTATGAAGTTAGGTACAGCTGAAGCCAAGAATGGTATGAAGGTACTTCTCAAGGTGGGGGACCAAGAAATACCGGGGGAATTGACTTACGTAGATATTACTCAGCCTGAAAATGTGCCAAGTGTTCTTGTAAAAGCTACTTTCAACAATGAGAAAGGCCTTATCAAGGCTGGTGAATTCTATACACTCGTTATTGAATCTAATGTGAAAGCCAAGATGCTGACCGTTCCAACTAAGGCGGTTCGGGAAAATCAAGATGGCAAATATGTATATGTATTAACCGAGAATAATACAGTTGATGTACGTGTTGTTGAGGTAGGCATTACTGAAGGTGATGACGTAGCTATTATTTCTGGACTCAACGAAGGTGACAAGGTTATCACAACCGATGGCACCTTTGAGTTAGGTGAATCTGTAAAATTGTAATTACGAACCCTATGGGTTTAATACTAGATTGTTCGGATTATATTTAAACATAATAGAATCGAAACTTTCACAAATCGTGAAAGTAACCTCAAAAGAGGAATCTGATAGGAGGGATTATTATTTTAGAATTTAAACGTTTTGAATTGCGAGATAAACCATTAATCGACAAATATTTTGAACAACATCATTATGAAGCATCCGATAATTGCTTTACTACATTGTTTATGTGGCAAGATCCGTACGGTATTCGCTGGGCTGAAGAGAATGGCGTATTGTACATCCAAGGTGGTGGCAAGCGTGAGCCATTCCTATTGCCTCCATTTGCTGGTAAAGATGCAAAGTTCCTTGATGGTTTGTTGCGTGCTAAAGAATGGTTCGTAGAAAATAAATTGCCGTTCCGATTTAAAGGCGTTAGCAAAGATGTAAAAGAACGCATGGAAGACCTATGTCCTGGTCGCTATGCATTCACACCTGACCGCGACAATTACGAATATATTTACAAGTCCGAAGATCTTATCAACTTGTCTGGTAAGAAATTCCGTCAAAAGAAAAACCATTTAAATCAATTCCGCATGCAATATTCTAACTATGAATATGTGCCAATTACAGATGATATTATCCCATTATGTCGTGAAACGGCAGCATCTTGGGTAGAAACGCATCACGAAGAAGGTATCGAAGATGAATTGGTAGCCATCAATTTGTTATTTGATAACTGGGATGCGTTGGGCCTTAAGGGCGGTGCCATTAAACTATTCGGCCGTGTTGAGGCTTTTAGTATCGGTGAACTTCTCAATGACAGAATTGCTTTGATTCACATTGAAAAAGCAAATCCAGATATTCGTGGTTTGTATCAAGCTATCAATAATGAATTCATTCGTCATGAATTTAGCGAAGTAGAATTCATCAACCGTGAAGAAGATATGGGCTTGCCTGGTCTTCGTCAAGCAAAAGAATCTTATAACCCAGATCATTTTGCTGAAAAATATGACGCAGTATATGCTAACGAAGCAGATAATGCGACAGGTGGTAAATAAAATCTGAGCTATGAAGTCGATGTGCTTCATAGCTCATTTTGTTATAATAGAATTGTTAGACTATCTATTTGAATGTAATTATCGTATCATCATGGCGATATGGCGATATGGCGATATGGCGATATGGCGATATGATGTGCTTAAATTAGATCAGATTAGATATTATATGCTGTGACGCGACAGATAGATAACGGCTCTTATGATATAACGAGGACATAATTATGGAATTTAGAATTGCGACGGCTCAAGATACGCCTCATGTGGAAAATCTATGGGCGTACTGCTTTGAACCAAAGGAAGATCCATTCTTCCAATATTATTTTACAAATTGCTATGAACCAGAAAATACAATGGTCGGGTTAGAACAGGACCAATTGTTGAGCACTGTTCATTTGCGTCAATATAATCTTAATGTACGTGGTGCCGTATTACCTACGAGCTATATGGTAGGCGTTGCAACGCATCCAGCAGCCCGCCGTGGTGGTGTAGGCGGTGCACTATTAACTGCTGCACTAGAGGAGCTTCGTAAACGCGGTCAAGCTATGACGATTTTGATGCCATCCAAGGCAGCGTTCTATCAGCAATATGGTTGGGAACTTTATGCTCATCAATGGGTGAACACCATGTCGCTAGAAGACTTGCGCCCTATGACAGATAAAACGTTGAGCTTTGGCTTACTAAATAGCGTAGATCAATGGACTTTGTTAGATCCAATATATAAAACATATACGGCTCGTCTTTCTGGCTACGCAGAACGTGGCGAAAAGGAATGGAAACGTTTGTTAGGCAGCTTCTTTGCAGAAGGTGTAAATGTTGCTGTAGTGCGCAACGATGACCATGTCATTGAAGGCTATGCAGTGTATCGTTTAGGTCAGCCTGAAATTCCTGTTACTGAGCTGGTTTACACGACACGCCGTGCACAACGTGCATTATTAAATTATTTCTATAATCACCGTTCTCAAGGTACGTCTATCCGTTGGAATGAAGGCCTTCACGATACATATTATCGCTTCTATCCTGATGGTAGAACTGGCCACGCTACCATGCCATATATGATGAGTCGTATTGTAGATGTAAAAGCTGCTTTCGAAGCAATTCCTGTCAATCAAGAGGCATTGATGATGCCTATAACAATGACCTTTGCAGTAAAAGATGGGCTTTGCAGCTGGAACGAAGGCCGTTATGAAGTGGAATATGGCGGTGCATTAACTCCATCCGTTAAAAAGATTTCTGATACATTTGATGGTGAAGTGGATATTACCGTTGAGGTCGGTGCATTAAGCCAGTTATTAATGGGCACTCTTACGGCTCGAGACCTTGTTTTTGAAGGGAAACTTTCAGTAAGTGAAGAATGGTTAGACTATTTCGATATTCTCTATCCTGAACAAAAAACATATATTAACGAATGGTGGTAATATGAGCTGGAAAACGTATACGGTGAAAGAACCGACAGAGTTGACGGTTTCTAAATATGTAAAGGAACGATTTTCCCTATCCTCTCGGAATATCCAAATGGTATTTCGCAAGAAACGGGTAAAAGTTAATAGCCGTGTGGCTCATTCGCAGCGAGCACTTAAAAAGGGTGATGTATTAACCTTGGAGTTACCACAAGATAAGGATTATGGGGTTGATGTAGAAAAGGGACCGATTACAGTTCTCTATGAAGATGCGCATACGTTAGTTGTAAATAAGGATCCCTTTATGCTCGTTCATCCTGCAGGGCAAACGAAGTCTTGTACATTGAGTAACTATGTGGCAGGGTATTATGCGAAGAAAAACGTAGTTCATAAGGTTCGACCTGTGCACCGCCTCGACCGAGATACATCGGGGTGCATTCTCTTTGGTAAAACAAAAGAAGCACAACAATACTATACGGATGAGCTACAAGCAGGTCGTATCGACCGCATTTATACAGGCCTTGTAGAAGGGCGTATTGATGCGGATGGTATGGTAGATGCGCCTATCGGGGTCGATCCAGTATTTGATAATCGCCGCGTTATCGATGAATTTGGGCAGCCTGCTCAAACAGAATATATTGTTCTTAATCATGAGGGAGACAATACTCTGTTACGTTTTAAGTTATTGACTGGTAGAACTCATCAAATTCGCGTACACATGGAACACATTGGTCATCCTATCGTAGGTGATGCTATGTATGGTACGCGCAATAAGCCTTATACACGCCAATGTTTACATGCATCGGAGCTAACCTTCGTGCCGTATGGTAAGGACGAAGCTATCACGATTACTTGTGAAGTAGGGGATAATTTTGGTCGAGAATAATAACCGTTGATTTTTCTGTTCTAAATAATATGCCTATCGCATCTATCGGACGAGATGCTTATTATCCCTGTATCCTTGTATACAAAAAACAATAGTGATAAAAACTCATAGTCTATGCATGAAAAGCATAGACTATGTTTTTTTTATATTTTCAATTCACAGTGGACAGGAGTATACTGTGTATAGACATAAAATTCTATAGAATGTTAAATTGATAATTTTATAGAGAAATAGTTTGTTAGTTATACTTTTACCAAGACCGAACGGAACGATGCCGCAGTGCTTGGAATAATCAAGTGATATGAAGGAGTGCACGTTATGGATATGAAGCAAAGCACAATAGAGCAACAACGTCTAGATCAAGCTAGACTCGAAGCCAATGGCATGTACAGCAGCCAATTTGAAAAGGATGCGTGTGGCATGGGCTTCGTTGTTAATATTAAGGGGAAGAAATCTCATGATATTATCGACGATGGTTTGCGCATTTTGGAGCGCCTTGAACATCGTGGTGGTGCCGGTGCCGATAAGGACACAGGGGATGGTGCCGGTATTTTGGTACAAATTCCGCACGAGTTCTTCAAGCGTGAGTGCGAAGTGCTTGGTATTCAACTGCCTGCAGCTGGCGAATATGGCGTAGGTATGGTCTTTGCTCATAAATATGAAAGTCTCCGTAACGAGCAAAAACGAATTCTCGAAGAGGTCGTACGCGAAGAGGGGCAAGTTGTCCTCGGCTGGCGTGAAGTACCGGTTGATGGTACAAAGGTCGGTAAAGAGGCAGCTGCGATTCGACCTTGGATGATTCAAATCCTTATCGGCAAAGGTCCCGATGTAACTAACAATAAGGAATTTGAACGTAAATTATATATCATCCGTAAACTGGCGGAAAAACGCATCATTCCATTAAGCAAGGAATTATCTAGCGATTTTTATATCGCATCTTTGTCTTCTAAAACAATCGTATATAAAGGTATGTTAACACCTGGTCAATTGCGAGACTTCTACCTTGATTTGAGCGACCTTGACTTTACATCTGCGTTGGCAATGGTGCACTCTCGTTTCAGTACGAATACATTTCCAAGCTGGGCTAGGGCACATCCTAACCGTTTCTTAGTTCATAATGGTGAAATCAACACCATTCGCGGTAATGTAAACTGGATCAACGCTCGTGAAGGTAAAGCGGAATCTCCATTGTTCCCAGATATCAAAAAGGTATTCCCCGTAGTAGATGATAGCGGTTCTGACTCGGCTATGTTTGATAACACATTGGAATTCTTGCACATGACAGGCCGTTCCTTGCCTCATGCGATTATGATGATGATTCCTGAGCCTTGGGAACGCAATAACCTCATGAGCCGAGAAAAACATGATTTCTATGAGTTCAATAGTTTTATGATGGAACCATGGGATGGTCCTGCGGCTATGGGATTTACGGATGGTACAGTTATCGGCGGTGTCCTTGACCGCAACGGTTTACGTCCTGCTCGTTACTATGTGACAACAGATGACCGCGTTATTATGGCTTCCGAGGTTGGCGTTGTAAACGAAAATGCTGAAAATATCCGCGCTAAAGGCCGTTTGGAACCAGGTAAAATGCTTCTCATCGATACAGATGAACAACGCATCATTTCCGATGAAGAAATCAAACATCGCGTTGCTACTGAATTACCGTACAATGAATGGGTAAAAGAACACGTCATTCACTTATCTGAAATTACTCAGGCCGATGAAAGTACCATTCCAAAGGTAGAGGATTTGTTCAAGGAGCAACAAGCCTTTGGGTATACTCAAGAAGACCTTGTGCGCATGATTGTGCCTATGGCAAAAGATGGTAAAGACCCTGTAGGTGCTATGGGTGCCGATGCACCTTTAGCTATCTTGTCCGATAAACCACAATTGCTATATAGCTACTTCAAGCAAATGTTTGCGCAAGTAACAAATCCTCCTATCGACTCTATCCGTGAGGAGATGGTTACATCTACACGGGTTATGCTTGGTAACTCTGGTAATCTAACAGAGCCTAACAAAGCAGGAACCTATGCGCTGTCTATGCGCACACCAATCCTTACGAACCAAGAGTTGGCGTCCATCAAAGCTCTTGATTGTCGTCGCATGAAATCCGTAACCTTGCCAATTCTCTTCGATCCTACTAAGGGTGCTGAAGGCTTGCGCGATGCGCTAAATGATTTATGCGAAAAGGCAGAAGAAGTAGCTCGTACAGATCAAAATGTGTTGATCTTATCCGACCGCGGTGTCGATGAAAATCATACACCAATTCCAGCGTTGTTGGCTGTAGCTGCTGTTCACAATCACTTGATTAACAAAGTGTTGCGTACAGAAATTGGCCTCATCCTTGAATCTGGTGAACCACGCGAAGTTCATCACTTCTGTACATTAATCGGTTATGGTGTAACAGCTATCAACCCATACTTGGCGCTTGAAACAGTTCGCGATTTGCAAGCTCGTAAACGCCTTGGCGATATTACACCAGAACAGGCAGAAAAGAACTACATCAAGGCCGCTGTAGGTGGCATCATGAAAGTTATGTCCAAAATGGGTATTTCCACAGTTCGTTCCTACCACGGTGCACAAATCTTTGAAGCGTTGGGCTTGAATACTAACTTCATTAATAAGTTCTTCGTAAATACACCAACACGTATTGGCGGTATTGGTCTTGGTGGGGTAGCACATGAAGCATTAGCTCGTTTTGAACGTGCTTTCAAATCCGATGAAACAGTACTCGAACCAGGCGGTTGGTATGGTCCTGTAAAAGATGGGGAAGAGCATCTATTCAATCCTAAGACAATCGAACTTTTACAAGAATCTCTTATCAACGGCGACTACACAAAATATAAAGAATACTCCAAAGCGATTCGCAACGATTACCACGTTACATTGCGTTCCTTGATGGAATTGAACTATCCTGTAGGTGGCGGTATTCCTATCGAAGAGGTTGAACCTGAAGAATCTATTGTAAAACGCTTTAAAGCTGGTGCTATGAGCTACGGTGCCATCAGTAAAGAGGCGCATGAAGCTATTGCCATCGCAATGAATCGTTTAGGTTCTACATCTAACTCTGGTGAAGGCGGCGAGGATGTAGATCGTTTTAAACCATTGCCAAACGGCGATAGCATGAACTCCGAAGTAAAACAAATTGCATCTGGGCGGTTTGGCGTAACCGCAAATTACCTCATTCATGCAAAAGAATTGCAAATCAAATGTGCTCAAGGCGCTAAGCCAGGTGAAGGCGGTCAATTACCAGGTAAAAAGGTATATCCTGAAATTGCCAAGGCTCGTCACTCCACTCCAGGCGTTGAGCTCGTATCTCCACCACCGCATCATGATATTTACTCCATTGAAGACTTGGCTGAGTTGATTTACGACTTGAAATGTGTTAACAAAGATGCGCGTATTTCCGTTAAATTGACTTCTGAAGCAGGTGTCGGTACTATCGCTGCTGGTGTTGCGAAAGCAAAAGCAGATAATATCTTGATTTCCGGATACGATGGTGGTACAGGTGCAGCAGGTCGCACATCTGTAAAACATGCAGGTGTACCTTGGGAACTTGGTCTCTCTGAAACTCATCAAACCTTGATGCTCAACAGATTACGTGACCGTGTTCAATTAGAGGTAGACTCCAAGTTGATGACTGGTTTTGATGTGGCTGTAGCAGCCATGCTCGGTGCTGAGTTATTCGGCTTTGGTACATTGCCTCTCGTAGCGGTAGGCTGTAAAATGGCTCGTGTATGTAATCTTAATACATGCCCTTACGGTGTAGCTACACAAGATGAAAAATTGCGTGCTCGTTTCATAGGTAAGCCTGAATATGTTGAAAACTTGATGATTTTCATCGCACGTGAATTGCGTGAAATCATGGCTCGTTTAGGTATTCGCTCCGTAGCTGAGCTCGTTGGTCGTATCGATCTTGTGCGTCAAAAATCTCAAGATGATAACTTCAAATTGTCTCGCGTCGATCTTAAACGTATATTGTTCCGTCCATACATCGATGCCTCTGTAGGCCATATGCACATGGTTGACCAAGATCACGAGTTGGAACGCACCTTGGATATGTCCAAACTCTTGCGTATGTGCCGTCCTGCTATTGAGGATCAAAAACCGATTCGCGCTAAATTGGCTATCACTAACATCAACCGTGTTGTAGGTACCTTGGTTGGTTCTGAGGTGACTCGTCGTTATGGTGAAAGCGGCTTGCCAGACAATACAATTAAGTTGAATTTCGAAGGCTCTGCTGGTCAATCCTTCGGCGCTTTCAACCCTAAAGGCATGACACTAGAACTTGAAGGTGATGCGAATGATTACCTCGGTAAAGGCTTGTCCGGTGGCACCATCACTGTATACCCACCTAAGAAATCCATCTTTGAAGCGGATGAAAATATCCTTATCGGTAACGTTGCATTTTATGGTGCAACCTCTGGTACATCCTACATCAATGGTGTGGCCGGTGAACGTTTCGCCGTACGTAACAGTGGTATCACTGCTGTTGTAGAAGGTGTAGGTGATCATGGCTGTGAATACATGACTGGTGGCGAAGTGCTCGTGCTTGGTAAAATTGGTCGTAACTTTGGAGCAGGTATGTCTGGTGGCTATGCGTATATCCTTGATTGCGATGAACGCTATGTTAACACAGGTCTCGTAGAATTACGTACTGCTAATAATGATGACCTTAAACGCATTAAAGAACTGATAGAACAACATGTATTGCATACTAACTCCGCTAAAGGCCGTCACATCTTAGAAAACTGGAATAACTTTGTAAATAGATTTACAAAAGTTGTGCCTGTAGCCTATGAAGAAATGCAAGCTGCTATTGAACGCTTCAAAGAACAAGGATTGTCCTTGGAAGAAGCACAATTGGCTGCATTTAAAGAGAAATATGCAAAATAATTTTTAATTTGATTGAATATCGTTTGGATAGGATATATGAAAAGCCTCTATAGCTTTGACTATAGAGGCTTTTTCATGTATAATATTTGTATTGCAATATTGGATCATGGCAGTTCTCGGGCCTGTGCAATGGGGGCCTGTGAATCGTGTCAGGACTGAGAGGTAGCAGCACTAAGCGGTAACCTTCATGTGCCACGGGGAACCCGGGGGCTGTCGTGATCGAATATTGCAAGGCGGCCTGTGGGGCCGCTTTTTTTATGTCTAATTGATGGGCTCAAATGACTAGTGTAAATTACTGATAAAACTCTATAAAATGAGTCAGATTTTCTTGAATATGGTATAATAAAGTATTGTAAGTTTCGGAAAAAAGGGGGTGTTCCAATGGCATATATTGCGCTATATCGTAAGTATCGTCCGCAGACATTTACCGATGTAGTTGGTCAGCATCAGGTGTCTGATACGTTGATGCGCGCTATCCGGGAGGATAAGGTAGCTCATGCCTATTTATTTGCCGGTCCGCGGGGGACTGGTAAGACGAGTATGGCGAAGATTTTTGCGCGCGCTATTAACTGTGAGCAGGGCCCAACGGATCACCCTTGCAACGAATGTAGTGCTTGTAAATCAATTTTGAGCGGCCAGTCCATGGACGTTCTTGAAATTGACGCCGCATCAAATCGCGGTATCGATGAGGTTCGTGCTCTTCGTGAAAGCGTCAAATTTATGCCTGTTGAGGGGCGTAAAAAGGTGTTTATCATAGACGAAGCCCACATGCTCACTACAGAGGCGTGGAACGCGCTTTTAAAAACAATCGAAGAACCTCCTGCTCATGTGATGTTTATCTTTGCCACTACAGAAATTGAAAAATTGCCTGTTACTATCGTGTCTCGTTGTCAGCGCTATACTTTTAGACGCATTACTTCTGATGACATCGCACAACGGTTATCTTACGTAGCAGAAAAAGAAGGCTTTGGTCTTGATTCTGCGGCGGCTCAGCTTATCGCTGTTCATGCAGATGGTGGTTTGCGTGATGCCTTGAGTATTCTAGACCAATGTGCAGGTATGGCAACGGGCTCTATTACACCGCAAGTGGTAGAAGAGTTAATCGGTCTCGTAAGTAAGGAATGGATTATTCACTTCCTAGATGCTTTGCGCAACGGCGATGGCCCTAAAGTATTATCCTACGTTCACGATGCATTGGCGGAAGGTCGCGATGCGACGCAGATTATGGAAGCTCTTATTCAACATGTGCGCGCCTTGCTCGTTGGTAAGGTGGCTCCAGATGCAGATGAGCTCAAGGTATACGATGCCTTTAAGAATGAGTTTCTAGCTCAGGCCAATAGCGTTGATTTCAATGAACTTAACCAATATGTGCGCAGTGCTCAATCCATCATGAATGATGCGAAACAAGTGGACAATCCACGAACCATCATTGAAATGGGTCTACTTGTGCTTTGCGCTAAATTAGGCTCTGTTGATGAAAGCTTAGAAGACCGTGTATATGCTCTAGAAAGTGCTGAGCGATCTGAACGAAATGATTTATTGAACCGCATGGCTCAATTGGAACAACGAGGCCCAGCGGCTCCTACACCAGCTTATAGTGCTAATGCATTTGGTCCACCTAGCGGCTATGCGAACAGCTTTGTTCCTGTAGATAATGCTGCTGTACAGAATACTTCCATGAGTAGTATTCAAAATACTGCTGTTGGCACTGTGCCACCTCCAAGCAGCGTAGGCATGACACCACCACCGATGGGAGCACCAGGTAGTACACCTCCTCCGATGAATGGAGTGGGTATAGCTCCGCCACCAATGGGTGGCGTTGGCATGGCGCCACCGCCAAACAGTGGGGATACGGCTTCCCGAAAACCTACAAGAAACCAAGCTAAAGGTCGCGGTAAAAAAGGCATTAGTACACAGGCCATCATTAGTGAACAAATCTTATCTGCTCAAGAGTATCGTAATGTACAATCCAATGTCATTAAATACTTGAAGGATAGTAATCGCAATATGACCTCTACCGTTATCGGTCAAGGTCAGCTAGTGTATGTAGACCAAAGCAAGGCGGTCATGGCCTTTAAAAATACATTACATCTCAATGTAATGACCAATGAAGTGAACTTGGCGGAAGCGGTTGATGCTTTCACCTATACACTGGGCTATGCAGTACACGTAGAAATCGTGGATGCCCTCACGCAAGTTTATAAAGACTATAAAAAGGCTGCTGGTAGCACCACACAACGCCAAGTAAAAGCACCCCAACGACCACAAGAACCGATGGTTGACGTAAAGACGACCTCTGGTGGGCAACCGACACAAATGGATTTAACCAATGATCCTCAAGAGAGTAAGCCTGATTCTGCAGCCGTGGACGCGGCTAAGGCTGCGGCTATGGCATTCTTAGCCAAGAAAACCGGCGGTGCTGTTGCAAATACAGCAGTTAATGATAGTGCGAATACAAGTACAATAGATACATCAGAAACTGCAGTAGGAGCTGATGTAGAAACAGAGCCAGCATTCGGTGGTGATGTGCCGATTACAACTTTTGATGGCAGTCCATCTAATCAGGTCCCCGATGGTGAGATTCCTATTGAGTCTCTAGCGGGTTCTATTGAAGGGGATGATATTCCAGTTCATTCCTTTGATGATGTGCCTGTAGATGATATGGAGGGTTCTTATGTATCATCCTTAGATGATATGCCGCCACATCCATTAGATAGTGTGACTGTTATCAGCGAGGATGGCGAAGTGTTAGAGCGCCCTATGGATAGCGGCGCGCATATCGAGGTTGAAGCTGTCCCAAAGTCTGATGGGGGTGAACCTCGTGAGGTAACCCCGCATCAAAGTGATGACAAAGCTATGCTTTCATCAGCACCTATTAAAGTAGAGGCTATCGATAGTGTTACGGTGGCTCGAGAATACGCCTGGGATCCAGAGCATATGACAGAAGAGGAACGAAGCAATCCTCTCTTGGCGGAAACATTAGAAAAATTATCTGAAGACCATGACATCATAGTCGAGGTTATCGAAGAATAGATAAAAAAGTAATTGTTAGATAATAACCTTTGGCCTTGGGGCTATTAGGTGACACATATGTTATAAATCTATGTCATATATTGTTAATGATGTGGACTTAGAATGTTAGTATAGGACGATGTCTTAAAAGGAGGAAATACAATGTTTGGTAAAGGTATGGGCAACATGACTGGCATGATGAAAAAAGTTCAAAAAATGCAAGCAGATATGAAGAAAATGCAAGAAGAGTTAAAAACTCGTACTGTAGAAGCTTCCGTAGGTGGCGGTGCTGTAACCGTTGTTATGAACGGTGAAAAAATCATTGAATCTTTGAAATTGAACCCTACAGCTGTTGATCCTGAAGATGTAGAAATGTTAGAAGATCTAGTAATGGCTGCGGTAAACGAAGCTAGTAAAAAAGTAGACGACCTCTTGGCTCAAGAAATGGGCAAGGTAACTGGTGGTCTAAACTTGCCAACAGGTTTATTCTAAATGACAAACGCTTTAGAACGGCTCGTAGAGCAGCTGCGCCGCTTGCCTGGTATCGGCTCCAAGTCAGCTAGACGCTTGGCGTACCATTTGGTAGAAATGCCGAAGGAAGAGGTAGACCGCCTTGTAGAAACTATCGTAGAAGCGAAAGGGGCTACGCGTCACTGTTCTATTTGCTTTAACTTATCAGCTCAAGATCCTTGCGAATTCTGTAGCAATCCAAATCGCGATCAAACGACAATCATGGTTGTTGAAACATCTCGCGATGTCATTGCTATCGAGCGTAGTGGTGATTACAAGGGCTTGTATCATGTATTGGAAGGTGCCTTGTCCCCTATGGAGGGCATCGGTGCTGACGATATTCGCGTAAAAGAATTAATTGCACGCCTTCGCGATGGTGTTGTACAAGAGGTTATCCTCGCGACAGACCCGGATGTCGAAGGGGAAGCAACAGCTCTGTATTTGGCGAGATTATTAAGTCCAAGTGGCATCAAGGTAACGCGAATTGCCCGCGGTGTTCCTGTGGGTGGCGATATCGAATATGCCGATGAATTAACGCTAGGCGGTGCCGTAGTGAACCGTCAAGAAATGAAAGGATAGTAGTATGGGAGCTTTATTAGCGTCACCGATTATATCGGCGGTTATTTCCATTGCTGTAGCCTACATTGCTTTCAAAGTAGCATTTTTCACCATTAAACGGGTGGCTATGAATGTTGTGATTGGTGGGTTAACCTACTGGGTATGCGTTCATATACTTAATATTCCAATGGATATAGGAGTTGGTATTTGGGCATTAACAGCAATTTTAGGTCCTATTCCTATGGTCTTAGCTGCTATATATTACGGCATTAAATAACAGGAGGTTTTTATGCTTATCAATCGTGAGCAACAACGCGTTATTGATGAAGTGGAACAGAATATCCTCTTGTTAGCGTCCGCTGGGACGGGAAAAACGAATACACTTGCTTATCGGGTGGCTCATCTCATCGAGGGTGGCTATGCGAAGGCGGAGAATATCTTGTGCATGACCTTTACGAACAAGGCCGCAAACGAGATGAAAGGCCGCATTCAATCGCTCGTAGGCAGTCTTGCAAAGGCTGTGGAGGTTAGTACATTCCACAGCTTTTGCTTTTTCATTCTCCAACAAGAAGGAAAGCGCAACGAAACCTTGTACACGGACGTGACCATTTTTGACGAAGAAGACTGCAAGGAACTATCTGAACCGTACCGTCCTGGTAAATTGCGAGAAATGTCCTTTGCTAATGTTATCGCTATGGTGAAAGAATATCGTTCCTTATATGGCTTTTATTCTGATGATCTCATAGGGGATTACAAGCGGACAATCGAACGCTTACAGAAGGAACAGCGCGAAGCCATTGAACAGCTCTTCTCTAGCTTTGGTAATGTCCTCTACAGTGAACTCCATGATTTCTTGAACCATGGTCACGAATGGATTGCTGCGTATGATGAAAGCTTAGCTTCCGTGCACGGCCTAGATTTTACAGACCTCATCTGCGGTGTTCATCGCCTATTTCAAGACCCTGTAGTTCGTGAACGCTGGCGCAACCGTTACAGCTATATCTCTGTAGATGAAATGCAAGATACAGGCGTACTAGAGTACAAGGTTCTAGAAATGCTGTGGGAAGGTAATCACGTGCTACTATGTGGAGACTATTTCCAAACCATATACGAATGGCGTGGCTCCGATCCGTTCCGCTTGCTTAAGCAATTTGATGCGGATTTCAAGCCCTTGAAAATCATCTTTTATGAAAATTATCGCTCTAACTGGACGCTTTTTACGATGGCTTTCAAAACCTTGCAAAATATGTTCCCCGATCTAGTTGGGTCTATCTACACTGAATTGCCTCGTGCCAATAGTGAAAGCAAGGGTAAGCCAGTTCTCATTAAAGGCTGTAAAAATAGTTATCTTGAGGGTCGATATATCTACGAATCCATCTGCGCTTTACCAAAAGATGCTAATATCGGCGTTCTTGTGAGGGATAATAAAAAGGCACAGCAGTTAAGTGATTCTTTTGAACGTCTTAACGGCGAACGACCTGAAGAGGAACGCCGTCACTTCATGATTATCGACGAGTTCAAATTCTTTAGACGTCAAGAAATTAAAGACGTTATGGCCTACTTCAAGTTGTTGATGAATCCTAATGATTCTGTCAGTGCGAAGCGCATTATCAAGCGCTATGTTGCAGGTATTGGTGACGCTCGTATCGCTGCAATTGAAAGCCCTGAGACGCGCCAAGTAGGTTTAAAATTGACGGACTTCATGGATATGCCTATTTTTGAAGCGGAGCCTTATGTAAAGCTTGTTAGTGGATTAGAACAGCACGAAGTAGTTGTTTATGACGTGGAGAGCACCGGTACAGATACGGCTCAAGACCATATCATTCAAATTGCGGCTATCCGCATCGATGAACATGGACAGGTCTTAGAGCCTTTTGAACGCTTTATCAATCCTGGTGTACCTGTTGGTCAATCCGAAGAGGTACACGGCTTCTCCGATGCGTATTTACAAGAGCACGGCGAAGAGCCAGCTATAGTGTTACAAGCCTTTAAGGAATTCTCTAAGAATGCTATTATTGTAGGTCACAATGTAAACTATGATGTGACCATCTTTACGAATGAATTGGCGCATCATAACTTAGGCAATCCTGAGTTCAAGGCTATTTATGATACCCTCGATATCTACCGTCGTTTCTATCCTAATTTGCCAAATCATAAATTGGGTTTCCTAGCATCTAAGTTTCCTATACACCATGAGCCAACACATAATGCAATGGATGATATCTTGGCCACTGCACAGCTTTTAATTTATGCGGTGAAAGAAAAAATCGTACCGACCACAACGGGTCGCATGGTAGCTATAAATAAATATAAGGCAGCTTTCACGGATATCGCCTCTCAAATGGCGACCTTGCGTAGAAAAGCCTATACGGAGATGCCAACGAAATTATTGGCGTATATCATGAACCAAATGGGGGTTCTAGAATACTATAAATCTCATGGAGAAGCGGCAAAGGTAGAGCATATACGCGATTTATATCGCATCATGGAAAAACTAGATACGGCTTATGAAGGGCCACCAGGACTAGCGCGGTTAAATCAAATCTTACAGATGGCGGCCCTTACGGCGGGCGAACCTGCACAGCAAGTACGAAATGAAGATCGTATTCCTATCATTACCATTCACCAAGCGAAGGGCAGCGAGTTTGACCATGTATTCTTGGCCGGGCTAAATGAAGGAACTTTCCCGAGTCCCTTTGCCATTGCAGAAGGTCGTGAAGACGAGGAAAAGCGTTTATTCTATGTGGGCATTACTCGGCCTAAACAAGAATTGACCATTACCTTTGAACAGACGAATATACGAGGTAGAGCGGTTCAACCAAGTTCGCTACTCAACTATATGCCACGAGATCCTGAACTCGTAGAAAGGAGATACTAATGGCGCGAAAAACACATCGCCCCGATGATATTCTGTGGACCGTGACAGCTGTAGATATAGAAACTGTACTTAGCAAGAAAAATGCAAGACAAAAGCTAATAGGTAATGGTCAAGATATATCAAGTAAAAATCGAGATATATCGAGTAGCAATCAAGACATATCAAGTCGCGATTCTGAGCATATTGGAGAAGTACGCGATATTTCACTTGGTGAAGTGTTAGATACTAGATATCCTCGAAAATCTTTAGTTAAACTTTTTGAAGAGAAATTAATCCACATTAATGGTCATAAGGCTACGCCAAAAGATGCAATCTCTGAAGGCGACGAGATTTGGATTGCTATGGCGAAGGAAAAAATAGATCATGACCCTATCGAAATGGACTTACGCATTCTGTATGAAGATGATGATCTCCTTATTGTGGATAAACCAAGTGGTGTGACTGTAAACTCTAAAGATCAAGTTTCTCTTGCCAATGGTGTGGCGCACTATTTTAAAGAACATGGTATCAAGCGAAAGGTACGTTTCTTGAACCGTCTCGACAGAGATACGACGGGCTGCATTGTGATTGCAAAAAGTGGTTTAGCACAAAGTATTTATCAACAGCAAATGGATGATAATACCTTTGAAAAGTGGTATATGGCGACTGTGGAAGGCATTGTAGAAGCCGATGAAGATTCTTTGGTATTTCCTATGGAACGCAGTGCTGATGGGATTCATTACGAAGTGAATCCTAAGGGAAAAGAGACTCGTACAGATTTTTCCGTCCTATGTAGACATTCTTCGCAGGCTGTGGATAACTCTGTGAATAAGTCTAAAAATTCTGTGGATATAGCAGCAAAAAATGTGGATATAAACTTAGGAGATGTTGATAAAAGTAATCAAAATGTGGACAAAACTGTGTATAAGTCCAATAAATGTGGATATTCTGAGGTTTTAGTTCGTTTGTACACAGGGAAAACACATCAAATTCGAGTAGCTTTCAGCCATATAGGGCACCCTCTTGTAGGAGATACCTTATACGGTGCACAACCTACGGAACAGCCATTTCAATTACGCGCTCAAAAGGTGGTATTTACACACATGCGCACAGGAGAGCGTATTACGGTTATGGCATAATCTGATCTGATTAACTTGTTACGTAATACAAAATACTAGTTTGTTAATAATAGGTTTGTACTATACATTGTGAAGTCACAATACATCAAATACTCTAATTGAGAAATGAGAATTATTGATAACTCAGTAAAATCAATAAGTTTAAAAATATTTTTCAAGAAAAATAATGACAAATGATAATCGATAAGCTATAATAGGATTATAAGTAAATCGATATAGTTCAATTTAAAAACTATAAATCAGAATGTAAGAGGTGTAGTATGATTTTACAAGATAATGGTGCAGCACGTAATCGGGGGATTACGCTTGCCAGTATAAAAGGCATTATAGGTAATGTCGTTCTCGTTATTTTTAAAATGATTGTGGGCCTTGCGTCTAATTCCATCGCCATCATCCTTGATGCGGTAAATAACTTAACAGATGTATTGTCCTCTGTATTAACTATTGTGGGTACGAAATTAGCCGCCAAAGGGGCTGATAAGGAGCATCCATTTGGCCACGGTCGTATAGAATATATGACTACCATGGCCATAGCTTTCATCATTCTCGGTGCAGGTATTGGATCCCTTAAGGAATCTGTGGATAAAATTATCCACCCTGAGGTATCTACATTTGATATTCCAGGTCTTGTTATCATCGCTGTTGCCATCGTTGTGAAAGTAGTGATGGGTCGTTATATCAAGGCACAAGGTGAAAAATATAAATCTGATGCGCTCGTAGCATCTGGTATAGATGCCCTTTTTGATGCGGTGATTACCTTTGCTACATTGGTATCTGCAGGCTTAGTATTTTTCTTTAACTTTGATATTCAAGGTTATGTGGGCGCTGTTATTTCTGTTTTGATTTTAAAAGCGGCGTATGATATTTTACGTGAAATGTATAACCATTTGCTCGGTGTTCGAGCAGATGATAATTTAATCCGTAATATTAAAGAAACTATCGCACAGCATCCGAATGTGGGTGGTGTATATGACTTGGTATTAAATAGCTATGGGCCAGGAGAAACAATTGGTTCCGTTCATATTTCTGTACCAGATACGATGACAATGGCAGAAGTTCACCCATTAACAAAGGGCATTGCGGTTCATCTTTATAAAAAGTTTGGTATCAATATGACTGTTGGTGTATATGCTGAAAACAAACCAAGTGTAGAAGTACTTGAAATTAGAAAAGCTCTTGATCAAGTTATTAGTTTATATACACATGTAGTACAAGTACATGCCTTCTACGTACAAGAAGAAAAGAAGGTTATCTACTACGATATTATCTTTGACTTTGACGAAGAAGATCCACATAGTACATTAGAAAAAATCAAGGCAGAAATGCAAAAACGTTACCCTGATTATACACAATTCGCTATTGTGGATACGGATTTTAGCAACTAATTTAGTAAATTATAATTTGTGTTGATAAATTCTCTAAGGAGAGATAGAATGAAAAAAATTGCTCTTATCGCATTAGCTGTAATGGCGGTTGTTGGTATGTTCGCGGTTCAGCCTGCAGATGCAAAAAAGGTAGAACAAGATCCAGTAGTGGCACCTATTGATATGCCTATGAATGATGAAATTCAACAGGTTAATGGTGTGTCTAAATCAACAAATAAAGAAACACGACGTTTGTCTAATAATTTAGCAGAAGCTACAAAAGTGATGATTAAAAAGAATTGGAAGACCATTTATATTAAAGCTGTTCCTACGGGAGATAAGGATGCTGTACGCTTTTATTACAAAGATAATAGAGGTCAAGTATACAATGGCCAAGTCATTAGAAATACAGGTCTATCCAAGGGTAAATATATGGCCGGTTCTTTACATCAAACAGAGGCCTTGCAAGAATTAGTTAATCACTTGCAACAGAATGGTCAAGAAGTACCATCCTCTATTGATATCATAATCACTCAAGAAGGCTATCGCATTAAGACTATCTTTAATTACAATGAAGATACAAGTAACTTACCAGCATATCTACAACAATATGAACAACAAAACTTCCCGTCAATGAAGTAAAAGAAAAGCTCGTGCATAGCACGAGCTTTTTTGTTAGATTACGTAATCATCGGAATCGTCTTTTTTAGGTTTTTTGTAAAGTTCTTTTACGCCTGCCATTTCGATGAGTTCTTCCCCAAGGGCATCTTCATCGTCCGTGTTAAGCATGGAGTAGAAGGCCCAAAGAATAATAAACCAAATTGGTGTGAACAAGAGGGCAATTCGCGTATCTTCGTTTAAGGCTAGAATGGCTAAAACGAAAACGAAGAACGCGAGGATAACGTAATTCATTACTGGGTATAGAGGCATTTTAAATTTAGACTGTGCCACTACATCAGGATTTTTTTTGCGATATTTGAGATGACAAATAACCATCATGGCCCAAATAAAGATGAAGCAGAATGTGGAGATTGATGTAATCATAACGAATACTGCTTCAGGCATTACGTAGTTGAGTACAACTGTAATCAATAATACGGCTGCCGAGAAAATCGTTGCTTGGTATGGCACACTGCTGTGGGTCAAGCGCCGCATTGAGCTTGGTGCGTGACCGCGTTTTGCCAAGGCATAAATCATACGGCCTGTACTGAAGATACCAGAGTTTGTAGCGGATGCTGCAGAAGTAAGAACAACGAAGTTTACGATTCCTGCAGCGGCTGTAATACCAACGGCGGTAAATACGGCTACAAATGGACTTGCAGCAGGGTTAACGGCAGTCCAAGGGTAAATACTCATGATGATAGCTAAAGAGCCTACATAGAATAAAATAATACGCAATGGGATATTGTTTATGGCCATTGGAATAACCTTTTCAGGATCTTCTGTTTCGCCAGCCGTTAAACCTACGAGTTCTATGCCTGTGAAAGCAAATACAACCATTTGGAATGATAGGATAAAGCCCATCGTTCCATTCGGGAACCATCCTCCGTAATTCCACATATTGCTAAATGCGGCGACACCGGCATCTGTAGTGAAACCAGTAACAATCATGATGATACCGATGATGATAAGAGAGATGATAGCGATCACCTTAATCAAGGCAAACCAGAATTCCATTTCGCCAAAATATTTTACAGCTGTCAAGTTCATTAACAGCAAGGCGACTAGAACAAGTAAGGCTGGTATCCATTGGGGCAGCCACGGTATCCAGTACTGCATGTAGAGGCCTACGGCCGTTAAGTCTGCCATGGCTAGTGAAAGCCAGCAGAACCAGTATGTCCATCCCGTGATAAATGCTGCTCGATCCCCTAAGTAATCTTCTACAAAGTCGATAAAAGAGTGGTGGTTTAGGTTAGATAACAGTAATTCGCCTAGTGCTCTCATAATAAAGAAGCACATAACACCTGTTATTAGGTAGGCGAATATGATGGATGGACCAGCCAAGTGAATGGCGCGACCGGAGCCTAAGAATAGGCCTGTACCAATAGCACCGCCGATGGCGAGCAGCTGTACATGCCGGTTCTTAAGACCCCGTTTTAACTGATGCGTATCAGACATAATAAAGACCTCTTTTCTACAAACTATCTATAAACATAAAAAGCCATGGATAACCATAACTTTCATAATCTATAGAATCTATAAAACTATTTTCTTATAATACAGTATCTATTCTAAAAAGTCAAATGTATTTTTACAGTAGACAAAAGATGATATGATTTTCTGATAGAGTATATCCTTATATTGATAAAAGCAAAGAATATTCTTTTTTTATGAAGTTTATTGACGAATAATATAAAATAATTTATAATAAGTACACTTATAATAAAAGGAGGATATAAAATGGAATTTAGTTTTAGTTTGAAAATAAAAGTGGCAAAAGAAGCTGTGTGGACGTATTATGCGAATATCGAAAAATGGTATGACTGGGAAGAGGATCTAAAAAATATTACATTAAACGGTAAATTTGAGACCGGTTCATGTGGTACAATGGAGCTTGAAGGTATACCACCTATGGAATATCAACTTACTCTTGTAAAACCTTTTGAAGAGTTTTGGGATAAGACTGAAACTCCATTTGGTGCTATTCTTTTCGGACATCAAATAATTGATAATCATGACGGAAGTGTAAATGTAAAACACACTGTAAGCTTAGAACGTGAAGATAAGCAACATTTAGAATTTTTAAGTCAAGTTTTTTCAGATGTTCCCCAATCTATATTTATTCTAAAAAACTGTTTAGAAAGATAAGGTGATTGCTGTTTGTTTACATCAAAATATAAAGACAATTCAGAAAAATCAACAGGATTATTGTTCATGAGGGTGTACAATAAATGGCATTTTACTATAAAACAAGCGTTAAAAGAGTTGAACTTAACACATCCTCAATTTGTTGTTTTAGCGTCTCTTGCTTATCTATCACAACATGATAACGAAGTCACACAAGTTATGATTTCAAAACTTTCAGGGATAGATGTTATGACGGTATCTCAAATATTGAGCTTATTGGAAAAACGTGGTTTTGTAGAGCGAAAAGAGCACTCTAGAGATACACGTGCGAAAGCTGTTCTTTTAAATGAAGAGGGCGGTGCAATATTACAAAAAGCAGTTCCATTAGTTGAACAAATTGATGAAGTCTTTTTCGGAAAGCTAAAGAGTGATGAAGCTCAATTTAAACATCTTCTTGGTAGATTACATGAAGAGTAAGGTGTATTAATTTTCTGATTCTTGTGGAGGCTATTATGAGACGTCAAGATCGTATGGTTACAAATATAGATGAAATTAAGAGCATTTTAAATAGCACTCGCATCATTCACTTAGGTATGATGGATGGTGATTATCCTTACGTGGTACCTTTACATTTCGGTTATGAAATTGTAGATGATATACTCTACATCTATGTACATGGCTATCATGAGGGGAAGAAGTTTAATTTGATTAAAGTGAACCCCCATGTATTTATCGAAATTGACGGTAATGATGAGGCCCTCGTATCAGGTGGAGATATTCCTTGTAAATATAGCTCGGTTTATTCTAGTGTGATGGGCCGAGGAGAGGCTACCTACTTAGAGCGTGTTGATGAAAAAGTTCATGGTTTACAAGTGTTGATGAAGCATCAGACTGGTCGAGAATTAACCTTTACCGATGCCATGGTAAACTCTGTGGGCGTAGTTCAAATTAAGGTTGTAGACTATACTGCAAAAAGACGAAGACAGCTTGAACAAGATATTATTATGCCTCCATTAACTAAATAATGACAAAACATCCTATTGAACTCTATTGTAATATAGCGTTTAGTAGGATGTTTTATTATGTATAACTAGTTAGCATTAAAGCAGCTAATGGCTCATAACTATACTTTCACAATAGGAAAGATAAAAGTTTTATGAAGTAGCTAGGGCAACAGAATCGGTGGCATGTTTTTGATATAAATAAGAAAATATATCATTATATGTGTAAAGTATATATCAAGTTTTTATAAAAGGAGAGATCATGAAGAAGCTTCTATTTAAGTCCGTTTTATCTGCTATGGCTGTAGGATTATTGTGTGCAGGATATGTTTCAGCTGATGTTGTTAATGATTCTATATCTACAGATACTGTTGGTGTTTCAGCTGCCGTTACATTTGATATGCCTAGAGTTCATCCTGATTCAGCAATCAAAGCATTACCAAGAAAGACTTTATTAGAGTGGCCTATGAAAACTCAAGAAGGGGCTCGTAATTGGAAAGGAATAGTAGAAGCTGCACAGCAACTGCCGTATGAGGTCAAGGCGCCTAGCTATATACCTTATGGTTATCAGCTCTATACAGCGCGTCAAGATCGAAATGATGTATTAGAGGTTGTATATTACAAAAAAGGTGTGACTATCTATCGGGATGGGAAAAAATATATAGATAGTATTATGGCCTATAGAATGGGATATTCCTTGGATACTGTAAGAGATACACCATATGTTCCATCTGAATACGGCGATCTTGAATGGTCTAAATCAGGTGATTCTAGTGAGGTTTATTATACCGGTAATCCTGAAACGCATATGGTTCGCAGCATTACGTGGGCGAAGGATAATATGGCTTATTCCCTATTCTTCTTAGAACAGGTGAAAGAGGCTGATGCGGAATTCTATAAGGACCATGTGGTACCGTTGAAAAGTATTGATAGCTCTCGTTATGAACTAGTTGGTAACTATCCGATGAAACCGATTAAACCTAAAACTATTGAAGAAATAAAACAGGAACATGTAGTTCCTATGAAAGCAAAGACTGGCGTGATTTAGAGAGAGCAGAAATTATGAGATTAAAAACAACAAAATCATTATTAGCAATGGGAATACTAGCTGCTGTGGTAAGTAGCTTTGGAGTACAATCAGTTAGTGCATTATCTCCTTTAGTAGATGAAAATGGACATACAGTTACCACTGATACAGTGGAAAAGAATAAAGAACTAATGAATCGCTATCGGTGGTATGAACAACTTGATAATGGTGATATCCTAGAGCGTAATATTGAGGCAACTACTAATTATTTTGGATATAATTTACAAATTCCGTCCTATATGCCTGAAGATTATGTAGTACGCGATGTAAAGTCAAGAGATCATGACGTATTAGAAATCGTGTATACGGAAACGGGCTATAATGGAGAATATGGTCAGAAATTAACCTTCTCTAATACAGATATTGTGTATCGTATGGGGTGGGCTATCGATACCGTGGTAAAGCCTATATTGGAAAAGACAAAATACGATGCTGATGATGCCGTTAGCTTTACTACCCCTAATGGAGTCCCTGTACATACTTTAGGCTCTAGCAACGACTCTGTTCAAATTGCTTATTGGGAAAAAGATAATAAAGTATATATGCTCTACTTTGCCACTACAAGAAACCAAAACTTTGTAAGCAAAATTGTAGACTCTGTAGGTCCTCTTACTAACGTAGCCGCTGATGATACTCGATTACGTGGTGAACGCAATGATAAGCAACATGTTGAAGAAAACGATGCGCAAAGTGTTAAACAAAATGGTGAACAAGATAGACCTCATTTTGAAACTATTGGTTTGCCACTGCGTACACATACGAATTCTGAGTGGCCTATACTTACGAGTAAATCCATCGGCTTACCTAGCGGTGTAATTGATGCATCTCGTAAGCTGTCCTATGACGTATCCGTACCAAGTTACTTGCCTCTTGGCTATACATACTATGCTACACATTTTTATGATAATGATGTATTAGAAACTGTATATTGGAAGGAAGGTCAAGAATATCAAGAACGCAGCGGACGTTGGGTAAATCATACGATGGTCTTTCGCATGAGCTACTCTATGGATACGGTATGGCCTAAAGAATATGTTCCAACGGAATACCATGACGTACAGTGGATTGACTCTACGCCAACCGGTGATGTGCAGTATACAGGTAATGTAGATAAGGGCTTAGTACGCAGTGTTGCATGGAGCAAAGATAACATGGCATATTTCTTGTTCTTCCAAGTGCCTGTGAAAGTATCTGAAGCAGAGTTTTATAAAGATCATGTAGTACCATTAAAAAATATTGATTCAAGTCGTACAGACTTAATCGGTGTAAAAACGATTCGTTAATACTAAACCCTAATAAGACTCTATAGTACGATTCGGTGATGCCATACGACGTTAGCGTTTAGTAAAAGCGTACATAATAAAAAGAACCTATTTCCTAGATATTAGAGTAATATCTTTGGAGATAGGTTCTTTTAGTGTATGTAATTTACATATATTTTGCTTTTAGGTATTAGTGATTTTATAGTTATCGAATATAAAGTAGCTTTCACTAATAGCATCATTATGGGTATACGTTAATTAGAAGAATACGTAACGGATAATAACGAGAACCGCCAATACGTACATAATCCAGTTAACTTCTTTTGCACGGCCTGCAATGATTTTGAGTAGAGGGTATGCAATGAGACCTGCAGAGATACCGTTAGCGATGCTGTATGTGAACGGCATCAATACGATAACGAGGAATGCAGGGAAGCCTTCAGTCCAATCATCGAAGTCGATGTTGCGAATGGCACCTAACATGAGGGCACCTACGATGATAAGAACAGGAGATGTGGCTGCATTTGGAACCAAGGATACCAATGGAGCCAAGAATAAGCAAATTAGGAAAAGTACGCCTGTTGTGACAGCTGTTAAACCTGTACGGCCGCCAGCCCCTACACCTGCAGCACTTTCAACGAAAGCCGTAATTGTAGAAGTACCGAGTAATGCACCGGCACTAACACCGATAGCATCTACGGTCATGGCTTTACCAAGACCGGGGAATTTACCAGATTTAGGATCTGCTATTTTCGCCTCTGTAGCGGTACCAATCAAAGTGCCCATAGAGTCGAATAATTCTACAAAGGTGAAGGAGAAGATAATCGTAATTAAGCCCATGTGAAGAGCACCAGGAATATCTAATTGCAAGAATGCTGCTTTAGAGAAATCAGGCACGGCCAATACGGTGAAGTTCTCAGGCATTGTGGAAAGGCCTGTCGCATAGGAGATGATTGTTGTTACTAAAACGCCGATCAAGAGCGAACCTTGAATTTTGCGAGCCATCAATAAAGCTGTAAAGATGAGGCTAAATAGTGCCAACAATGTTTCACCACTGTGCAAATTACCGAGCGTCAAAAGTGCCTCAGATGCTGGAGGAACTAGATTACCATGTGTCTGTACGACTTGACCCAAGGAGTTTGGAGACAAACTTATGGAGATAGCCATCAAGCCGGATAACTTTAAACCGATGATAGAAATGAAAAGACCAATACCAACGGTAATGGCAATTTTCATGGAGGCTGGGATACCTTCAACGATCATTTGTCGTATTGATGTCAATGTTAATACGAGGAAAACGAGACCAGAAATGAATACCGCACCTAATGCTGTTTGCCAAGATACGCCCATACCGAGAACTACAGTAAAGGAGTAAAATGCCAAGAGGCCAACTCCTGGAGCGAGAGCAATTGGGTAGTTTACGAATAAACCCATAGCAATCGTCACAAGACCCCCACCTAAGGCTGTGGCAATGAGGACCGCATCCTTATCCATACCTGCAAGACTAAGAATGTTTGGCGCCAAGAATAGGATGTACGCCATCGTGATAAACGTAGTGATACCTGCTAAAATTTCTGTTTTAACGGTTGTACCACGTTCACTGAGTTGAAATAATTTATCTAACATTAGATAAAATCCTCCCTATATGAAATTAAAATCATACCTAAATAAAGATATTTCGATATATGTATAGTGTATCATATTTCCCACCATTTTTTGTATGAATTTGTGATATACTATTAATATATTATGAATGATATAGAGGTTAACTTATGAAAATATCTACAAAAGGGCGTTATGCCTTACGGATATTGGCGGATATTGCAGAACATGGGGTAGAAAAAAATGTACCAATTCGTGAGATTGCAGAACGCCAAGGATTTTCCGATAAATATTTAGAGGGGATTGTATCTCGATTATCCTCCGCGGGCCTCGTTAAAAGTGGACGTGGTAAATATGGAGGATATCGTTTGGTGAAATCTCCGGCTGAATACAATGTATATGAAATTTTATATGCCGCAGAGGACTCCATTGCTCTCGTGTCTTGTTTAGAAGATGATGTAGAACCGTGTCCTATGTTTAATGACTGCTTGACAGCTCCATTGTGGCAGTATTTACAAGATGAGTTCCGACATGTTATGGAACATGTTTCCTTGCAAGATGTAATGGATCATAAATTTCCTACGGAATAATTGATAGCTCGGAAACTTTAGTTTGAATGATCTTTGAGGATTACTACATTGTATACCTATATTTTAGGTATTTTTTATGGAAAGAGTCGCGTTTCGTATGCGGCTCTTCTTTATATATGAAATTAAAATGTAATAACATCTTATGAATAGTAACATAGATTGAAATCTAAGTAGAATCGTAATTTAAATGGAACTGTAATTAAAAGTGATTTATGTGTATATTAGTTTATCTAAACGATTTTATGCGGAAGGGAGGGTACCATGAGTACAAGTGTATATGATGCTCGAGGTGGCATGCGCAACGTGTGGATTATCACAACTAGTATGACGGTGCTAGCCATATGTTATACAATGATAATTCCTTTTTTGCCAATATATTTATTGGAACTCGGTGTTCCAAAGGATGATGTGGCACTTTGGTCTGGTCTCGTCTTTGGTATTACATTCCTAATCGCTGGCATTATGGCGCCAATTTGGGGCAAAATTGCAGATAATAAAGGGAAAAAGCGGATGGCTTTGCGCGCTGGTTTTGCCATTGCTGTCAGTTATGTTCTCATCGGCATGGTAACGGATCAGTATCAATTGTTAATGGGGCGTGCTTTAGTTGGGTTCGCTAATGGTTTCTATCCTGCAGCGATGACCATGGTCTCCCTCAGTGTGGATGAAAAACAGGTAGGCCGTGCCCTCGGCATATTCCAAACAGGTCTAATTTTAGGTAATGTCGTCGGTCCATTTTTGGGCGGTGCCGTTGAAAGTGTTGTAGGTATGCGCCCTGTATTTTATATATCTGGTATAGCCGTATTCATTGCTACTTTAGCGGTATTGTTTCTTGTAAAAGAACCAAAACTAGAAGTTGAAAATACAACTTCTAAGGAGCAGTCCAAACAGCCGGTAAAAGCTACATCCTTGCGAGAAGATTTTAAGTCGGTTCAAGAACAACCTGTATTAGTAAGACTTTTATGGATTTACTTCTTTATGCAATGTGTCATCATGATGCTACAGCCTATTTTGGCGCTTTATGTAGGTGATATGCAAGGCACTATGGAAGGGGCAGCCATCATTTCAGGTACAATCCTCAGCATCGGTGGTTTAGCCGGTTCCTTAACGACCAATATATGGGTGCGCCTCGGTGAGCGTCGTGGGTACTTTAGAACCATTTCCTACTGTATGCTTGGTAGTGGTGTTGTTCTCTTACTTCAAAGCTTACCAGTAGGTATTTGGTGGTTTGGTGTACTACAAGTGCTAATTGGTTCTTGTATTGTGGGCATCAACCCATCTTTGAGTGCAGCCGTAACTCTTAATACAGAACCAGGCTTTAGAGGTCGCATGTTTGGTATGACGACGACGGCCCAACAATTCGGTTCTATGGTAGGGCCTGTGTTCGCAAGTATTGTATCTACCTACATTGGGATATCCTATGTATTTAGTATTACAGGTTTGTTATTACTCTATATGGGATTCCAATCACGGAAACTATCCGTACAACATGATAAATATAGTGTGTGAATTAGAGTCTAACAAGCTCCTTACTAATATATATTGGTAAGGAGCTTTTACTTTTTTAGGCTATTTTTATAATACGAGGCTTTCAGATACAGACCGTTTATTGGTAAGAGGTCTTAATCTAGGGTATAAGAAAAAGTGATGTTAATCGTTAATCTAAGAATACTGTTTTAGTGCATAATAGTAGGCTTTCATACGTTTTTAGTGAATAGCAATCCAATATGGGCCGATTGATTGCTTTTACAAAAATATTGGTATATAGTTAGTTTAAGGTAAGTCACTAGTCTCACCGTGTGGGACAGAAAGGAGTTATTATGGTCCGTATCGGTCATACTGTACTCGGAGAAAAGGGTACAAAAATATGCGTGCCTATTGTGGGCACAACAATGAAAGAGATTCTGGATGCCACCGCAGTAGCATGTAATACACCGTGTCACATAGTAGAGCTACGCATTGACTATTTCGAGCGGGCCCACTCCATTGATGCTATTATTGAACTATTAATGCTCATCAAGCCACAACTGAAAGGTCGTGGATTGCTCTTTACATGGCGCACAAAAGGTGAAGGTGGGGAAAGAACGATTTCTACACAAGATTACTTTACAATGCTAGAACGTTTGATTCCTACAGGATTGGTGGATGCTATCGATATTGAGCTGTTTTTTGATCAAGATAGAATGCTTAAAACGATAGAGTTTGCTAAGATTCATGGAATCACTATTATCATGAGCAACCATGATTTCCACTGTACACCGAGTCGTGAAGTCATTGTAAATCGACTTATTCAAATGAAAGAGTTCTTGGCCGATGTGCCAAAGATTGCCGTTATGCCTCACACAACTGGTGATGTATTGACGCTACTTGAAGCAACTACTGAAGTGAAAGCTTTGTATCCTTCGGATCCAATTATTACGATGGCAATGGGAGAACTAGGTGCTGTTACACGCACTGCAGGTGCTCTATTTGGAAATGCCATGACCTTTGCCTCTGCTGGTAAAGCATCGGCGCCAGGTCAAATCGATGTACATGCTTTAAAACGAATTCTAGATACCATCGACGTAGATGGTGTATTTGACGAACAACAACATAAACGGGTAAAAGTGCATTAAAAAAGTCGGCGAAAGCCGACTTTTTTATATGTTTTGTATTTCTTGTAGTATATTCATTTTTGAAGGGCGGATATAAAAAATATATATGTTATTATTAATGACTTTATATAGAATATTTCAGCTCTCCATATTTATAAATCTTCAAGGAGTTCATTAAAAATTTTTTCCGCAGGTTCACCAATTTCTTTTTCTGCTTGATTTAGCCCTAATTGTATTCTTGTAGTTAAATCTTCTTCAGTCCAGAAATCATTATTAATAGCATCAATCCATTCTGGACGGAGGATAGTAGGTGGAATATCCTTATTAAATTGTATTTGTTTAGATACAAGTGTAACTGTTTGTGACATGGTTAATCCCATTTCTTTTAGAATAGCTGTTGTTAGTGTCTTAACTTTAGGATTGATACGGATGTTAAGAACTCCTGTCTTATCGATTGTATCGAAGGATATTTCTTGATTTTCTTCTCTTGGTGTACTATATGCACCTATATGATCTGAGGCTTTTAATGTAGTTTGTGGTTGTTCATAGGTGCCGTTGTTGAGTGTGCTTGGTGTAGGTGTTTCATCTATAGGTGCCGTTGGTAACGCAATGGCAAACGGAATGCGACGTTCTTTGATGATTTGACGAAATAGTGCGTCTAACATGGAGGTATAGGATAGACCTTGTGCTTTCAATATACTGGATACTTCTTGTTTTAGATCTTCGTTGATGCGGACTTGTAGGTTTACGGTTTTCATAATGCCTCCTATTTATGGTCGTCACGTTAAGACTATTGCTTATAGAAATTAGTTCATTGTATTTTGATAGTTCCATGGTGAAAGCTATTTTAAATTCTTTATGTAATTACATTGTAATTGCTAAAGTGATTTTCTACCAATATATATAATACATAGGACACATAAAAAAGCAGTAGTTATCTTGAGGATAGCTACTGCTTTTCAGTTTATATCATTGATGTCATGATATGAGTTTTAGTTTTATCTAAGAATACAGATGTAAATGCTCTTACTTCTAAAGATGTAGAAGCCCGTACTTATATAGAGGAAATAATCTTATAAATACCGTTATATAAACTCTTACAATAAGTTTGCTTCGAAGTCTTCTAGTATAGCTGCCACTGTTTCCGGTGCATTACGATTATGTTCTACGATGCATTGTGCAAAGCTTTTATACATTGGAGTGCGAGTTTCTTCGAGTTCACGTAAACGTTCTATGCCGCCACTAGAGAGAACACGACCTGACGTAGATAGTTTTTCTACAGGTTGCGTTAATTGGTAAATACGACCATTTTGGCGTAGATGTGCATAGTTTTTAGGTACTGTTACACAGCCGCCACCAGTGGAGATGACAAGGCCAGTTTCTGTGCCTAATTTTGCAATCATTTCTGCTTCTTTTTCACGGAATGCTGCTTCCCCTTGCTCCGTAATATATGTGGATATATCACCGATTTCTTTTGCTAACTCTTGATCGACATCAATACAAGTACGGCCCATCTCTTTGCCGATTGCCTTGCCTACAGTTGTTTTCCCAACACCAGGCATGCCGATGAGGATGATATTTTCCTTTTCACGGCGCATATCTCGCAAAATTTGCTCGATTTCCTTGGTGCCAAAGCTTTCACCTTGGAAATGATTAGCTGCCTCAACGCCTTGTGCCACGAGGAAAGGTAGACCATCACAATGAGGAATATCCATCATTTCTGCTTGTAAAAGCAAAACGGTACGGCGCGGATTGTAGATGAGATCTACAACGCCTTCTAATTTGGAAAATTGCATAATATCTATCAGGCTAGCCGGATTATGCGGATACATCCCGATAGGCGTGCAGTTAATGATAATCTGTGCTGTTTCGTAGTAATTAGGTGCATCGGTATAGAGCGGAGCTGTTTTACGGGATAGATGCGTGATGCTCTTAGCACCTAGATCTTCAAGAGCCACGTGAACGGTAGCAGAAGATGCGCCATCGCCAAGGATGATACATTCCTTACCGGATACATCGATACCAGCGTGTTTTAGGGTGAATACAAATCCATCGTAGTCTGTATTGTAACCATGCCATTTGCCGTCTTTACGGACCATCGTGTTTACACAGCCAATGCGTTCCGCGCGAGGGTCAACTACATCGCAAGCCTCAAGGGCATTCACCTTGTAAGGGAAGGTAATATTAATACCTTGTAATTCTGGATTTGCGAAGAACTCTTGCAGTTGGCTCGGTTCTCGTTCAAATAATTCATAATTAGTATTTCCCAAAGCATTGTGGATGCGTGGGGAAAAGCTATGGCCCAACGTACGGCCAAGTAAACCAAATTTCATAGGACCTCCTAGGTCAATATACACAAAATGGCTAATAGGCTGTCACCTATTAGCCATTGGAGTTTTAAAACTATATCCATTGTACTATATATGCCATTAATAAGCACTACCATAGAGGAAAATATTAATTTTCAGGATAATTACCGAGCAAGCGGAATTTATCTTGCGATGCGTGGAGCTCTGCCAACACGGAGAGTACTTTTGGATCTGCTAAGGATGCTTCCAAATCGAGGTAGAACAAGAATTCAAAGTTATGTCCTACGATAGGGCGGGACTCAAGTTTTGTAAGGTTCACACCGATGTTAGCAAATTTGGTGAGCAATGTACCAAGGCCCCCTGGAGCATGGCTTGCTGTCGTTACTACTGAGATTTTATTAGCTCCTGGGTATACGTGGAAGTCCTTACTAATACAGATAAAGCGCGTATAGTTGTTGTCGCTATTTTGGATGTTTCTTAGCAATGGAGACAAATTATATAGGTCTGCACATTGCGGTGCTGCGATAGCTGCCACCCCTGGGTCATCACTAGCCGCAACGAGCTGTGCAGCTCGAGCCGTGTTATCATAGGAGCGTAATTCTACGCCCTCTAACTTATCTAGGAAGTGACTGCATTGGCCCAACGCTTGAGGGTGGGAAATTATGGTATGAATATCTTCTAGTTTTGTTCCTTTTTTCACGAGCAAGTCGTGAGAAATCCAAAGGCGTGTGCCGCGAACGATATAGCATTTGCGCTCTTCTAAGAGGTCATATACTTCTTTAACAGAACCATTGGAGCTGTTTTCAATAGGCAATACACCGAATTGACATTCCCCTGACTCTACGGCATCGAATACGGCACGGAAACCCGTTACATAATGGATTTGGCTGAGAGGTAATAATTTATCACACGCCATTTGAGCATTGCTGCCGAATACGCCGGCGCAAGCTACACTGCCCCGTTGAGGTGGCAAAGTAGGAGATTGCTCGATGGCTTTTTTCATTTTCAAAGTAAATTCATTGTCTTGGAATAGTTGCTCAGATTGGTATGTACGACTCAAGCTAAATAATGCTTCAAAAAAGCGTCGTGCATATAGATCGAGGTCTGGACCTGCATCTTTTGTTACCTTGTCGAGGATGTCGCGCTCTCGTTTGGCATCGTAAATAGCCTTATTCATTTCTTTTTTTGCAGCCGCTACGTCCTTAGAGAGTTCCATGCGCTCTTTGAAGAGGGCAAGCATTTGGTCGTTTATATCGTTAATCTTAACGCGTACTTCATCTAAGTTCATGGTCAATATCTCCTAAGAAATCAAGAATGACAAGGGCCGTAACGGCTTCGATAACAGGTACAGCACGAAGCGCTACACATGGGTCGTGACGACCTTTAATGGTGAGCAACGTGTCCTCTTTTTTTGAAAGAGACACAGAATGTTGTTCCTTATAAATGGATGGAGTAGGCTTGATGCCCACTTGCATAATGAGGGGCAAGCCGTTGGTGATACCGCCTTGAATGCCACCGCTATTATTGGTAGTTGTTGTGATTGTATCGCCGTCCATGGTAAAAGCATCGTTTACTTCTGATCCAAGGCGAGAACACATGTCGAAGCCACCGCCAAAGGACACGCCTTTGATGGCAGGTACGCCAAAGATAACGCGAGCTAATCGGTTTTCAATGCCATCAAAGTTTGGATTGCCAAGTCCAATTGGTAGACCTGTAGCCACAACTTCAACAATACCACCCGTAGAGTCGCCATCTTTTTTTAGTTTCATGACAAAGTTTTCTACTTCAAAACGCTTGTCTGCATCGAGCATAGCAATTGGTTCTGTAGCAATTTCACGGAGTGCTTTCATATCTGGATGAACCATATCGATAGGAGTATCTTGGATTGTACCAACTTGTTTTAAATGGCCGTGAATTTCGATACCTTTTTCACGCAATAACTGTAGTGCAATGCCACCAGCTACGCAAAGAGGTGCTGTAAGACGTGCCGAGAAGTGGCCGCCACCGCGCATATCTACCTTGTCACCATAGCGCATGCGAGCCGTAAAGTCCGCGTGCGATGGACGAGGTATGTCGCGCAAGTTATTGTAATCGCTAGAGTGCTGAGAGGTGTTGCGAATCATAAATGCCAATGGAGATCCACTGAGCATGCCATCTACCATACCTGCTAAGAATTCAGGTATATCGGCTTCTTTACGTTGTGTTTGTAATTGGTTTTGACCTGGCGCACGGCGCTTTAAGAAGGCTTGTAGCTCGTCGATGTCGATGGTATGTCCACAAGGCAGGCCTTCCACGATACCACCGATGGCGTACCCATGAGACGCGCCAAAGGTAGATACTTGTATGGTTTTACCGAAATTAGATGCCATTATATTAACTCCTACTTATAGTATGTATGACTAGTATTCTTATCTATTGAAACGCATTAGCTGTGACTAGGACGCTATACTTGCTGTGCATTGCCACCTAGCATGTTCCAGTCCTCGAAAAAGTCAGGATAGGATTTTGTAATAGCTTCGCTATCTTGTAAGATGACAGGGGTTTCACTAATGAGAGCCATCAATGTGCCTGCCATAACGAGGCGATGGTCGTTAACACAATCACCTTGTCCTCCTTTTAGTATACCACTACCGATGATATATAGGTCATCACCATCTTCGCGAACCGTGCCTCCTAAATCTCTGACGAGATTAGCAACGGTTTCGAGGCGATCTGATTCTTTTAACCGTAGGCGAGCACCATTAACAAAGGAGCTTTCACCTTGGATAGAGCAAGCGAGGGCTGCCATAACTGGCAACATATCGGGCATTTGCTCGAGGTCGGCATGGATTGGCTTACTAGCGCGACCTGATACAGTGATATTCATGTCGTCCCATGTAATAGTGCACCCTGAGGATTCGATGACCTGCATGATGCGGCGGTCAGCTTGTACAGAATTCTGGTTCATACCCGTAATGGTAATAGGTTGGCCTGTCATAGCGGCAGCAACCATCCAAATCGCTGTATTGGACCAATCGCTTTCGATTTGGTAATTACTTTGACCTTTAAAAGTAGCATTAGCAGTTACCGTAAAGGATTCTTGTACTGTGCCACGTGCGGGTGTATGGTCAACGGTTACGCCGAAGTCTGCCATCGTTGTAGTCGTCAATGTTACATAGTCGCTAGATTGAAGTTGTGTAGTAGATGTAACTGTAGCGCCTCCACATTGTGGGGCTGCTAACAATAATCCAGAGAAAAACTGGCTACTCACATCGCCAACCATGCTAAATTGACCACCTTGGAGAAGACTTGTCATAGTGAATGGTGGTTTATCTTGGGAGAATGTTACGCCGTGAGCTTTCATTTCACCGAGCATGGGTTCTAAAGGGCGATCTGGTAAACGCCCCTTTGCATCCACATCTACCTCATTACAAATGGATGCTGCCACTGGTAATAAGAGGCGCAATGTGGTACCAGATTCATGGGGAACTACATTGCCCTTTGTTGGTGCAGGACCAGGTGTAACAGTGACAACTTTATTTTCATACACAACGTGTGCGCCTAAGCCTCGTAAGGAGTCCATAGTTGCATCGATGTCTTTAGAGGTGCGGCTCAGTAGTATGGTAGATGGTGAGCTGGCGAGAGCGGCACAAATCAATGCACGGTGCGCATGAGCTTTTGCAGGAATGGACGCGATAGTCCCAGTAGGGATGGCGTTCGTTACAGAATGCATATAAATCTCCTTAATCTAAATAGGTAGCAAGTTCCTCGTGCGTTACTACCTTGAGTTCACTGTGACCATAGCTAGTAGGTACTACGATTTTAATGGTTGCTCCTTCGCTTTTTTTGTCGTGCTTAGCGGCAGCTAGAATCTCTTCTTTGCAAATTGTTGTTGTGGTTGGCAAATCGTGTGCTTTGATGAGGGCTTTTAATTTCTCTAAAGCCTCTGCATCTAATTCTCCATGTTTGACAGCACCTTGTGCCATGAGGACCATGCCAATGGCAACGGCATAACCGTGATGCACCTCGAAATGACTCGCTTTTTCGATGCCGTGACCAAAGGTATGACCCAGGTTTAAGAGGGCACGAACGCCAGATTCGCGTTCGTCTTGTTCCACGATATCCGCTTTTGCTTGTACGCAGCGGGCAATAACGCCACTTACACTACCGCGATGTTTAATTAGTGGTCTATTCTCAAGTTGCGTGAGTAAGCCCGGTACGTCTAGAAAGCCATATTTGATAATTTCACCGTATCCATTAATCCATTCCATTTCAGGTAATGTATTGAGTGTAGCTGGATCACAAAGGACTAGAATTGGTTGTTTGAAAGCGCCCCATAGGTTTTTGCCGGCTTCGAGATTGACTGCAGTTTTACCACCTACAGACGAGTCTACTGCGGCTAATAGGGATGTAGGAACCTGAACATAGTCGATACCACGTAAATAGGTCGCTGCCGCAAATCCTGCCATATCGCCTACAACACCGCCGCCAAGGGCGATGAGCAAGTCTTTGCGAGTCAATGATTGGGCCGCCATGTATTCTACTAAATTGATGAGTTGATGAGCATTTTTGGAGCTTTCACCAGCAGGAAAAACATAATCACAAACAGTATAACCCGCATGTTCCATATTAGCTTTCACAGAGTCCAAATAGTGGGGCGCTACATTGCTATCGCTGACGATGATAACACGGCAATTTGGTTTTAATGGTTTAATATAATCGGTGATGCGTTGTAAAGCGCCTTCCTCGATGACAACATCATACGGTGTAGATGCATTAATATGGATGCGAGTCATAACGGTTCCTTTCTTAAAAGAATAAGCTAGTATCTATTATAACGGATACTAGCTTATTTGTGTGATATGTAAGATTATTTAGTGCATTCTACCAATGCTTGGCGTAACGCATTAATTTCTTTCATAAGGCTAGTGAATTGGTCTGGACGCAATGCTTGCGGACCGTCGCACAATGCTTTGGCTGGATCGTTGTGAACTTCGATCATAAGGCCGTCTGCACCGCCGCCTACGGATGCAAGTGAAAGCGGACGAACCATGCGGCTCATACCTGCTGCGTGGCTAGGGTCCATGATAATTGGCAAGTGAGATAATTCATGCATCATAGGAATTGCTGTTACATCTAAGGTATTGCGAGTCTTTGTTTCGAATGTGCGGATACCGCGCTCGCATAATACAATTTGTTCATTGCCTTCGGACATGATGTACTCAGCAGCCATCAACCATTCTTCGTATGTTGCAGATAAACCACGTTTTAAAAGAACTGGTTTATTTAATTTGCCCACTTCTTTTAAAAGCGTGAAGTTTTGCATGTTACGAGCACCGATTTGAAGCATATCTACATTATCAAAGTATTGTAATTGGGAGATATCCATAACCTCAGAAACGATAGGAAGACCTGTTTCTTTTTTAGCAAGCTCTAATAACTCTAAGCCTTCTGGGCCCATACCTTGGAAGGAGTATGGGGATGTACGAGGTTTGAAAGCGCCGCCACGAAGGATTGTAGCACCAGCTTCTTTACATGCTTTAGCAGTGGCTAATACTTGTTCAGGTGTTTCCACAGAGCAAGGACCGGCCATTACTGCGAAGTGGCCACCACCGATAAGTGCACCACCTACATTGATTACAGAATCATCGGGATGGAACTTGCGGTTTGCTTTTTTGTATGGCTCTTGAATGCGAGTTACTTTATCTACGAAATCTAGGGACTCGATTTGACGCGCATCAAGAGATGCAGTATCACCAATCAGACCTAGAATATTGTATCGTGTTCCTTCTACTGGGTGGATAACAAATCCTTGAGCCTCTAATTCACTGCGTAAACGAGATACTTCTTCCGCTGCTGCATTTTGTTTCAATGTAATAATCATGATAATTCCTCCTTGTAACTACAGTGAATAGTTGGGCTGACCATACGGATAGCAAACAAAAAGGGCTACCCGTAATCTAATACGGGTAGCCCTTTTACTATTCTAAGCAACTAATGTTGAATAATCCTTTATTAGCGCATCACAAATAGTTCCTTACCCGTACGTTGGATAAAGAACCAATAAAAGTATTGCTTTGCTGTGAGGCTAATTTGGTTAGTCATCTTTGGTTGCTCCTTTCTAAAATGTTGGGTATAGTATAAACCCAAATGATAAAATTATGCAATACCTAAAAGTGAATTTCATGGAAGTTTTAAAATATTTTTGATGTGGGAATTAATAGGAACTGAGGTGCTTTGTGGTATTAATCGTATTTTTGATATAATAAAAACAAGAAGTTTTCATTGTTTATAGAGTATTTCGTAATACGCCTAAATCAATTCTTATAAATATGCTTATAATCAGAAAGGGCACCTATGATTATTCAAATCTTAGATCATATAACAGAGGAAATAAAACAAATTCGTGTCGATGTATTTATAAAAGAACAAGGGTTTGAAGACGAGTTTGATGAAATCGATGAGACTGCAAAGTTTGTGCTCTTATCCATTGATGGTAAAGCGGCTGGTACGTGTCGATATTTTCCCAGTGACACAGCTGGAGATGCACATATTGGGCGTATGGCGGTACGCAAGTTGTATCGTGGACAACATTTAGGTACTAAGATCATGATGGCCGCCGAAAATGCTATTCGTCGTGACGGCTTTAAGACGTGCTCCTTGTCAGCGCAAGTACAGGCCAAACCATTCTATGAATCCCTTGGATATCGTGCTGAAGGGGACGAATACCTTGATGAAGGCTGTCCGCATGTGATGATGCGGAAAGTATTATAAGCCGTTCAATAGTGTTGTATAATAAGAATTGATGGATATATTATTATTGTACATAGTATTTTATAAGTAAATTGATATATCTTTTTGAGAGGTGAGAGTTTATGAAACTAGCAGAAGCATTACAAGAACGATCTGATTTAAATTATAAAATAAGCGATTTAGAGCTTCGCTTAACTCAAAATAGTTTAGTGCAAGAAGGGGAAGTACCGAATGAGAACCCTGAAGAACTTTTGAAAACATTAGAACAATGTGTAAATAGACTTCAAAAATTAATTGCAGATATTAATTTAACAAATTGCAAAACTATTATAGAAGGTCGATCTATTACTGAAATCATTGCCGAAAAAGATTGCGCTGCTTTGCGCCTAACTGCTTATCGAACTTTGGCATCTAGCGCAGGAAGTATCAATTTCCGTGCGAGAGGGTCTGAGATTAAGCTAATGCCGACTGTGAATGTGGCAGACATCCAAAAAGAAGCTGATCATATCGCAAAACAAGTACGTTTATTAGACAATCTATTGCAGTCTGCTAACTGGACAACTGAATTGATTGAAAGCTGATAATAGTTGGTAGTTTGAAACAGGGTGGACACAAAAACTTTTGCTTTTACCAAGCTTATTATGAATACATTCATGGGGCGAATGAAAATCTACGGTGTAGGCCTATTTGCGCACAAATGTATTGATATAATTTACAATGTATAACCATGTGTCAACTGTAAAACGAGGGTGGCGTTTGGGGACTATATTTCTAGCAACATATACACTGATATGATAGTTTTTTGTTTTTTAGAGATAAATAGGAGAGAGCTGTTTAAATTTGCAGCAATTCCTCATAACTAAGGTTTAAATAATCATGAAAAAAGAGCTGATAGCGTTATAGCTATTAGCTCTTTTCTATTGGCTCGTATGTCCTTAGATATTGTATTTTATAACGTCTATTATTCTAAATCGTCAAAATCAAATGCCGCTGCTTTTGTATAGTTTGTAACTTTAGCTTCGAAGAAGTCAGTTTTTGTGCTATTCAAGTTAGAAAAGCTTTCGATCCACTCCATTGGATTATCCTTGATTTCAGGATATAAATGAGGTAAGCCGATTGCTTCTAAGCGGATATTGGCAAGGTATTTGATGTAGCGCTCGATAAGAACGTTGTTAAGGCCGAGGATTTTATCGTCGGTGATGTATTGACCCCAAGCGATTTCGTTTTCTGTACCTTGACGAATCATGTCCGTAATTTTCGCCTCTAATTCAGGTGTAAATAAATCAGGGCGTTCACGGCGTAACTCACGGATGATGTTTTGGAACAATACAAGGTGAGTTACTTCATCGCGATTGATATATTTGAAGATAGTGGATGTAGCTGTCATCTTGCCTTGACGTGCCAAAGTGTAGAAGAAGCTAAAGCCAGAGTAGAAGTAGATGCCTTCTAAGATATAGTTAGCGATGATTGTATGAATGAGATTTGCTTCGCTAGGCTCATCACTGAAACGTTGGTATGCATCGGCGATGAAACGGTTACGTTCAAGCAATGTTTTATCTGTACGCCATTCATCATAGATTTTGTCACGTGTAATAGGATTTGTTACAGTGTCCAAAATGTAGGAATAACTTTGAGCGTGAATTTCTTCTTGGAATGCTTGGATATTCAATAAGGATGCCACTTCAGATGCTGTAATATAGCGGCTCAAATTAGGCAAGTTTTCAGATTGAATGGAATCAAGGAAGTTCAAGAACGCAATAATTTTATCAAAGGCACGACGTTCATAATCTGTTAAATATGGGAATTGTTTAACGTCTTCGTTCAAGGAAATTTCTTCCGGAATCCAGAAGTTGTTGAGCATCGTACGGTACATTTGGTTTGCCCAGTCGTACTTGATACGATTCCACTCGCGAAGGTTCGTGGTATTACCGCCAATCATAGATTGCGTGCCACGGTCACCATTTTCGTTGAAAATCAGTTTTTTATCCATAGTAGGACTCCTTTATACGATGATGCGACCTATACTGCTATAGGTCGTCATCAGATTTACATTGTTCGTGAAAGCATCTTTCCCGAGTTTAGTGCTCTCTAGTTATAGAGCATATTTTTTGTAAACTATGGCAATGATATCTTTAACTTTTACCATAGCTTAAATTGCATTATAGAATGTAGCGTGTATCTATCCTATATTAGGAGGAACAGCTTGTGCATTCATCCATTTCAAGGGATTGATTGCGGATGTAGTAGATTGTTTTAATCCCTTGTTTGTAGGCTTCTACGTAAAGGTCAAGAATTTCTTTCGCTTTCATTTGAGGCGTGATATACAAGTTGAAAGATTGTGCTTGGTCAATATGACGTTGACGTACGCCACAAGCTTTGATGGACCATTGTTGGTCGATTGTATGTGCCTCTTTGTATAGCCAGAATGTTTTGTCGTTCAAATCTGGTGCCGTTTTTGGTGTGAAAGAACCTTTCTTCTCTTCGATGAAGAATTTTTTGAAGATAGGGTCGATACCAGCTGTTGTATTAGCGATGTTGGATGTAGAACCTGTAGGAGCTACGGCCATCAAGTAACCGTTGCGGATACCGTATTTTGCAACATCTGCAGCGAGTTGTTTCCAACGATCAGATATGTAGCCACGACGTGTGAAGTATTCACCAGTTTCCCATTCGGAACCTTTGAATGCTGGGTACGCGCCTTTTTCTTTTGCAAGCTCCATAGAAGCTTTAATCGCATAGAATGCAATGTTTTCAAATAATTTGTCCGCTACTTCGATGTGTTCATCAGATTCCCATTGGATATCATGGTTTACAAGGTAGTGGTGATAACCAGACGTACCAAGACCGATAGCGCGGTATTTATCAGAAGTCATGCGAGACTCTGGTACTGGTGCTTGGTTGATGGAGATAACATTGTCTAACATACGAATTTGAAGGGCAATGTTTTCTTCCAACTCTTCGTCTGTAATACGGCCAAGACTGATAGAGTTCAAGTTACATGTAACCATGTCGCCTGTATTTGTTTTAGTAGTAATTGTACCGTCTTCGTTGATGATTTCTTCAGCAAGATTAGTGAAGCCAACGTTTTGTGCGATTTCGTGACACAAGTTGGACGCGTAAATCATACCTGCATGTTTGTTAGGATTTGCAGCGTTTACAGTGTCGCGGAAGAAGATAAATGGCGTACCAGTTTCAACAGCGGAGCGCATGATTTTTTTCATCATGTCCAACGCTGGCACTTCGATGCCGTGTAAATTAGGATCTTGTTCACATTCGATATAGCGTTTCGTGAACTCTTTTTCGTCCTCTGTATCGAAGTAGTCCTCTAAAGAGTAGCCTTTTACAGCTAAAATTTCATGAGGGTCGAAGAGGGTGAAGTTTTCACGAGCTAACATACGTTCCATGAAGATGTTTGGAACGGAAATAGCAGGGAATATATCGTGCGCTTTACGGCGGTCATCACCGTTATTTGTACGAAGTTCTACGAATTCGTAGAAGTCTTTGTGCCAAATATCAAGTGTTACTGTAGCGCCGCCCTTACGTTTACCCAATTGGTCTACTGCAACAGCTGTATCATTGTACAAGCGAATCCAAGGAATAACGCCGCCAGAGGAGTTTTTAAAACCGCGGATATCGGAGTTCAATGCACGAACTTTACCAAGGTAGATACCAAGAGCACCACCGTGTTTAGATACGCGAGAGAACTTGCTATTTACGTCGTAGATAGACCATAAATTGTCGTCTACACCAGAGATAAAGCAAGAGGACAATTGGTGGAATGGTGTACCAGCATTTGCCAAAGTAGGTGTAGCTGTCGTCATTTTTAATTGGCTCATCAAATCGTAGAATTTCTTAGCGTATTTTACTTTATTTTCCCCTTCTACAAGAGCCAAATGCATTGCGATAGCCATGAAACGTTCTTGCGGTAATTCAAAGATTTCTTTGTTGAAGCCTTTTACTAAGTAACGGTCAGCCAATAATTTGAGACCTTCATAGTTGAAGAGATAGTCGCGCTTAGGTTTGATGTAATCGCCTAATTCTTGTAATTCGTCAGCGGTGTATTCTGTAACGAAGAAGTCTGCGTATTTTTTCTCTTCTACAAGCATGTTTACAAGATTTGGAAAGTTGCCGTAGCCAAATGCTTTGTAACGACGAGTAATAGCGGCTTCTTTATAGAGATCGAACAAGAATAGGCGGGCTGCTACGAACTGCCAATCTTGGTTCATTTTATTAACTTGGTTGCCGAAGCCGTCGTCTTTTTTAGATATAACTTTTTCGATGGCTGTTTGGACTAAAGTTTTTTGAATTTCTTTAGTGGTCATGCCATCAACGAATTGCAACTTCGCATCCATTTCCAATTCTAGTGGATCACAAGAATCTAACCCCAAACATGCGAAGGCTATCATTCGTTTCGTTTTTTCAACGGACAACGGCTCGAAATGGCCATCCCGTTTCTTGATCATAATCTCCATTACTGTTCCCCTTGAGAGCAAAAAGTCATAAAACTGTTAATATAGTCGTATAAGCATATATAAGATTAGAATGAATTATATAAATTATCTTTAAGTTGAGTCTAATCAGAAAAATAAGAAAACTACTATATATGGTAGTTTTCTTATCTAGCTTATACATTATGTTACGATTATAGCGAAAAATTTCTATATAATCAATATTGACATTTGTAAAATTTTTAATATAGTTTCGCAAAAAATGTTGATATGGTTAAAGATGCGTGAAATTACTGGATTTTATAATTAATTATATAATACGCTAAAAATAATTCTTCGTGCACTGTCTTGATATGCGTAGTAGGAGTGGATTAAGAGTTTATATCCCGTGCCTTCTATAATGACTGAATCTGAAGCCGTTTTTGGCACAGTGAGGAATTTTTCATATATATGATGAACCTCGGTCACGCCATTTGGTAGAGATACCTCTAAATCAAGCCCTTCATTGATGAATCTAAAGTTGATCGATTCATATGACGCTGTTGGTATGTCAGCTGTACTATCAGTAGGCTCACGTACCTCTAATTCAATGTTAGAAATGAATTTATTATATCCTACAAGCGAAATAACATGTGGTTCTTCAACGGCCGTAAAGCTAATAAACTGAATATTTCGTTCCTTATATATTTCCGTTGCTCCTAGTTTTGAATAATCCCCCTGTATAATCGTCCTGCCATAGTCTGTAAAATCAGGGTTAAATGTTTCTGTAATAGGCAAGTATACGTGCCATTGACCGTCAATTTTCGTATAGTTTGTAAACTCTCGATGGGATGTGTAACCGATAAAAGGCATTAAAAGGACTGCACCTAGGGCGAGTGCCATAATCGTTGTATGGATCGATGGAGTCAAACGCTTTACAAAGGAATATACGTTATGTGCTAAGAAGATTAGATTGAATGCGGCTACGTAAATCGTATTGAGCCAGAGTACAGGCTCATTTATTACGCGTTTGCCAATCAGGATTAGGCACAATATTGTAATCGTAATAAATAAGAAACATAGGATCCTTTGTGTCTTGCTGCTTTCACTAGATCTGAAACTAGCCAAGTAAAATAGATAGAAAATGGCTACATACGGATAATATGTATAAAGGAACCGCGCATCTTCGCGGAGGCCTAAGAGAATCAATACCAAGTAGATATTAGCTAGAATACCTGTAATGATGGAAGCCTTTGGTAGTATGATTCCAAAAACAACATTATAGAATGTATTTGGTTCTGGTGGTCCATCAGGCTCCTCTTTGTAAGTGCACAGCATGGACATACAGATAAATATATTGATAGCGGCTAATACTTTAAAGATTAGATCATCAAAGGTAAATGGTTTGTTCAGAATGATGAAGAAAAACCATAGAGTCATGATTATGACGACATTATACAGTGTTGATGTAACAATGGTAATACCAATCCGTTTCAGGCGATTGATGATTTCGCCAATGTAGTATTCTCCAGGCGATGTAAAATATAGAGCAATCATAGAGTACAGCCATAGATATGATATGTTTTCTGTGGCTAGCTCGATGCCTCGTATGTGATGGTACGTTTCATGAATCGTATATAGACCAACGCTGATGCCTATGCTTAATAATGTATATACTATGGAGTACTTTCGATCTCGTGTTATATATGATTGTAGTATGACGATGAAGAAATACAGCCCATAGAACCAAAGGTCTATATCGGCAAACCAATCTTGCTCTAGATAAAACGGTGTACATGAAAATACGGCAATTAATGCTAGTAATATAGGTGACTGCGTAGCTAGGTCCCGCAGCGAAGACCATAAATGTGTAATTGCAAATTTCATAGATTCTCTCCCTCTATAAAAATAAATGACCCCCCTCTTATCTGTAGTATACATGTTTTCTAGTGAAAGTCCTATGAGGTTTTACAGGCGTCTGAATTTACATTACAATAACATTAAGAGCTAGTATTTATAGAAAAGAGGTCGTTCACATGGAGTTCTCTTATTTTTTACCAGTACATATCCAATTTGGTTGGGATAAAGTCGATAGTGTTGCTAGTTTTGCTAAGCCTTATGGCAATAAAGCGCTAATCGTAACAGGGCGGACAAGTGCCAAAAAATCTGGACTATATGACCGTGTGACAGCAAAACTTGATGCGGCACATATTGAACATGTGCTGTTTGATCAAGTGGATGCCAATCCTTTAACGACGACTGCATTGGACGGCGCTGCTTTAGCTAAATCTGAAAGCTGTGATATGGTCGTTGCCATTGGTGGCGGCTCTATCATGGACTGTGCAAAAGGCATTGCATTTATGGCCGTTAACGAAGGTGATATTAATGACTATATCTTTAACCGTAAAATCAGTGATAAGGCGTTGCCTCTTATTGTAATTCCTACAACCTGTGGCACCGGCTCTGAAGGCAATGGTTTCGGGGTGCTTACCAATCCTGAAACGGGAGACAAGAAATCCTTGCGATGTAATGCCATCGTACCAAAAGTATCCATCGTAGATCCGGCAGTGATGGGCACAATGCCGCCCCATGTATTGGCATCTGTGGGCTTTGATGCACTCTGTCATAATATCGAGGCGTATACCTCTAAAACGGCACAACCTTTTACGGATGCATTAGCTCATTATGCGGTAACCTTATTAGCACAATATCTTGTGCCACTATATAAACATGTGAAAGCAATGGCTGAAGGTAAATCAGCTGTTCTCAACGAAACTCAACTTACAAAAGCTTGGGAGTCCGTTACATTGGCTAGCACAATTGGAGGCATGGTTATTAATACTGCCGGTGTAACACTTGCTCATGGCATGGAACATCCTGCTAGTGGGCTTAAGGATATTACCCACGGTGTAGGCCTTGCCGTTATTGAACCTGTTGCAGTGGAATATACATGGAGTGCAAACCCTGATAAGTTTGGTGCCTTAGCTCGTATATTCAACCATGGAGATGGCTCCGAACTAGGTGAAGCATTACGTTTGATTGTACATGACCTGGATCTTACCACGAACCTTACAGAACTAGGCTTAACGAAAAAAGACATTCCTTGGCTCGTCGATAACGTATACGTTGTAGCTACCGGGAATATTGCTAATACAGTGGCCAATGTGAGTCGGGAAGATATAGAAATGTTGTATAAGAAAATGTTCTAAGTATTGTCATGATAGGAGAGAGTTTTGTTTCAAGGATTTTATGGCCTATTAACGGTTATGCTATGTGTGTTGTTTGCAGTTGTGGCAACCCTATTTAATATAGCGCCTATTACATACATGGTTTTTGGTATAGCTATAGTATTGAGTGTGTTACTGCAATATGGTCGCTTTAAGAAACGAACTATATCTGAAAGAGCCTATAATCGATTGGCTTGTGGTTTGTTTGTTGTCATAACCCTTTGTATATCTTGGCTCGTAGCTGATTGGCTTAAATATGATACTCAAACGACTCGTGATCAAACTGATGGTTTTGAGTTTAGTACGATGGATTGGAAACGTGGTTGGCCTGATAGTGATGAATTACCAGAAGGATTAAAGCGTCCTAGTGTACTTCCAGAAGGGATTATTAGAGCCTCAGCATCTGGTGATGACTTAGCTTGGGCGGGTGCATATCCTACGAAATATACCGTTTTAGAAGGGGACCCTGCAGTTATTGCACAGTATGAGAAAATTGCAAAGGCACAAGCTACTTATCAAGTACAAATCGATAAGCATGGTGTTTTACGTGATTTAAATACGGGAGAACGAAAAACGTCAATATCTCATCCGAGTGAATATAATATTATTGAAAGTATAAATGAAGAACCAATAAATCTACCTAAGCGAGATTTTGTTGAATGGTTGCGCTTTGCACCTAGAAAAGAAACAAAAACGGTGGTTAATCAAAGTACTAGCTCCGTTCGTAATCATAGACTATATGTATTTGTAGATAATGGTGATATAAAAAGGCCTCATTTTGTAGAACTGTTAATCAATGATGATGGGACTCGAGCTGTGTTTTATCAGTCGAATTAAAATACTTAAGACTTTTACAAATTCGATTGTGGAGAGTGTATATGCGACAGTGTTTAATGTATTTAAAGAATTTGTTTACTGAGCCTCCATATAGAAAAAGTATATGGTTCTTTATAATTCTTTGGATACTAACATTTTTGTTTTCGGATGAGATATCATATTCTGGGTTATACTATCTGATTTTGTTAGTAGCTACGATTGTGTTATTGCTTGAAAAATGTGGAGTAATCGATAGTGAGAAAGCTATACGAAAAAGATTTTTAACATATTTTTATGTAATCTTTTTCCTGTGTATGCTTCCTACATTAGCTGTTAATTTAGCATTTTCTGCTATAGGGGTATCTCATTATGATACAAAACAGTGGCACTCTACATGGCCCTCATCTAAAGCGGGGTATATTCCGGCTCCATTACAAACACCTAAGTCTTTACCAGAGAGCTTGAAAGTGGTTTCTTCTGCTGAGGTAATTGGATTGGGTGGGAGTTATAGTTGCTTGGTATTAGATGGTGATAAAGCTACTATTTCACAGTATGAGGAAACTGTTAAATCTCATGCTTGGTATTCGTTTGTAAATGGTAGGAAAAATGATAGTACCTTTAAAGCACTTAATTCATTTACATATCCAAAGGATAGAAATTTATTAGTTAGTGACGTGAATGAATATTATGAGATTATTACCGTTCAACGACAAAACTGGAAATTATTTCCCTGGGTAATTGATGGTACACAGAGTGTCGGTGATGATCCTAAGGAAGATTATTATTATAGTACTCGGATATCAGCTGAGAAATATATAGTATATGTTGTTTACCATAACTTTGATCATGACCAGCCTAGAGTCATTTACTTTATGTTTAATCCAGAGCAAACGCGAATGATTACTGTAGATATAGATATGTATCATTAGTTTTTATTAGAATGTCTATATAAAATTGAAATAATACTTGAATATATTATAATGTGTTCAAATATTGGAATTGACAATTTTAAATCATATCTCTATAATGTGAATTAAAGAGAGACTCGGATATTCACTGTCCCAGCCCTAGGGCTGGGATTTCTTTTTTAGTCTCTAGTAGTTTAGTTTGTAGAGAGGTGTTATCATGGCAGATCAAAACAACAAAAATGTGGATGCCTTAGCGCAAGAGATTACCTTAAAAAGTCGTGGCCAAGGTAAATTGCGTCAGTTCATTTTATGGATGGGGGCACTCATCATTGGTGCTATCTTAGGATGGCAACATATTCCGGCTTTAAATGAGCTCTTTAATTTTATTGCAGCGGTCTTTACCCGTTTGTTCCAATTTATCGCAATTCCAACCGTATCCTTAGCGGTAATTACAACATTATCCATGCTAGGTGCTAAAAAGGATACAGGTCGTATCTTTGGACACGCTGTAGTGTATACCTTGCTAACTACAATCTGTGCGGCAGCTGTAGGACTTGGCTTATTCCTATGGATTGCACCAGGTAACTTACCGCTTGATGTAATCGGTGCCGGTGCAGCTCAAGTGCCTGAAAAACTTGGCAATGTTACGTATTATGATCATTTCTTATCTGTTATTCCAAACAATATCTTGCAACCATACTTACAAGCCAATGTATTGTCTGTAATGTTTATTTCTGCTTCCGTTGGTTTAGCCTTTGCGTTCATGCCACGCACTGAAAATCGCGAAGCGGTGTTGAAAGTCTTATTTGGTTTACAAGAATTACTATTTACATTGATTAAAGCATTACTTTATGTATTGCCAATCGGTATCCTCGCCTTTGCAGGTCAATTATCTGCACAAATTGAAGCGGGCGTAATTGTTGGTGCTTTAGGTAAATATACGGCTGTTGTTATCGGTGGTAACTTGATCCAATTCTTTATCGTAATTCCATTGTTCTTGTTATTCCGAGGTTTGAACCCTGTGGACGTATTCCGCAAAATGTCTCCAGCCGTAGCTGTTGCGTTGTTCACAAAATCTTCTGCTGCAACTTTGCCTGTTACATTGGCATCTGCTGAGGATAATTTGAAAGCTCATCCTGCAGTAGCTCGTTTCGTATTGCCAATTTGTACAACTATTAATATGAATGGTTGCGCAGCTTTCATTCTTGTCACATCTTTATTCGTAATGCAAAATGCGGGAATGGAATTGACTATGGGCACAATGGTGGCCTGGTTATTTATTGCTGTTCTCGCTGCGATTGGTAATGCGGGCGTTCCAATGGGTTGTTATTTCTTAACCTTATCCTTGATGAGTTCCATCGGTGTACCAATTGGTTTGCTTGGTATCATCTTGCCAATCTATACGATTATCGATATGATTGAAACCGCTGAAAACGTATGGTCTGATGCATCTGTATGTGCCATGGTTGACCATGACCTTCAAGGTAAATTGGACGACTCTAGCGGCGACGATATGCCTCAATTCCAAGGTGCTTAAATTCGTAGGTTAGATAAACTTAAGAAAATACTTAATTATATAACTCAAATAAAAGGTTATCCTGTAAGGGGATAACCTTTTTTATCTGCTAGATTGATTGTAATTATATAATGATAATTTCAACTAAAAATATAGATGCTAAAAGACTAAAATTCAAAACTAAATTATATTTTTAAAAACTAACAATAGTCACATTACTAGATATATAATTTATGCTATACTTTCAGATAGAATAATATCGAATTAATAGAAGGCTAGTTGGTACATTAGGTGCGGATTAGAGAATAAAATGAAAGATAAGTCAGTATTACCGATAGAGAAACAATTAAATAAATTTCTCCAACCAAAATGCCTCATCCCAGGTGGTCTTGGTTTATGGGAAATATATTTTCGTAAGATTTGCGCGGCTTGGGGTGAGATTAATGGCGAAATTCGACCACAGCATATCATATTTTCTGCCGATAATGGTTGTAATATGGAAGGCTATGTTGGGTATAACTACGAGGTGACGCAAAAGCAATCCCGTAATATGCTCTTAGGTCGCTCGTCAGCCACACAATTTTGTAACTTTAATAATATTCCTTATGAGGTCGTGGATGTAGGCATTGCCTCAGATGATGGTATCGGCGTTAATCGCAAAGTAGCGAAGGGAACAAAGAATATTTTGCACCATGCTGCCATGACTGACGATGAATTTAATAGAGCCTTTCAAGCTGGCTATGAACGGGTTCAGTATTATGTAGAACAAGGAATCAATCTGTTCTCCTTTGGTGAAATGGGTTTAGGGAATACGACAACCTCTGCGTGTGTGTTGTCTGCATTGACGGGGGCTGATCCGACGGAAACCGTGGGCCCTGGTTCCTGGCCTGACAAACCAGATTTGATGAAGCGTAAAATTGACTTTGTCCGTTCTGTATTAGATATACATAAGGAGCGTATTATTGCTGAAAGTGAGACTCACCGAGTTCGTAAAATTGTAGCCCATGTAGGGGGCTTTGATATTGCCGCTATTCTTGGAGCCATGCTAGCTTGTGCAGATTTTGAAAAGCCCTTTGTTATTGACGGTTTTATTACAGCTGTAGCAGCTGCTTGTGCAGCACATATAAACGCTCGTGTTGTGGACTATGCGTTACCATCGCATCAGTCTAAAGAAAAAGGCACGGAACTGGCTTTGGCTGAGGTGGGGATTACACAAGATATGGTTCCTATTCAAGCCCACATGTCGATGGGAGAAGGTACAGGTGCCATCTTGATGGTTCAAATGTTAAAAACCACACAATACATGTTTGTAAATGTGGGGACCTTTGCAGATTTGATGAAATTATGAGGTAGAAGAATGGAACTAAATAAATACTTTGATATACATTTTGAACGAGCCGATGATGCAACTATTGCTAAAAGGTTGATAGGTGGGGCTAAGGTTAAGGGTCCTGCTTTGGTTATCCTGATCCTCTCCATGTTTATTGCCTCTATTGGGTTGAATATGAATAGTACAGCCGTTATTATTGGTGCTATGCTTATATCGCCGTTGATGGGACCGATTCTAGCAACTGGCTTTGGCTTCGCTACGCTTAATTTTACAGTTGTGAAAAGTGCTATTTTAAGATTGTCCTTACAGATTACGATTGCTGTTTTGGCATCTGCTTTATATTTTTATATTTCTCCCGTTCAGGCGGCTACATCTGAACTATTAGCACGTACAGAACCGAATATTTTTGATGTATTCATTGCTATATTTGGTGGGTTAGCTGGGATTATTGGGCAAACGCGTAAGACCTTAGATAATGTTATACCAGGTGTTGCGATTGCGACTGCACTTATGCCACCACTATGTACGGCAGGATATGGACTGGCTAATGGAAATTGGCAATATTTCATTGGGGCTGGCTATCTATTCTTTATAAATGCATTTTTCATCTTCTTTGCAGCTTTTATTGTTTTAAAGGGTGTATATAGTTTGCCATTCCATAAACAAGCAGAAGAGGTTAATCGTCGTAACCAGCTAATATTTCTCCTGATTGGTCTTATTATGGCTATACCAAGTATTTATGCAGGCTATGATATGACCATCAAGTATTCTGAGTCAAATCATATGGAGCAGTTTATTAAGAATGATATTAATCAAGAGGGACGTCGACAAGTAATTGATTATTCATTGGATCAAACGAATAAGCTAGTAGACATAGTAGTTATAGGCGCTCCTGTGACTTCAGAGGAGCAAGCCAAGTTGGATGACAAGTTACAGAAAGATGAGTACTTGCAGCCTTATACATTACGATTTGTTACTAGCGTAGATGAGAAAAAATCTACTACGGATAAGGTGAACTCGAATAAATCTTCAGAGAATCTTGAAAAATATAAAAACTTGAGTAATCTGTACCAGCCGACTTATGAACTAGTAAGTGAAACTATAAATACTATGAAAACGGCAGATGCTGAAGCAAAGGCGTTATTCCCGTTTGTAAGCAAAGTAGAAGGCATGCCTTTGATAGATAATCTAGAAGAGCCTAAAGCGAGTCGCTATATGGTGATCATCCATACCACATCCGCTGTATCTGATGCAGATTCAGGACGAATAAAAGCTTGGTTAGAGGCTAAATTATCAGCACCTGTAACTATTTCTGTGGAGCAAACAAAGTCAACTTTATAATTTGATTTTGATTAGGTTATTTATTATATAAAGCGATATGTATAACGGTACTAAGTTTGATTGTACCTATTAGGTATATTACCTAGTAGTACGGGGAATCATCTTAGTACCGTTTTTATGTACTTGGCATAGCTAAATGTAATTACTCTTATCTTGCTATAGATTAAAGTTATATTATTACATATGTAAAATCTATTATACGAGTAGGAATTAAATTGCTATACTTACTACATCGAAATTATTAAATAATTAAATGTAGATACAAGATAAGAAGAATAGATTTATTACAATGTCTACGAATGTTGTATACGTATGAGTCCTCGTCAGAGATGTAGGTTTTCATCGTAGATAGGAGGATTACATGAAAAAATGGTTAGCATTAGCAGCGACGGCCGTACTGGGTGCGTCCTTATTGATTAGTGGTTGTGGTTCTTCCACAAATAACGCAAGCTCCAGTGGTGCTGGCAGCTCTAAAGCAGAGGTATTAAAAGTAGCAGCAAACCCTGTACCGCATGCGGAAATTTTGAATCAAATTAAACCTTTATTGGCTAAAGAAGGTGTAGATCTTCAAGTTATTGAGTTTACAGATTACATCCAACCAAATATGGCATTGTCTAGTAAAGAAGTAGATGCAAACTTCTTCGCTAACGTACCTTACCAAAATAACTTCAATAAAGATCATGGTACAAACTTCGTAAGCTTCGCACCAGTTCACATTGAACCATTGGCTATCTACTCTCAAAAAATTAAAGATTTGAAAGACTTGCCAAATGGCGCAAAAGTAGCAATTCCATCTGATCCAACAAACAGTGCTCGTGCACTTCTCTTGTTGCAAAGTGCGGGTCTTGTAACTTTGAAAGATCCAACTGGTTTGACTAACACACCATTTGATGTGACTAGCAACCCTAAAAACATCCAAATTACTGAGTTAGAAGCAGCTCAAATTCCTCGTTCCATCCAAGATTTAGACGCAGCTGTAATCAATGCCAACTATGCATTGCCAGCCGGCCTTAATCCTACAAAAGATGGCTTATTCGTAGAAAAAGCTGACTCTCCATATGCAAATCTTCTTTCCGTTAACCCTGGTGATGAAAACAAACCAGCTATCCAAAAATTAGCTAAAGCATTACAATCCCCAGAAGTTAAGAAATTCATTGAAGAACACTACAAAGGTGCAATCATCCCAGCGTTCTAATCAAATGAATGGTTAATAACATAGTGTATTTCACAAAACATCTCCTCAGATTAACTCTCTAATACAAAAAAGGCGTAACACCGTTTGGTGTTACGTCTTTTTGTTATTTTATCTGCTGCGTAGAAATTGATTTATACATTGATAAAGGGCTCTATTTTCAATATAGAGCCCTTTATCTTTGCTAGTTATAGCTTTGTTTTGGATTATGCATCAATAGGTTTAGCATATTTTTTTCTGTACGAATGTGGTGTTTCGGTGGTAGCTAGCTTGAATATTTTACAGAAGTAGCTTGTTCTGTTATAGCCTAATGTTTTGCTAATCTGATTAACTGTTAGTTGGGAATATACCAATAGTTTTTTTGCTTCTTGGATGCGCAATAGTGTTATATATTGAACTACTGAAAGTCCCGTATCATCTTTAAAAATCTTGGAGAAATAAGACTCACTTAAATGAATATGTTCAGAAATCCGCCTGAGCGACACTCGTTTGCTCAGGTTTTTTTCTATGTACAAGATAGCTTTTCTGATTTCAGGACGACTAATAGGCTGCTCAGACTCGACAAAGTCTGGTAATTGCTCATATGGTAGTTCTTCTGCTACTGAATCATTGAATGGGAAGAAATGCTCTACCAAGATCCGTAACACCTTTGTAGCACTGTAAATTTGTTCTGCTGTAAGAACTGGTAATGCCTGATATAGTGCACGAAGCTTAGTGTCTTCGTGCCAATCTGTCTGAGTAGGTAAAATCGGCTTGATTGTAGTATCCTCTGTTTTAGTTTGCTCTGCCATGATAAAGCCTAAAATAGCTCCCTCTTTCATAACGGGAACAGAGAAATCTATGAGTCCCATGTGACAACGATAAGGACACGATGATAGTTCTTTTGTAGCATCGAGTCCGCTATATAAATCACATTGATTACATCGCTTGGCATAAGCTGGATTACGCCTTACTACCTTACAGAAGGGGGAAAAGTTATATTCTTGAGATAACACTTTACCGCGATTATTGACAAAAATGGCCGCAATTTTTGTTATGTTTGTGAAATCTCGCATGATTTCGTTGATAAGTTTTGTATCTTCCCGAGTACAAATCATAGTGAAACCTCCAATCACAAATGTGCTAAGAGGTCTAGTAAGCTCACCGCTATAATCGCCTTAATTGCTCTCTATTTTGTGGGCTTGCTCATAAACCTAAGAAAAGAAAAAAGTGATATACCACTTGAAATTCATATACTTATAACTCTGCGTTATTACTCATATAAATTCTTCTATATATGTATGAGTATAACAGGATTGTGGCATTTTTGTAATAGAAAAATCGCATTTTACGAATACACATAAAAAAGTTGTATGACAGAATTTTTATAATATTTTATAATAAAGGTAGAAAAACCCTTATATTACATATATTTGGAAAGGATTGAGCCCAATGGACAGTGATTGAATAGCGAGGCATGCTCTATAAAATTATATGGTGTACAGGGGATATTGCTGTATATATATGAAAAATAAATGAAACGATAAAAAGCGATATAAGGCGACTTAAAACAATAACAGGAGAATGGCATAACATACAGCAACATACATTCCTGTACAAAGATACTTTCATTACACGTATGGAGGGCATTATGGTGACAACATGTGGATTAACTGAATTTGTAGGGACTAGTAAAACTGGTGATACTATAGGTCTCGTAATTGCTAATGTAGATCAACAAGTATTAGATGCAATGCAATTGAAGAAAAAATATCGTTCTATCGGTATTTTAGGGGCTCGTACTGGTGCAGGTCCTCATATTATGGCAGCTGACGAAGCAGTAAAAGCGACAAATACTGAAATCGTTAGCATTGAATTACCTCGCGATACTAAAGGTGGCGCAGGTCACGGTTCTCTTATCATCTTTGGTGGTGATGATGTATCCGATGTTAAACGCGCTATTGAAGTGGCATTAGCCGAAGTGGAACGCACCTTTGGCGATGTATACGCAAACGATGCTGGTCATCTTGAATTACAATATACCGCACGCGCTAGCCATGCAGTAAATGCAGCATTTGGTGCTCCTGAAGGTAAAGCCTTTGGCCTTATTGTAGGTGCTCCAGCAGCTATTGGTGTAGTTATGGCCGATGTAGCTGTTAAATCTGCTAACGTAGATGTAATCGGTTATGCATCTCCTTCTGCAGGCACAAGCAATTCTAACGAAGTTATTTTACAGATTTCTGGTGATTCAGGGGCTGTGCGACAAGCGGTTATTTCTGCTCGTGAAGTAGGTAAAAAACTGCTAGGTACGATGGGTGACGAACCAGTGAACGGAGCCCCTTCCTATATCTAATCTGAAAGGATGGTATGCCCTATGAAATCAAAACGTTTCGAAGTCTTAAGTCAACGTCCTGTCAATCAGGATGGTTATGTAAAGGAATGGGTAGAGGAAGGTTTTATAGCCATGGAATCTCCTCAAGATCCAAAGCCTAGCCTCAAAATCGAAGGTGGTCGCATCGTTGAACTCGATGGTAAACGCCGCGAAGATTTTGATCTTATCGATACATTTATTGCAAATTACGGTATCGTTCTCGATGGTGCTCAAGAAGCAATGGCAAAGGATTCAAAAGAGATTGCTAATATGATGCTTACACCATCAGTACCTCGTGAAGAAATCGTTAAGATTTGTAAATCTATTACTCCAGCGAAAATGTTGGAAGTTGTTTCTTCTATGAACGTTGTTGAAATGATGCAATGTATGCAAAAAATGCGTGCTCGTCGTACAATGGCTAACCAAGCCCATGTAACGAACGTAAACGATAATCCAGTGCAAATCGCGGCCGATGCTGCGGAAGGTGCACTTCGTGGGTTCGCAGAAGAAGAAACAACAGTAGCCGTTGCTCGTTACGCACCACTTAATGCGATTAGCTTACTCGTAGGCTCTCAATGTGGTCGACCAGGCGTATTGACTCAATGTTCCTTGGAAGAAGCGACAGAGTTGGAACTTGGTATGCGTGGCTTCACAGCATATGCAGAAACTATTTCCGTATATGGTACAGAAGACGTATTTACCGATGGTGATGACACACCTTGGTCTAAAGGATTCCTCGCATCTGCTTATGCATCTCGTGGTCTTAAAATGCGCTTTACTTCTGGTACAGGCTCTGAAGTACAAATGGGCCAAGCAGAAGGCAAATCCATGTTGTATCTTGAAATCCGCTGCCTATATATTACAAAAGGCGCTGGCGTGCAAGGTATCCAAAATGGTTCTGTAAGCTGTATCGGTATTCCAGCAGCCGTACCTTCTGGTATCCGCGCTGTATTAGCAGAAAACCTTGTAGCAGCTATGCTCGATCTAGAATGTGCATCTAGTAATGACCAAACATTCAGTCATTCTGATTTGCGTAGAACAGCTCGTACATTGATGCAATTTGCACCTGGTACTGACTTCATTTGCTCTGGTTATAGCTCTACACCAAACTATGACAATATGTTTGCTGGTTCTAACTGGGATGCAGAAGACTATGATGACTGGACAGTTATCCAACGTGACCTCAAGGTAAATGGTGGTCTTATTCCTGCTCGTGAAGAAGAAGTAGTAGCGGTTCGTAATAAAGCGGCTCGTGCACTTCAAGCCTTGTTCAAAGCATTAGGTTTGCCTCCGATTACAGATCAAGAGGTAGAGGCTGCTACCTATGCAAATGGCTCTAAAGATATGCCTCCTCGCGACAAGGTTGCAGATATTAAAGCGGCTCAAGACTTGTTGAACCGCGGTGTTACAGGTGTTGACTTTGTAAAAGGCTTAGCTAAGGAAGGTCATCCTGATGTAGCACAAAGTGTTTTGAATCTATTGAAGCAAAAAATTACCGGCGATTACTTACAAACATCGGCCATCTTTGACCGTGATTTCAACGTTATCTCCGCTATTAACAATAGAAATGACTATCAAGGTGTTGGCACAGGGTATCGTGTGGACGGTGAAGATTGGGAACGCATTAAAGATATTCCAAACGCCATTGATCCACGGGATATATAAGGAGGTGTCATGATGGCTGAAATTAACAGAGATGTATTACGTTCTATTATCCTAGACGTTTTACAAGAAATGGGTGGTGTTCATGAAGCACCACAATTCAAGGCTAGTGCTGGTAAAAGCACAACACCAAGTGCGGCACCTAGACATGAAGATCCAACTGGTGACGATAGCTGGCTCCAAACTGGTGGCCCTGCACAACCTGGTACAAGCGCAGATGAAGTGGTTATTGCTGTTGGCCCTGCCTTTGGTCGTAGTCAACGACAAACTATCGTTGGTGTACCGCATCAAGAAGTGATTCGCCAATTAGTAGCTGGTATCGAAGAAGAAGGTTTAAAAGCTCGTGTGATCCGCGTATACCGTTCCTCTGACGTAGCGGCCGTAGCCGTTGAAGGCGATTCTATTTCTGGATCTGGTGTATGCATCGGTATTCAATCTAAAGGTACTACTTTGATTCACCAACGGGACTTACAACCACTTTCAAACTTGGAATTATTCCCTCAAGCACCTCTATTAACAGCTGAAACATACCGCGCTATCGGTAAAAATGCTGCTAAATATGCTAAGGGCGAATCCCCAACACCAGTACCAACATTGAACGATCAAATGGCTCGTCCAAAATATCAAGCATTATCTGCATTGCTTCATATCAAGGAAACTAAGCATGTAGTAAAAGGTAAGCCAGCTGATGAAGTTCGTGTCACTGTATAAGGAGGTTTACTATGGCTAACGAATTAGAAGCCTTAATTCGGCAAATCGTATCTGAAATAGACGGGGCAAAGAGAAATACCACACAATACTCTGCGCCTCATACATCCTCTACACCTAATACAACAGTTGTAGATAGGGTGGTTACCATCGAGGATTATCCGATTGCTAAAAAACATCCAGAATGGATTGATCTTGGTCAAGGCCGAGATTTAAGCCATATTACGATGGATAACGTAATGGCCGGACATATTACAATGGACGATTTAAAAATTTCTCCATCTATTTTGAAAGCTCAAGGTCAAATTGCTAAGGCTGGGGGCCGTGATCAAATTGAACTCAATTTCTCCCGCGCCGCAGAAATGACGAAAGTTAGCGATAAACGCTTACTTGAAATGTATAATGCACTTCGTCCATATCGTTCTTCTAAACAAGAACTGTTAGATATTGCTAGCGAACTTGATGGTTTAGGGGCTCCAATTTGTGCAAACTTTGTACGAGAAGCTGCAGAAAATTACGAACGTCGTAAAAAACTTAAAGGTGATAATTAACCTATAGGAGATGTCATTATGAAACGAATTGTTGGCATCGATATCGGAAACTCTACAACAGAAGCGGCCTTGGCCGAAATTCATAGTAATGGAGAGGTAAAGTTCTTATCTTCTGCCATCGCTAGTACCACTGGTATTAAAGGAACACGCGAAAATATCGTAGGTCTCATGGATGCCCTCAAGTTGCTAATTAGGTCTGCTAATCTTACACTACGAGACATTGACTTAGTTCGCATTAATGAGGCTACACCAGTTATCGGCGATGTGGCCATGGAAACGATTACAGAAACCATAATTACGGAATCTACCATGATAGGGCACAACCCTAAAACACCAGGTGGCTTAGGTCTTGGTGTAGGGTATACCGTTCCCATTGAGCAACTAATTGATAAGCCACAAGGTCAGCCATACATCGTGGTAGCTCCAAAGATTATCGATTTTGAATTGATAGCACAGCTGATTAATGCATATTGCAAACGAGGTTATGATATTCGAGCTGCTATCCTTCAAGCCGATGACGGCGTACTCGTTAACAATCGATTGGATCATAAAATTCCTATCGTAGATGAGGTTGCGTATATCGATAAAATCCCAATGGGCATGCTTTCTGCCGTAGAGGTTGTAGAACCGGGGCAAGTGGTATCACAATTATCAAATCCTTATGGGATTGCCACTGTATTTGAGCTTTCACCAGAGGAAACAAAGAATATTGTACCTATCGCTAGAGCTCTTATCGGAAATCGCTCAGCTGTAGTCATCAAAACACCGGCAGGGGACGTTAAGGAGCGGGTAATACCGGCAGGATCCATCATTGTTATGGGGAATGATCGAACTGTATCCGTCGATGTATCTGCTGGGGCAGAGAGAATTATGGAAACCCTCGAATCTGTTCATCCTATCGATGATATCAGTGGTGAAGCAGGTACGAACGTAGGTGGCATGCTTGAAAAGGTTCGCCTTACAATGGCTCAATTGACGAATAAATCCCCGCAAGATGTATTCATCCAAGACTTGCTAGCCGTAGATGTAGCTGTTCCTATCAATGTAAAGGGTGGCCTTGCAGGTGAGTTCTCTATGGAACAAGCCGTAGGCATTGCCTCCATGGTTAAGTCAGATCATCTACAAATGGAAATCATTGCAAAGCAGGTAGAAAAAGAGCTAGGCGTACCAGTTGAAATCGGTGGTGAAGAGGCTGAATCAGCTATCTTAGGCGCTTTGACTACACCGGGGACAGCAAAACCAATGGCCATACTCGATCTAGGGGCAGGCTCAACTGATGCATCCATCATTAACCAAGAAGGAAAAATTAAAGCCATTCATCTTGCAGGAGCAGGAAATATGGTAACAATGCTTATCAACTCCGAACTTGGTTTAGAGGATATGCATATTGCTGAGGCCATTAAGAGAGATCCATTAGCTCAGGTACTTAGCGTATATCACATTCGTCATGAAGATGGAACCGTACAGTTCTTTAATGAACCGCTGTCGGCTACATTGTTTGGCCGCGTTGTTATCGTCACTCCTGATGGACTTGTTCCAGTAGAACGAGATATTCCTTTAGAAACGATTAAACGTGTCCGCCAAACTGCAAAGAAACGAGTATTTGTTACAAATTCACTCCGTGCCTTAGCATCTGTCAGTCCTACTCATAATGTGCGAGATATACCATTCGTAGTTATTGTAGGTGGCTCTGCATTAGACTTTGAAATTCCTCAACTCGTAACCGATGCACTTTCACAATATGCATTAGTAGCGGGGCGAGGCAATATTCGAGGTGTTGAAGGGGCACGTAATGCTGTTGCAACAGGACTTGTCCTTTCCTATTCACGGAAGGGAGGCCTATGATGGATCAAAGCATCATCAGTAAGCCAACCATCTTGCTCTATACTACACCGTATATCGGTGAGGATGTATTAAAGCCTGTTTTATATGGCATTGAGGAGGAAGGACTGCCCGTGGTAATCGAGGCCCATAGTGGTACTCATATGGATTTGGCTGATTTAGCATCTCGAAACTCAGCTTTGTCAGTAGGTATTGGTGTTGATGAGCAGGCTATTGTATTGACCTATAAAAATATACCAGCTCATCAGTTTATCTATCAACTTACGGGCTATGCTCAATATCCAGATAGCTTGCGCACATTAGGTGTCAATGCAGCTCGCCTTGTAAAAGGTAATCCATTCGCTTCTGATGAACGATTGGAAGTGGCCTTTTAAACACAATGAAATTGAGAGGTGGTGCATATGGCTATTTATACGAAAACCGGTGATGCAGGTACAACGGCTCTCTTTGATGGCACTAGAGTACCTAAGAATTCACTTCGTGTGGACACATATGGAACCTTTGATGAATTAAATGCACAGGTTAGTGTTTGTGAGAAATTAGTTATTTCACAGGACAATAAACATGTGCTTCACACATTACAACATCAGCTATTCCGCTTATGTGCGGAGGTAGCAACACCTCATGTTGAACATCTTAGTGAAAGTAGTAATTTGATTTCACAACAAGATATAAGCGAATTGGAATACATGATCGATGACTATACGAAGCGTTTGCCACAGCAACATAGCTTTATATTAAGCGGTAATTACTTATCTGCCGCAGAGCTTCATGTAGCGCGCACTATATGTCGTCGAGGGGAACGATTACTCATTAGTTTAGGTGAGGTAGAACCAATTCGCGATGAGGTTCGAAAATTTATTAATCGATTATCTGATGCTCTTTATATCATGGCTCGCATGGAAGACTATGTGCAATTTGTAGAAACAATTGTAGAACGCGTAGCAGAACGTGTTAAGAACAATCATGCAGAAGTACTGGCAGAAACGAATCGGAGCCTATGGGATATGGGGCATACTATTGAAAATGGAGTTAGTTATATGGCAACTAGAACAAAGCTAGAACAGATTATGACAAAACTTTCACAAACAGCCTTGGACTATGCTCAGTCCATAGGCGTACCTATTGTTGTATCTATTGTGGATGCAAAAGGTGTATTAATGTATTTCCATCGTATGTCAGATGCATTGCTCATCAGCAACGATATCGCACAGGCAAAGGCGTACACAGCAGTGGCTCTCAAAGCGGCAACTCATGAAGTACATCAAAGTGCACAGCCTGATGGCGATCTATTCAACATTGAATCCATGGTAAATCGTAAAATCTGCACTTTTGGTGGCGGTTATCCTATCATCATCGACGGAGAAATTGTCGGTGGGTTTGGTATTAGCGGTGGTACTGTGGCTGAAGATATGGACATTGCATCTCATGCATTACAATCTTTGTTAACTCGATGAGGTGAAAACAATGGAATTAACGCAAATGTATATTAGTGAGTTTGTTGGTACTGCCGTTTTACTTGCATTTGGTAACAGTACAAATGCATCGATTTTATTAAAGAAAACCATCGTTAGTATCTATGGTACTAACTGGTTACACATTATTTTTGGATGGGCCTTTGCCGTAACCTTCGGTGTGTATATAGGAATTACACTAGGTGGGCCTGGTCATTTGAACCCTGCTGTTACCTTTGCTCTTGCTGTAGCAGGTGTCTTCCCATGGGAACAAGTGATTCCAATGGCTATCGCTCAAACTGCCGGCGCTTTTGTAGGTGCTACTATTGCAGCAGTATTCTATTATCCGCACTTCAAGGAAACAGGCCCTGATGAAGGTAACTGCGTAGGCATCTTCGCGCCTGGTCCAGCTATTGACCATAAACCTTGCAATTTGATGTCTGAAATCATTGCTACCTTTATGCTCATTCTAGCAACCCTTTGCTTGGGCAAGATGGCAGATGGCTTAGCTCCAGTGGTTAGCGGTATCCTCATTGCATCCATCGGTATGTCCTTTGGTGCAACTACAGGTTATGCGTTAAATCCAGCTCGTGACTTCGGTCCTCGCCTGGCATATACTATTTTGCCTATTCCTAATAAGGGAACGGCGAATTGGCAATATGCATGGGTTCCATTTATTGGTCCATTGATTGGGGCTGGTTTAGCAGTAGTATTTTTTAAATTAGTGGCACCTTAAGAGAAATCTATATTGAGCGACTAGCATGTATAGTCCGTGTCACTATATGAACTGTACATTTTGTATTAGGAGGAGATTATATGGCCTTTCAAGAGGTAATTGATGCTAAACAACGCATCATCCAAGAATTTGTACCCGGAAAGCAGGTTACTATAGCCCATGTTATTGCTAATCCTAAGCCCGATTTGTTTAGAAAAATGGGGCTTGAGGAAAAAGGCCGCAATGCCATTGGAATTCTTACAATCACACCTGGCGAAGGGACCATTATTGCAGCCGATATAGCAAGTAAGTCTGGTGACATTGAAATTGGTTTCATCGACAGATTTTCGGGGGCACTTCTCATAACGGGAGATGTATCTGCTGTTGAATCCGCATTGCAGAGCGTTATTGAAGGCTTGCAACGCATATTAGGATTCTTCCCAACGGATTTAACAAGATCCTAATGAAAGGGTAATTATGAGTACCGAAAAGAAAGAAAAACGCATCCTTCTCGTAGGGCGCAGCGGATGTGGTAAGACCACATTGGCAGATACGATTACTCATGGCTCTGCAACGTATCATAAGACACAAGCCATAACGAGAGTGGGAAACTTTATCGATACCCCTGGAGAATATATGGAGAATCCTAATTACTATCGAGGCATTATCTTGCACGCCTATGATGCGGACGTAGTGATTTTCATGATTCCTGCAGGTGATGAAACAACCATATTCCCACCAAACTTTGGAAACTCCTTAAATCGCGAGGTTATAGGGGTTGTATCAAAGGTGGATACGGGTAAAGATGTTGAGGCGCCTCGGCGCAATCTTAAACTAGCGGGAGCCACTAATATTTTTGAAATATCAGTTCACGACGAAGAGTCGTTAAAACAATTATGTAACTACATATACGGTTAGTTGAAAGAAGGTTTTTCCATGGACAAAGTGTTTGAAGAACAACTTAATCAATTTATTTTAAATAAGGCGATCATTCCAAAAAGCTTGGGTCTATGGGAACGATATTTCAAAAAAATGTGTCTCGCTTGGCAAGATATGAAACCTGAGATTCAGGCTCAGCATATTATCTTTTCTGCAGATAATGGTATTTCCGTAGATGGTCTAATCGGTTATAACTATGAGATTACTCGTAAACAGTCTCAGAATATGATTGATGGTAAAAGTGCAGTTGCTAATTACTGTATCTTTAACCATATTCCTTATGAAGTGGTAGATGTAGGCATTGCTTATCCACAAGGTATTGGAGTCAATCGAAAGGTAGCTCAAGGCACAAAGAATATATTAGATGGTGCTGCTATGAGTGATGAAGAGTTTGACCTAGCATACCAAGCTGGATATAACCGAGTTGTTTACTATGCAGAATCGGGTATCAATCTATTTTCCTTTGGCGAAATGGGTGTTGGTAATACAACTACTTCAGCAGCTGTTCTGAGTGGTCTTACAAAACTAGACCCACGGATAACTGTAGGTCCTGGATCTGGCCCTGATGAAGAGGCGTACATGAATCAAAAAAGAGAGTTTGTACGTACTGCACTATCTCATCATAAGGGACACTTAAATAGTCCTAAAGAGGTAATTAGCCGCGTAGGAGGCTTTGATATAGCCGCTATTACAGGTGCTATGGTAGCTTGTACAGACTTACATATCCCATTTGTAATCGATGGATATATTACAGCCGTTGCCATGGCTTGTGCTACTCAAATGAATGGAGACGCTCCATTATACGGTATTCCATCTCATTATTCTCGCGAGGTAGGGATGGCCGCAGCATTGGCTTATGCAAATATTCGTCTTGATGAAGTTCCAATCCATGGACAAATGGCGTTAGGTGAAGGTACTGGTGCTGTACTCATGGTACAACTACTTAAAACAGCGCACTTTGCCTTTATGAATATAGGTACTATGGTGGAACTATTAGAAAAATAAATTTGTAATCTTTATTCTATGTTTTGTAAAAGGAGAGAAAACAGATGACACAAGAAGCATTAGGTATGGTGGAAACTAAGGGTCTAGTAGGCGCTATTGAAGCAGCTGATGCAATGCTTAAAGCAGCTAATGTGGAACTCGTAGGCAATGAAAAAATTGGCTCTGGTCTCGTTACTGTTATGGTTCGTGGTGATGTAGGTGCTGTAAAAGCTGCTGTAGACGCAGGTGCAGCTGCTGCAGAACGGGTAGGTGTTGTTATCTCTACTCATGTAATTCCAAGACCACATAAAGATGTAGAAGGTATTTTACCAACAAAGGGTGAATAATTATGGCCGATACTAAAAGTATGGTAGATGAGATTTTAAAGCGCGTATTGATGCGTATCGATAGTGCTGATTTAAGCACAACTTCAGGTGCGACTAGTAATGCATCATGTGCTTCGGCACCTGTAAGTTCACCTGCTGTAAGTCAACTACAAACTTCTATGATTACTGAGCACGTAGGTAGCACTACAACAGGCGATACAATTGGTCTCGTAATTGCCAATGTAGACAGTCAAGTATTGGAAGCTATGAAGCTCACTAAGTCATATCGATCCATCGGTATCTTAGGTTCACGTACAGGTGCAGGGCCGCAAATTATGGCCGCTGATGAAGCTGTAAAAGCAACGAATACAGAGATTGTTAGCATTGAACTGGCCCGTGATATGAAAGGTGGCGCTGGTTCTGGTTCCCTTATCATATTTGGTGGTGATGACGTATCCGATGTAAGACGTTCTGTGGAAGTAGCATTACGTGAATTAGAACGCACCTTTGGCGAAGTATATATGAATGACGCAGGCCATGTGGAGATCCAATATACAGCGCGTGCAGGAGAAGCCTTAGTCACTGCTTTTGGGACACCAGAAGGTACAGCCTTTGGGTTATTAGTAGGTGCCCCAGCAGCAATAGGTGTAGTTATGGCAGATACAGCAGTTAAATCAGCTAATGTAGATGTGGTAGATTATCAGTCTCCATCGAGCTCAGATATGTCAAATGAAGTTGTTTTACTAATTTCTGGTGACTCTGGCGCTGTTAAACAAGCTGTAAAAGCAGCACGTGATGTGGGGTTAGCGTTACTAGAAACTATGGGAGAAAGACCTAAAAACAAAGGTAATGCTTACATCATCTAATGAATGATATTTTGACTCAAGAACCAGAGTTAAAATATTTGATTCGTCAAATGTTAGTAGATATGCAACGTAGCTAACATTATAGGAATGCATGAATCCTAGGTGCGAATTAGCAAAGGAATAAACGTCGGGAGGTGGCATGGTGAAAGATTCACTAGGGTTACTAGAAGTAGCTGGTTTGCTGGGGGCTATCACCGCATCAGATGCAATGGTTAAAGCTGCAAATGTACGGCTCATGGGAATAGAAAAGGCGAGAGGTCTTGGCTGGATGACCGTAAAGGTAACTGGTGATGTGGCAGCTGTTGAAGCAGCTGTTCAAACAGGTGTGGCGATTACAAAAGGTATGAACTTGTATGTAGCTCACAAAGTAATTCCTCGACCTGCAGAAGGCTTAGTAGAATCCTTTAATGATGATTTTACAGATAAGCCGGCTAAGGTAGCTGATGAAACAGAGAAACCCCAATTAGATGAAAAGGTTGTTGAGGTATTAGATGAGATAGTATCTAAGATCATAGAACCGAAAAGTTCTAAATCAACAGGTACAAAGAAAATAACACCAAAGAAAAACACTAAAAAGAAATAAAGTAGTAAATAATAAAGGAGATTATCATGAATAACGCATTAGGCATGGTAGAAACAAAAGGTTTAGTAGGCGCAATTGAAGCGGCTGACGCAATGGTAAAAGCAGCTAACGTTACATTAGAAGGTACTGAAAAAATCGGTTCCGGTCTTGTAACAGTAATGGTTCGCGGTGATGTAGGCGCTGTAAAAGCAGCTGTTGATGCAGGCTGTGCAGCAGCACAAAAAGTAGGTGAAGTAGTATCTACTCATGTAATTCCACGCCCTCATAGCGATGTAGAATTGATCTTACCTAAGAAAGGATAATAGCTTATGGATCGGGAACAGATTCGTGCTATCGTACGAGAAGTGATCGAAGCCATGTTCGAATCGTCCATTCCCGTAGGTGTGAGCAATAGACATGTCCATCTATGTCAGGAGGACTGGGATATATTATTCCCTGACCGGGCTATTACTAAAAAAAGTGACTTAAAACAAACTGGAGAATTTGCTTCAGAACAAACGGTTACTTTAGTGGGGCCTAAAGGGGTCATTCAAAACGTCCGCGTATTAGGTCCTCTTAGAAAACAGTCACAAGTAGAGGTATCTTTGACCGATGCTCGTACATTGGGTATAAAACCTCCTATTGTGCTATCTGGTCATTTAGAATCAGCCGTAGAGATTACTCTATGTACTGAAAATGGGGAAATTACAAAACCTATTTGCATCGTTGCAAAACGACATATTCATATGTCACCTGATGATGCAAAACGGCTTAATGTAAACGATGGCGATAGCGTTAATGTTGAACTTCAAACGCCAGAGCGCACCACTGTATTTGGTGATGTCATCGTTCGAGCCGTACCCGGTTTTGTCCTAGAACTCCATATTGATACAGATGAGGCAAACGCTGCCAATGTACAAGGTACAGTGATGGCGAGAATTGTACAGTAAAGTAGGTGATATGATGAAAGGTTTGAAAAAGGCAAATAATACCTTGCAAGAGTTCTCTGATCTTGTAGAGTCCAAACAAGTGAGCTCTCATAATCAAAAGAATTTACGCGTAGGCATTGACCTTGGTACATCATCTATTGTCCTATCCGTAGTAAACGATAAAGGTAAACCTATATATGGTGCTTTTGAATACAACGAATCTATTCGAGATGGCCTTGTAGTTGACTATGTGGGAGCTGTTACAATTACGAGAGCTTTAAAGGCTAAGGCGGAAGCCGCCTTATGCACAGAGCTTGTATATGCCGCAGCAGCTGTTCCACCTGGAACGATAGGCAAGAATAAAGAGGTAGTAGGTCATGTTCTTGAAAGTGCCGGTTTTGAAGTAACCTGCATTTTAGACGAGCCTACCGCTGCTGCTAATGTGCTCGGAATCACCGATGGCGCTGTTATCGACGTCGGAGGTGGTACTACGGGCATAAGCATTTTAAAAGATGGCCGAGTTGTATATACCGTAGATGAGCCTACAGGAGGCACCCATATGAATCTTGTTATTAGCGGGGCCTATGGCATCTCTATTCCTGAAGCGGAAGCTTATAAGCGCAATGAAGCGAATAAACGCGATGTATATGCAACCATACGGCCTGTGGTTGAAAAAATGGCAGCTATTTCTAAGCGTGCGTTACAAGAGGGTGGCTATGAAAAGGGGACTCCTATTGTTGTTGTAGGTGGTGCTTCTAATTTTGAGGAGTTTACAAAAACTTTCAGTCAATATATAGGATTATCCGTAGATAAGCCATTATACCCAGAGTTTGTAACGCCCTTAGGGATTGCCATGGGAAGTGAGCATTAATATGGATGCATTAGTTAAACTGGTGCTAGAACGCCTAGAAAAGCGCATGACATCCACTGCTACTTTTATGGTCACAGAGTGCAATAGCTATGATGAGCATATATTGTTGCAGAACCAACTCATTTCTTTCGCTGGTATAGATTATGGTCATTTACGAGAGTTAATGTGCGATACATTGGTGCCTTGGGTTGCCTATTTACATCGTGCATTAGCGTATGACTGTGAGGTGACGATACACCTAGCAGTTCCTGTAACCTCGTTGATGAATCCATCAGTCATTCTAGATTGGCCTATCAAATTTCTAGATAAATTTGGTCGTCCTATATATGCCAGTCATCAAGCGTGGATAACGACCTCTTTTGTTAGATCTTGTGAAAGTCAGTCTATTATCGTCATATATAGGGGACAACGGTTCACCATGGCTGCTCGAGATGAAATCGAGCGCTTAGGTATCACAATAATTGAAGGGAACGAGAAGTATGCAAGTCGGTAAAGTTGTGGGTAGTATCGTATCTACTCAAAAGCATGAATCTCTAAAGGGAATGAAACTGATGATGGTAGATATTCTCGATGGAGAACAAGAGTTGACGGGGCGCATAGAAATCGCCGTCGATACAGTATGTGCTGGTGAAGGTGAATATGTGCTTCTAACTCGAGGCTCATCGGCACGGCATATTTTCGAAGATGATAAAGGCACCGCAGTAGATTGCGCTATTGTGGGTATTATTGATAGTTTTGAAAAATAATTGTATAGGAAATAGCTGGTGCCAGAGTTAAACCTAGTTATTGTGTCACATCATGAATGTATCCTTGATTGTGGACACCGTTAGTTGACATGGTCATTGCATCAGCAATGCAACCTATATGGAGGTTCATGATGGAAAACAATACACAGTTGAAAGAAATGATCCGCTCCATGGTTATAGATATATTACAGGGGCAAAAGCAAGAAATGGCCTCATCACAACCTATTAAACAAGCGCCTAGAGGTCAAGTTGAGCCAGGTGTGTTTGATACGGTTGATGAAGCAATTCAAGCTGCAAAAGCAGCGCAAGCACGCTTTGAAGATTGTACCTTGGCAACCCGTGAAAAGGTAATAGCAGACATCCGTGCTGCTATGCGTCCACGAGTGCAAGAGTTGGCTCAGAAAACCGTTGACGAAACGGGGATGGGTCGCGTTGCGGATAAAGTACTAAAATTAAACCTTACACTAAATAAAACACCGGGCGTAGAAGACCTTGTTACAGAGTGTGAAACTGGTGATAATGGTATGACATTATATGAATTATCAGCCTATGGTGTCATCGGTGCTATAACGCCAAGTACGAATCCGGCAGAAACATTAATATGTAATTCCATCGGTATGCTGGCGGCCGGAAATGCTATATTCTTTAGCGTTCATCCAGGCGCCAAGAATTTGAGTCGAGAGCTTGTTAGTGAGCTCAATCAAGTTATTGCTAAATCGATTGGCATTGAAAACCTTATTGTTACACTTCGAGAGCCATCTATTGAGTCTGCTCAAGAGATGATGCTACATCCAGATGTGAGCCTATTAGTTGTTACTGGAGGTCCTGGCGTAGTAAAACAAGCGCTTCAAAGTGGTAAAAAGGTTATCGGTGCTGGTGCAGGCAATCCACCGGCCTTTGTAGATGAAACGGCAGATATTAAAAAGGCCGCTCAAGATATTGTTCTCGGCGCTAGTCTAGATAATAATATTCTATGTATCGCTGAAAAGAGCGTTGTAGCCATGCGTCAAATTGAGCCACAGCTAGTTCAAGAAATGGTAAAAGCAGGTTGTATTCTCGTTGAAAATCAACAGGATATTCAACGCCTAGTCGATTTAACAGTGTTGCCGAATGGGACACCAAATAAAAAATTTGTCGGTAAAAATGCAAGCGTTATTCTTGATGCAGCTCACATTCCGTACAACGGTGATCCACGGTTAATTATCTTGCGAACTCCAAAAGACCATCCATTTGCAGTAATTGAAATGTTAATGCCTATTCTACCTGTTATAACCGTAGATAGCTTTGAGGAAGGCCTAAATGTATGCTTGATGTTAGAAGCTGGTTTACATCATACGGCAACGATGCATTCCTTAAATATGGAACGCCTCAATCAGATGGCACGTAAAATGAAAACATCTATTTTTGTTAAGAATGGTCCATCTTATGCTGGCCTTGGTTTTAGTGGAGAAGGAACAACGACCTTTACTATTGCTACACCAACAGGGGAATCTACTACATCTGCTCGATGCTTTGCTCGTCGCCGTAGATGTTGCTTAACAACGGGCTTTAATATTCGATAGGTGGTGAGCATATGAATCAATGGACATTCCCAACCAAAATTTATGCAGGGGAAGATTCATTACAACGTCTTACAGAATTTAATAACGAATCTATCCTCATCATATGCGATCCATTTTTGAAGGACTCACCAAACCTTACGTATGTGATGAGCCTAATGGACAGTAGAAATAAGGTAACTATCTATACAGACGTAGTACCTGATCCGCCCATAACTCACGTAGTAAAAGGCATTGAGTTTATGGACGGTATTAAACCAACTGTTATCATCGCCATAGGTGGAGGGTCCTGTATCGATATGAGTAAAGGGATAGCCTATTTTGGTCGTAAGCTAAAGCATATGGATATCAAATCCTTCATCGCCGTTCCTACCACAAGTGGAACAGGCTCTGAAGTAACATCCTTTGCTGTTCTTACAGATAGCGAAACACAGATTAAATATCCTCTTGCAGATGATGCGGTATTACCTGATGAAGCTTTATTAACGCCATTATTTGTAAAAACATCGCCTCCCAATGTTACTGCTTTTAGCGGTATGGATGTTCTTGTTCATGCGCTTGAAGCCTATGTGGCAACGGCGGCAAATAATTTTACTGATGCGTTGGCACAGCAAGCAATTGAGCTTGTCTTTGAATACCTACCAAAATGTCATAAGCCAACAGCCACAGACCAAGATCGCATGTCAATGCACGAAGCATCATGCCTTGCAGGACTTTCCTTTAACAAGGCCGGCGTGGGTATCGTTCATGCCATGGCACATCAGTTGGGTGGGCAATTTCATGTACCTCATGGTTTAGCTAATAGTATGCTTTTGCCATATGTAATTGGCTTTAACTGCTCTCGTAATCCAGCGGTAGCGAAGAAGTATGCCCGTTTATCTGCTAAACTTGGCTTTGCAGCCCATAATTCATCAGAGGCTGATAAATTAGCTGCTCTTATAGAGGCTATAGTTACATTGGAACATACATTAGACTGTCCAATGAACCTTACGGCCTTTGGTGTAGATAGATCTACATCAGAATCAAAGCTTGATCTTATGGCAGATAGAGCGTTAGAAGATATGTGCTATAGATTTAATCCATATCCTGCTAACCATGATGATCTAGTTAGCTTGTATAAAAAAGTGCTGTAAATCCATATAAAACCGATATTAACATAATGTTTTGAAAAGAGACTTTGATGATTTCATTGAAGTCTCTTTTCTTATTTTTATATGACTGTTATCAGTTTATTTAAGTACTGGTAGATACATCTTTTTTTATGTTAAAGTGTTATAATATTCTTTATATCCTATAGGAAATATGACGTTGCAATTCAAAATTAGTTATATTCTTTATAACTCTTTGGAATATAAGAAAACTTAGATTTTAGCTGCTTTTGTTGTATAATATAGGTAGGATATTTAAAAAATTAGATATTTTCGTGAAAGTATAATATCCTCATCTAATTTTTAGTTTTATAAGTTAGGTGTTTAGTACATCATATATGGTATTTTATGATGTGCTACTTTCACAAAAACGAGTATGATCGCCTAGGTGGTCATACGGTTGTTAAAAAGAGAGGTATTTATGCAGCACATGCTACGCATGGGTATTGACGTGGGGTCTACAACGGTTAAAGTTGTACTATTGGACGAACACGATAATTATTTGTATAAGAAGTACGTACGCCATTATGCGAATATTTTGGACACAGTATATACCTTGCTTCAAGAGGCTCAAGTGGGCCATGAAGATGATCTAGTTCACGTATGTATTACTGGTTCTGGTGGTATGGCGATGGCCGAAAAGGTGCGCATTCCATTCGTACAAGAGGTTATTGCTGAAACGCGAGCTGTAAAAGCGCTCTATCCAGAAACAGATGTTATCATCGAACTTGGTGGTGAGGATGCGAAGGTTACTTACTTAGGCCAAACTGCAGAACACCGTATGAATGGTTCCTGTGCTGGTGGTACAGGTGCTTTCATAGACCAAATGGCGACCTTATTGCAAACTGATGCATCTGGTCTCAACCAATTGGCTATGAATTCTGATACAATTTACCCAATTGCGGCACGTTGTGGCGTGTTTGCAAAAACTGACGTTCAAGCCTTGTTAAATCAAGGGGCATCCCATGAAAACATTGCTAAATCTGTATTCCAAGCTATTGTAAACCAAACGATTGCAGGCCTCGCATGCGGCCATAAAATCGAAGGTAATGTGGCATTCCTTGGCGGTCCGTTGACATTCTTGTCCGAATTGCGCCAATGTTTCTGTGACACATTAGAGCTGGAAGAATCTCAACGTATCATCCCTGAGAATGGTGAATTGTTCATCGCTTTAGGGGCGGCATTGATGAAAGATGAATGTCGTGAGATTACAGTTGGTCAATTGACAAAGGAAATCGGTGCTCTTATCGGTATTCCTATGGAAGCTACAGACCGTGTAGATCCACTATTTAAAAATGAACAAGAATTAGAAGAATTCCGAGCTCGTCATGCTAAGGCGGTAACGCCAAAGGCGAATATTGAGGATGCTCAAGGTCCTTGTTACCTTGGTATCGATGCTGGTTCCACTACTTTGAAAGTAGTGCTCATCAACAGCAATAAGGAAATTATCTTCTCTCACTATGGTCCTAACCATGGTAAACCATTAGAAAAATCTCGTGAAATTATCGAACAAATTTACACATTATTGCCTAAAGGTGCATATATTGCACACTCTGGCGTAACTGGCTACGGCGAAGCCTTTCTTAAACGCGCCCTTGGCATCGATATTGGTGAAGTAGAAACGATGGCTCACTATCGTGCGGCCCGCTTCTTCTGCCCTGATGTATCCTTTATCTTGGATATCGGTGGTCAAGATATGAAATGTTGTAAGGTTCGCGATGGCTATATCGAAGATATCGTATTGAACGAAGCTTGCTCCTCTGGTTGCGGCTCCTTCATCGATACCTTCGCATCCGGTCTACGCATTCCAATCGATCAATTCGCGAAGGAAGGTTTATTGGCATCCTTGCCAATCGACTTGGGTTCTCGTTGTACTGTATTCATGAATTCTAAGGTTAAGCAGGCCCAAAAAGAAGGGGCTACAGTACAAGATATCGCAGCAGGCCTTGCTTATTCTGTAATTAAAAATGCCCTTTACAAGGTTCTTAAGGTAAAAGACCCTAAAGAATTGGGCAATCATATCGTTGTACAAGGCGGTACATTCTACAATGAATCCGTTTTGCGCGCCTTCGAAAAATTGATGGGCGTAGAAGTAATTCGTCCTGACGTATCTGGCTTGATGGGCGCATACGGTATGGCTCTTCTTGCTGCTGAAACAGCTGAAGAGTTGCAAAAGGGTAATAGTACATTGTTAGATAGCGAAGGGCTTAATTCCTTACAAGTTGCTACGACAATGCGCAATTGCGGACTTTGCTCCAATAACTGTATGCTTACCATCAATGCTTTCTCTGATGGTCGTACGTACGTAACGGGCAATCGTTGTGACCGCGGTGCGGGCGGTATGATTCAAGAGGAACGCAAAGCAGTTCCTAACTTAGTAGACGTTAAATTACGTCGTTACTTCGACTATTATTTGAAGAAAAATATTCCAGAGTTCGAAGGTAAAATGCGCGTAGGTATTCCTCGCGTCCTCAACATGTATGAGGATTTCCCATTCTGGTTTACATTCTTCAATACCTTGGGCTATGAAGTAATCCTTTCCGATTACACTACAAAGGAACAATACAACAAGGCTATTGATACGATTCCATCCGATACAGCTTGCTACCCAGCAAAAGCGGTACATGGTCATATTCGTGACCTTGCGAATGCACAAGTAGACTTTGTTTGGTACCCTTGTGTGCAACATGGTCCTAAGGAATTTAGCCGCGACAATAACTACCATTGTCCAATGGTTATTTCCTATCCAGAACTTATCAAAAATAACATGCAGGAGGTTCTGGGGGATACTCCATTCCACGCGCCATTCTTGCCGTTGGCTGATAAAAAATCTCTTGTTCCTGCCCTTGTGAAAGCATTGGACTTCTTGGATCTCAAGAAGAAAGATATTGCTAAGGCAGTAGACCTCGCTTGGGAAGAGCAAGAAAATTGTAAAGCCTCTTACCGTGAAACGACGAAGAAAACTGTTTCTCGCCTCGTAGCAGAACAAATTCCAACCATCGTTTTAGCTGGTCGTCCATATCATTTAGACTCCGGTATTAATCACGGTATTCCTGAGCTCATTACATCTCTAGGGATGGCTGTTCTTACTGAAGATGGTGTAGCACCTCTCGGTAATGATATCAAGCATTTGCGCGTTGTAGACCAATGGTCCTACCATAGTCGTTTATACCGTGCTGCTGAATTCGTAAGCAGAACAGAAGGCTTCCAAATTGTAGAGCTTAATTCCTTTGGTTGCGGTCTCGACTCTATCGTAGCAGATCAGGTGAAAGATATTCTTTCAGCAAACCACAAAATCCATACCTTACTCAAAATTGATGAAGGTACCAACCTTGGGGCCGTTACGATTCGTCTCCGCTCCTTGCAATCTGTAATGGAACGTAGCTTGCGTCGTCATAATAACCCAGAGGCACCGGAAGAAGTGGTGGTAGAAGAATTACCAACTTACGATTATAATCGTGTGGTGTTCACTGAGGAAATGCGTAAGACCTATAAAATCTTGGTACCACAAATGTCACCATTACATTTTAGCCTCTTAGAGCCAGTCCTCAAAAACGAAGGTTATGACTTTGAAATGTTGCCAGCGCCTACGCGCGATGATATTGAAGTGGGCCTAAAATACATCAATAATGATGCATGTTATCCAGCAATCATCGTTGTAGGTCAGCTCATGGCGGCCTTACTGTCTGGTAAATATGACGTAGAAAAAACAGCTGTTATCATCTCTCAAACGGGTGGTGGCTGTCGTGCGACGAACTATATCGGTTACTTACGTAAAGCATTAATTGATGCGGGTATGAAACAAGTACCAATCCTATCTCTCAATGCGAGTGATATGGAACGTCAACCAGGCTTTAAGGTGACAAAAGGCTTCTTGCATCGCATGATTCAAGCCGTAGTATACGGGGATGCTATCATGCAATGCGTATTGGCTACACGCCCATACGAAAAGAACCCTGGTTCTACCGATGCATTATGTGATTACTGGCTTAAAAAGCTCCGTGAAAACATTACATCTGCAAGCCTTCGTCAATACAACAAGTATATTAAAGAAATCATTCATGACTTTGATAACTTGCCAGTCAACAAGGATGTACAGAAACCTCGTGTTGGCGTTGTAGGGGAAATTTACGTTAAATTCCATCCAAGTGCTAACAATCATATTAATGAGCTCATTGAAAAGGAAGGCGGCGAAGTCGTTACATCTGGCTTGCTAGATTTCTTCTTGTATTGTGCAATGGATAGCACATACCGTGCTAAGCACCTTGATGGTACATGGCTATCTGGCTTCTTCGGTACATTGGCTCGTGAAGCCCTTGAACTCTACCGCTTGCCATATGCAAAAGCCGTAGCAGCGTCAAAACACTTTGACCCGTTACAACGTATGACAGAAGTAGCGAAAGAAGCAGCTCAATTCATCGGACTTGGTAACCAATGTGGTGAAGGCTGGTTCCTCACAGGCGATATGATTGACCTCATCGAAAAAGGGGCTAAACAAATCGTATGCTTACAACCATTTGGATGTTTACCAAACCACGTAACAGGTAAAGGCATGGTAAAAACACTATCCGCTGCATACCCAGACGTGCGAATTGCAGCTATCGACTACGATCCAGGCTCCAGTGCGGTGAACCAAGCAAACCGATTGAAATTACTACTATCGACAATGTTTGAATAAAGGTGTGCTCCGTTATATTTTCAATGGGGCCCCGTTACAACTGCATATTACTAGTATAGAAAAAACACAGCCCTCTCTTGGCTCAGTACGGCGCTACGCTTCGTAAAATCGCTGCAGAGAGGGCTGTGTTCTTTTCTATATACAACCGTTATGAAGATGTCCCATTGAAAATATAACTAGTGCAGTGGGGAGAAGTTGGGATGGAATTTAGTGAATAAGCGATAAGGTCCCTTACATTTTATAATGGGGCCCGAATACAACTGCATATTACTAGTATAGAAAAAATACAGCCCTCTCTTGGCTCAGTACGTCACTACGTTCCGTAAAATCGCTGCAGAGAGGGCTGTATTCTTTTCTATATACGCTAATTATGAAGATGTCCCATTGAAAATATAACTGGATAGAGGAGGGGGAAGAAATGTGGAGATGTGCCTATGGCACATCTCCTTTCTCCTACAATCAGTTGTGTAGGTGGTTTTCGTTATTATGCCTAGGTGTTTGTAGAGTTAAAGAATTAATCTATTTTGAAATATGCTTGTAAAGTCCCGCAATGGGACGCCTTCACAGGTAGTGTTAATATAAATAAGATACCCCTTTACGAAGCGATTTTACGAAGTACTGAGCAAGGAAAGGGGTATCTTATTTATATACTAATATTATTCTGTTGTAGTCGGGCCCCATTGTGGGGCTTATACAAATGTGTAAAAGAGATTAATCTTTTTCTACCAAACCATATAGGCACAATAAGGAAAGCGCTGAACATACTAGCATTGTAGTCCCCATGGGGATCCCCGTATATTCCCCACCAATACCAACTAATGGAGATACGATTCCTGCAGAGAACATGCTAGCAAAGCCAAGTACTGCAGAGGCACTTCCAGCCATTTTACCGTATTTAGCCATTGCCATAGAGAAAGAGGCAGAGCCAAATAGGGATACTGTACATACGGTAAAGAATAGAATGGCCGTTACAGGAATAAGTGGCCATTCGAAAAGCATAGCTATTAAGAATAGCAAGGAGCCGATTGTTAGTTGCCAGAGGGCAAATGTTAGTAATTGTCGAACTGTGATTACATTACTTAATCTAGCGCTTATGGCACTAGCTAAGATAATACCACAGCTATTGATACCAAAGAGATAGCTAAATTCTTGTGCAGATAGTTGGAAGATGTTTTGGTATACAAAGGATGAACCTGAGATATACGCAAAGAATCCACCAAAAGCAAAGAATTGGATTAGTGTTTGCCCAAGGAATCGCTTATCTTTAATAAGCGTAATGTAGTTCTTTGTAGCAGTTGCAACGCCACCTGTAACGCGTTTTTCTTTAGGTAAGCTTTCACGGAAGAGAAGAGATCCCGCTAATAGAATAGCAGAAAATATTGCTAAAATAACGAAGATAACGCGCCATGTAGTGAATAGTAATAATTGACCGCCGATGAGCGGAGCGATTACTGGCGCCAAACCGTTAACCATCATGAGCAATGCAAAGAGTTTAGTCAATTCTTGACCAAATGCAAAATCTCGAGCGATGGCCTTAGCAATTACAACGCCCACAGATCCTGTTAAACCTTGTAGAAATCTTCCGAGTAAAAGTATTTCAATGCTTGGTGCATAAGCACAGATTATGCTAGAGATAACGCAAAGTAAGTTGCCTGTTATAAGAGGCAACTTGCGGCCCATAGTATCACTAATAGGACCTCCAAATAATTGACCTAATGCAACACCAAAAGTCATCACACCAATGGTCATTTGAATATTTGATGCAGATGTATTTAGTTCACTAGGCATAATTGGTAATGCTGGTAAATATAAATCTGTTGCAAGTGGTGTGATGGCTGTCAACAGACCAAGGAATACTACTAAGATGAAAGAGACCTTAGCAGAATTTTCTTGAGTCATAAAACCCTCCTATACTAAAGTGAGAAAAATAAAAGTCTGCGAATCGCACTTCGCAGACTGCATTTAATTTTTTCTATTTGATACGATGTATTTTACCATGATTGAGAAAAAATATCTATATGAAATATTGAGTTTGCTATATCTCTATTTATAGATTACAATTAGTATATTAATTATATCTAAAAATATCAATGTGTTTATTGGCGATGGGAGAATTATATGAAATATTAACTAAAAGGTTTTGTGTTAGCTGCAATAGTAGTAATCGGGACAGCTACGGTTTCATCTGTAGAAGCAATATCATTAAACCATGTTATATGTAGTATTCTCATATGTGGCAACAAAAAAGAACAGCTCGTGAAGAGCTGTTCTTTTTTTGTTACCAGTTCTTAGAAGAAAAAGTGGTGAATTTCATGGATGAAATGTTGACCGAAGAAGGAAATACAACCGTGCATTACGATGAATACAATGAAGTATTTGAAGGCACTGTTCATGATAACGCTTGCTTCGATTTCATGTTCTAGTTTATGAGCTTCTTCAGCACTGATTTCTTTGTGGTTTTCTAGGTATGCTTTCAAAGCAGGCCCTACGGCACCAATAGAAATCGCGATGGATTGTGGGGACAACATTTTGCCGATACCAGCTGCACCGGAGTTAACTGCTGCCAACCAGAAACCAAGGTCTTCGAAGTTTGTAGGATCTAAGCCTTGGGCTGCAGCAATTTGAAGTGGGCCAAACAATACGTTGGAGTTTGTACCAGAACCAGTCAAGAAGGCACCTAACGCACCTACGATAGGTGCGAATAGAGGGTACAATGTACCTGTACCAGCAACCATTGCTTTTGCAATATCTGCAGTCATACCAGAGTAAGTCATCAATTTAGCTGTCATAACAACTGTGATGATTGTAAGGTATGTGAATTTCAAGTTTTTAACTGTGCTACCCAATGTACCGAAGATTTCGCCAGCTTTTGCTTTTTGGATGAAACCACCAACAATACCAGCGATAAAAATCATAATACCAGGAGTTGCAATCCATACGAATGTGTAAGGTTTTGCACCAGCACCTTGATAAATAGGTACAGATGTTTTAATGGACGCAAGAGGACCATTAATTGCAGGGAACAATTTAGAAGTTAATAACAATAATACGAAGATTAAGATGAATGGCATTGCAGCTACAAGGCCTTCGCCACCAGAAACTTTAGGGACTTCGCCAGTTTGTTTAACTGCGTATTTAGGATCATTAGGAGGCATGATTTTTGCACAACCAATGATAACTGCCATGATAACGATGGATGCAGAAATTACGGATAATTCTGGACCCATTACAGCGTTGATTACAGTTTCAGGAACTGCTAATGCTAAACCAGAAAGTAATGTTACAAGGAATACGCCTTTTAACGCTTTAATACCGCCACCAATAATCATAACAACAAAGAATGGAGCGATAAGGTTAAGCAAGAACAATTGTACGGAAATGAATGTACCTAAATGGCTTGGATCAAGGTTTGTTAAGGATGCCAATGTAGTTGTTGGAATCCCGATAGAACCAAATGTTGTTGGTACGGAGTTTGCAACGAGACATGCGATGATAGATTTAAGTGGGTCAAAACCTACGGCAACCATCATAGCTGCAGGAATTGCAACGGCAGTACCGAAGCCAGCCATACCTTCCATGAAGGCACCAAAGCCCCATGCAAGTAGTAATGCAAGTACACGAGTATCAGATGTTACAGAAGAAAGCATGGTTTTAATAGTTTCCATTGCTTTCGTATGTACTACCAAGTTATAAACGAAGATAGCAGCTGTAATAACTAATAGGATTGGCCAGATTGCCAATGCGGCACCTTCAAGGGCACCAGTGACCATAATAAATGGGTCAGCTTGGAATGCTGTAATAGCGATAATGAAAGAACCAATCGCAGCAACACTTGTTGCTTGCCATGCAGGTAATTTCAAGATGGATAACGCTACAATCAACCAAATGATTGGAGATAGCGCTAATAGAACGGTGATAGCACTCATTTCTAAGATCATCCTTTCAAGTAAAACAAAAATATATGCTCAACAGGACGACGTAGTTTAATCAATTTAATTGATGAATAAATCGCTATGATGTTAATTTGTAAAAGTTCAGTTAAAATAAAAGCTTACAATAAAATAACAGATATACTTATCATAAAAATTGATATAGTACATAAAATTTTTTAACCTCATAGCCTATGAGGTTAAAAACATAAGAGAGGGGACATAAACAGTGTTTATGTCCCCTTCTGTACTAACTACAAGTCCTTGTTAGGGCCATTACTAAGTTTAGGTATTAGTAGTTACCTTTGAACATTGTAGCAGGAGCTTCTGGTACATAATCGCCGAAGTAGGATTTGAAGTCTAGACCTAATTCATTGCAAAGGTCTTGAACTTCAAGCATTGTACCGTTAAGTACAGGGATGCCTTCAGCTTTAACTTTTTCAACGGATTCATGTTCTTTTTCGCCATGAGTATAGATACGATCTTGACCTTGAGCTTTAGGTGCTTCACGTAATTCTTGTAAGAATTGGGAGAAGTGTTTTTTGATTTCCGCAGGGTCACCGAAGAATTCAGGGTTGATAGCCATGAAGCCGTGGCAGATATTGGATTTACCACCAACCATACATTTGTTGGAAGTACCACCTTGGGACAAGATAGAGGAGAATAATTCAGCAATCATGCCGTTACCATAACCTTTGTGGCCCCCAAGAACTTCTGTAGCACCACCTAAAGGAAGGATACCGCCGCCTTCATGACGGGAGATGTTGCCCAATACTTCAGCTGCATCAGTGGAAGGAACGCCGTCTTTATTAACAGCCCAACCATCTGGAGTAGCTTTGCCCATTTTATTGTACATTTCAAGTTTACCACGAGTTACTACTGTAGTGGAGCAATCGAAGAAGAAGTCAACAGGATCAGCTGGTACAGTCCAAGCGATAGGGTTAGAACCAAGCATAGCTTTACGAGCATATGTAGGAACCATGATTGCTTCGGAGTTTGTACAAGAGAAACCGATTAAGCCTTGGTCGGATGCCATTTTAGCATAGTAACCGGCGATACCGTAGTGGTTGGAGTTACGTACGGATACGATACCAACACCGGATTTTTTAGCTTTTTCGATAGCCATTTCCATAGCTTTATGACCCAATAATTGACCCATGCCGTCATGACCGTCGATAACTGCAGAAATTGGAGTTTCTTTTACGATTTCAGGTTTAGCGTCGATTTTAATCAAGCCATTAGTGATACCTTTATGGTAACGAACCATACGTTGCATACCATGGCTTTGAATACCGAACAAGTCAGAAGTCAAAAGTACGTCTTGGATGATGTCAGCTTCTTTTTCGGAGAAACCAAATTTTTGGAAAGCGTCCATGCTCAATTTTTTTAGTGTTTCATAAGGGAATAACACAGTGTTTTTTGCGTCTGCCATCGTTAAAACCTCTTTTCAGAAAATATGTACCTGATATAGCTACTTCACATTAGATAACCATGAATTCAAAATGATTTCTTGTGAGTTCTATATCCTCTCAAATGACACTGTCAGTATAGCACAGAAACAAGTGAGATTGAATAGTCTTACAGTCTGAACGACATTACTAAATACGCATACGTACCGGTGATTTTTGTCACATAATCTATACGACACTATTAAAATGTCTGATTATACCTAAAACTATATGGTTATGACTTTTAGTAATGATTACATGATTTTTTTGAAGAATTTTGGTATTTTTATAGAACTTATTAGTATATCTGTTTAGGCATTGGACAAGAATGATAATGGATAGATATCGATAAAACTTGAAATGTCTAACTATATATATCAAAATAAATGATGAGGTCATAAATGTAATGTGATAATCGAATGCATTGATATACATAAAATAATCATTTCTAAAACCTTTTTAATTCAGAAGATGTGCAAAAGGTTATACTTATACGAGTCATACTATAATATAATATAAATATACATCCTATAGTTTATACAATTTATAAGCGAGGTGCTTATCATGAAAGAATATAAATCTGTATGCCCATACGATTGTCCCGATGCATGCGGTCTCATTGTATCAGTCGATAATAATAAAGTAATATCTGTTCGAGGGGATAGAGCACATGCTTTCACAAGAGGTACACTATGCCCTAAGATGGCACATTATGAAAAGGTAATCCATTCTCCATTGCGCTTGAAGTCCCCTATGAAGCGTGTCGGTAAAAAGGGAATTGGTGAAGATCAGTACACTCGTATTAGTTGGGATGAAGCCCTTGATGCAATTGTCAATAATTTCAAAGAAACTATTGATACTTATGGCAGTGAAAGTATTTTGCGTTACTCTTATGCAGGAACAATGGGGGTTATTCAGAGTCCTGCAGCAGATTATTTTTTCCGTTGTATTGGTGCTACAGACCAAGATCGAGGTATTTGCTCTCCTGCTAAACAAGCGGGGTTCCGTTCTGTTTACGGTGATACCTTAGCGATTAAACCACAAGAGGCGCAACATAGTGATCTTATCGTCTTGTGGGGGATAAATGCGACAGCCACAGATGTTCATATTTTACATGATGTGAACATTGCGAAAAAGAAGGGGGCTCGCGTTTGGATTATCGACACTCATAAAACTTATACTTTTAGCCAAGCTCATGAACATATTTACGTTAAACCAGGAAGTGATGGGGCACTAGCTTTAGGGATGCTCCATATCATTCATCGTGATGGCTTGGCAGATATAGATTTTATTAAGAAGCATGTCCAAGGCTACGATGAGTTGGTAAAAGAGGTGTTGCTTGACTTTACGCCGGGAAAAGCGGCTGAAATTTGCGGTGTTTCTGTGGAGCGGATGACTGAGTTTGCTCATGCTTATGCAAAGTCAAAAGCGCCGTTTATTCGTCTCGGCAGTGGACTATCTCGATATGGCAATGGTGCTATGACATGCCGTGCTATTAATGCCTTGCCTGCTGTGGTTGGAGCATGGCAATATCCTGGGGGTGGATTGTTGTCGAGTGCTAGTGGTAGTAAATTTATTGGCAAAGATGTGATGCAACAGGCTCATGTTCATGCGCCAGCTAAACGATTGATGCCTATGATTAAACTGGGTGAAATGCTTATAAACCCTGAAGGAACTAAAGTTCATAGTTTATATATCTTCTCTTCAAATCCGGCTATCACAGCTCCTGACCAGAATGTTGTACGTAGAGGGTTGATGCGCGATGACTTATTCACTGTGGTACATGAGCGTTTCTTTACGGATACTTGTAAGTATGCTGATATTATTTTACCAGCCACAACATCTGTGGAGCATGATGATATTTATAATTCTTATGGTCATTACACAATTGGGACGGGTTACAAATTGATTGAGCCAATTGGTGAATCTCGTTCCAACTGGCAAGTTATTGCTGAGTTAGCAAAACGCATGGGGTTGGAGGATGATTTTTTTGACCTTAGTGAAAAAGATCTTATTGAACAAATTGTGCGGACTTCGAGTCGTATATCCAAGAGGGACCAAGAGTTGATTTTAAATGGTGAGCCTGTGGAGATGACGGTACCTGAGAGTTATAAGATGGATTTCAAAACACCGTCTGGAAAAATTGAATTATATAATCCGCAGGATGTAGAACCATTAATTCGGTATATGCCTCCATATGGTGATAATGCACCGTTTTGGCTTATAAATGGTAATGATATTCGAATTTTGGACTCTAGCTTCTGCGAATTAGACTTTAATGATCCTGAGTTGATGAAACTTCGCATCCATCCAGAAGATGCAAAAATGTATAACATAAACGATGGTGCTGAGGTAGAAATCTATAACGATCGTGGCAGTGTAAAAATTAAAGCATACTACGACGATGAAGTACAGAGAGGGACATTGGTAACACTAGGTGTATGGTGGCAATCTCAATCGAGTGATCCTCACGTGGCAATCAATGCGCTTACCGCAGCTCGTCCTACCGATCAGGGATGGGGGAGCACCTTTTATGATGTACAAGTTCATATAAGAAATCTTTTGTAGTGAATGACCAATTAATAGTCTGTAATGATTACTGTAAAATAGGAATTTATCTACTTATTTCTATAAGTAAAAGTTAAAGTCTGTTACTTATGGGAATAACTCTATACGGATATAGAATAGTGAGGATATTTTTCTTGTATACCCAAGCCCCTTTAGATTATAATAGTAATATTATTTTTATATAACCTAAAGGGGGTTACATTTATGAATGGTAACGATAATCTGTCGACCCGTGCTTATCTGGCTATAGGCATGATGTTATTTGCTCTATTCTTTGGGGCAGGGAACTTGATCTTCCCAGCGGCCTTAGGTCAACAAGCTGGTGATAATGTCGGTTGGGCATTGCTCGGTTTCGTATTAACTGGTGTAGGACTTCCACTCTTAGGGGTTGCAGCTATGGGTTACTCTTCCTGTAAAGATGTTGAAGAACTTGCAAGTCGTGTGCATCCGATTTATGGCTTGTTGTACACAATTTCTTTATACTTGAGTATTGGTCCAATGTTTGCGACGCCGCGTACTGGTACTGTAGCTTATGAAATCGCAATTAAACCTTTTGCTGAAGGTTTAAGCATGAATATGAATATGGAACCAATTTTCTTGGCATTATTCTTTGGTATTTCTTTGTGGTTATCTATTAGTCCGCAAAAACTTGTTAACCGTATCGGTAATATTTTGACACCAGCTTTACTACTTGTAATTTTGTTGTTGATTGTTAAATCCTTTATTACTCCACTTGGTGGGTATGCGGTACCACAACCGGCATATGGTGATGCACCAACGGCTGTGTTACAAGGCTTCTTAGATGGCTACAATACAATGGATGCCTTAGCTTCCGTAGTATTTGCTATTCTTGTAATCGATTTTGTACGCCTCAGTGGTGCTACATCTCGTGCTGTGATTACAAAAACAGTAATGGAGGTAGGTGCAATTGCGGTAGGCCTTCTTGGTATCGTGTATGTATTTATCGCTAATATCGGTGCTACAAGTGTTGAACGCTTTGGTTTGTTCGAGACAGGGGCTCCTGTATTGTCCGTAAGTGCTAACTATTTGTTTGGTGAGTTCGGTCAAATCATCTTGGCTATCATCGTTCTGCTAGCTTGCTTGTCTACAAGTATTGGCCTTATCACTTCTTGCGGTACGTATTTCCACAAGCTGACACCAAAGATTAGTTACAAATTATATGTAGTAATTTTCTCTCTAGCGGCGTTTGTCCTCAGTATGTTTGGCTTGAAAACAATCATCAGTGCAGCAATCCCTGTGTTGATGCTCTTGTATCCGTTGACTATCGTAATCATTTTGTTGGCACTTCTTCATAATGTGTTTGGTGGTCGTCGTTGCGTATATGCATGGACTATGGCTTTCACAATGATCTCTGCCCTCATGACTGGTCTTGAAACTGCAGGTATTGCACCTACAGCTTTGGAACAGCTCTTTGCTCAATATATTCCATTCCAAAGTGCTGGTATGGGATGGGTGAGCTTTGCGGTATTAGGCTTCGTTGTAGGCCTTATCCATAAAGGTCTTGCTTCCGATAATAAGTAATAAAGATAAAGGCTCTATGCTTTCATTTTGTGAGAGTATAGAGCCTTTTTATGTTTTGATTGTTGTCATATAAAATTGATTTTGTGTGTAGAAGTTTCTATAATAAGGATAAATAAGGATATAAATGATAAAAGAAGGAAGGAAATTTTATGCGTAGTACTCATTGTTTACCTAGTTATAGTTTTGGAGGTCATGATGTATTTGACGCTATTCCAAAGTTTACAAAATTATATGGCAAGTCTGTAGCTATCATCGGTGGCGAAACAGCTCTTTCTAAAGCTTTGCCACACATTCGTCCCGTGCTTGATAAAGCGGGGATTAAGGTGCTAGATATTATCCACTTTGGTGGAGAGTGTACTTTTGCTCGAGGCAAGGAAATTGCACAAATGGCATCTGTAAAAGATGCGGACTTTTTGTTTGCTGTTGGTGGTGGTAAGGCCATGGATACAGTAAAAGTAGTAGCTATAGAGTTAGATGATAAACCATTCTTTACAATTCCAACCATTGCATCTACTTGTGCGGCAACGTCAGAAGTGGCAGCTGTATACACGGCAGATCATACTTTTGATGACGTAGCTTTTGTAAATCATCCTCCTGTGCACTGCTTTATTGATGCTGATATTCTCGTAGAAGCACCAAGCCGTTACTTGTGGGCAGGAATGGGAGATACTATTGCAAAACACTATGAAACTCATCTTTCTGCTCGCAATCGCGAGCAAGACTATAATACTCAGTTAGGCCTTACTCTAGCTTCTATGTGTAGTGAACCAATTTTAGCACATGGTATACAAGCCTATAAAGATAGTCAAGCTAATAAACGTAGTGATGCCTTTGATACCATTGCTATGACTGTTATCTTTACTACCGGTGTTGTATCAGGTTGTGTTCCTATGGCATATAATAGCAACATGGCTCATGCTGTATGTTATGGCTGTGTTACTAATAAAGAAACAGAAGAAAATCATTTGCATGGTGAAATAGTAGCTTATGGCTTACTTATTTTGTTAACCGTTGACCAACAAATGGATGAGTTACAACGGTGGTTGCCAGTATATCGCGAATTAGGTTGGCCTACTAAACTTTCACAATTAGATCTTACTGCATCGCATATTCCTCAAATTGTTGAAAAGGCTACATCTGTTCATGATATTGATGTATCTCCATATAAAATTACAGCAGATATGTTGACTAAAGCTATTCAATATATGGAATCTCTTGATTAATATGGTTTGTAACTATTTGTGTATGTTATGTGATGAGGTTATAAATGCAAGAAATTGTAAAGGGTGGCTTATATCGTCATTTTAAAGGCATGTATTATTATGTGCTAGATGTAGCGACTCACTCTGAGACGGGTGAAAAGTTTGTAGTATATCAGAAACTGTATGATGAGCGCGATATGTATGTACGTCCCTTAGAAATGTTTGTGAGCGATGTGGATTGTGAAAAATATCCAGATGTAGTGCAAAAAGAACGATTTAAGTTAATGAGTGGACGTGATTAGGAGGGCCTGTGGAGCAGAAGTTTTTCTTTTTCGATATCGATAATACTTTAGCTGTATGGCCTGAAGGTAAAATCCCTGAAAGTGCTCAATACAGTTTAGATGAGTTAAAGCGTCGTGGTCACCGTGTAGCCTTAGCAACTGGTCGTATTCAAGTGGATGCTAAGCGTTTCGCAGAGCAAGCAGGCCTTACTGATTTCGTAGCAGATGGTGGTCACAGTATCACTGTTAATAATGAATTGGTATCCATGATAGGTATGGATCGTGATGCATGTATTAAATATTTAGAGTATTTAGAATCACATAATATTCCTTGGGCCGTAACTGACCGTAATAAACTCGGTCGTATTACGCCGTATAAGGAAATTTTAGAGTGGCATCCAAATTGGGATGTATTTAAAACAACTGTAGACCCTAATTTTGACTTTCATAGTGTTGAAGAATTTTATAAGATATATGTGTTTTTCAAGGAAGGAGAGGAAGAGGAGAAGGATATCGAGCATATGACACATAAGCTCATTCGTTATGGTGATGGCTGTGTTCTATATGAGCCTATGGAAAAGGCGTTGGGTATTCGTAATATGCTTGAACACTTTGGAATGAAGCCAAATCAGGCTGTTGTATTTGGTGATGGGTATAATGATTTGTCTATGTTTAGGCCTGAGTGGCTAAATATTGCTATGGGTAATGCGCGCCCTGAATTAAAGGCAAAGGCTGATTATATTACTACAGACTGTGATAAAGATGGTATTTATAATGCGTGTAAGCATTTTAAATGGATCGATTAATTATTGATAATTCCTCTAAACTAGGTGAAGCTTATATGAAGATTTGTTTTTGTAGCTGTGGCTACAGAATTGGTGTAGTATAGTTAGTATAATGCGCTTAGTTCAATATTCATGTGTTAAAAGGAGAAGAGAAGATATGAACAATAAACGCAGATTATTTTCAACTTTACTTTGTGTAGCAGCATTGACAGCTGGTTTATTTGTTTCTGGTTGCGGCAGTGATAAAGCGGGTGGCATTGGCTCCGTAGTATCCTCCGTAGTTGATGGCGGTAGCGATGAGAAAGCAGCTGCTAAGCTTAATACACTTATTGATGCAACAAATCGCTTCAATGGTGACAATGCTACTTGGGGTCAAAACTATGCAGACAGTTTGGCTAAATTAAAGGGTGGTTTCCAAGAAGGTGCTATTGGCCGTCAACCTCACTATGATACTTTAAAAGAAGCTTTGGAACAATCTAAAAAAGAGGGTTCTACGTTCAAAGAAGTTGATACAGAACGCGATAATGTATTAAATGTTCTTAATGAATTAGTACCAACATTCAAAGATTTGAAAGCTTATGATGATTCTAAAGCCTACATGAACGATGGTGGTGCTAAAGGTAAAGAACTAGCAGCTAAATATGTAGCACAAGTAGAAAAATTTGATGCAGCTTATGCGAAGTTCAATGATGCTCTTAACAAAGCTAACACCGAACAAACTAAGAAACAAATCGAAAAATTGAAAAAAGACGGTAAAAAAGGCTATGCAGCAGCAATGGAATCTACGCTTCGCTTGACTACTCTTGTAGAAAATGTAGAAAAAGCTCCTAAAAATGCAGATAAACAAGCTGTAGAAAAAGAACTTAATGAAATTCAAACATTGCTTAAGAGCATAAATAATGATCGTGGAGAAGTGCTTGTTAACTCTTATAACTCTGTAGTTGGTTCTGTACGTCAAGTACTTACTGATGCAAATGAAAACAATCTTAACGACATGATTGAGAATTTCAATAATTATATTGAGTCTTATAATAATACAACTCCAGACCAATTTGACTCTAAATAATCGAATTAACTAAGTGATTAGTTGAGGCCTACAAAAACAGAGCTCCTTTGAAGCTCTGTTTTTTGTTGTTATATTATTTTTTTATATTTTTAATCTCAATAGTGCCATAATATGATATACTAAAAAAGAGCCGCTCATGGGTTGAGCGGTTTTTCTATGTAAATTTTAAATCTACATTTAGTTAAATATAATATTAGTATTTTGGGGGACATATGAACTGGAAACGCTTGGCTTTATGCGCAATGTTGGGGATTACAGTACTTAGTACAACAGCATGTAGTACCAAAACTGGGGAGCAACCACAAGGTAATACTGTGAAAGCAGAAACTGTGGCGATGCCTAATTTTACGAATGCGCCAATTGCAGATGAATATGCTATTTTTGATACAAACTATGGTCAATTTAAGGTTCGTTTGTTAGGGTCTAAAGCGCCGATTACGGTCAAAAATTTTGATTATCTCGTGAAAAAAGGCTTCTACAATGGTGTAACATTTCACCGCGTTATCGAAGGCTTTATGATTCAAGGTGGAGATCCTGATGGCACAGGTGCCGGTGGACCGGGCTATACAATTCCTGATGAATTCTCCAATGATTTACATTTCAATAAAATGGGCGTTCTTGCCATGGCAAACCGTGGCCCTAATACAGGAGGCTCTCAATTTTTCATTACCTTGGGACCTACGGATTGGTTAGATAATAAACACACCATCTTTGGTACTGTAGTACAAGGTATGGATGTAGTTGAAAAAATTGGCAAGGTTAAGACTGGTCGCAATGATAAACCAGTTGAACCAGTAATTATCAATTCTATCACATTGGAACCAATCACTGATGATGCGAAAAATGGCAAATAAGGATGCTAAGTCTGAAGAACGGCACTATGTGTACTTGGTGCGATGTGCAGATGATTCTTTGTATTGTGGATGGACTACAGATCTCAAACGTCGAATAGATGCTCACAATGGAGATATCCCAGGTGGTGCAAAATATACGCGAGGACGTCGTCCTGTGACCTTGGTATATTCTGAAAGCTTTCATCAAAAACAAGAAGCACAACGCAGAGAATATGCTATTAAACGGATGACGAAGACTAAGAAATTGGGACTCATTAAGGGTGCAAAATAGTCCTTGATTATGGTATAATATGATGATTAATTACTACCATGGAGGTTGAAAATGAAGCGGGTTCTAGTGTCCGTAAAGAGTGTACAACGAGATATGGATGGCAAGGATACCGTAGTGGAACTGATTTCCCCAGGTACGTCACATGAAAAAGGTAATGCTCAATATGTGCGTTATGAAGAATCTAGTGTGACTGGATTGGATGGGGTTAAGACGACCATTAAAATTCATGATGATTCTATCGTGTTGCTCCGAACAGGGGCTGTCAATATGCGTCATCAATACGTCCGTGGTGAAGAACGTGAAGCCGTATATGAAACACCATATGGTGATTTACATATGGCTGTAAATACTCATGAATTAACAGTAGACTTTCATGATGGCGTAGGTCATGTTCATTTAGGATATGATATTTCCGTCGAAGGTGAATGGCAATTTTATAATCAGTTAGATATAGACGTGCGGGAGGATATAGAGCATGGACATGAAGGAAATCCTGAAATCGGGGATTGAACAGGCATTACAAGATACGATTAACAGCGGTGATTTGCCGGCTGGGGAATATCCAGAAATCGTTCTCGAAGTGCCACCTCAAAAGGAATTCGGTGATTTTTCTACAAACATCGCTATGCAATCCGCTCGTGTAGCTCGTCAAAATCCTCGAGCCATTGCTGAAGCTTTGATTAGTCATATGAATTTTGATTGGCTTGAACGTGCTGAGGTTGCCGGCGCAGGTTTTATTAATTTCTTTTTGAAATCTGATATGGTGTACGATACGTTAAAAGCCATTTTGAATGCTGGTACTGAGTATGGTGTTCAACCATTGCGTGCGCGCGATACGATTCAAGTAGAGTACGTAAGTGCAAACCCAACAGGTCCATTGCATGTTGGTCATGGTCGCGGTGCTGCGTACGGTAGTGCTCTTGTAAACTTGTTGCGTGCAGCGGGTTATAATGTACAATCCGAGTACTATATCAATGATGCAGGTAATCAAATCGACAACATGGCTATTTCCATTGAGTACCGTTTCCAAGAGTTACAAGGTGCTACATTAGTATTCCCACCTAAACGCAATGAAGACGGTTCTATGCCTGAGTTCGATATTCCAGAAGGGGCTTTAGTGTTCCCTGAAAATGGCTATCGTGGCCCAGATATTATTGAAACAGCGAAAGCGATTGCAGAACGCGAAGGCTTTGATAAATTAAATGCTATGAACGAAGCAGATCGTGTAGCCTTGTTTAAGGAAGAGGGCTTAAAAGAAAAATTAGCTCGCTTAGAGGAAACATTAAGAAACTTCCGCGTTACTTTTGATAATTGGTTCTCTGAACGTACAGTTCATGAAACGGATGAGATTCATCATTCCGTAGAGGCATTAAAGGCCCTTGGCAAAGTTTATGAAAAAAACGGTGCTTTATGGTTAAAATCTACTGATTATGGTGATGATAAAGACCGCGTAGTTATTCGTGATAATGGGGTTCCTACATATTTGGCGGCAGATATTGCGTATCATCGCAATAAATTTGATCGTGGCTTTAAAGAAATGATTGATATTTGGGGCGCTGACCATCATGGCTATGTATGTCGTGTAAAAGCGGCTATGGCGGCATTTGGTTATGACCCTGATAAATTAACAGTATTGTTATTACAAATGGTAGCATTGTTCCGTGACGGACAACTTGTTAAATTGTCTAAACGTAGTGGTGATAGCGTTACATTAGATGAATTGATTGAAGAGGTTGGCGTAGATGCGTCTCGCTATTTCTTCTTGATGCGTTCCTTAGACAGCCAACTTGATTTCGATATTAACTTGGCAAAATCTCGCAGTAATGACAACCCGGTGTATTATATCCAATATGCTCATGCTCGTATTCACAGCATTTACAACCAAGTGCGTGAAGCTGGCATCGCATTTGGCGATTATAGTGAAACTGATTTCACAACACTTACAAGTGAAATGGAATTAGAATTAATTAAGAAATTAGCTGAATATCCGGAAGAGGTCGTTCAAGCTGCTGAACATCGTGCACCTCATCGTATTGCTCGGTACTTATACGATTTGGCAAGCATGTTCCATTCATTCTACCGTCAAGGTCGTATCATTGGCGTAGATCCAGCGTTGCAACAAGCTCGTCTTGGATTAATCACAGCGATTGCCCTCGTTCTTCGTCAAGGCTTGGGTATTTTAGGTATTTCCGCTCCGGAAAAAATGTAATAGGTGGGAGGCATCATGGCAACTAAGTATATTTTCGTAACTGGCGGCGTTGTTTCTTCTCTTGGAAAGGGGATTACAGCAGCATCTTTGGGTCGCTTACTAAAAAACCGCGGTTTCAATGTAACGATTCAAAAATTTGATCCATACATTAATATCGATCCTGGTACGATGAGCCCTTACCAACATGGTGAAGTATTCGTAACAGATGACGGCGCCGAAACGGACCTTGATTTGGGGCATTATGAACGCTTTATCGATATTAACCTTAGCAAACGTTCTAATATTACAGCTGGTAAAGTATATTGGTCTGTAATCAATAAAGAACGCAAAGGTGATTACCTAGGTAGCACTGTACAAGTAATTCCACATATTACAAATGAAATTAAACAAAATGTTTACCGTGTAGGTAAAGAGGATAATGCTGATGTAGTTATCACTGAAATCGGCGGTACTGTAGGTGATATTGAAAGCTTGCCATTTATGGAAGCTATTCGCCAGGTGAAAAAAGAAGTAGGCCGTAACGATGTACTTTACATTCACGTTACGTTAGTGCCTTACATCAATGCCGCAGGCGAGTTGAAAACAAAACCTACACAACATAGTGTAAAAGAATTGCGTAGCATTGGTATTCAACCAGATATTTTGGTATGTCGTAGTGAGAAACATATCTCTGATGATATGAAAGAAAAACTTGCTTTGTTCTGCGACGTAGAACCTGAAGCAGTTATTGAAAATCAAACTTGTAGCTCTATCTATGAAGTGCCATTGATGATGCAAGATCAAGGTCTTGATGATATTGTTATCAAAAAGTTAGGTCTTGAAGATCGTCCATGTGATATGACTGCATGGAAAGAAATGGTTCATAAGATCTTGAATCCTAATAAAGATATTACAGTTGCTATCGTTGGTAAATATGTAGCGTTGCATGATGCGTATTTATCCGTAGTTGAAGCTCTAGATCATGCTGGTATTGCTACAGGTACTAAAGTGAATATTCGTTGGATTGACTCTGAAGAACTTGATGATACTTCTGTAGATCCTAAAGAGGTATTTGAAGGTGTTGAAGGTATCATCGTGCCTGGTGGCTTTGGTTCCCGTGGTGTAGAAGGTAAAATTCGCACAATCCAATACGCTCGTGAAAACAATATTCCATATCTTGGCCTATGCCTTGGCATGCAATCTGCAGTAATGGAATTTGCTCGTAACGTATGTGGCATGGAAGGAGCAACCTCTAGCGAATTCGATGAAAATGCTAAGTACAAAGTAATTGACTTGATGAGTGATCAAGTTGATGTAGATAAAAAAGGCGGTACAATGCGTTTAGGTATCTATCCATGCAAAGTAGAAGCAGGTACGAAAACTCACGAGGCTTATGGGGAAGATTTGATTTATGAACGTCATCGTCATCGCTATGAGTTCAACAATGAATACCGTCAACAATTGACCGATGCAGGTCTTGTGATTTCAGGTACATCTCCAGATGGCCGTCTTGTTGAAAGTATTGAAGTAAAAAATCATCCATTCTTTATTGGTACACAAGCACATCCAGAACTTAAATCTCGCCCAAATAATGCACATCCATTATTCCGTGGTTTCGTAGATGCAATCTTAGAACTTAAGAAATAGATTAAAACGATGGGATCTGTTTTATCTATTATAGGTTTATTTATATTAGCTGCACTCAAACTAGAGCAGTTTGTATATGGTAAATCGGGAAAAGAACAATCTACAACTGGTCACATAGCACGAAGAGGGCTTGCTAATATAGCGGATTTAATCGCTTTTGATCACGCTACTGTGAACAGTAAGTCTATTGTAGTACGTAAAAAAAAGAAAGGTGCTCAGAAATGAGCATCTTTCTTCTTTTTTTGCTTACATTGAAAAAAGTTGGGAAAATATATCGATAAATTTAAAAATAACGCTTGCAATATTGAATGATATTTGTTATTATATAGACAAAGATAGATATAGATATGGTGTTAAGTACACCAATATAAATATATTCGTTAAATATGGAACTCAAATAAGGAGGACATAACATGTCTATTATTGGTAAACAACTTCCTGAATTTACACTTGATGCTTTCAAAAAACCTGAATTGGTAAAAGTTAGCACTGCAGACGTGTTGGGTAAATGGTCTGTATTCGTATTCTATCCAGCAGACTTTACATTCGTATGCCCTACTGAGTTGGAAGACGTACAAAACTCTTATGCAGAGTTGAAAGAATTGGGTTGCGAAGTTTACTCCGTATCTTGTGACTCCGAATTCGTTCACAAAGCATGGTCTGATGCTTCTCCAAGCATCAATAAAATCGAGTACTACATGTTAGCTGACAAAAAACATGAATTGGCTGACTTCTTCGATGTATTCCAAGAAGAATCTGCTATGGCTTACCGTGGTACATTCGTAGTAGATCCAGAAGGCTTCGTGCGTACAGCAGAAATTCATGATATGGGTATCGGCCGTTCCGCTGAAGAATTGGTTCGCAAAGTACAAGCTGCTCAATTCGTAGCTAAACATGGCGATCAAGTGTGCCCTGCACGTTGGAAGCCAGGTAAAGACACTTTGAAACCAGGTCTTGATCTTGTAGGTAAAATCTAATTAAGAAACTTATACTTAAATGCTAGAGTAATCTAGATAACTCCTCAAATGACATAAACACGGGCGCGCATCGTTTTCCTGACGATACGGTAAGTCCCAATACCAGATGAACCCTCTCCAATTCATCATGGTAAACCTCATATAACAAACTACAAACTATACGCAAAAGGACTGGCCTTCGGGCTGGTCCTTTTGTGTTGTTAATATCCCTTTATAAAAGTAGGAAATAAGTTCTTGCATTTTTATAGTGAGTGGTCTATAATGAAATTAATTCCTATTAATGTGAAAGGTTTTATAAATAGCTTTATAAATATAATATAAGCACTTTTTAATATGGGTGTGTTTAACACTAACGTTTACAAAGAAAGGCAAGATATATGAGGATTTCCACAAAAGGTCGTTATGCATTGATGGTTCTCATCGATTTGGCAGAGCAAGGGCAAGATAAACCAGTTTCCTTGCGATCTGTGGCAGAACGACAAGGCATATCTGAAAAATACCTAGAAGGTATCGTAGCTCGTTTAGGCGCTGCTAACCTAGTGGATAGTATCCGCGGTAAATACGGCGGATATCGATTGTCTAAAAGCCCTAAGGAGTACACAATTATTGAAATATTGCTTGCTACTGAGGAATCGATGGCTATCATATCTACTCTTGATGAAGGGGTGAGTACTGATACAGTAATCAACGAACGCACCGTTGGTTTCTGGGCAGGCTTACAAAACTATATTCATGATTATTTAGAAAACGTAACCCTACAAGATGTAATTGATGGGACTTACGCTAAACTTGATACAAAATATGATAATTGGGATGGTTCTATTTAATTAAGGAGTGACCACTATGTCTAAAATTGCTAAATCTTTTGTTGAATTAATCGGTAAAACACCATTATTGGCAGCTACACGTTTTGGTGCTAAATTTGGTGCAGAAGCAAATATTTTTGCTAAATTGGAATACTTTAACCCAGGTGGATCTGTAAAAGATCGTATCGCAGCAGCAATCATTCAAGCGGCTGTTGAGTCTGGTGAATTACAACCAGGTGGTACAATTGTAGAAGCTACATCTGGTAATACAGGTATTGGCTTATCTGCTGTAGGTGCTGCGCTTGGCTATAAAGTTGTAATCGTAATGCCTGAAACAATGTCCATTGAACGCCGTAAATTAATGCTTGGTTATGGCGCTCAGCTCGTATTGACTGACGGTTCTCTTGGTATGAAAGGCGCTATTGCAAAAGCTAAGGAAATCGTAACGGCTACAGCTGGTGCTATTGAAGCAGGTCAGTTCGTAAATCAAGCTAATCCTGCAATTCACTACAGAACAACTGGCCCTGAAATCTGGCAAGATACTGATGGTACCGTAGATATCTACGTATCTGGTGTTGGTACAGGCGGTACGTTGACAGGTGCAGGTCGTTACTTAAAAGAACAAAACCCTGATGTACATGTGGTTGCCGTAGAACCAGCAGATTCTCCTGTATTATCTAATGGTAAACCAGGCCCTCATAAAATCCAAGGCTTAGGTGCTGGCTTCATTCCAGATACATTGGATACTAACATTTACGATGAAGTAATCCAAGTTTCTAACGAGGATGCTTTTGCTACATCTCAAGCTTTTGGTCACACAGAAGGCGTATTGGTAGGTATTTCCTCTGGTGCTGCGCTTTGGGCGGCTCAAGAATTGGCAAAACGCCCTGAAAATAAAGGTAAAAATATTGTAGTAATTCTCCCTGATACAGGCGAACGCTACTTATCTACAGCTTTATTCCCTGAAGTGTAATCACCTATCATGGTGAAAGCATAATAATTGCTTTTACCTTAATATAATTAAGTAGTCTCTTGCTTAGTACTATGCATCGATTTTTTGGATACATAGTATTTATTGGCTCAGACACTCAGATGCCCTCTGTATTTTACAGGGGGCATCCTTTTTTGATTGAATTCTTTTATTATTATAATAGGGTGATGTACTGATTAAATAATGGTGCAGATTATTCATAGTCGGAGAGGAACTTTCACAATAACATTTATAATTGAAAACACAAGAAAATTTATAATTGTATATGAAAAAGGAGCTACTGGGTAGCTCCTTTAGTATTTTGGTATGTATTTAATTGTAATTATCTACCGTTTTTAACGATATTATCCATCCAGTTGAATAATTCTTCTAAATCGTAGTCACCAGAGTGATCTACATTAAATGGTGTTGCCATATCTACTCTGTACCCAAGGTTTTGAGCACGTGTACCTACGATTAAAGGAATTGCAACAGATGTATTACTGTCGGCTGTGCCATAACGAATACGATAGAATCGTGCATTTGTCGCAGCAGGAGAACCAAGATAGTTCATTGGGTTCATCATAGTAACGATCTTAGCATTTTCTACGTATACATCTTGGTTAGCTGTTGAATCGTGTAATGCAGCAGTAATGGTAAAGTGATTATTATCTGTAGTACTTGTACCAAATAGATTGTTTTCACCTGTATCATTAGCACGAGAGTCAAAGGCACCAGGCGCTTTTGAGCGACTTACAAAGTGGTTATATGCTTCCCAGTTTATGTCTTTGATAGTTCCTGTTTTATTATCTCGTACAAGGTATGTATGCTTGGATAAATCAGTACCTTTAGCTGCTGCTTTATTAGCGGCAGCAACAATAAATTCTTTTACATAATTTTTGAAAGTACCGTTACCGTTCTTGTCAAGTTTTAGTACACGACCTAGAGAGTCACGTAATTGTAAGTTATTTACGTAATCAGGGAAGTGTTCGCTGAGCATTTTAGAGTATGATAGATCGTCTGCATTCAAGTTTACACGTTGCATCGTGCGTTGTGGTGGAGCAGAGTTGCCACCTACATTAGCTTGTGGTAATTCGCCTTGGCCCATAGTTACTTTGTTAAAGGATGTGATACCATTATAGCTCCATTCGTAAGCCATATCAGCCGCATCAAGGTTAGTGATAGGGGCATACGCAGATACTGCGTATACATTAGTTGCCGCTGTAGCTGCACCTAATGCTTGTAAATATGGTTGGAAGTCGGAACTGTTACCAGTTGCACCTTGTAACAAGGATACACCACCGCCTGCACTTGTACCATTTGTGATAATGCGGTTTGCATTACCTGGCATAGCGGAATCGTTAGCGTGTAAGTAGGCTGTAGCCGCTTGTAAGTCAACGATTACTGCCGGGGCCTTACCGATGAAGTTGCCATCGGAAGCTTTATTGGTACGACCACGAGTAGATGGGGAAGCTACTACATAACCACGGGATAATGCGTAAAGAACACTGTTAGGTTTTCCATTTTCCACCTTAGGCGTCATAGCTTGGCTCGGCATGTAACCACCTACTGCATTTGGCATGAAGATAGGGGCTGTTTGGGTATTGTAACCATTGATTGTACCGTTGTTGAAATATTCCTCTGGTACATAAATGTTCATGTATTGCTGATCTATGTCGATTGGATTAGCCACGTAAGGGATATACTCGAAGGCGCGATATTTAATTTCCTTATTATCTACTGTGGTAGACATGGATTCATAATTTTTCGCGTCGAAAGCAAGACTAATCTTTGCAGACGCATCAGCTTGCAATGGGGGTTCAATTGGTTGGGAGAGAATATTTTTCTCTTCTGTAACAGTAGAGCCCTTTGTGGAAGCTTCATTACGAGCGTTTACATAAGATTGCGGTAATTTACTTTCTTGAACCTGTTTAGTCTCTGCGTCAGATTTAGCTTTTGCTTCGGCTTCAGATTGAGCTTTAGCCTTAGCCTCGGCTTCAGCCTGAGCTTTAGCAGCAGCATCTACTTCTGCTTTAGCTTTTGCCTCTGCTTCAGCTTGCGCTTTAGCAGCAGCGTCTGCTTCTGCTTTAGCTTTTGCCTCTGCTTCAGCCCGAGCTTTAGCAGCAGCGTCTGCTTCTGCTTTAGCTTTTGCCTCTGCTTCAGCCTGAGCTTTAGCTGCAGCTGCCGCTTCTTCTTTTGCTAGTTGTTCAGCAGCTAAACGTTCTTGTTCTTCTTGGATCACAGCTTGTCTTGCAAGTTCCGCTTGTTTAGCAGCAATACGTTCTTGCTCCGCTTTTATAGCGGCTTCGCGTTCAGCTTTAGCTTTCTCGGCCGCGATACGCTCTTGTTCAGCTTTTAAAGCTGCTTGCCGTTGAGATTCAGCCTGTTGTGCGGCGATACGTTCTTGTTCTGCTTTAATAGCTGCTTGGCGTTGAGCTTCAGCCTGTTGAGCTGCCATACGTTCTTGTTCTGCTCTAATAACTGCTTGTCGTTCGGCTTCAGCTTTAGCGGCGGCTTCAGCACGTTGGCGAGCTGCTTCTTCAGCCGCTAAGCGTTCTTCTTCAGCCTGTTGAGCGAGGATACGCTCACGTTCAGCTTTTAAAGCTGCTTGGCGTTGAGCTTCAGCCCGTTGAGCGGCAATACGCTCTTGTTCAGCTTTAATAGCTGCTTGGCGTTGCGCTTCGGCTTGCTGAGCGGCGATACGTTCTTGTTCTGCTTTAATAGCGGCTTGCCGTTGCGCCTCAGCTTGTTGAGCGGCGATACGTTCTTGTTCAGCTTTAATAGCTGCTTGGCGTTGAGCTTCAGCCTGTTGAGTGGCAATACGCTCTTGTTCAGCTTTTAAAGCGGCTTGGCGTTCAGCCTCAGCTTGTTGAGCAGCGATACGTTCTTGTTCAGCTTTAATAGCGGCTTGCCGTTGCGCTTCTGCTTGTTGAGCGGCGATACGTTCTTGTTCAGCTTTAATAGCTGCTTGGCGTTGCACTTCGGCTTGTTGAGCGGCAAGACGTTCTTGTTCCGCTCTAATAGCGGCTTGACGTTGCGCTTCGGCTTGTTGAGCGGCGATACGTTCTTGCTCGGCTCTAATAGCGGCTTGGCGTTCAGCCTCTGCTTGTTGAGCGGCGATACGTTCTTGCTCTGCTTTAATAGCCGCTTGACGTTGCGCCTCGGCTTGTTGAGCAGCGATGCGTTCTTGTTCAGCTTTAATAGCTGCTTGGCGTTGCGCTTCGGCTTGTTGAGCGGCAAGACGTTCTTGTTCCGCTCTAATAGCGGCTTGACGTTGCGCTTCGGCTTGTTGAGCGGCGATACGTTCTTGTTCTGCTTTAATAGCGGCTTGACGTTGCGCTTCGGCTTGTTGAGCGGCGATACGTTCTTGTTCCGCTCTAATAGCCGCTTGACGTTGAGCTTCAGCTTGTTGAGCAGCGATACGCTCTTGTTCCGCCTGTTGCTCAGCAATACGGCGTTGTTCCTCTTGGATACGAATGCGTTCCAGCTCTGCCGCTTGACGACGTTCTTCTGCAATACGCGCTTGCTCAGCTTGTTGGGCCGCAATACGTTCCTGCTCAGCACGTAAAGCCGCTTGGCGTTGAGCCTCTGCTTGTTGAGCTACCACACGTTCTTGTTCCGCCTGCAAAGCTGCTTGCCGTTGGGCTTCTGCTTGTTGTTGTGATTGTAGTGCGGCTTGCCGTTGTGCTTCAGCTTGCTTTTGAGCAAGTTGTTGTTGATCAGCTTGTGATAAATTTTCTTGTTGGGATGCTTCTTCAGCGGCTAGTTGAGCTAGACGCTCACGCTCAGCTCGTTGAATATCTCGAATCGTAAGCCTCTGTTTTGCTACTACGGCTTTTGTTACTGTAGTATTTGATACAGTTAATGGAGCTATGGATTCTTGTTGAATAACAACAGGCGTACGCTCTACTTGTGTAGTTTGTACTTGTTGCTTACCATCCACTGGTTTCTCTACAGTAACAGGTTCAGTTTTTCGTTGTACATTTATCAAACTGTGCATTGCTAATGTAGGCTCCATGACAGTTTTTGTATCTTTATTGACAACATACTGAGGTTGAGTTTGAACCTGTTGTTGAGATTGCATTGGTACTACTTGTTGCGGTACTGATTGCAATGGTGTAACTTGTTGAGTTTGTACAGGGCTAACCGTTGCTGGTTGCATCACGTAGGATGGTTGAGGTTGTGCCATCGGTGGTGTTTGTTGTTGTACAACGGTGGCCGGTTGTGGTGTAGCTGGTAAGACTGGCTGAGTTGCAATTGGTTTCACGACTGGAGTTGCTACACTTGTAGGACTCTGTGTCGTTGATTCAGCACTGGTACTCGTACCTACTAAATCATTCATGTTAAGTGTAGGCTCTGCATGGGCAACACCACCCAATGCAGCTGCAGCAAGAAATGCAGCAGTGACCTTACAATTTTTGGATGATTTCATGAATTAGCTCTCCGAACTAGATTTCTAATAATAGTTTATAATTTTAAAGTTTATTAATATTTATATAGTTTAACATAAATCGATGTGATTGTACAATTTTGAGGACTTGCTTCCACTTTTGAAAGTAGTCTAGATTATAAAATATAAAATAATATTAATTATTTTTGAATATCAGAAAAGGACTAGATCACGTATACTTCTGAATTGTTGTTCCAAAATTGTGTCCAATTTTAGGTCAGTTCAGAATACGTATATTCTAGTCCTTTTACTATATCTACTGGTGTGACACCAGCTTTCACCATCGATAAGAGTCATTAATCAATTAGTCGCTAAATGTTAACTATTAGTTACTAACTGCTAATCGTCGAAACTCATCATAAACAATCAACAATTATCAGCCATCAATCAATCATATATAAGCTATAATTGATGGTTAATTTTAATGATTTATTTTGTGATACTATTTTTTAAGCTTGGCTTTACAAGTGCTAAGATAAAGCAAGCCACAACGGAACCGATTGCGATGGACGCAAGGTATAGTAGTGGATTACCAATTGTTGGTACTACAAAAATGCCGCCGTGTGGAGCGCGTAGTGTGCATTCGAAGAACATGGATAACGCACCGGCTGTACCAGCACCGATAATACAAGCTGGTAATACGCGAACTGGATCGGCTGCTGCAAATGGGATGGCACCTTCTGTGATGAAGGAAAGGCCCATGATGTAGTTTGTGATACCAGATTTACGTTCAGCCTCTGTGAAGCGGCTAGGGAAGAATGTAGTACAAAGAGCGATTGCCAATGGAGGAACCATACCGCCTGCCATGACAGCCGCCATAATACCGTATTCGCCAGTTGCAAGAGCACCAGTACCGATAACATAAGCCGCTTTGTTTACAGGGCCGCCCATGTCAACGGACATCATAGCACCAAAGATAAGACCTAACAATACGCGGCTCGTTGTGCCCATGGATTGCAAGGAGTCCATCAACCAGTGGTTAAGTGCGGATACAGGAGGATTGATGATAAAGGTAATGGCGATACCAATGAATAATACGCCAAGCACAGGGTAGAAGAGAACCGGTTTTGTACCTTCTAAGGCTTGAGGTAAACCAGATACTAATTTCTTAACTAATAATACCAAATAACCTGCTGCGAAACCGGCAATCAATGCACCTAGGAAACCAGAGCCACCTTGGTTAGCTAATAAGCCTCCAACAAAACCAGCTACAAGACCTGGACGGTCCGCAATACTCATAGCGATGTAACCCGCTAATACGGGTAACATGAAGCCAAAGGAAGCGCCACCGATTTGCATTAAGAAAGCTGCAAGAGGTGTACCGGAACCAAAGTTTTTAGGATTTGCTGGGTCGAATACATCGAATAAAAAGGCAAGGGCAATTAAGATACCGCCACCGATAACGAATGGCAACATGTGGGAGACACCATTCATCAAATGTTTGTAGATTTGACGACCAAAGTTATCTGCCGCATCGAATGCAGCCACTGCACCATTTTTGTCAGATGGGGAAGCATGGTATACAGGTGCTGTACCAGCCATAGCTTCACGCAATAACTCTTCCGCTTTATTGATGCCGTTCGCAACCTTAGTTTGAATCATAGGTTTGCCATCAAAGCGTGCCATCTCTACTTGACGGTCAGAAGCTACGATAATGCATTTAGCGTGCTCGATTTCTTCTGCTGTAAGAGCGTCTTTAACACCAGATGCACCATTCTTTTCTACTTTTAAAGAAACACCCATTTCTTTAGCTTTGCGTTCTAAAGATTCAGCCGCCATATAGGTATGTGCAATGCCTGTAGGGCAGCCAGTAACAGCAAGTACATCATAATGCGGGTTATCTACAGAAATCTTAGGTGCTACCTTTTCAATTGCTTCTGTAGCCTTTGCTTCGATAGCATCGGTAATGCTGGTTGCTTTTTGATCCTCTGCTGGTTTGATATATCCTTCTACGGATGGGTCAAAGTTTCCTTCTTCTTTAGCTGTAATGAGCTCTAAGAATCGATCAACAGTAGCCGCTTGAATTAGGGCTTCTTTGAAGTCTGGGTCAATCACCATAGTTGCTAGTTTGCTCAATACCTCAACATGAGTGTCAGCGGCGCCTTCTGGAGCCGCAATCATGAAGAATAGGCGAGAAGGTTGACCATCTAATGCTTCAAAGTCTACCCCATTAGGTACAACCATAGCGGCGAGGCCTGGTTCTTTTACTCCTGCAGATTTAGCATGTGGTGTGGCAATACCGTCGCCAAGGCCTGTAGAACCAGACTCTTCACGAGCGAAGACAGCTTTTAAATATTCTGCCTTGTCTGTCAAATAGCCTCCTTTGTCCATCAATTCACCTAAGGTGTAAATGGCGTCAGCTTTTGTGACAGGATCTGCATTCAGTAGGATAGATTGAGGTTTTAATAGATCAGTGATTTTCATATGTGTACTCCTTGATGCACATAAAATATAAAACTATTTAACTCGTACTTGTGAAAGCAGTGTTTCTACTTCTTCAAGGGTTGCGAGGTTTTCAGAGTAAGCGGAGGCAGAGCCACTGGAGATACCCCAATAGAGCGCCTCTTGTAAGTCACCCGTCTTTTCATAGCCCGTAATAAAGCCGGCTACCATGGAGTCGCCAGCACCCACGGAATTCACGAGAGTTCCTTTAGGGGCAGGACTGGTATATACAGTGCCGTCAGCGGACACCAAAATAGCACCATCACCAGCCATGGAGATGAGCACGTGTTGTGCGCCTTTCTCTTGCAATGTTTTTGCTGCTTCTACAAGCTGATCTTTTGTAGATAAAGTGCGCCCAAAGATTTCACTAAGCTCGTGATTATTTGGCTTAATTAAAAATGGTTTATAAGGCAAGACTTTTGTGAGTAGATCCTTTGTAGCATCGACTACGATGCGAATATTTTTATGTTGTAAGCGCTCCATAATGAGTTCGTACATATCGCTTGGTAGGCTAGAAGGAATGCTGCCAGCAAGGATTAAGGTGTCCTTTTCGGTCAACGCATCAAGCTGTTTGTATAGAGCTTCTAATTCGTCGGTAGCAATGATTGGGCCGCGGCCATTAATCTCTGTTTCCTCATCAGAGGCTTTTACCTTAACATTGATGCGGGTTAATCCTTCGCGAAGCCGGATGAAATCTTCTTTCACGCCGAATTTCTTGAGTTGTGTTACGATTTCTTCGCCTGTAAACCCTGCGATGAAGCCGAGTGCTGTCGTATCCATGCCAAGATTGTTGAGCACGATAGATACGTTGATACCTTTGCCACCACCGAGAACGTATTCTTGGATGGTGCGATTAATAGTACCCGTCTTGAGGTGATCAAGGCGCACGATATAATCGAGAGCTGGATTAAAGGTAATGGTATAAATCATACAATTTCCCCTTTTGAGATAATACTAATTAGCGTATGATTGGTTGATCTTGCTTCCGTAATCGTAACCAATAGATGAGTGGTACTAGATATAGGAAGAAGGCAAATGGTACATAACCTGTTGAACTTGTACCCATCATGACAATGGGCACGTAGGCAGCGATATTCCATGGTTGTAATGGAGCGATGAGAATGCCACTATTTTCAAAGTCTAGCATTACATCTTCGTCTTGAATACCTCGCTGTGCGTAGGTAATACGCATAATAGAGTGCGTCATAACTACCGCAATAGCTTGGCTGCATCCAACCGCACCTGTTAAGAAAGCAAGACCTACATTGGCAGCAAATACATCGCTCCGTGTTTTAGCTCGCTCTAACAGTTGTCGTATATCGTTCCAGAAGCCAACCCCTTCGAGCATGCCTGAAATGGCAGTAGCCATAAAAATTGAAAGGGTAGGGATAAACATCGTTTGTAGACCGCCGCCATGAATGATATTAGCTAGTGGATTATAGTGCGGTAGTTCAAAGCCTGTTAAGGTATACCATCCCAACTCTGAGAGGCTCGCATCCTGATTGGTATAGGCTAGAATGGCCGCCGCTAATGCACTGAGTCCGATAGGCCAACGGATAGATACTTTCAAAGGCAATAGACCAATGACGATGATGACTGGAATCCATAATGTCCAATCGATATTGAAAATAAAGTGAATTGTATCGGATAGTAAACTATTTTCGTAATTGAGTGGGTACCACTGAGATAGTAATAGATACAACACTGTAGAGATGATGAGTGCTGGAATACCATCTTTAAACATAATGGGAATATTCGTCGATACCTTTGTATGGGTCAAGGCCGCTACAAGAGATGCACTAGAGGATAGTGGACCGTTTCGATCACCAAAGTAAGCACCTGCAATAATGGCACCAACTACGATATTTTCTGGAATACTTCCAGCTCTTGCCATGGTGATGAGTACGATGCCTATCGTTCCTACAGTGCCCAGTGCAGTACCTAACAGCATACTCACTATGGCTGTTATTAAAAAGGCACAGACGATAAAGATGGATGGATCAATTAAATCGATACCTGTGGCGATAATCATAGGAATAACGCCTGCTGCTTGCCACATGGCGATGAGCCAACCGATGAGAAGGAAGATTTGCATCACTATGATGGATGTTTTCGCACCTGTCCAAGATAGGTTTAATAATTCTTTTAGGGCATATCCTTTGCGGTAGAACACGTAGGCCATGATGCTCCATACGACAATCAAGGCATAACCAATAGCGATGCTATTGGCTACGGCTATGAGGATGACGAGAATGGATGCAAGTAGTCCCAAAAGGGGCTCTATATTCCGTGGTATGAGTGTGCGACCCTGTTGGTACCTTAGGAACGCATTTAATATAAGTTGTAACCACTTCATTTTAATCGATAGGAAGTTCTGTTTCGAAGACTTCCTCAGCCGGGCCTGTCATGAGCACCGTGCCATCCTCCAAGTATGAAATATGCAATGTTCCTAAATAGAGTTCCACATCTACTTCGCGGCCTGTTAAGCCCTTTTCAAAGGACATAGCGGCAGAGGCACAAGATCCTGTTCCACAAGCTAAAGTAGCGCCAGCGCCGCGTTCCCATGTGCGCACCTTGATGTGTTTGTCGTTTACCACTTCAATGTAGTTTACATTGGTGTTGGCAGGGAAGGCATCGTGCTTTTCAAGGATAGGGCCTTGTGTTGTAACAGGGGCTTTTGTAATGTCGTCGATGAATACCTCCGTATGAGGCACACCGAGCAATACAGAACTCACTGTTACGGTTTCACCGTTTACATTAAGGTCTACGTCGATAACCTTATCCATGTTTACATTCATAGGAATGTCTTGGGCCTTAAAAAATGGTTTGCCCATGTCTACAGTAACTTGTGTGACTATACCGTTTTCGATAGTCAATGTAGGCTTCATTACGCCAGCTAAGGTTTCAATGGTGAAAGTCTCCTTCGTTGTTTCACCGTGTTCATAAGCGTATTTGGCAAAGCAACGGATGGCATTACCGCACATTTCTGCTTCACTACCATCGGAGTTGATGATGCGCATGCGCACATCACAGGTTTCGGAAGGAACTAGGATAGCAAGACCATCAGCACCAATACCCGTGCGACGATCGCAAAGGCGGATGGCGAGGTCTGTGTAGTCTTTAGACGTCCCTTGTGGGTCGGCAAAGAGGATGAAGTCATTGCCGAGACCATGCATTTTCGTTAATTTCATAAAGTCTCCTATCAATAAGTAAGACTTTCACCATGAAGCCCGTGAAAGTCTCATATGTTTATTATTATATATTCTATATTATAATATTATATCATAAATAGGTCCTAAGCATGGCATGGAATCGTATAAATTTATAGCAAAATAAAGGGAAAATAAGGAAAGCTTACAACGTTTATTGAGAGTTATAGTAAAACAAAAAATGCCCCATATGGGACGGTTATTTAAGGGAGTATAGGTATTTGGATTACTTTATTGTTTAACAGAGAAATGATAAAATAAAGAGTAATGTAGTTAATCGTAATAGAAAGAGGAACACATATGCGAATTCAAGGGATTTCTGGATCTCGTGGCGTTGCAGTAGGCAATGTATATAGATATATTCAAGAGGAAATTGTCATTCCTGATTACAATGTAACGGAAGACAAGGTAGAAGAAGAAATTGGCAAGTTTGCAACTGCTATGGCATCTACCTTAAAACAATTGGATACTATTCGTAAAAAAGCGTTGGATGAAATGGGGCCAGAAGAGGCGGCTATTTTTGAAGCGCATATGCAAATTGCTCAAGACCCATCCTTATCTGACGGAATTAAATCCCTTGTTGAGTCTAGCCATATGAATGTGGGAGCGGCTACGGCTCAAACAATTGAAACCTTTGCAAATATCTTTCTCGGCATGGAAGACGCCTATATGCGTGAACGAGGCGCAGATATTAAGGATATCGGTGATCGTTTGATGCGTAATATGTTAGGCATGAACCCTCGCGGTTTATCACATATTTCTGGCGAGGTTATCTTGGTGGCTCATGATTTGGCACCATCTGATACGGCATCCCTTGATAAAGCGGTAGTAAAAGGTATCGTTACGGCAGCAGGTGGCCCTACATCTCATGCGGCTATTATGGCTCGCACCTTAGAGATTCCTGCAGTTATGGGCGTTGGTGATATTGAAAGCTTTGCAGATGGCGATAAGGCAGTCGTTCTTGGTACGGATGGTATCGTGGAAATCAATCCATCTGATGCGGATTGGACGGAGTATACAAATCAAGCGTTGGCGTTCCAAGAAGAGTTAAAACGGTTACGCGAATCCGCTAATCTTGAAGCTACTACCATTGATGGTCATCATGTAGAACTATTCGGCAACATTGGTAAGGCGAAGGATGCTAAACATGCGCTCACTATGGGCGCACAAGGTATTGGTTTGTATCGTACAGAATTCCTTTACATGGAAAACGATGAACTGCCTTCGGAAGATGTACAATTTGAAGAATATAAAAAGGTGGCCCAAGAGATGAAGGGGCAGCCTGTTATTATCCGTACCATGGACATCGGTGGAGACAAGGAATTGAAATGCCTTGATTTACCAAGTGAAATGAATCCATTCCTAGGATATCGCGCTATTCGTATATCCTTAAATCGTCCAGACATCTTTAAGGTACAATTGCGTGCCTTATTACGAGCTAGTGCGTTTGGTGATATTCACATCATGTATCCTATGATTGCTTCCGTTGAGGAAGTGAAGCAAGCGAATGCTATGCTTAGTGAATGTAAGGAGGAACTGGAGGCTGAGGGTAAGGATTTCAACAAGGATATCAAGGTTGGCATCATGATCGAAGTACCAGCGGCAGCTGTTATATCTCCAATCCTTGCTAAATATGTAGACTTCTTTAGTATCGGTACGAATGATCTTTGCCAATACACATTGGCAGTAGACCGTATGAACGAAGCAATCGGTAGCTTGTATCAACCATTGCATCCAGGCGTGTTACGTCTTATTAAGCACGTCATTGACGCTAGTCATGAGCAAGGTAAATTTACAGGTATGTGTGGTGAGCTTGCTAGTGATCCTGTGGCGACCATGATTTTATTAGGTTTTGGTCTCGACGAATTTTCCATGACTGCTTCTTCGATTCCTCTTATTAAAAACATCTTGCGTTCTGTTTCCAAAGCAGAATGTGAAGAGGTGGCAAATAAAGTACTTACTATGGACACAGCAGAAGAGATTACAGAATACGCTAAATCTGTATTAGCTGAAAAAGGTTTACTATAATCTAGTTTTACCTTAAATAGAATCATTACATAGCAAATACGATGTAATATACTTGAATTGAAATGCGTAATATTGATACAATATATCTATTAGAACGTATGGATAGGCACCGCCTATCGAGATAGAAAGAGGTTATCATGAAAGAATTAACAGTAGAAATTACTAACGAATCCGGTTTACATGCTCGTCCTGCTACAGCTTTCACACAATTGGCGGCTAAATTTGCATCCAAAGTGACCATCGCTGCTAATGGTAAAACAGCAGATGCTAAATCCATCTTAACTGTATTGACCTTGGGTGCTACAAAAGGCACATCCGTTACCTTGGCTGCTGACGGTGCTGACGAAGATGAGGCACTCACTGCATTGAGCGAATTCTTAACAACTAACCACGATTAATATGAGGGTAACAAAAAGGACCCTACATTTTGAACTGCACCTCCAAAAATTATGTCCAATTTTTGGGTGCAATTCATTTGTAGAGTCCTTTTTTATTTACCCATATTTGCAAAGCGCTCTACAGCTTTTGTAAAGTCGCTAATGGTTTTTTCTACGTCACCATGTTCAATACCATCTCGTACGCAGTGGTTGATATGACCTTCAAGAATTACTTGTCCTACTTTATGTAGTGCAGACTTAGCTGCATTAATTTGGCTCAACACATCTTCGCAGGGAATGTCTTCTTCAATCATTCGATCAATAGCTTGCACTTGACCTAAGATTTTACGCAATCGACGATGCAGATTTTCTGAATCCATACACTGTTTCATTTTACTCCTCCATAGGCATGTTTTTATCATCTTATATATTATACTCTATTTAAAGTTTTTAATACAACTTAATAAGTATAACTAATATGCATTAATCGGTATTTATAGATATATAGTATTGTGCCGTTATAAGATATATTAAATATATTTGTAGTATGAGTGGACGTAAAAACTAGTGTTTTACATATCTTCTTATTGATTGATGTGATACAATACATTTAATATACTTTATATTTGTATATGTATATAAGGTATTGTATATATGGCTAGATTATAAACCTATATTTACATGTGTTTATATTACAGACCTTTAAGAAATAGGTGAAAGAAATGAAAGTATTTCGCTACCTTCGAAATCTAGTGGTGTTCGTGGTGGTCATGATTTTGGCTATGTTTATATATGACGGATATCATAGCTTTCAAGGGACAAATCATGAGAGTAAAGCTCATACACTTGTTGAAAAACAAATAGAACAAAGTGAAGACACGCTCAGTCGTACGGAGCGAATTATACGACTGTTTACATTTAGAGATAAAGTACAGATAGCTCTTAATCAACGTGTTTCAAAAGAGCATTGGGTGAAAGGGGATGTTATTCCTGAGTATACAAAGAATGCACTAATCGCTATTGAAGATAAGCGGTATTATAAACATGGAGCTATTGATGTACTCGGTATTATTCGCGCCTTGTACACAAATACCATAGCAGGTGAAACGCTAGAAGGCGGTAGTACTATTACACAACAACTCGTAAAAAATCTGTTCCTTTCATCGAAGCGCATCATGAGCCGTAAGGTGGAAGAGGCTATTCTCGCTAGTGAAATGGAACATTACTATTCTAAGGAAGAGATCCTTACCATGTATTTGAATACCGTATATTATGGTCATAATTATTATGGTATCTACGAAGCAGCTCACGGATATTTTGGTACGAGTCCTAGTCGATTAACATTGGGGCAAAGCGCTTTGCTTGCTGCATTACCCAATGCACCGTCCTATTTAGATCCTTACACGAACTATGAAGGGGCTAAAGCTCGACAAAAGCTGGTGCTCGAACAAATGGTAGACCAAGGTATGATTACACAAGCCGAGGCAGACTATGCGTACGAACAGGACTTGGAGCTTGTGGAAGAATAACTTAATATATTTAATAAGCTATATCTGGTGTTCGATTACTAGATATAGTTTTTTTATTAGTTCGGAAAGGAAATATATTATCAAAATGAATAAAAATAATGCTTGCATTTATAATTATACAGGTGTATACTATTTTTTGTCAGAAGGAGAAAATGCCTGTCGGTAATAGAAGATACCAAGGTGCTTTCACAATTATCTGATATTGTATTGATTATATGAGTCTAAATAGATAGTGGTTTATGAGGTGTTATCATGGGTAAAGCAAATAAAGTAGTACTCGCATATTCTGGTGGCTTAGATACTTCTGTTATCATTCCTTGGTTAAAAGAAAATTATGGCGCTGAAGTTATTGCTGTGTGTGTAGACTTGGGCCAACCTGAGGATTATGATGCAGTTGAGAAAAAAGCAATCAAATCTGGCGCATCTAAAGCGTACATCGTTGACGCTAAGGAAGAGTTTGTAAAAGATTATGTATGGCCTACAGTAAAAGCTGGTGCGATCTACGAAGGTAAATATTTATTAGGTACATCCTTTGCTAGACCTTTAATCGGTAAAATCCTTGTAGATATTGCAAAAAAAGAAGGCGCTGATGCAATCGCTCATGGTGCGACTGGTAAAGGTAATGACCAAGTTCGTTTTGAGTTGACTATCAAAGCATTAGCTCCTAACATGAAAATCATTGCTCCTTGGAGAGAATGGGATTTGAAATCTAGAACAGATTGCATGGAATATGCTGCTAAACACGATATTCCAGTTGTAGCTACAAAATCTCATCCATATTCTATGGACCAAAACGTATGGCATTTGTCCCATGAAGGCGGCGAACTTGAAAATCCAGCAAATGCTCCTAAAGATGATGTGTACTTGGTAACACATACACCAGAACAAGCTCCAGATGAAGCTGGTTATGTAACTGTATCCTTTAAAGAAGGTGTACCTGTAGCCGTAGATGGTCAAGAAGGCACCCCATTACAAATATTAGAAAAACTCAATGAAATCGGCGCACATTATGGTGTGGGCGTTGTAGATATCGTTGAAAATAGATTGGTAGGTATGAAATCCCGTGGTGTTTATGAAAACCCGGGTGGCTCCATCATCATGTATGCTCACAGAGAACTTGAATACCTTTGCTTAGATAGAGCTACATACCACTACAAAGAACTCATTGCTAACAAATACGCTGAACTCGTATATGATGGCATGTGGTTTGCGCCATTGATGAACGCATTACAAGCGTTTGTTGATGAAACTCAAAAAACTGTAACCGGTGAAGTAAAACTTAAATTGTACAAAGGCAATATCATTTCTGCGGGCAGCACTTCCCCATATTCCTTGTACAGCGAAGATTTCGTAACATTTGAAGAAGATGATGTATACGATCAATCTGATGCAGAAGGTTTCATCAACTTGTTTGGTTTACCTCTCAAAATTAATGCATTGATGAAAGAGAAAGCAGGTAAATAATGGCTAAATTGTGGGGCGGGCGTTTCATAAAAGGCACTGATAAAGCGGTAGAGGATTTTACATCCTCTATCGCTTTTGATGCGCGGATGTACGCCGAAGATATTGCAGGTAGCAAGGCACATGCGACAATGCTGGCAAAACAAAATATTATCTCCGACGCAGATCGAGATGCTATTTTAGCAGGTTTAACAAAAATTAAAGGGCAAATCGATAAAGGGGAATTCCCATTTTCTATAGCTCTTGAAGATATTCATATGAATATTGAAAAGCGTTTAACTGATGACATCGGTGAAGCAGGTGGTCGTTTGCATACAGGTCGTAGCCGTAATGACCAATGCGCAGTAGACTTGCACATGTACGTGCGTAAAGCTGTTGTGGAAATGGGTGAACTCATCGTAGATATGCAGAAGGCTCTCATCGAAACAGCTGAAAAGTATAGTGATGTTATCATGCCTGGCTATACGCATTTACAACGGGCTCAACCTGTATTGTTTGGGCATCATATGATGGCCTATTTCTCTATGTTGGAACGCGATTTTGATCGTTTGTTGATGGTATTCAAACATGCTGACATCATGCCACTTGGGGCCGGCGCATTAGCTGGTTCTACATACGGCATTGATCAAACATATACGCAAAAGCTTTTGGGCTTTTCTCGTATTTACGAAAATAGTATGGACGCCGTATCTGACCGTGACTACGTAGTTGAATTCTTGTCCTTTGCATCTCTAGTGATGATGCACTTGAGTCGTCTTAGTGAAGAATTGATCTTATGGTCTACCAACGAGTTTAATTTTATTGAACTTGATGATGCTCACTGCACGGGCTCTAGTATTATGCCGCAAAAGAAAAATCCTGACGTTTGCGAGCTGGTTCGTGGTAAAACAGGCCGTACCTATGGTCATTTGTTAGGCCTTTTAACAACTTTGAAAGGCCTGCCTCTTACATACAACAAGGATATGCAAGAGGATAAAGAAGGTATCTTCGATGCTATTGATACAGTACACTTCGCATTGTCCATTAATGCGGCTATGATTCGTGGTATGAAGGTCAATGGGGCTCATATGAAAGCAGTCCTTGATGACGACTTCTCTAATGCTACGGATATGGCAGATTATCTTGCGAAGAAAGGTGTCCCATTCCGTGAAGCCCATGAAATTGTAGGTAATGCAGTGCATCATTGCATCGAAAAAGGCTGTGTACTCCTTGATCTATCCGTAGAGGACTTCAAAGCTATTTCCAACCATTTTGATGCAGATATTCTTGACGCTATCTCCATCGAAGCTTGCGTTGCAGGTCGTAATAACTATTCTGGTACGGCTCCAGAATGTGTGGAACGACAACGTAATAATGGTAAAATTATTATCGCTGCTGAGGAAAAGCAAATTGCTGAATGGAAAGAAATCGTTGAATCTGTAGAAGAGTAGAGCTTAGTGCGGAATAAGCAGTAGATAAAAATAAAGAATAGTTATCAATAAAATCTGGAAAAATAAGATTGATATACATATAAGGATTTCATTAAGGGTCTAATATTGCCCATTATACTTATATGTATATCGATTTTTTATTTAAAAGCTAGACGATACCTATAAAGCCCAAAATTCTAATTGATAATCCACTATTAAAATGATGTATTTACATGTACATGTATAGTGGACTGTGAGAGAATAATAGTCTTGTACTAGGACACTATAACCGTGATAGATAGGAAAAATTACATCTATACACAGAATAAAATGGGGTAAAAATATACTTTGCCACGATTAAAATGAGTTCTGTTCGATTTTGATGATAAATTACCTATGATTTATTCAATTCGTGTAATATGCCTTGTCCGCCAATAAAGTACTTTTATTTTGGTTTCATAGGTGTTATTATTTAACTCGTAATAAGAATAAAAACGGTAAATTCACATTCAAGCCCATCACAGCACGAACTGAATTTACTTAGCGGTATATATATTTTAAGTGAATTATGGACGAGAAAAAATTCACCTTAGTGAAAGGGGATTGATACATGAAAACCACCGCTAAAAAAATGTCTGTATTCCAGCTAACCACAATGGTAGCAGCCAATATGCTAGGAGCTGGGATCATTATGTTACCAACTAATTTGGCTCAAGTTGGTACTATTTCAGTTTTATCTTGGCTCGTGACAGCTGTGGGTGCGCTTTTACTAGCGTATATTTTTGCTCAAGCGGGTATGTTCTCCCAAAAACAAGGGGGCATGGGCGGTTATGCAGAACATCGCTTCGGTAAAACTGGACATTTTATGGCGAGCTATGCTTACAGCATATCTCTCATCATTGCTAATATCGCCATCGCGGTATCTGCCGTAGGTTATGGCGCAGCTTTCTTTGGTGTTGACCTCAATGCGACACAAACAAGTCAGGTAACAATTGTGCTCTTGTGGTTTGCAGCGATTCTAAACTTCAGAGGGAATCGTTTCACAGGTCGACTCAGCAATATGACTATTTGGGGCTCTATTGTTCCGGTTTTATTAATCGGTACAATCGGCTGGTATTGGTTTGATCCATCTATTTATTGGGCGGCATGGAACCCAAATGATCTTCCGCTTTATGATGCGGTAAAGCAATCTATTTCCCTAACTTTATGGGGCTTCCTAGGATTTGAGTCCGCAGCGGCTAATGCTGATGCTGTTGAGAATCCAAAGAAAAACGTACCTATCGCAACTGTGGCGGGTACATTAGCAGTGGCAGTGGTTTATATCTTGTCCACAAACGTTATGGCAGGTATTGTGCCTAACGTTGATTTATTAAATTCTAATGCACCATTCGGTTTGACATTCGTATACATGTTCAATGATACAATTGCAAACATCGTTATGGCTGCTATGGTTATTTCTTGCTTTGGCGCTTTGCTTTGCTGGCAATTCACATTGTCTCGCGTCTTCAAAAGTGCAGCAGAACATGGTTACTTCCCTAAAATATTCGCTCGTGTAAATAGCAAAGATGCTCCTGTTCGTGGTGTATTGATTTTACTCGCTGTTGAAACATTACTTACTTTATTCACTGCAAGCGAATCCTTGCGTGAGCAATTTGAAATCTTAGTAAACTTAGCGGTTGTAACTAACGTAGTACCGTATGTATTGTGCATTTTGGCAGTACCTACAATGATGCGTATGGCTGGCGTAGCTGAAAGTCGTATTAAACGCTCTAATTACTTGTTCGGTATAGGCGTTCTTTATTGTCTATATGCAATCTACGCATGTGGTTTTGATGCTATGGTAGGTAGCGCAGTGGCAGTAAGCATAGGTTTGGTGATTTATGTTTTGCGTAAAGCGTGGGATACACGCAGAGCACACCGCTTACAACAAAGTATTGATTAACTGAATACATCTCGTCTTATTAGAGGCTATTACTTGGTAATAGCCTCTTTTTTATCATAATCATGCATTAGACTCATAATTAATGCGAGCTAGATATGAAAAAACATGAAGAGTATAATTATTAATCAAATTTTTGCTGTGTATAAAAAGATTTTATAATAAAGTTTTTACATTGCTTTATTATTAATAAAATTAATATATATACTGTCATATACAGTAAATATAATAAAAAATTATTTATATAAGTTAATTTATATAATTTTATGCAGGATTGTGAATTTAATCATTAATCAATATTTTTTATCAGTATAAAAATTATATTGAAAATATGCGAAATACATATACCCATAAGGGGTATATGTATTGTAAATAGAGTGTTAATATAGTATATTTATAATCGATAAAAATGAATGAACTAGTGAGTGTCGGTATTTACCGAGCGTAAAAGAGGAAAATGGGTGAAAAACCCATACTATGTAAATAGCTGTAATGAGGAGCAAGGTTTCATTATAGGGTCACTGGGAAACTGGGAAGGCCGAAATATTGCGATGAATCAGAGTCAGAAAGCCTGCTCTAAAGGCATGGTATGCATATGCTGTGCTTAATTTGGGTTAGTCGGGCGACTAACCTTTTTTCGTTCCCTAGCCTTTAAGCTTCATCGCTATATAAAAAAGCTAGTACCATTAGTTTGTCATTTGAATTGTTGTTAGTGTTTAGAGAGTTTAGGAGGCGCCTATGGGCAAACGCTTTGTCAAACAATTGGGGCAATTTATTGTTACCTTGTTTGGCATCACATTTTTGACATTTTGTCTCACCTATTTAGCACCAGGTGACCCAGTAACGATGTTACTTGAAACGGCAGATACTATCGTATCTCAGGAGCTTATCGATGAAACTCGGGCTCAGCTTGGGTTAGATAAACCATTTGTAGTACAGTATGCAAACTGGGTCGTCAATGCCGCACAAGGTGATTTAGGGATGAGTTATTCTGCTAAAAAACCAGTAGTAGATCGTATGTTGGAGGCTTTACCAGGTACATTAATGTTAGCGGGTACGGCTTTAGTATTTACGCTGCTCTATGCATTGCCTGCAGGTATTATAAGCGCCTTAAATCGTAACAAATGGGTTGATTATGTGTTGAGATTTCTATCCTTCGTAGGCGTATCTATGCCTACGTTCTGGTTAGGTCTTGTACTGATTTACATCTTCGGTCTTAAATTGGACCTTGTACCGATTGCATCCTCTCGAGTGACTGCGTCTGGTGTTATTTTGCCCGCTATTACTTTGGCAGTTGTTGTTGGGTCTAAATACATGCGTCAAGTGCGGCTCGTTATCCTTGAGGAAATGCAAAAGGATTATGTTATTGGCGCTCGTGCTCGCGGTGTTAGTGAGATAAAAATTTTATTCGGTCATATTTTACCTAATGCGGTGTTACCACTCATCACTATTCTTGGTGTTGTTATTGGTTGGTTACTAGGTGGTGTGGCAGTCGTAGAAATGGTATTCTCTTGGCCGGGACTTGGGAATATGGCAATTTATGCTATTACTATGCGCGATTATCCATTGATTGAAGGTTTTGTGTTGTGGGTTGCTTTAGCATATATGTGTATTAACGCATTGGTTGATGCATCATATATCTTATTAGACCCTAGATTGAAAAGGGAGAGAGCATAATGGCAGAATTTATTCAAAAACATAAATTGTTCTCTTTCTATAGTGGGTTGATGATTATCATTGTTCTCATCGCTATCTTTGCACCCTGGCTTGCACCGGGCGATGCTTTCACCTCAAATATAAGTCAGGCATTGCAAGCACCAAGCAGCCAACATTGGTTTGGTACAGATAAATTAGGACGTGATGTATTATCTCGTATCATTTATGGTACTCAATTATCCTTGTTCATGGGCGTATCCATCGTCGTTATCATGGTGAGCATTGGTACTATCATCGGTGCTATAGCAGGCTATTTTGGCGGTAAAGTTGAAATGGTTCTTATGCGTTTAGCAGACATCATGTTATCATTCCCTGGTATCGTATTGGCTATTGCTATTGCTGGTATTCTAGGTGGTAGCATTGTAAATACGATTTTAGCCTTATCTGTTGTAGGTTGGGCAAAATATGCTCGTATTGTACGTTCTATGACGCTCAAGGTGCGCGGTGAGGAATATGTAACGGCTGCTGTTATGATGGGCGCATCTACGACGGCCATCATCAGACGTCATATCATTCCTAATATTATGCCTCTCGTTATTACAACAGGTGCATTAGATATCGGGGCTATCATGATTGAGGTAGCAGGTTTATCCTTCCTTGGCTTTGGTGCTCAGCCACCGACTCCAGAATGGGGTCTTATGCTTAACGAGGGTCGCCAGTACTTGCAAACGAGTCCATGGCTCATGGCATTCCCTGGTATGTCCATCCTTATCGTGGTTGCTATTTTTAATCTTTGGTCTGACTCCTTACGAGATGTAGTGGATCCAAAAAATCAAGGATAAAATTGTTTTTACCTTCATAAATTTGAATCTTTATCTAGTGAAAGTTTCATTATGATTGGTAAGAAATTATGGTTTTTCCATCACAACTATTTTAGATAGTGATGATGTTAAATGTTTTTATGTTTTACATGTAGTTGTAAAAGGAGATTTTAAATGAAAAAATCTTGGAAAAAGGCCCTATTAGCAGGTCTTAGTATTGTAATGATGGGTTCCTTCATAGCTGGTTGTGGGTCTGATAATAATGGTGCTGCTAACAAAGATGTATTAAAAGTAGGCGTTACTAACTTCGCATCCACATTAGAACCTACAGAAAACTTCTTCGCATGGGTTGTAATGCGCTATGGTGTAGGTGAAACATTGGCTAAGTTTGACGAACAAATGAAACCTCAACCATGGATTGCATCTAAATGGGAAGTATCCCCAGACCATAAAACGTGGACTTTCACAATCAATGATAAGGTGAAATTCTCCAATGGTAAAAAAGTTGATGCAGCAGCTGTAAAGGCGTCTATTGAACGTGCTTTTGCAAAGTCTAATCGTGCGAAAACATTCTTTGAATATGACTCTATGGAAGCTAATGGTCAACAATTAGTTATTCATACAACAAAAGAATATCCTAATATGCCTGGCCTTTTAGCGGATCCGTTGTTCCTAATCGTTGACGTTCAAGCTGAAAAAGATGGCCGTAACTTTGCGAAGGAAGGTCCTATCGGTACAGGCCCATATGTAGTTAAATCCTTCACTAAAGAACGTGCTGAAATGGCTGCGAACGAAAACTACTGGGATGGTACAGTACCATTTAAAACTGTAGAAATTCCTTCCATCGATGATCCTAATACGCGTGCTTTGAGCTTACAATCTGGCGACGTAGATATGGCTGTTAACATCGGTCCTGGTGAAATTGGTTTATTCCAAGGCAATGATAAATTCAAAGTAGATGAAATCGCATCTCTTCGTGTCGTATTGGCCCGTATTAATCAAAAAGGTATTCTTGGGGATGACAAAGTTCGTGCTGCAGTTATCTCTGCAACAGACCGTAAAAACTATGCTGATGTATTGTTAAAAGGTACATTTATTCCTGGTTCTGCTCCAATTCCACCATCCATGGACTATGGCTTCAACGATTTGAAAGATCCTAATGCGTATAATCCTGAACGTTCTAAACAATTGTTGGCTGAAGATGGTTGGAAAGATACTGATGGCGATGGGATCCTTGATAAAGATGGCAAACCATTAACATTCAACTTCATAGTATATAACTCTCGTGCAGAATTACCACTTTATGCAGAAGCTGTTCAAGCAGACCTTAAAAAGGTTGGCATCGATATGAAAATCAAAACAGTTGACTATAACTTGATCGATAAAATGGGTCAAGACGGCGACTATGATATGCTTATCTCCAACATTGTAACAGCTAATACAGGTGATCCAATCTGGTTCTTGGCTAACTATTGGCACACTAACAACAATGGCTCCAACCCTCAAAATGGTTCTGGTTACTCCAATCCACAAGTTGACCAATTGTTAGATGCAGCTGAAACTGAATTCGACCCAGCAAAACGTCGTGATTACGCAATGCAAATTCAACAATTGTTGATGAATGATGGTGCTGCATTATTCTTAGGCTATCCTAAAACTAATATCGTTACAGGTTCTTACTTGAAAGGTGCTGTAATGTACCCAAGTGATTACTACTGGATTACTAACAAAATTACAAAATAGTGAGGAGCTATAATGGCAGAAAACATACTAACTGTAGAAAACCTTAACATTGCGTACCAAGGTGTGCCTGCTGTTATGGATGTGAACTTTACCTTGGAACGCGGTAAGGTATTAACCATTGTAGGTGAGTCCGGATCCGGTAAAACTACTGTAATCCGGGCCCTCATGGGTTTATTACCTGTAGGTGGTGAGGTTACAGACGGTACAATGATCTTTAACGGTCACAACCTTCGTACCCTATCTAAGTCAGAATGGAGAGCCATACGTGGTAAAGATATGGCTATGATTTTCCAAGATAGTGGTAGTGCATTAGATCCAATTGTTCGCATTGGTAAACAATTTAGAGAATTGTTTACATCTCATATTGAAATCACTAATGATGAATGTGATCGACGAGCAATTGAGTTATTAGAATCTGTATCTCTTCCTAATGGAGCGGATATATTGCGCCGTTATCCACACGAATTATCTGGTGGTCAACGTCAACGTGTTGGTATTGCTATGGCGTTAGCATTGGACCCAGCATTACTCATCGGTGACGAACCGACATCTGCACTCGATGTAACAACACAATCTCAAGTGGTTATGCAAATGCTTGAACTAGCTAAAGAGCATAATTCTGCAATAGTCATGGTAACTCATAACCTTGGTGTAGCAGCGTATATGTCTGACTATATTATTGTTATGAAAAAGGGCCGTGTTGTAGATGCTGGAACCCCACAAGACATTTTGGAAAATCCATCTAATGAATATACGAAACAACTAAAAGACGCTGTGCCAAAATTGGGAGGAGGTCGTTACATTGACTAATTACGCAGTAGAAATTAAGAATGTATGTAAACGATTCCCACTTCCTACTGGTGGTGAGCTTGAAGCATGTAAGGATATTAATATAACTCTCGAAAAAGGTCAGTCCCTTGGGATTGTAGGGGAATCTGGCTCTGGGAAAACAACATTGGTTCGTATGATCATGAAAATGCTTCCTATTACGGAAGGCGAGATTTATGTAGAGGGTGTAGAGATTCAACATATGAATTCTGAACAAACGAAAGAATATCGTAAAAAGATTCAAATGGTATTCCAAGATCCATCTGCAGCTTTTAACCCACGTATGAAGGTTAAAGATATCATTCTTGAGCCACTTTATAATTTTGGTCTTCTTGAAAAGGGAAAAGAAGAGCAAATCGCAGGTGACTACCTGGAAATGGTAGATTTACCTCGCGAGTTTATGCATCGCTATCCTCATGAAATGTCTGGTGGTCAACGCCAACGTGTTGCCATTGCTCGTGCTATCGTTTTAGAGCCCGAAATCCTCGTGTTAGACGAGGCTACTAGTGCCCTAGATGTATCTGTACAAGACTCCATTGCGTACCTTTTGGCGCGTTTACAAAAAAAGAAAAATTTAACATACCTATTTATTGCTCATGATATTGCCTTTATTCGTACTATGTGCCACAAGGTGGTCGTAATGTACAAAGGTGCTATCGTTGAAGAACTAGATGCTTTCCACTTGGCGGATGCAAAACATCCATATACAAAGGTTTTATTGAGCTCTATCTTTGAAATTGGTCAAGATCATAAGCCGCTTACCTTGGATGAGGCTGCATTAGAAGCTTAATAGGAAAATTTACTTTCAAAATTTCAAAAGTATAAATTTGAAATGTAGAGAGTTACATCGGATAGGTAAACTTAAAATAGCAGTTAGTTTCAAGACTAACTGCTATTTTTATGCATAGTTAAGATATGAAATTTTTTAATAGATATATTGAAATGTTTCTCAAATTATACATTGTGTTAACACCTAATATATAGTATAGTTGACTGTATAAAATATACCCCTATGGGTATAATAAGATATGCTCATATGAAGTGATGTACATAGATTCTCTTTATATTAACTATTGTAAAAGCAGGTTATATTTACTAGATTATGTTAATGCAAAAAATAGTGAGTATCTGAGTATAAATAGATAGTTAATGTGTGTAGAAAGGTTAGGTGTATAAATGAAAGGATTACGCAAGGCTTTACTAATTGGTATGACCCTTGGTGTGACTATGCTCGGGACTATTGGTTGTATGAATCAAGATTCTGCTTCATCTAATGATGTATTAAAGGTAGGGGCTATTAGTTTTGCTGGCACATTAGAACCAACGGAAAATTATTTTAGTTGGGCCGTTGTACGATTTGGTATAGGTGAAACGCTTATCAAGTTTGATGATCAAATGAAAGCAACGCCTTGGCTTGCCACCTCTTGGAAGCAAGGTGATGACAAGTTAACATGGACTTTCACCATCAATGATAAAGTTAAATTCTCAAATGGTAATAGTTTGACAGCTGAGGCGGTAAAAGCATCTTTAGAACGAACTTTTGCTAAAAGTAAACGAGCAAAAACGTTCTTTAACTATACAGAAATTACTGCTAACGGTCAGGAGTTGACCATCAAGACTGACAAGGAATATTATAATTTGCCCAACTTGTTAGGAGATCCATTGTTTTTGATTATGGATGTGACAGCAGAGGCGAATGGTCGTGATATTGCAAAGGAAGGTCCTATTGGTACTGGTCCATATGTAGTATCCTTTTTCACAAAAGAGCGTGCTGAACTAAAGCGCAATGATAATTACTGGGATGGCAAGGCAGGCTTTGCTAAGGTTGAAATCCCATCTATTAATGATGCGAATACTCGTGCTATGGCGTTACAAGCGGGCGATGTAGATATGGCCGTTAACATTGGACCTGGTGAATATAGTATCTTCCAAAATGATAAGAAATTCACTATCTATGAAGTGGCTTCCTTGCGTGACGTATTTGTTCGTATAGGGCAAAAAGGGAAACTACAGAATCCTAATCTTCGTGCAGCCCTCATTGCAGCAGCAGACCGTGAGTCTTATGCGAAGAACCTCATGAAGGATACCTTCGTAGCCGGTAAGGCTCCATTGCCACCATCCATAGACTATGGCTTTAACCAATTGCGTGATCCTAATAAATATAATGTAGAACGTGCTAAAGAATTACTGAAACGTGAAGGTTATGAAGATACAAATGGCGACGGTATTGTAGATAAAGACGGTGAAAACCTCGTACTTGATTTTTATGCCTACACAACTCGTCCTGAATTGCCATTATATGCGGAAGCATTGCAAGCGGACTACAAAAAAATCGGTGTAGATTTACGAATTAAAATCGTAGATTATGCGGTTATCGACACATTATCTCAATCTGGTGATTATGATATGATTATCTCCAGTGTTGTAACCGCTAATACGGGTCAACCAGTATGGTTCTTGAAACAATATTGGGGTATAGGCGTTGAAACTAATGGGTCTGGCTTCTCTAATCCTCGTTTCGATGAATTGTTGGCTCTTGGTGAAAGTAGTAGCGATCCAGTGGTGCGTCGTAATGCGGTTATCAATGCCCAACAACTGATGTTAGATAACGCTGTAGCATTATTCCTTGGGTATCCTAAAATTAATATTGTAGGTAATAAACATATTGATGGTATCAAGATAACACCGTCTGAATATTACATCATTACAAAAGATTTGAAAAAGAAATAAAGTTTGCTGCTTACATAAAAATAAAAGGACTAGCTCGCATGGGCTAGTCCTTTGTGTTATCTAAATATTATTTTTTTTCTGTTACATCTAAGTCTGCCATGTTAACTGCATTGGCCTTGCCAATCATTTTATTATACTTGGTAAATAATTGCGTATAAGCTTCGCCATAAGATGAGTTGATAATAATGTAGTTGCGTGCCTCTGCAACAAATTCTTTTACTGAGTCTTGATACTCTCTTACCGCATTTTGTACTTCTGGTGTAGTACCAGGTTGTAATTTATTGAGGCGTTGTGTAATTTGTTGTAAGTTTGATTCTACCTTTTGGGTGTCTGTATTCCCATCTGGATCAATAAGGTCAATAGTTTGTGCTGTTATGAGATTTATCTCTATAAAGTTAACCGCATTTTCCCGCTTTTCTCCCTGATACTCAGTCATGCGTTCGTTATAAAGCTCATTATTACGATTATCTAAAGCTAAGTCTAATGCATTATATGTAGCGTAGAACTGTTCTGCTAAAGGTACATATTGAGCTGCTAGCTCATCGCTACCTTTATAATTATCCTTTTCATAACGACGTTCCACATAGTAAGATTGCAACTGATCAGCAATAGGAATAATTTGATCAAGTACTACGAGGACGTCATTTGTCGCTTGGTTTACGTCTTCGTAGGGTGTAGAACTATCTTGTTTTGCTACCTCTAATGCAGCTTTAAGTTCCTTATATTTAGGTAAGGTAATCGTCGTATTATGAGACCCATTGCGCAACTCTTCAAGAGTTGGCTGTAATTGGTTAGCATAGGCTACACTGTATGAGTTATATGCATCTAATGCAACAATATAAGGTCGTATGGCGTTGATTTTATCGTCAACGGTTGATCGATATAAAATTGTCGTTGTATTGGATGATAAGAGTGTATACACCCCATAGATCCCACCACCGATAATAGCAGCACCGAGCACAATGGCTGCTATTAACTTGATGTACCCCTTTTTCAACTGCGCACGCTCCTTGAAAACACACTAACTCTTTTGGATCCATTTGGACAGACTAATGTCCTAAGAGTAATTATTTACATTATATCACAACTTTACGTGGCAAAAAAGACGTATAGATACGATAATTATAAGGAATAGATGAAAATGTTAGATTTGGACATGTATTTATATTTATAATTAGCGATTAAACGATGAATGAGGCTGTAAGCTGTTATAAAAATATACTTTTAAAAGTAAAACTATATACTCTCTAGACGTTGTAGCTGCGGCTGGTATAATAGCAAGTATAGTATTCATTATATAGGGAGTTCGTTATGTCAGAATCGAATCAATTAATCAATTTTGCTACATCTTCGGAACTTATTGCTAATGGGGAAGGGCGTAATGTATTATCTGCCATTGAAGATGGGTTACGCAATTGTGATGAGTTTTTAATATCAGTAGCTTTCAATTGTATATCCCGCTATAGTCGTATATAATAATATTAAAAGATTTGTATTTTTCGATATAATCAAAGAAAGGAGTACAACATGTCAAATTTTATCACTCCTAAAGAATTATTAGCTTGTTTCGATGAGGTCATCATTTTAGATGCTAGAGGGTATCAAGATTATAAAAAAGGCCATATTAAGGGGGCTTATGCGGTAGATTTAGACAAGGATTTGACTGGTCCTTTAGGCGAGCATGGTGGTCGTCATCCATTGCCAGATATGGAACAGTTAGCTCATACCTTTGAGTCTTATGGCATCACTCGTAACTCAAAGGTTGTAGTATATGATTCGTGGCTATTCTTAGCGGGCCGTCTTTGGTGGACGTTACGTTACATGGGCTTAACAGATGTACGCGTTTTATCCGGTGGTATTGAACGATGGGTTCGAGAGGGCCATCTCTTAACTAAAGAGCCGACCCCGTTACCTGCTGAACCATCTATTTTTAACTACGAGTTGCAAACGGATATGGTTATGAGTCGCGATGAGGTGCTCAAGGCTAGTGAAAGCGGAGATCATGTTATTATTGATGCTCGTGCGCCATTCCGTTATGATGGATCTCAAGTGGATACGATGGATGGTATGACAGGGCATATTCCTGGGGCTGTTAATCATTTTTATGAAAGTGGCTATACCGTAGATGGTCCTAAATCCTTGAAAGATTTAGAGGCTGAGTATTACAACGAAATCTACCAAAATAGGCCAGTTGTAACGTACTGTGGGTCTGGTGTGACTGCCTGCAATGCGTTGTTAACCATGAGTGAAGTAGGACTTGAATCTGCTTTATATGTTGGTAGTTCTAGTGACTGGGTAACGTATGAAGGCTTCCCGCTTAGTACAGGTGTAGAAACATTAAACTAACTTAGGAGGGCGAATGAATCTATTAAAACAATTACTAACAGTCGTTGCCTTTGGTTATTTGTGTTATCACATCTATACCTTTGGACCTGGTATGTTTAATGTAACTGTATTAGTGATTCTTGTCTTGTCGGCGGTGGCTAACTATTTCCGTGAGAAACGTGAAAGTGATCTTAAAGCCAACGAAAACGCCCGTAAGGCTCGTGCAGAAGCAAGACATGCTAAGAAACATAAAAAGCAGTAGTATTGCTAACATATAATCTTTAGATTAGCTTACATTAAGCAAAAACTTGACGTATATTCTATGTGAAAGAGACTTTCACCAAGTTAAATACGGTGAATAGTATTAGATTGATGCGAAGTATTATAAAGAAGTATTATAAAGGAGTAAGAATTGAAATTAATTTCTTGGAATGTAAACGGCCTCCGCGCCGCTGTAACAAAGGGTTTCATGGAATCCTTTAATGAATTAGATGCAGATATTTTCTGCCTGCAAGAAACAAAATTGCAACCCGATCAAATTTCTTTGGAGTTGCCAGGGTATGAGCAATATTGGAATAGTGCAGTTAAGAAAGGCTATAGTGGCACGGCTGTATTCACGCGTATTAAGCCATTGTCCGTAACTAATGGCATCGGTATTGAAGAACACGATCAAGAGGGCCGTGTTATCACTGCTGAATACGATAATTTCTATTTGGTATGCTGTTATACACCGAATAGCCAACGTGAATTAGCTCGCCTTGATTATCGTATGACTTGGGAAGACGCATTCCGTAATTATCTACTTGAATTAGATAAGAAAAAGCCTGTCATTCTATGTGGTGATCTCAATGTAGCCCATCAAGAAATCGACCTAAAAAATCCTAAGACAAACCGTAAAAATGCGGGCTTCTCCGATGAAGAACGTGCAAAGATGACAGAACTCTTAGGGGCAGGCTTTACAGATACATTCCGTCACCTCTATCCAGATGCTATTGAGCAATACAGCTGGTGGTCCTATATGGGGAAAGCTCGTGAACGGAATACAGGATGGAGAATTGACTATTTCATCACATCCAAACGCCTTGATGATAAAATCCAAGAAGCGAAGATTCATCAACAAATCTTTGGCTCCGATCACTGTCCAGTAGAATTGGTTATTGATCTATAAAATTTTAGTGAATGTAAAAGCACAGCCTCATCTACGGATGAGGCTGTTGTGATAGAAAAGGAGATACTATGGCTCAAAAACAAAAAGCTGTTGTTCTATTTAGCGGTGGCGTAGACAGTACTACTTGTTTGGCCCTCGCCATTGAACGATTTGGTAAAGACAATGTGGTGCCCTTATCGATTCAATATGGTCAAAAACATAGTAAAGAATTAGAAGCTGCCATAGCTATTTTAGAGTACTATAATATGAAAGGTAAAACGATGGATGTTACCAAGCTATTTGCCTTCAGTAACTGCTCCCTGTTAGTACAATCTAGTGAAGACATTCCGCAAGGTTCCTACAAAGAACAACAAGATGCAGAAGGGAAGGGTACGGTGAGCACTTATGTACCGTTTAGAAATGGTCTATTCCTATCTGCGGCAGCATCCTTGGCACTATCTCTAGACTGCGGTTATATCTATTACGGTGCTCACAGTGATGATGCGGCGGGTAATGCCTATCCTGACTGTACAGAACACTTCTACAAATCTATGGGCGACGCCATCTTTGAAGGCTCTGGTAAAGAATGCTCCTTAGAAGCACCCTTTATTAACGCCAACAAAGCTGACATCGTAAAAGAAGGCCTACGCCTCAACGTACCATACCACTTAACCTGGTCTTGCTACGAAGGCGGAGACAAACCATGCGGACACTGCGGTACCTGCATCGACAGAGCTAAAGCCTTCCACGCAAACGGAGTCGAAGACCCAGCACTATAATACCCATAAACTGGCTTAGACAAGCAGTCGCCTTTTAGGCGACTACTTTACATATATTCTAATAGAGTAGCATGTATATGTGATTCAAGGCGGACTTGTACGTCACTAGTATTAGGGGATAAGCAGAGTTGCTAAATTTGAAGTGGTGGCAGATACCTTTTCAAAGAGCGACTTTGGCAGGTCAAGGCCCTAGGCCGATGGCCGGTTCGCCAGTGGAGCGATGAGGAAAGGTATCTGCCACCACCCCCACCTTACAATCTTGATACTAATCGTAGATGATCCTACAAGTCCGCCTTAATCCCAATTAATTGCGAAAATATTAGATATATGATATATTAGTACTGCCTAAAGGCGACAACTAAATAAGACAGTTTGAAACCATCCTGTCTCTAAACAAAACTACGGAAATTCATAAGCATTGTAAGCATGGTAGTTTTGCCATGCTTTTTTATTTTGAGGAGGTGAGTGTTATGATTTCTACACGCAAATTGACTATTTCTGCCATGGTTGTGGCATTGTACATCGTTGTATTGTATGTAACGCAAAGCGTTTCCTTCGGGGCGTATCAAATTCGTATAGCAACATCATTATATGCACTTGCTTATGCCTTTCCGTTCTTGGTGATTCCCATGGGGATTGGCAACCTCATTTCTAACTTCCTATTCGGTGGTCTTGGTATCTTCGATATGATAGGGGGCTTTGGTGTCGGTGTAGTAACGACAGGCATCATCGTAGGCATGCGCAAGCTTGGCCTTAGTGCTTGGTGGGCAATGCTTCCCATTGTTTTTGTGCCTGCACTATGTGTGCCATTGTGGCTCAGCCCATTACTTGGCCTACCGTACTGGCCATTAGTGTTGAACCTCATCGTGGGTCAAACTGTTCCAGCGATTCTTGGTTCTGTATTGGTGAAAGCTTTGATGAGCCGTCCTAGTGTGGCTGCTTTATTAGGTGCTTTTAAATAATAAGTGGTTTTATTGACAAAACTAAGTAAATAATTGAATCTCAAGAGATGTTTCGATTATGTATATAGGTAAATAAAAAGGCGTAAGCTCAATGTGAGCTTACGCCTTTTCCATGGCTAACATGTATGGAGGTATAGGAGTTTAACAGTTGTAGCCACGCCACTTAGTTTCAACTACGAGTCGTTCAAGAGCAACCATGTATGCTGCTTGACGAGGAGGTACATTATATTTATGTTGCATTTCCCAAACAGCTTCGAAGCTATTTTGCATATTTTTAGTTAATCTTTCATTAACCTCTTCTTCAGTCCAGTAGAAGCTTGCTTTGTTTTGTACCCATTCGTAGTAGGATACAACTACGCCACCACCGTTGGCAAGCACATCAGGAATGATATCGATGCCCTTTTCATAGAAGTATTTATCCGCATCATTAGTAGTAGGGCCGTTAGCGCCTTCCAAGATGATCTTAGCTTGGATATTTTCCATGTTGTCTTTGTTTAATTGGTTTTCAAGGGCCGCCATGTACAATACATCCACTGGTTGAGCCAATAACTCTTGAGGCCCAATTGTAGTCATGCCTGGTTCGCTGTAACCTTCTAGGGAACGACCGTGGGAGTTAGCATATTCGTATGCTTTTTCAACATCGAGACCGTTAGGATTGTAGATGTTAACACTTACGTCGCCGATAGCCACAACTTTTGCACCTGCTTGTGCAATGAGACGAGCACCTACGGAACCTACGTTACCAAAGCCTTGAACTGCAACTGTAAGGTTTTTAATATCTAAGTTTTTCTTAGCAAGATAGCTTTGCAATGCGATGAGACAACCGCGACCAGTCGCTTCATTACGGCCTAAGGAACCGCCTACTTCGATTGGTTTACCTGTAACGATACCTGGGCTCCATTCGCCTTTTAATGTGCTGTATTCGTCAGCAATCCAGCTCATGATTTGGGCATTCGTATTTACGTCTGGTGCAGGAACGTCAGTATTAACACCAATGATAGGTGCAATACGGCGTACGAAGTTACGAGTTAAGCGTTCTAACTCACGAGGGTTTAAAGTTTTAGGATCGACTTTGATGCCCCCTTTACCACCGCCATAAGGAATGTTAGCGATAGCGTTTTTAATAGTCATCCATGCCGCAAGTGCACGCACTTCATTTTCGTCGGAATCTGGATGGAAGCGAAGACCGCCCTTAGCACTACCACGCAATGTGGAATGTTGGCATCGATAGCCTTCGTATACGCGAACTTCGCCATTGTCTAGTTGAAGAGGAACTGCTACTTTTAGTTCCCGTTCTGGGTGACGCAATACTTCGTATTCACTACGAGTATAGCCGAGCTTTTCAGCTGCTACGTCTAATGTGTTTAACATGTTTTCATATGGGTTATAACCGCTCATAATTACCTCCCGGATAACAGAGTAAATTAATTAGTGCTAATTTTTCACATACTTAAGTATTCGACATTATAAATAGAATACCCTTTATATTTTTATAAATATATTCTATAGTTTTTAACCTTTAAAAGTAGGAAAAATATAGATGGTTACTGTGATATCTGTCACTTTAAAATCTCTTGGTGGAGGATAGTCTTATCTATGAAAATGGATACTTTTACAAAAAATAAAAATCTATATTCCGAAGAATATAGACCCATCTGTATGCATTAATAAAGTATTTTAAAGATTATACGAATTTAAAGATTATACGAAAAAGACTGGTGAAAGATACTTTCACCAGCCTCATAGGTCAATATATTTTATTTTTCCACTGTATCTTCAATCGGAGTAGGAGGTACGGAGGAGTCTGTAGTTTGACCATCGCCCCACCATACGATGCCATATGTGTGATTTAGGATGGAACGGTTAAATACAGGCGTTTCAATACCTGCTTTGCGTTGTTTGATATAGTCGTCAAGGGCAAGACCTGCTGTGCGCCCCATGCGTACGATGGAACTTACGTTAGTTAATACTAAGAAAGCCATGAATAAATCGGCTAGATTCCATACGAGATCTAGAGAAGCAATAGAGCCCACAAATGTCATAAGAATTACGCCAATACGGAACAAATGTAGGTAGAATCGTTTATTTGTTAAGTGGCTGATATTGATTTCACCGTAGTAATAGTTACCAATTAAGGAACTAAAGGAGAACATAACGATGAAAATGGCTACGGCTGTAGGCGCCCAAGAACCAAGTTGTTGAGCTAGATTATGTTGTACAAGAGCAATGCCTGTTAGACCTGTAGTGCTGTAATCACCCACGATGAGTACGATGAAAGCAGAAGCTGTACAAATGATGAATGTATCAAGGAATACGCCGAATGCTTGTACAAGACCTTGTTCTACAGGGTGGTTAACAGCTGCCGTAGCGGCTGCGTTTGGAACAGAACCTTCCCCGGCTTCGTTAGAGAAGAGCCCCCGTTTGATACCATTCATAACAGTAGCACCTAATAAGCCACCACCTGCTGCAACAGGCTCAAATGCGGAGGCGAAAATAGTATAGATTACATGTGGGAATTGGGTGATATTCATAATTACCACAAATAATGCAGTAGCAATGTATAGAATCGCCATGATAGGAACAATGATTTCAGATGCTTTTGCAACGCGGTTGATACCACCGAATATGATAATACCAAGAAGGACTGCTACTACAGCGCCTGTATAGGACACATCAAGGTTAAATACCTGGAGAGATGCAGCCAAAGTATTGGCTTGTACAGAATTGTAAATCCAACCATAGGTAATACTGATTAAAATAGCAAATAGAACAGATAATGCCTTGTTGTTTAGACCATACCGAATATAGTAAGCTGGTCCGCCATAGAAACCGCCCTTAGCAACAGGTTCTTTGTAGATTTGTGCTAATGTAGATTCGATGAAGCCCGTGGCAGCACCGATGAGTGCGATAACCCACATCCAGAAAATAGCACCAGGGCCACCAAGTACAACGGCAATAGCTATACCTGCGATGTTACCAACACCTACACGAGATGCGGTACTAACACAGAATGCTTGAAATGAGGATACATGGTTCTTTTCTGTAGAGCTACCTGCGCCGTTAATTACGAGGCGAATCATTTCTTTAATCATGCGAATTTGTACAAAATTCGTTGTCATCGTAAAGAAGAGACCTGCGCCGATAAGAATAAAAATGATGAAATAACTCCATAAATAACCGTTTATGGTGGATATAGCATCATTAAGCATTGCTTCCATAAAAACTCCCTTTCTTATAAAAAATCCATATTTCATACTAATCAATGATATTGTATCAATTTCTATAGACTATGTAAAACAAAAATCCTTCACAAATAGGAAGGATTTTGCTTTATATAGTATTTTGTAGGATGTTTTTTATGCCTTAGTAAATTCTTGTGACTCTTCCATTCCTTGCAACAAGGTTTGTTCAGAATGTTCCATGTGAATTCGAGCTAGTTTACGAGCTTGTGCGGCATTGTGAGAGGCAATGGCTTCCACTAATTGACGATGTTCCTCCCAAGTTTTTCTAAGACGACCTGGTTGGTTCATAGAAAAACTACGGAAGCGGTAGGTTTGTTCTCGCAAATTGTGAACAATATCCGCCAATCTTTCATTACGAGATGCGCGGTAGAGGACTTCGTGGAATTCTACGTCCGCAGCCACAACGGATTCCATATTTTTGTTTTCCATATGATCGCCGATTTCTACAAGCATTCTCTCCAGCGTTTCGATTTCCTCTTCTGTAATGCGTTCTGCTGCAAGGCCTGCCGCAAGTTCTTCCAGGGCAGAACGGATTTCAAATACTTGCGTGATATCCTTCAAAGAGATGTTGGCAACGTAGGTGCCGCGGCGAGGCACCATAACGACAAAGCCTTCTAGTTCAAGTTTACGTATGGCTTCACGAATGGGGGTACGACTTACACCTAACTCTTCGGCAAGGGGAATTTCCATGAGGCGCTCCCCAGGTTTTAACACCCCATCTTGGATGGCTTGACGCAATGTTTCACTTACCACTTCTCTTAGTGGTTTATACGCATCGAGTCGTATAGGTTGTAACCGTTTTGTCATACTAAGTCCTCCTGTGTACATGTTTTAGTAATGAGTGACAGCCAATCATGACCAGCTGCTTTAATCTCTTCTTGTAATTGTAAGGCTTCCATAGGTTTGTTAAGTAATACTACCATCGTAGGACCGCTTCCTGTCATGATGGTTGGGTAACCACGGCTAGTGAAAAACTCCTTACATATTCCTAGTTCTTCGTGATCTGGGAATAATAATTCTTCGAAAGTATTAGCGCTACTAGTGAAAGCAGATTGTAAATCATTATTCTGAAGATGATTCAGAACGGTATCGATTGTTTTTGCGGTGGCATTAGATTTACCACTGAAGCGACCATAAGCAATCGCTGTAGAAATAGATACCTTTGGCTTTACTAGTAATAGCCAATGTGCCTCTGGCGATTGGCTATAGGTTAACACTTCGCCACGACCTGTTCCGCGAGCGGTACCACCTTGTAGTAGGAACGGCACATCAGATCCGAGTGAGGCACCAATGTTTAAAAGTTCCTCTTGTGTGAGCCGTAAGTCCCAAAAGCGGTTGAGACCTAATAACATGGCCGCTGCGTCTGCACTACCGCCACCAAGACCCGCTTGAATAGGAACGCGTTTTAATAGGTGGATGGCGGCACCGGCTTTACAACCCGTATAGGCTTGTATGGCACGCAACGCTTTGAGCGCGAGATTATCTTCTCCATAGCTTACGAGCTTTTGCATGTAATCGGGTAACTCAGGAGCGCCACCAGAAAAGACTACGGAATGATGCTTAGCGAAATAAATAGAATCACTAAGGCGAATCGATTGAAATATAGAATCGATGTCGTGGTATCCATCGTCACGCTTGCCTGTAATAGCAAGCCCAATATTAATTTTGCTGCAACCGAGTTGCTCAAAACTTTTACTCATAATAGCCTCGTTTGTAATGTACAAAATATATGCAGTTTATATGTTTATTTTATACTGTTATAAAGTGATTGAAAATAACCATTAAGTGGTTTATGATGATTTTGTATATACCTGTTGTTTGATTATTAAAAGCATTGTAAACAGTGTATGTTTTAATTAGTTCATTATAGAATATTTATAGTGAAATGGCAATTTGGAGGGAGCTATGTTCGCCAAGTATAAAGATGTTGTCTATCAATGTGTCATAGTTGCTGTTGGTTGTGCAATTTTTGGCGCTGGTTTAGATGCCTTTGTACTACCTCACAAACTGGTTAGTACTGGTATTAGTGGGGTAGGGTTGATTTTGTATTATCTAACGGGATTATCCGTTGGTTCTTGGAACGTTATTTTGAACGTCCCTATATTTTGGGCTGCTTGGAAGTGGCTTGGTAAACGTGTAGTGCTTAATACTTTGTATGGTACGCTCATGTTATCGTGGATGATTGATCTGTTTAGTTTCTTGCAATATGACATGATTATTAAGGATCCACTACTCAGTTCTATGATGGCAGGTATCACAACTGGACTAGGACTTGGTATCGTCTACCGTGTAGGTGGTAATACAGGAGGCCTTGATCCAATTGCACTTATCGTTCGCAAATATTATGGTCTTCAAATGGGGTCCATTAATAGCGCTATCAACTGTGCCATCCTCTTAGTTGCTGTCGGTGTTGTTGGACTTGAAGCGGTAGCTGTAACTCTTATCAGTGTGTATGTGTATACTATTATTACAAATAAGGTGGTAATCGGCTTTAATCAACGTAAAGTTGCTTTTATCATTACCTATCGCACCGATGAAGTATGTGAGTGTATTATCAATAAGGTTGGTCGTGGTGCCACTATTATTAATGGTATTGGTGCCTATACACGGACGCCTAAGCAAATTGTGATGGTTGCCGTTAACTTGCTGCAGGTAAATAAATTGAAAGAGGTTATTCAAGAAGCGGACCCAAATGTGTTTATCTTGATTACTGATGCCCAAGAGGTTATCGGTCAAGGTTTTACTCAACCTATTGTTCCTGCGGAAATATCTAAACAGCTGAAATCACAAGATATAACTACCGAAGCGAACAATAATGTTGTAATAGATGAAAATAGTTGTAACAGATAAAAATAAAGAATTATGATAAAATCTCTGGCTGTTGTCATCTTATATTAATTATGCGTAAATATAATATTTTATGAATGATACATACATTTTGAAAATAATTTAATGTAATTGATCGAATATCAAGGTTGTAAAATGAGAGGGCTTGCCCTCAAGATAAGATTAGAGGTTTCTATGACTCATAAATTAGCAGGTACTCCTGTACAAGAACAAGATATTATCGATGTGCAAACCCTTGTGGATGCATATTTTGATAATGCTCCGGATATTACAGATCCGACACAACTCGTATCCTTTGGTACATCTGGCCATCGCGGTACATCTTTAAATGGTACTTTTACAGATTTACATGTGGCGGCTATTACACAAGCTATTTGTGATGGCCGTGGTCAATTCGGTGCCACAGGTCCGCTTTTTGTCGGTCAAGACACACATGCTTTATCTCAGCCAGCCCTTGTAACGGTTCTAGAGGTTCTTGCTGGCAATGGTGTAACGGCAATGGTTGATTCCGATATGGATTTCGTTCCGACGCCATCTATATCTCGGGCCATTATTCGTTATAATGAAAGCCACGATGATAAGGCAGATGGTATCGTGATTACGCCATCTCATAATCCTCCAGATAACGGTGGCATCAAGTATAACGCTACTAATGGCGGTCCGGCGGATACTCTCGTTACAAAATGGATTGAAACTCGAGCTAATGAGTATGTTCGTGCATATTGTGAACTAGAAGGGTTCAAACGTATTAGCATCGACAATATTGAACCTGACCAACAAGTTCCGTATGACTATAAAGGCCTGTACGTAGAAGAACTGTCTTCTATTATTAATATGGAGGCAATACAAAGTGCAAAACCTAAGGTCCTCGTTAATGCCCTCGGCGGTAGTGGACTAGGTTATTGGCGAGCTATTAAAGAGCGCTATAATCTCAACATGGATATTATCAATGATGAATATGATCCAACTTTTAGCTTTATGACCTATGACCATGATGGTAAGGTCCGCATGGATTGTTCCTCCGAATACGCTATGGCCGATGTTATCAAGCAAATTGGTAATTACGATTTGGCTGTTGGTAACGATCCCGATTATGATCGTTATGGTATTGTTAGTGCAGAAGGGCTTGCTTCACCAAATGCATTCCTCGTAGCCGCTGCCGATTATCTATTCACAACCCGTGGTTGGAAGGATAAAGGGGTAGGCAAAACGGTTGTTTGTACAACCATGATTGATAAGTGGGCATCCGTTAAAGAAATTCCTGTGTATGAAGTTCCGGTAGGCTTTAAATACTTTAGTTCTCTATTATTCGATGGGGAAATTGGCATTGGAGGCGAAGAATCTGCTGGTGCATCGTTCCTTAAAAAAGATGGTACCGTATGGACCACAGATAAAGATGGTATGATTATGGCTCTCTTAGCAATGGAGATGTATGCTGTAATGGGCGCAACTGTTGAGAGACTATATAACAATATTGTGGAAGGCTGTGGGGATCCACGATTTGGTCGTATTGATGCGCCTTGTACAAAGGTGGCCAAGGCTAAGTTGAAACAATTAAATGCAAGCTCCATTACGGCTACCGAAGTAGATGGTGATGCGATTACTAATGTTCGCACTACTTCTCTGTATAAAGATATGCCTATTGATGGCGTTCGTGTGGAAACGGAAACAGGCTGGTTTGTAGCACGTCCATCTGGTACTGAAGATTTATATAAAATTTATGGTGAAAGCTATAAAGGTGACAAAGGTCTTATTGCATTGTTAACTGCTGGTGAAGAGATTGTAACAAGTGCTTTGTCTGACGAAGTATAACATATTGTTTTCACTAGAAAACTCATAAAGATTTCACTCATGAAAAATAATAAATGTGTTATAATATATTAATATAGTTTATTGAATGCCCTATACTGGCTATATAGTTTGTAGTGCTTAGAGAAGGTGATGTTATGAAATTAGTTGTTACCGTTGTCGGCGTAGACCGCGTTGGTATCATTGCTGGGGTTAGTACCGTACTCGCTAACTACGGTGTAAATATTATGTCGATAAATCAGACCATCCTTGATGGTGTTTTCAATATGATTATGATGTGTGAAACCAAGTCTGAAGATATGAAAAATCTTACAGCTATCCAAGAGGCTTTGACGACTCAAGGTAAAGAACTAGGTGTTGAAATCCGTGCACAACATGCTGATATTTTCTTGAGCATGCACCGTGTAGGATAGGAGGCACTATGTTATCTATCGACAATATTTTAGAAACGAATCAGATGATTCACGATAATAAGCTTGATGTGCGCACTATTACGATGGGGATTAGCTTGCTAGAATGTGCATCTAGTTCTGGTAAAGAGCTGTGTGACCGTATTTATGACCGTATTACAAAAGAGGCAGAACATCTTGTATCTACAGGGGAAGATATTGAGCGAGAATTCGGCATTCCTATTATCAATAAGCGTATTTCTGTAACACCCATTTCTCTAGTTGCAGGGGGGAGTGATTTAACAGCTTATGTTCCTGTGGCGGAAGCTATGGATCGTGCTGCAAAAACTGTAGGTGTTAATTTTATTGGTGGCTTTTCTGCGCTTGTAACAAAGGGCGCCACTCGAGCTGACCGCATTTTGATTGACTCTATTCCTGAAGCGCTGGCAACTACGGATATCGTTTGTAGCTCTGTTGCTGTGGGCTCTACTAAAACTGGTATCAACATGGACGCAGTGCGAGACATGGGAATCATCGTTAAGAAAACTGCAGAGCTTACAAAGGATAATGATGCTCTTGGTTGTGCTAAGCTCGTAATATTCTGTAATCCTGTAGAGGATAATCCATTTATGGCGGGTGCTTTCTTCGGGGTAACAGAAGGGGATAGTGCTATTTCTGTAGGTGTATCTGGCCCGGGCGTTGTAAAACATGCGCTTGAATCCGTTCGAGGTCAATCCTTTGACGTTGTAGCAGAAACGATTAAACGTACTGCTTTTAAAATCACGCGCGTAGGTCAATTGGTAGCGCAAGAGGCATCTCGCCGCCTAGGTAAACCATTTGGTATTATTGATTTATCTTTGGCGCCAACGCCAGCTGTAGGTGACTCTGTAGCTCATGTTCTTGAAGAAATGGGCTTGTCCTCTTGTGGTTGTCATGGCACTACAGCGGCACTAGCATTACTTAATGATGCGGTGAAAAAAGGTGGTCTTATGGCTTCCTCTCACGTAGGTGGTCTTAGTGGTGCATTCATTCCTGTCTCGGAAGATGCAGGCATGATTGATGCTGTATCCTGTGGCAGTTTGACACTTGATAAATTAGAGGCCATGACATGTGTTTGTTCTGTAGGGCTTGATATGATTGCTATTCCTGGAGACACTACTGCTGATACCATTTCTGCTATCATTGCAGATGAATCAGCAATTGGTATGATTAATAATAAGACAACTGCGGTTCGTGTAATTCCTGTACCTGGTAAGACTGTTGGAGAGGTTGTTGAATTTGGTGGATTATTAGGTTATGCTCCTATTATCGAAGTGAGTCCATATAGTGCAGCCGAGTTCATTGCCCGCGGTGGCAGAATTCCTGCTCCTATTCGTAGCTTAACGAACTAATCCGTTTTTACAACCTACTTGTTGGAGGTGTCTTATGAGTGAATATGTGCTCGATTATGTGTGGGCCTTTGCAGTAGCGCTCATCATAACCTTTGCACTTACCCCATTGGTAAAACGCTTTGCCGTTGCTGTTGGGGCAATAGATAAGCCTGATGCTCGAAAGGTGCATCATGGTGCGATTCCACGACTTGGTGGATTAGCAATCTTTCTCGGTTATGTGGGATCGGTTCTTTTTAACGATTCCATTCCGCATGATCATAAATTGTTTGGGTTTGTCCTTGGTACAGTCATTTTGGTGCTAGTTGGTATTTGGGACGACATTAAACAAATTGAGCCAAAAACTAAGTTAATGGGCCAAATTATAGCAGCCGCTATCCTGGTGGCTTATGATATTCGAGTAGATTTCATTAACCTTCCTTGGGGTGGTGTAGTATATCTCAAGTATTGGGCTATTCCATTGACTATTTTCTGGATAGTTGGTTTTACAAATATTGTAAACCTCATCGATGGCCTTGATGGCTTGGCTGCAGGTATTTCCTTTATCGCATGTATCGCTGTTTGTGCAATGACATTGCAACTTGGTCAAACTGATCTTGCTTGTATCTCTCTTGCTTTAGCAGGTGCGACTGTAGGTTTCTTGCGGTATAACTTCAATCCTGCAAAAATATTCATGGGTGATACGGGATCCATGTTGTTAGGCTATACATTAGCGGCTATTTCCGTTATGGGGGCCGTAAAGACGGCTGCTACGATTGCTCTAGTGGTACCTGCTATTGTGTTAGGATTGCCTATTTTGGATACCTTATTTGCCATTGTGCGCCGTAAAATCAGTGGACGTCCAATCTTTAAACCCGATAAAGGTCATGTTCACCATCGCTTGTTGGCACAAGGGTTAACACAAAAGCAAGCTGTATTGTTGATGTATGCAGTAACAGCTCTTTTCGGCGGTGTATCTGTTATCGTTGCAGAGGTTAATGCTTGGGTCGGCGCGACCTTGGTATTAGTAATTTTCTTGTGTAGTATTTATATTGCACGACGTCTTGGCGTTATCATGCATAGTGATGCGGCAGGGCATCCGTTACCACGTCCTACAATTGAACGTAGCGACTCGGATGATACCATATCCTTTGATCGCGATGAATTGGCTAAAGCCTTGGAGAATACTGATGATTCTCATAAGGAATAACCATCTGTGGGGCGCTTGGCGCCCCATTTTTTCTATCCTACTACGTTGGAGGCAACTATGTTAAAAGTTATGACAATCTTTGGTACAAGACCTGAGGCTATCAAGATGGCTCCTCTTGTAAAAGCATTACAAGCAGCACCAGATATGGAACCTATCGTCACCGTTACGGCACAGCATCGAGATATGCTCGATCAAGTACTAAACTTGTTTAATATTACCCCAGACTATGATTTAAATATTATGAGCCAAGGTCAAACACTATATGATGTAACTAATCGTGCTTTGATGGGCCTTAAAGATGTATTAGAAGAAGCAAAACCTGATGTGGTACTCGTTCATGGTGATACTACAACTACCTTTGCTGGTGCCTTGGCTTCTTTCTACCAAGAAATTCCTGTAGGTCACGTGGAAGCAGGACTACGGACAGGTGATATTTACTCTCCGTTCCCTGAAGAGATGAATCGCAAATTGACGGGGGCTATTGCGACGTATCACTTTGCGCCTACTTCTAGTTCTGAAAGCAATTTAAAAAAGGAAAATATTAATACAGAACATCTTTATGTAACAGGGAATACTGTTATCGATGCTCTTGATACGACGGTACAAGACAACTATGTATTCGATGATGCAGCTATTAATGCTCTTGATCCTAAAAAACGTACGGTTCTTGTTACCACACATCGCCGAGAAAACTTAGGTGAACCTATGCGCCATGTATATCAAGCCATTCGCGATTTAATTAATGAATTTGAAGATATTCAAGTTGTTTTCCCTGTACATAAAAATCCTAAAGTTCGCCAAGTTGTACAAGAGGAGCTTGGCTCTGTGGATCGTGTTACATTAATCGATCCTCTTGACTATGAACCATTTGCAAACTTGATGGCTAAATCTTACTTGATTTTGACTGATTCAGGTGGGATTCAAGAGGAAGCCCCAGCTCTTGGTAAGCCAGTTCTCGTATTGCGTGATACGACAGAACGTCCTGAAGCAGTAGAAGCAGGTACCGTTCGCCTTGTAGGTACTGATAAAGATGCGGTACATAAAGCCGCTTATGAATTATTGAGCAATGCTGAAGCGTATAAGTTGATGTCTAACTCTGTTAACCCATATGGTGATGGTAAAGCATCTGAACGCATCATCCAAGCGTTGCGCCATGAGTTCTTAGGCAATCCTAATCGTCCTGAACGATTTGGTAAATAATATGGATAAGGATCTTGTGAAAGCCCTCGCCATGGCAACATCAGCGGGGGTCACACTGGTCTCCTGTATAGGAGGTTTTATTTGGCTAGGTTATAAATTGGATACTTGGCTTCAAACGGAACCACTCTGCATGGTCATATTTGGCCTAATAGGAGCTATAACAGGGTTTTATATGTTATATAAACAAGTTAAGTAGTGAGGTATGTATGAATCAATATATAAAATTCATAGTGCGCGTGCTACTGACTTGTTTTTTTATTGCCTTTTTAGGAGTAATAATACAGGTTACATGCGGATTACAACACTATGTATGGGGCTGGCTGTGGGGCATTTTTATAATGGTGCTCTACTTGCTTAGCCTAGCTTTGCATGGACAATCTATTGTGTCAGGAGATCCTTATAAAGCCGTATGTAAATCTCGTAGACAGATGATTTGGCGCCTTATGTTAGTAGGTTCTCTAGTGGTCTTAGGTCTGAAAATTCCGGGTGTAGAGGCTGTTAGCATGTTTATAGGTATCGCGCTTATTCAGCCTGCATTATATGCTGTGTACTGGTGGCTCAGTCGTCAGTTTTAGTTCTAAAATGACGTAAAATAGGAACAACAAAGGTATTCCAATTATGCATTGTATACATTATATTTATGATTAATTGGAATTGCTTACCCTTCAAGTGTTGATTATATATCTATAACGATGTATGATGATACATATATGTTATATTTATATTAATTGTAAATATATTAGGTTTTATTATATCTATGAAAGGGGTTGAGAACGTGGTATTACATGCGGGACACCATGAGGTCGTGCAGTGGTTGGGGTTGACATTTAATATAGATACCTTGATTGCTACATGGGTTACTATGGCTATTGTAATATTAATAACAATACTAGCCACCCGAGGACGTAAATTGGTGCCTGTAGGCTTGCAAAATATAGTGGAATCTATATTAGAAGGCTTAGAGGGGCAATTAGCTCCGAACTTGGGTCGTCATTGGCCGATGGTGAGTTCCTTGTTATTTACGTTTTTCTTATTTATTTTTGTAGGAAATGAATTAGGCTTAATGCCTACACTTAAGGCGTTAACATCACCAACATCTGATATCAATACTACAGTTGCATTGGCTTTATGCAGTACATTAGTAGTATGGGTTATGGGTATTAAAGTTAAAGGCTTATCTTACTTTAAGCATTTTGTACGACCTTATAAGGCTTTGCTAGTACTTAATATCTTTGAAGAGATTGCTAGACCTGTTACGCTTGCTTTCCGTCTATTCGGCAATATCGTAGCTGGTGAAATTTTGTTAGAAGTATTATACAAGTTGCCTTGGTTTGTACCTGTACCATGGGTGTGGATTGCTTTTAGTTTGTTTATCGGCATTATTCAAGCCTTTATTTTTACCGTTCTTACAGCATCCTATTTAGGGATGGCTCTTAGTGAGGAACATTAATTATTATATATGGAGGATATATTATGGAAGCTCAAGGTTTATTCGCATTAGCAGCAGCAATCGCAGTAGGTTGTGGTGCCATTGGTGCAGGTATCGGTGACGGTCTTGTATCTAGTAAAGTAATCGAAGGTATTACACGCCAACCTGAATTGCGTGGTCAATTGATGTCTACTATGTTCGTTGCGATTGGTTTGATCGAAGCGATGCCTATCATCGGTGTAGTAGTTGCGTTTATTTTGTTATTCAGATAATAACGAGGAGGAATAACCTTGGTTGACTTAAGCCTTGGAACGATTCTTGCTCAAATGTTGAACTTTTTTATATTAGTTTGGCTATTGGCGCGTTTTGCATATAAACCATTATTGGCTATGATGACAGAACGTAAAGAACGAATTGCTAAAGATTTAGAAGCTGCTGAACAAGCCCGTGCAGAGGCAGAAACGTTTAAAGCTGATTATGCAGCTCAAATTTCTAATGCTCGTGTAGAAGCACAACAAATTGTTGAAAAAGCAGTTCAAGAAGCAGAAAATACAACACGTGAACAATTGTCAACAGCACGCGAGCAAATTGAACAAGAAAAAAATCGTGCTCGTCAAGATATTGCCATCGAACGTGATCGTGCTATGAATAGCTTGCGTAATGAAGTTGTTTCTTTGTCTGTAGCTATGGCTGGTAAAGTTGTTGCAAAAGATATGAACAGCGAAACTAATACAAAATTGATCGAAGACGCTATTCGTCAACTTGATAGTAAAACGATAGGGTTGTGATACGATGAGCATAGAAATTGTAGCAGATAAATACGGTTCGGCTATGTTTGAATTAGCTCAAGAACAAAATAAGTTGGAACTCATGGAGGAGCAATTAGGTTATGTAGCGTCTGTAATGGCGGAACAGCCTGAACTTCGTTCATTCCTTGAAAATCCAATCGTTACAGAAGATGCAAAGATTAAGTTAGTTGGTTCTATCTTTGAATCTAGTATCGACAAAGTTGCTTTACATTTTATTTATGTGATGATTAAACGCGGGCGCCATCGTTATATTGCTCAGGCCATTGCAGCGTTTATTCAAAAATCACGAGAGGCTCGTGGTATTTTGGAAGCTACTGTAACTGTAGTAGAACCAATCACAGCTGATGTAGAAGCATCTGTACAAGCTAAATTACGAGAAGTAACAGGGAAAGATGTTATTTTATCTGTGCGTCAAGATCCATCTATTATGGGTGGTATTATTATCCAAGTAGGGGATAAACGCATTGATGGCTCTGTATCTCGTCGTTTAGAGGAATTAGAAAAATCTTTATTAAGAACGAACTCTATTAGATAGGGGTGAATGGGTATATATGAAAATGAAGCCTGAAGAAATCACTGCTATAATCAAACAGCAGATTCAGGACTATGATGTTGACCTCAATGTCGATGACGTGGGTACTGTTCTCGACGTAGGGGATGGCATCGCCCATATTTATGGTCTTGAAAGAGCCATGGCCGGTGAGTTGCTAGAATTACCACACGGCGTATATGGCTTGGTTTTGAACTTAGAATTAGATAATGTGGGTGCCGTACTATTAGGTGATGACTTCTTGATTAAAGAAGGGGACCAAGTGCGCCGTACTGGCAAAATTATGGACGTTCCTGCTGGAGATGCCTTGATTGGTCGCGTAGTAAACCCTCTTGGTCAACCTCTTGATGGCAAGGGTGCTATCCAAGCTACAGAACGTCGTCCTATCGAACATCCAGCACCTGGTATTGCGGATCGTCAATCCGTAAACGAACCATTGCAAACAGGTCTTAAAGCGATTGATGCGATGGTACCAATCGGCCGTGGTCAACGTGAGCTTATCATCGGTGACCGTGGTACAGGTAAAACTGCGATTGCCTTAGATACTATTTTGAACCAAAAAGGCAAAGATGTTATTTGTATTTATGTAGCTATTGGTCAAAAAGAATCTACGGTTGCTCGTGTAGTACAAAAACTTGAAGAAGCAGGCGCTATGGAATATACAATCGTAGTTTCTGCGAGTGCCTCCACCGGTGCACCTCTTCAATATATTGCACCATATGCTGGTGTTGCCATGGGTGAATACTTTATGTACCAAGGTAAACACGTATTATGCGTATATGATGACTTAACAAAACAAGCGGCTGCATACCGTGCTATGTCCCTATTATTGCGCCGTCCACCAGGGCGTGAAGCATATCCAGGTGACGTATTCTACTTACACAGTCGTCTATTAGAGCGGGCTGCGAAACTTTCATCTGAACTTGGTGGAGGTTCTATTACAGCGTTGCCAATCATTGAAACACAAGCAGGTGACGTATCTGCATACATTCCAACAAACGTAATTTCTATTACTGATGGTCAAATTTTCTTGGGAACAGATATGTTCTATTCTGGTATTCGTCCAGCTGTTGACGTAGGTTTGTCCGTATCCCGTGTAGGTGGTAGCGCACAAACTAAAGCGATGAAGCAAGTGGCGGGCCAATTGCGTTTGGACCTTGCTCAATATCGTGAGTTGGCTGCTTTCGCTCAGTTTGGTTCTGACCTTGATGCGGCTACACGCGCTCAACTTGATCGCGGTGAACGCTTAACTGAAATGTTGAAACAAGGTCAATATGAGCCTATGAGCGTAGCGGAAATGGTTATCAACCTGTACGCTGGTACTAAAGGGTACTTAGCAGATATTCAAGTGGCAGATGTATTGTCCTTTGAATCTGAACTTTTACGCTATGTAAAAGCAAATTACCCTGAAATCATCACTAACATTGAAACGTCTAAGAAAATTGACGAAGAAACTGAAAATCTATTGAAGCAAGCAATCCCAGAATGTGTTGAAGCATTTGGCTCTACACATACATTAGTGTCTCGTAAGGAGGCGTAATGTATGGCTAGTGCACAAGATTTGCGAAAACGCATAAAAAGTGTTACCAATACGCAACAAATTACAAAAGCGATGAAGATGGTAGCTTCTGCTCGTCTTCGTAGGGCACAAACAAAAGCGGAAGCTACTCGTCCTTACGCAGAAAAGATAGGGCAAATCTTGCGTCATATGTCTAATAGTGATTTAGAAGGCTTTGAAAGTCCTCTTTTAGATGTGCGACCTGTAGAGCGCACTTGCTATATTGTAGTAGGTGCAGATAAAGGTCTTGCAGGGGCATTTTCGTCTAATGTATTGAAATTTGCCATGGAACAATTACATGGTAAATCTCCTGATACATACCGTGTTATCACGGCAGGCAGAAAGCCTAGAGACAGCATGAAATCTAGAGGTGTTCGCATCGATAAGTCTTATGCGGGCTTCTCGGATAAACCATCCTATGAACATGCGCGTACTATTATGCATGAAGCACTTTCACTATATGAACGTCATGAAGTAGACGAAGTCATCATGATCTATACACGTTTTGTAAATTCTATGACGCAAATTGCACAGGCTGAGCGCTTGTTGCCAATAGAGCAACCACAAGATGAGGTAAAAGGCGAAGAGTATGATTTCATGCCGTCCGCCGTATCCGTCTTGGAGGCGTTGCTGCCAAAATACTTAGAAATTACAGTTTATAATGGATTGTTGCAATCTGCAGCTAGTGAATTAGGTGCTCGTATGACGGCCATGACATCGGCTACAGATAATGCAGGGGAACTCATTGAGTCCTTAGGCCTTGAATACAACAAGTTGCGTCAATCTAGTATTACAAACGAAATTTCTGAAATCGTTGGTGGCGCTAATGCCTTGCAATAGATAAGGAGACATCTGTCGATGAGTAATAATATTGGTAAAGTTGTGCAGGTCATCGGCCCAGTTGTAGACGTGCGCTTTGATGCTGGTCATTTACCAGCTATCTACAACGCCATCCACATCTACCATGACCACAAGGCACACGATAGACAAAAAATCGTAGTAGAGGTTATGCAACACTTAGGCGACGATACAGTTCGTTGCGTTGCCATGAGTTCTACTGACGGTATGACACGTAATATGGAAGCAGAAGATACTGGTGCTCCAATTTCCGTTCCTGTAGGGGAAGGCGTATTGGGTCGTATCTTTAACGTACTTGGTGAAACTGTAGACCATGATCCAGCTCCAGTTGTGGCTGATGAAAAATGGCCTATTCACCGTCCAGCACCTAAATTTGATGACCTTTCTCCAGATACACAAATCTTGGAAACAGGTATTAAGGTCGTTGACCTTATCGCTCCATACGTAAAAGGTGGTAAAATCGGTCTTTTCGGTGGTGCCGGTGTAGGTAAAACCGTATTGATTATGGAATTGATTCACAATGTTGCTACAGAGCACGGCGGCTATTCCGTATTCTCCGGTGTAGGGGAACGTACTCGTGAAGGTAATGACTTGTGGAACGAAATGAAAGAGTCTGGCGTTATCAATAAAACAGCCCTCGTATATGGACAAATGAATGAGCCACCAGGGGCTCGTATGCGCGTAGGTCTTACTGGTCTTACAATGGCTGAATACTTCCGTGATGTGAAAAAACAAGACGTGCTCTTGTTCATCGATAACATCTTCCGCTTTATTCAAGCGGGGTCCGAAGTATCCGCCCTCTTAGGTCGTATGCCATCTGCCGTAGGTTACCAACCTACATTGGCTAATGACGTAGGGGCATTGCAAGAGCGTATTACATCTACAAAAGAAGGCTCTATTACCTCCGTACAAGCTGTATATGTACCTGCCGATGACTTGACTGACCCGGCTCCAGCAGCGACATTCGCTCACTTGGATGCGACAACAGTATTGTCTCGTTCCATTGCGGAACTTGGTATCTATCCAGCGGTGGATCCTCTGGACTCTACAAGCCGTATTTTGGACCCACATGTACTTGGTGAAGAGCACTACGCAGTAGCTCGTGGAGTACAAGAAGTATTGCAAAAATATCGCGATCTTCAAGATATTATCGCAATCCTCGGTATGGAAGAATTGTCTGACGAAGATAAACTCACTGTATCTCGCGCTCGTAAGATTCAACGTTTCTTGAGTCAACCATTCTTCGTAGCAGAAGTATTTACCGGTTCTCCTGGTAAATATGTGCCATTGTCCGAAACATTGAGAGGCTTCAGAGAGATCTTGGATGGTAAACATGATGAATTGCCAGAAGGTGCATTCTACATGGTTGGTACCATTGATGAAGCCATTCAAAAAGCAAAGGAAATGCAAGAGAAGGGGGAATAATCCATGGCGGAACCTATGACCCTACAGATAATTACACCTGATGCAATCGTATTCGAGGGCCAATCTACATTCTTTGTAGGTAAAGCTATCGATGGTGGTTTTGGTATTTTGCCAAATCATGCGCCTATGATTATTGCATTAGACTTGGCACCTTTACGCATTGAACAACCAGATGGAACATCTCGTGAATATGCTGTATTTGGTGGCTTCTGTGAAATTGAACATAATAAGGTGAGTATTGTAACCCCTGACTGTCAAGATCCAACATCCATTGATGTGGAACGTGCTCGTCGAGCTAAAGAGCGTGCAGAAGGTCGGTTATCAAATCCTACACCTGATATTGATGTAGAAAGAGCGGAAGCAGCATTGCAACGTGCTTTACTGCGCTTGCATGTTACAAAAATGTTATAAGAAAAAGGCTAGCCATCTGGCTAGCCTTTTTATCTTTCTAATTTTGATTATAAAACGCTCACACCTTTTAAGGAGTATGCAGTATTCTTAGGTTGTTCTACTTGAAAATCTAATACAACAGGTGCCTCAGAATTGATACCAGGTGCTTGGTAGCGGTCACGATCTGTTGGAATTCGTTTGTATGGTAATTTATCAAGTAATATAGTCATAACTTTGTTCCAAACTGATTTATGTGTTGGCATAGTTAAAGAGTCATCAGTTTGGTTGAAGCCCGTACGAACAGTATGGATTATCTTATCGTTTACATCATAATAGTATAAAAGGGCATTAACCTTTGCAGCGATATAAATTTCATGATTATCCTTATTGTATGGATCTGGGCTGTTAATAGTATTAACTTGTACATATACGTCTTGTAATGGTACAGGCATAATAACGATTTCAGAATTTTGGGCCTCTGCAATTTGAGCAAGATCAGCGGCTTTAATTTCTGCAGTTGGTGTGTTAGTACTTACAATGGTTGTATCATAGTAAGGATATTTAAGTGTATTTGATAAGCGATCTGTCATGTAGTGACCAAATTGAGCTGTGTTTTCATTGCGCAAATTTGCTGGTACAACAATAGTTACTTTGCGGCTTGGAAAGTTTTCCAAGTGACCATCATGACTTGTACTAGTAGCATTAATAGTTGCTTTTTCTGAAACTCCAGAAATTGGTGTAGATGTTGGTGTGGCAGCTACTTTTATGACAGGCTCCATATTTGTTTTAGGGGTCAATGTAGAAGCCTCATTACTTGTGTTACTTTGTATAGTGCTAAGAACCACAGGTTGCGTTGTATTTGGTGTTAGCTGACTCAAATCGATCATAGCGGCACTGGCTGTTGTAAATGCAGTTGTGAGTAGTACAGCAAGTACTGTAAGTAGTGGACGTTTATAGAGTCCGAAGTTATGTAACATAATTCCTCCTCTTAATAAAACTCTTTTAAAATTACAAATTATACAATTTATATTATTATATCATATATATAAAAAAAAGGAGCAAGCTTAACAGCTTGCTCCTTTAGTTTGGTGGACGATGACAGGATCGAACTGCCGACATCCTGCTTGTAAGGCAGGCGCTCTCCCAGCTGAGCTAATCGTCCATATGTGGTGACCCGTCCGGGAA
>NZ_JAWEKP010000001.1:0-533996 GCF_032470285.1 Veillonella sp. | reverse complement strand
CATACGATTTTACAAATCTAATTTTCTTGGTGTTTCTTATATTTTAAAGGGACTGCAACTAGAATGCGGTAAAACCGTATTCTGTTACAGCCCCTTTTTTTTATATATTTACTGTTTTATTGTATATTTCTTAATTATTTTTCTTAAATAAGGTACTTAATATATTCTATATATATTTAATAAGTGTTGAGTTACTAATAGTTAGTTAAATCTTCTATGTATACAATATATTTACTGAATATACGTTGTATATTTAAATTAGTTTAGGTATGATAAATATGTAATATTCATTTCAGATAGGATGGTGCTAGTTATGACAAGTGTTGCTGCAAAGCATGCAAAAGGAAAAAAATTAAAAGACGTGATCTTCGTAACTGCTGGTCAAGCTCAAGCTGATGCTAAAGAAAATGGCCGTGAGAATGTTGTAAATGGTACTTTGGGTGCTATTCATGATGAAGAGGGAAACTTAGTTTTTCTTAAGACCGTTAAAGAAGAATATTTGAGTCTTTCGGATTCTGAACATGTTGGTTATGCACCAATTGCGGGTATTCCAGATTTTTTGTGTGCTGCAGAAAAAGAATGTTTTGGAAATTTCCGCCCAGAAGGTCATATTCGTAGCATTGCTACCGCAGGTGGCACTGGTGGTATTCATCATTTGATTCATAACTATACGGAGCCTGGTGATGAAGTATTAACAGCGGATTGGTACTGGGGTGCATACCGTGTTATTTGTAGTGATACTGGACGTACACTAGTTACGTATTCCTTATTTGATGAACATAATAACTTTAATCATGAGGCATTCCAAAATCGTGTAAACGAATTGGCGGCTAAACAAACAAATGTGGTTGTTATCTTTAATACACCTGGTAATAACCCAACCGGCTATTCTATTGAGGATAAAGATTGGGATTCTATCCTTAATTTTCTGAAGGATTTAGTTGCTATTGGTCGAAATAATGTGATTATTGGTATTGATGTAGCATATCTTGATTACTCTGGTGAAAAAGATGAGGTACGTGCGTTCTTCAATAAATTTAGTCATTTGCCAAAAGAAATACTCACCTGTGTGTGTTATAGCTTATCTAAAGGATTCACTATGTATGGTCAGCGCGTTGGTGCGATGATTGGGATCTCTGACGATGAAGAAATAGCTGATGAGTTTTTCGAAGTTAACAAATCTACAAGTCGTGCCACATGGTCCAATATTTGTCGTCCCGCAATGCGTACAATGGCTAATATTGTGGCTGATCCAGCTAAGTTTAAGGAATATGAAGCTGAACGTAATTGCTATTATCAATTAATTCGCGATCGTGCTGATATCTTTAAACAAGAAGCAGCCCAAGTGGGTCTTCCCATGTTACCTTACCGTGGTGGTTTTTTTATTACAATCCCTACAGACTCTGCAAATGCTATCTGTGAAGAGTTGAAGAAAGAACATATTTATATAATTGCATTAGCAAATGGTATTCGTATAGCTGCCTGTGGTATTCCTAAAAAACAAATGACAGGACTCGCAGGAAAAATTTATACTGCTATGAAACGTCTTGGTAAATTATAATCGATAAGTAAAACTTATACTAAAAGCTGCTTGATCCATATATCAAGTGGCTTTTTTCTATACATATATCATTAAAACTAATTATTCTTAATATGTAAAATCTTGTATAGTTAAAGGTAGCATATATGAAGTTTTTGTTTGTTGAGGTATTTTATGCAACAATATGTAAGAACAATGTTTATAACTTTAGTTATATGTATTGGTATTTTTTTGGCCTCTCTCGTGATAGGCCGTTTCTTTATTCCCATAAATGAAGTGATGAATATCTTATCTTCCAAATTTCTAGTACTACCTATAACATGGGATGCATCTATGTATAATGTAGTAATGGAAATTAGACTACCTCGCGTATTAGGGGCTATTGCTGTAGGTATTGCATTAGCCGTTTCTGGTGCCGCCTACCAAGGGGTATTCCGTAACGATTTAGTATCTCCAGATTTATTAGGTGTGTCACATGGCGCTAGTGTGGGTGCATGTATAGGTATATTATTGCATTTATCGTTATATGGTGTTGCCATACTAGCCTTTATGGGTGGTATTTTGGCGGTTTGTTTAACCTTGTTATTGCCTAAATTGATTCAGAATCAATCGCGTATTGTTTTGGTATTATGTGGTATTATCGTTTCCGGATTTATGGCTGCTATAATCGGTTTGCTTAAATATATTGCGGATCCTGATACGGAGTTGCAAGATATTGTTTATTGGCAGTTGGGAAGCTTAGCAAAGGTTACGTGGGATAATTTGCTATATGTATTGCCAATCATTATTATTTGTACAATTGCAGTGTTAGCTTTAAGATGGAGACTTAATATTTTGTCTCTTTCTGATCAAGAGGCTCAAAGCTTAGGGGTAAATGTAAATCGAGAACGACTTGTTATCATCGGTATTTCTACGCTTCTAACAGCTGCAGCAGTATGTCTTAGCGGTACTATCGGCTGGGTTGGTCTTGTTATACCACATTTATCTAGAATGTTAGTAGGTAATGATCATAAAAAATTAATTCCCGCTACGATTTTAGTGAGTGCTTCTTTTTTGATGATTGCTGATTTATTTGCTCATTCCTTAACAACTGCAGAGATTCCACTTGGGATTTTATGTGGTTTTATTGGGACACCGTTCTTTGCATGGGTATTATATAAACAACGGAGGTACTTCTAATGGATTCATTTGAACTCGTCGTTGATTCTATATCATTTGCCTATGATAAGAACCAACCCAATATTTTTAGTAATTTATCCTTCTCTGTAAAAGCTGGTGATGCATTGGCGTTACTAGGTAGGAATGGGGTAGGCAAATCTACCTTATTAAGCTGTTTAATGTGCTTTAATCATGTTCAACAAGGACATATTTATTGTAGTGGTGTAGACTTAATGACTGCATCAATCAAGGAACGGGCTAAGTTAATTGCTTTTGTACCACAGATTATAGGGGCTGATATAGCTTATACGGTACGAGATTATATTTCCTTTGGTGCTACCTTGCGAACCGGTATGTTCTCATCTCCAGGTAAAGAAGAATTTGAAAAAACTGATTCTATTATGGACATGCTTGGTATTACGGCGTTAAAGGACAAACCATGCCGTGATTTAAGTGGTGGTCAACGGCAATTAGTTGCTATAGGTCGTGCCTTGTTACAAGATACACGCTTATTACTTATGGATGAGCCTACATCTGCTTTAGATATACGTAATCAGGTTATTGTTTTAGAAACAATTGATCAATTACGCGCCCAAGGATATGCTATTATTTTCACTACACATTTACCGGAACAGGCGTTGCTGTTAAATAGCCGTGTTGGTTTATGTCGTGGTGGATCTATAGATTTTTATGATTCTGTTAGTGATGTGACCTTAGAAGCGCTCGAGGAGATTTATAAGACTAAGCTAAGCTTATTCTATAGCGATACAGTTAATCGTACTGTATGTGTTATCCCTCAATTAGGTCAGAAAGGAATGTAAGTATGAAGCGTATTATTGTATTTTTATTAGCCCTTATGACGGCTCTATTCATGTTAGCTGGATGTGGCACAGAGAATGCATCACAAGGTAATCAATCTGCTACGCGTGTAGTAAAGGATATCGATGGAACAGATGTAACAATTCCTAAAGATATAACAAAGGTTGCCGATTTATGGCATGCCAATAATCAAGTTGTATTGATGCTTGGTGGGGCGGATAAATTAGTGTCTACCACAACTTCTGTTCAAGGCTTGCCTTGGTTCGCTCAAGTGTACCCACGCATTAAAGAAATTCCAGCACCTGTAAAAGGTACTGATGTACAAATGGAAGAAATCCAAAAATTAAAACCTCAAGTTGTATTAGCAAGTAATAAGAATCAAATTGAAATGGCGCGTAATGCAGGGATTCCAGCAGTTCGTGTAAACTTCCAAGACTATGATGGATTGCGTAAAGTTATTAATATTACAGCTGAAGTATTAGGTGATAAAGCCCCTGAAATGGCAAAACAATACCTAGCTTACTTAGATGGTAAAATTAAATTTGCTGAAGATAGAACAAAAAGTATTGATGATGCTAACCGTCCATCTGTATTACATATTGTAGGTGGAGACAACTTATTAAAGGTTGATGGGGACAAAACAATTATCAACGAATGGATTCGTTACGCTGGTGGTAAAAATGCCATCACTACTAAAGGTTCTCAAATTACTGTAACAATGGAAGAAATCGTTAAAGCTAACCCTGATATTATCATTATTGGTGGTACACAATCACGCAAAGGTATTGAAGCGATTAAGAATGATCCACAATGGGCAAGCCTTAAAGCAGTACAAAACGGTCGTATTTACAGCAATCCTGTAGGTACTTTCAACTGGGATCGTTACAGTGCTGAATCTGCATTACAAATTTTATGGGCTGCAAAATTAATTCACCCTGAATTGTTCAGCGATGTTGATCTTGTAAAAGAAACTCAAGAATTCTACAAAACATTCTTACATTATGATTTATCTGCTGATGATGCTCAACGCATCATTGCTGGTGAAGGTCCTCAATAGAATTAATGTAAAGTTAATAAGTAATCTAATTAGTTAATTACAAACATAATAAAAAAGCGTACACATTTATGAACAGACCAATTTGCACCCAAAATACTGGCTATAATTTGGGAGATGTCATTCAGTCATTGATGTGTACGCTTTTTATAGATTTTTTATGTTTTAATGAATATCCTTATGTTCTTTAATGTTTTGATCAGCTTCTTTGGCCAAGTTTTCAAGAGCTCGTTTAGGAGCGGTTCTTTCACCTGTTTCTGGGTCTACAAATTCGACGCGATCCAAGGTGCTTGTAATTTGACCACGAATGAAGCTTAAGTAGATTTCGTATAATTCTTTTTTTTCTGCTAATTCCTCTGGGGTTAATTTTTGTCCAGATTTTTTCTTTGCAGCTAGTTCATTTATTCGTTTTAATGTATCGTTAATATGACTCATATGCGCCTCCTGTATTCTATATTAGAATAGCATGTTTTATTATAACATAGAACTTAATGAATACGTATGGTAAGATATAAGATGTACGCGTCTGTACTTTCACAGGTGAGAAAGGAGAACTGTATGCGTGTAACAAAAGCGATAAAGGCAGAGCAGTTGAAACTGTTACAAGAGCATTATTTTGATGCAAAACCTGCCCTTGAGTATACAAATGAATTTGAATTATTAGTTGCTGTAGTTTTGTCTGCACAATGTACGGATGAACGGGTTAATATTGTTACTAAACGACTGTTCCCAGAACTTAATCATCCTGCAAAGATGCTTGAAATCGGAGTTACTAAGTTAGAGACTCTCATTAAAGATTGCGGCCTTTATAAGTCCAAGGCAAAAAACTTAATTGCTACTTGTCAAATTTTAGTTGAACAATATCATGGAGAGGTGCCTCGTGAGTTTGATCAACTCGTTGAATTGCCTGGTGTGGGGCGTAAAACAGCAAATGTTGTGGTATCCGTTTTATTTGGTACACCAGCCATTGCGGTAGATACACATGTATTTCGCGTGTCTAACCGATTAAAATTAGGTATTGCTAAGACGCCAGAAGAGATGGAACAAAAGTTACAAAAGGCAATTCCAAAAAAGGATTGGGCTGCTGCACACCACTGGTTAATCTATCATGGCCGTAGAGTGTGTAAGGCTCGTAAGCCTTTGTGTAATGAATGTTTTTTAAATCATCTATGTCCTTCAGCCGGAAAGGTTTAATATGAAAGTAAATAACGAAGAATTTATTGCCCTTTGTGCTAATCATGGTATTGAGGGAATTGATATTGTAAATGAGTTAATGCGTTTTAAAGTGCTAGATCAATTGATTTCTAGTAATGCTAGCTCCCGTGAGTGGGGTGTAACGGCAGATGATTTATATGCGTTAGCAGAAAAATCCACAGTAGAATCCTTTGGTCCTGTACCATATGATTTGAATACATTCCAAGCTCTTTATGGGCCATCCTTTAGAGTGGAATTGTTTGATTTTATTAGTGACACAGGCATTTTAGAAGGTCTAGATGTAGGCACAATTTGGGAAACTCCTGTTCGTGAAAGTATCGAAGCTCATAGTAAAATGGGAGAACTGGTTCTGTATGCTTATGTAGAAGAATATGCAGGCATGGTTGAAGAGATTCTTCAATCTTATGAAGATAAAAAAGTCGTTCTGTATACGGCATCTCCCGTGTGCTATAGCATTTTGACACGTTTATATCCGATGGCTCAAATCATTAATCAATGGCCTCATCGTAGCTATTTTGACCATATCTTTACAGGCACAGTTGGTATGTTCCAATCCTCTGAAGATATTGTAGAAGAGGTCGCTAACGGACTACATAACTTGGTTCCAGAAGGGACTGCTCAATTATTCTTACCTGCTACAATGGCACAAAATCAATTGGGCTTAAATAATATGGCGTTGCAATTTTTCTTGAACCAAAAACGAGTAGAAGCTATACGAGAATGGACTCCATTAGGGGCTTATGAAATCGTATATGGTAAATACGATGTAAAAAAAATGCGTGTTGGTCTTCGTGAACGTGTAGGGGATGAGTGGAAAACAATTAATTATATTCCATTACCTCATGGCGTATTTGCGCAATTGCCAGTATTTACGGTATTAAATTATGGCTTGTCCTTGCGTTCTATTTTATTGCCCGGCGGTCAAACGGACGTAGCCTTAGGTCAAGATGGTATTTATTGCATTGATAGCCGTGTATCTGAATTAGGTCGCACTGCTCTTATTGAAAGTGGAGCTTATTTTCTTACTTTTAAACGTCATACTGATCATATTGATGTAGATATTACGACAGAAGCGCCTGTAGATGATATTTACTGGATGTTCCCAGATGCTGAATTAGCATATATGTGGTATGCCTATTTCTGCAGCACTACGGGTCAAACATTGATTCAAGAAATCTCCATGCTCGTTCAAACAGATGAATCCTTTGGCTATATGCTTAGTAGCGTACGTCGTCGCGTATTAGATGTAAAGGATGAAGCCCAACTAATTAAATCTGTACAGGCTGCTGACGAGGCATATATCAAGGCTGTTACGGAGGCTACAAGGAGTTGGAAAGAGACCGTAGATTCATTAGGTGCACAAGTTATGCCACCTACAGCTTCTATTGATATTGAAGATTATAGTGACTATAAAAAAGAATTGTAAATCATATAATTTTGGTTTAAAATATATCGTATCCTAAAAAATATAAACTACTAAATATAGTAGATACGAAACATAGCATATGAATATGTAAGAAAGGAGGACCTATGGCAGTTATTAATTTTGAAATCTTCAAGGTTATTGGTACTTTATCTGAAGATAAAGATGGTTGGAAAAAACAATTAACATGTACTAGTTGGGGAAAATACAATCCTAAGTTTGATCTTCGTGCTTGGGATAGTGAATATACAAGCATGAAAAAAGGTATTACCCTTTCTTTAGAGGAGATTATTGCATTGCGTGACATCCTCAACGAAAGTGACTTGGAAGCTATTTTAGCTGAGGCTATTGAAGAAAAGCAAGCGTCCAAGGAATAGTATTGGTTACTTGCATTTGTGCAGGTGTCATGCTATAATCTATAAGAATAATATTGATTGCTGGAAAGAGGTGTATAGAATGAAACAAGGTATTCATCCAGACTATAAAGAAGCTACAGTAACTTGCGGTTGTGGCAACACATTCAAAACTGGCTCTGTAAAAGAAGACCTTCGTGTAGACGTTTGCTCCAAATGCCATCCGTTCTTCACTGGTCAACAACGTGCGGCTCAAGCTCGTGGTCGTATTGAACAATTTAACAAACGTTACGGCAAATAATTTGTTTTGTAATGTAACATGTATTGGCAGGGCTGTTGGCTCTGCCTATATTTGTTTATGAGAGGAGATCTTGTGAACAGAGAACGTATAAAAAAGTTTGTCGGAGGACAGGCTGTGATCGAAGGTGTCATGATGAGAGGCCCTGGCTATACGGCAACTGCCGTACGTGAGCCTGCGGGAACTATTGTAGTTCAAAAAGAGGCTACAAAGTCCATTGCTGACACATATCTAATATTGAAAAAACCATTTCTTCGTGGCTGTGTAGCTCTCTATGAATCTCTAGTGATAGGCATGAAGGCTTTATCCTTCTCTGCTAAGGCTGCTGGCGATGAAGAGGAAGAAATGTCTAATAGTGAAATCGCCATTACCATGGTCATTTCTACACTGTTTGCGATAGCTGTGTTTTTGGCATTGCCTACATTTATCGTAAAATTCATTCCTGGTGTACAGGATAATCATATAGTATTAAATCTCATTGAAGGTGTCATTCGTTTAGTACTTTTCTTACTTTATATTTGGGGGATTGGTCTTACGAAGGATATTCAACGAGTTTTCCAATATCATGGGGCAGAGCATAAAACGATTCATACCTATGAATTAGATTTGCCGCTTACTGTAGAAAATGTTCGTCAACAAAGTCGATTGCATGCACGATGTGGTACAAACTTCTTACTTATTGTTATGGTAGTTAGTATCTTTGTATTTGCTTTCTTGGGTTGGCCCAATTTGTTGGAACGTATCGTGAGCCGCGTACTCCTTATGCCTGTAGTAGCTGGTATTGCGTACGAGGTAATTCGTCTTGCTGGACGTAGCGATCATTCTTTTGTAAAAGCTCTTATTAAACCAGGTCTTGCGTTACAATATATGACAACGCGTGAACCAGAAGATGATCAAATTGAAGTTGCTATACGAGCTTTAGAAGAGGTCCGTCCGCCTGAGAGTGACGCATATGAAGAGGAATAAACATGTTAGTTGATAAATTACAAGTTATTGAAGATAAATTTATGGATCTTGAGCAGCGTATTAGTGACCCAGAGGTCATTGCTCGCCAAGATGAATGGCGTAAATTGACCCGTCAACATGCTCAATTATCTGAAACCGTTGAAACGTTCCGTACTTACAAAAAAGTTTTATCTGGTATTGATGAAGCTATGGAAGTTATTGAAGATAAATCCATGGACGAAGAATTCCGAGAAATGGCTCAAGAGGAATTGAAAGACTTAAAACCTCAAAAAGAGGAATTGGAAGAAAAGTTGCAAGTTCTATTATTGCCTAAGGATCCTAATGATGATAAAAATATTATCATCGAAATTCGCGGGGGCGCTGGCGGTGATGAAGCTGCATTATTTGCAGGCGACTTGTTCCGCATGTACACAAAATATGCGGAAAGCCAAGGCTGGCGTTGTGAGATTATCGATGCTAATGAACCAGAGCTTGGTGGCTTTAAAGAGGTTATTTTCTCTGTGGATGGTGAAAATGTATACTCTAAGATGAAATTTGAATCTGGTGTACATCGTGTACAACGTGTACCGGCTACAGAAACACAAGGCCGTGTACATACATCTACAGTTACAGTAGCCGTATTGCCAGAGATGGAAGATGTTGATATTGAAGTTAATGAAAAAGATTTAAAAATTGATACATATCGTGCGAGTGGTGCCGGTGGTCAGCATATCAATAAAACTGAGTCTGCTGTTCGTATTACACACTTACCATCTGGTATCGTTGTAGCGTGTCAAGATCAACGATCTCAATTACAAAACCGTGAAAAAGCTATGCGTGTATTACGTGCTAAGTTACAGGATCAAGCTGAACAAGAGGCCATTTCTAGTATGGCTGCAGATCGTAAGAGTCAAGTCGGTACAGGTGATCGTAGTGAACGTATTCGCACCTATAATTACCCACAAGGACGCGTCACAGATCATCGTATTAATTTAACATTATATAAATTAGATGCTATTTTAAATGGCGATCTTGATGAAATTATTCAAGCCTTAAATGCTGCAGACCAAGCGGCAAAAATGCAGGAGGCCAATACAAATGCATAAGGAGATTTGGACAATCGGTCGTATTCTCCAGTGGACAGAGCAGTACTTTCAAAGCAAGGAGATGGATACACCTCGACTTGATGGGGAAGTACTGCTTTCTCACGTTTTAGGTAAAGATCGGATTTATCTATATACCCATTATGACCAACCGCTTATTCAAGATGAACTCGATGCCTTTAGACCTCTCGTTCAAGAACGAGCTAAGGGACATTGTGTAGCGGCTATCATTGGGGAAAAGGACTTTATGGGGTTGACCTTTAAAGTGAATGATAAGGTATTAATTCCACGACCTGATACGGAAACCTTGATTGAGCATGTACTAGGCACATATCCAAAAGATAGCGATATGCGTGTCCTCGATGTATGTACGGGTCCTGGTACGATATTGTTAAGTCTATTACACTACTTGCCGAATGCGTGTGGAGTAGGACTTGAAATATCTACCGATGCTTTGTCAGTGGCTGAGGAAAACTGTGAAAGGTTTAATTTAAATGATCGTGTTCAATTTATAGAATCCGATATGTTTTCTGGTTTGGTAGGTAAAACTGAGAAGTTTGACCTCATCGTATCGAATCCACCATATATCTGTACAGGGGATGCTAAATTATTGTCTCAGGACGTGTTAAATGAGCCTCATATTGCCTTATTTGGTGGTGAAGATGGACTTGATTTTTATCGTATTTTGACTAAATCATGCGGTATATATTTAAAATCGCAAGGCCGTATAGCTTTTGAAATAGGTTTTGATCAAGCTGAGGCTGTAAAGTCTTTATTAGAGGAAACAGGGCAGTATTCTAATATTCGATGTATTACTGACCTTGGTGGAAATAATCGCGTTATAACAGCTGTGTATGAGGGATAATATGGATACTCAAATTATTACAAATCCATCAGATCAAGAACTAGATATGCTTGCTCGCGCTTTGCGTAATGGCGAATTAGTGTCCATTCCTACAGAAACTGTATATGGATTAGGTGCTAATGGGTTAGATCCGGAGGCGATGGATAAAATCTACACCGCTAAAGGTCGCCCTTCCGATAATCCACTTATTTTACATGTTCCTAATAGTGAAAGTATAAAACCTTTAGTAACAGAGGTTTCAAATACGGCACAATTATTAATGGATACGTTTTGGCCTGGTCCGTTGACAATCACATTGCCTAAATCAGATTTAGTGCCAGATCGTGCTACAGGCGGGTTACCTCGTGTTGCTTTACGTTGCCCTGATCATGAGCTTTGTCGAGTTTTACTAGAGCGTGCTGGTGTACCTATAGCGGCTCCTAGTGCTAATATATCTGGACGGCCAAGTCCCACAACGGCACAAGATGTTTATCATGATATGAAGGACCGTATTTCCTATATTTTAGATGCTGGTTCATGTACGATTGGTGTAGAGTCTACTGTGGTGGAAGTTCATGATGATAAGGTTATTATATTGAGACCTGGTGGAATTACAAAAGCACAGCTAGAAGATGTTGTGTCTACTGTTGAGTATGATACTGCTCTTGTTAATGCAACAACTAAGCCAAAGGCTCCTGGTATGAAGTATACCCATTATGCTCCTGATGCACCTATGACAGTTGTTGTAGGCAGTCCAGAAGATGTAGCAAGTACTTTCAAAGAGCTTTCTGCAGAGGTAGAAGGTCCCATAGGTTGTTTGGTAAGTCATGAAACGTATAATTTGATTAAAGGGGATACACGCTTTATATGTCATTGTTTTGGCCATCATAGTGATGCTTTATCATTAGGTCATGACTTTTACAAAAGTCTATTACATTTTAATGAAAATCATGTTACCCTAATCTTGGCAGAAGGTGTTGATGATGACGGTTTTGGTGTTGCTATTATGAATCGTATGGAGAAGGCATCGAGCCATCATATCATTTATAAGTAAATTTACTAGCATAAAAATGTCCACTGATAATAGAAATATGTCTTTACATATTGGATGAATTTGCTATAATGTATAAAGTAATCACAAAATGTGATTAAGTAAGGATGTTATTATGAATATTTTATTTGTGTGTACCGGTAACACTTGCCGTAGTCCTATGGCTGAAGTTATTACACGGGCACTTGCAGCGGAGCAACATAAGGATGTTACCACTGTATCGGCTGGGTTATTTGCCGCTTATGGCGCAAAACCAACTGAACAAGCCGTGGAAGCCGTCCGTTCCATTGCAGATATTTCTGATCATGAATCGAGACCATTGACGATGGAACTCGTGAATGCAGCAGATCTTATCATTGGTATGACGAAAGATCACAAATCTGTACTGCTTCGCCAATTCCCATTTGAGGAAAGTAAAATCAAAACGATTTCCGAGTGGGGTGGTCAAGATGGTGATGTTACGGACCCATATGGATCTGATCAAACCGTATATAATCAATGTGCGGAACAAATTTATCACTTAGTAGAGGCTGGTCTTACATCAGTGCCTCAGAAGGCGTAGGAGATGAAATTATGAAAGTTGCAATCGGTTGTGATCATGGCGGATTACATTTAAAGGCATCCGTTAAGGAATTGTTAAATGCATTGGGACATGAAGTAGAGGACTTTGGCTGTCATACAGCTGATTCTTGCGACTATCCTGATATTGCTGTACCTGTAGCAAATGCAGTTGTATCTGGTCAAGTAGACAGAGGTATTTTGATTTGTGGTACTGGTATTGGTATCGGTATTGCAGCAAATAAGATTGCAGGTATTCGAGCTGCTCTTTGTCATGATACATTCTCTGCCCATGCATGTCGTGAACATAATGACGCTAATATTCTCACAATGGGGGAACGCGTTATCGGCCCCGGCCTTGCAAAGGACATCGTTACTATTTGGATGGCAACGGATTTTGAAGGTGGCCGTCATGAACGCCGTGTGGAAAAGATTAAAGCCTTAGAGAAGTAATACATCGTTACCTTATACGCATATATTTACATGAGGAGGATACTTATGAGTTTCTTAGAAAAACAAGACCCTAATATTCAAGCTGTTATCAATCAGGAGTTGGCACGTCAACGTGACAAATTGGAAATGATTGCTTCTGAAAACTTCGTTTCTCAAGCAGTAATGGAAGCTCAAGGTAGCGTATTGACTAACAAATATGCAGAAGGGTATCCTGGTAAACGTTATTATGGTGGTTGTGAAAATGTTGATGTTATTGAAACATTAGCTATTGAACGTGCAAAACGCTTGTTCGGTGCAGAACATGCTAACGTGCAACCTCACTCTGGTTCTCAAGCAAACTTTGGCGTGTATTTCGCATTATTACAACCAGGTGATACTATTGTGGGCATGAACTTGTCCCATGGCGGTCACTTAACTCATGGTTCCCCTGTTAACGTATCTGGTACATATTTCAACGTAGTACCTTACGGTGTAGATGCAGAAACACAACAAATCGATTACGATGAGTTCCGCAAGATTGTCTTGGAAGCAAAACCTAAATTGATTATTGCCGGTGGTAGTGCTTATAGCCGTCAAATCGACTTCAAAAAAATGGCTGATGTAGCTCATGAGGTTGATGCTATCTTCATGGTAGATATGGCTCATTTCGCAGGCCTTGTAGCAGCAGGTTTACATCCAAATCCTGTAGAATATGCTGATATCGTTACTACAACAACTCATAAAACATTGCGTGGTCCTCGTGGTGGTATGATTCTTTGCAAAGAAAAGTATGCTAAAGCAATCGATAAAGCCATTTTCCCTGGCATTCAAGGGGGTCCTTTGATGCATGTTATCGCTGCTAAAGCCGTAGCATTTGGTGAAGCTTTACAACCTGAGTTCAAAGTATATGCACAACAAGTCATCGACAATGCAAAAGCGTTGGCTGCAGCATTGCAAGAAAAGGGCTTAACAATTGTTTCTGGTGGTACAGATACTCATGTTATGCTTGTAGATGTTCGTAATACTGGTTTAACTGGTAAAGAAGCTGAACACTTACTCGATGAAGTAGGTATTACATGTAATAAAAATACAATTCCATTTGATCCAGCTAGCCCCTTTGTAACAAGCGGCATTCGACTTGGCACGCCAGCTCTTACGACACGTGGTTTGCAAGTGAAAGATATGGAAGAAATTGCCGATATTATTGCAGTGGTTCTTAAAAATCCTGAAGATAAATCGGTCCATGAAGAAGCTAGTAAACGTGTCGCTACACTTTGTGAAGCGTATCCATTGTACTAATCGATTACATTAAAATTACATTATATATTTATAGTCCTATAAGTTTATAGGTAGTATAAAAGGGGTGTGCCCTCGGCACATCCCTTTTAATATTTTTATGGCATGATTTTCTAATCTGTGATAGAGTAAATATGATAGTTAATAGCTAGAATGGGATATGTATATTGTTTTATAGGAGGACAGTCATGAAAGTTAATGTTATGACACATCCATTGATTCAACACAAAGTTACATTGATGCGTGACGTACAAACAGGCTCTAAAGATTTCAGAGAACTACTTGATGAAATTACTATGTTGATGGGGTATGAAATTACACGCAACTTACCACTTGAGGATGTGGAGGTAGAAACACCATTAACTAAAATGATTGGCAAACGAATTGCAGGTAAAAAATTGGGTATTATTCCAATTCTTCGCGCTGGTCTAGGTATGGTAAATGGTATGCTTAGTTTAATTCCAACTGCAAAAGTTGGTCATATCGGTTTGTACCGTGATCCTGAGACTTTGAAACCAGTAGAATACTACTGTAAACTACCATCTGACGTAGGCGAACGTGACTTTATCGTAACTGATCCAATGCTTGCTACTGGAGGGAGTGCAGCAGCAGCTATTACATTGTTAAAAGAAAAAGGAGCTAAGCATATTAAGCTAATGTGCTTAGTGGCTGCTCCTGAAGGTGTAGAGGCTGTAAATAAAGAACATCCTGATGTACCTATTTATGTAGCAGCACTTGATGAAAAGCTTAATGATCATGGTTACATCTTGCCTGGCTTAGGTGATGCAGGTGACCGTATCTTCGGTACAAAATAAAATACAATAAAGTAAAACGACATATTAAAATATAATAAGAGGACATGACGACATATTATTAGATTTGAAATAATAACAAATCATCTAAGACGTATGTCGTTTTCTCTTATTTAGGGTTGAATAAAATTTACATAAGGTATACAATACAAGTGTAAAAGTATTTTTTTATTTTAGGTGGGACGGATTTTGTTCACATGGGACGAAAAACGATTCATGCAATCCAAACGGGTAAAGGAGGGACCCGATGAACGAATTTCTAATGATATGTGAACGTATTGTTCCTGAAATTGTTAGCGTATTGAAGGAGCGATACAAAATACTAAACCACCTTGTTTATGAAGAGCCTATAGGCCGTAGGACATTAGCTACTGCAACGGACCTTCCTGAGCGAACCGTACGAAGTCATATTGAGTTAATGCGTGCTAATGGTCTTGTAGACATTTATAAACCAGGGATTTTTCTCACTGATGAGGGACATGCAATTGTTCCAAAGTTGCGAAATTTTTTAAATGAGCTAGATCGTATTAACGAGCTAGAACATCGATTGACTGAAGCACTTCATATCGATAGGGTTATCATCACTCCTACTGAAGGAACCTTGATGGTTAAAAAGTTAGGTTTTGCAGCAGCAAAGCTATTACAGGAATTATTAGAGCCTGACTCTGTAGTTGCCATCAGTGGTGGCAGTACAATGGCTGCAGTAGCTGAAGAGATGCCAGTATTACCATTTAATCCTATTGTTGTACCTGCCCGGGGTGGCGTTGGTGAGGTAGTGGAGTATCAAGCTAATGTAATCGCTTCTGTGTTAGCTGAAAGACTTCGCGGGTCCTATAAGATGCTCCATTTACCTGATGGACTTTCACAAGACTCATTACATATGCTCATGACTTGTGAACCGCAAATTAAAGAAATTGGAGATCTCATTAGTAGGACTGACGTACTATTATTTGGTATTGGTACTGCAATGCGCATGGCAGATCAGCGCCATATTGCTGATGATGTGCGTAAGCAGTTGATAGATAATCATGCGGTAGGTGAAGCACTTGGTCAATATTGTGACATTGAGGGTAAGTTAATTTATTCTACTAATAATATTGGTTTATCACTTCCTGATGTAGTAAAGGTTCCCAATGTTATTGCTGTAGCTGGTGGACAAGAAAAAGCGAATGCTATTATAGGTGTGATGCGAGCTTGTCAAAAAGGTATACTCATAATTGATGAGCAAGCAGCGGAGGGGATGCGTCAATTGTTACAAATTTCTGCCTTATAGGCGAATTAGTAGTTATAAATTTTAGTTTGAAATTTGGTTAAAATTTTTGTTATTAGGAGGATTTAACAATGGCAGTAAAAGTTGGTATTAACGGTTTTGGTCGTATTGGTAAATGTGTAGTTCGCGCAGCGATTAATAATCCTGACGTTGAGGTTGTAGCAATTAATGCAACTGGTGATAATGAAGGTACTGCATTATTGTTAAAATACGACTCCGTACATGGTACAATTCCTAACGAAGTAACATTCGACGAAGAAAATATCTATGTTGATGGCAAAAAAATCCGCGTATTCCATGACCGCGATGCTTCCAAATTACCTTGGTCTGAAGAAGGCGTAGAAATCGTAATTGAATGTACAGGTAAATATCGCGATGCAGAAGAAGCAAAAGTTCATTTAGAACAACCTACAGTTAAAAAGGTATTGATTTCTGCACCTGGTAAAAATGAAGACTTAACTATGGTTATGGGTGTTAACCAAGATATGTACGATCCTGCAAAACACCATATCATCTCCAATGCATCTTGCACAACAAACTGTTTGGCTCCATTCGCTAAAGTATTATGCGATGAATTCGGTATTAAACGCGGCATGATGACTACTATTCATTCCTATACAAATGACCAAAAAATTCTTGATGCACGTCATAAAGACCCTCGTCGTGCTCGTGCAGCTGCTATGTCCATCATCCCTACAACTACTGGTGCAGCAAAAGCTGTTGCTAAAGTATTGCCTCAATTAAAAGGTAAATTAGATGGCTTCGCATTGCGCGTTCCAACTCCAGACGTATCTGCTACAGATCTTGTTTGCGAACTTGAAAAACCTGCTACTAAAGAAGAAATAAATGAAGCATTCCGCAAAGCAGCTGCTGGCGAATTAAAAGGTATCTTAGGTGTATCTGATGTGCCATTAGTATCTTGTGACTTTAGCTCCGATCCACGTAGCTCCATTGTTGACGCTGATTTAACAATGGTTATGGATGGCAATATGGTAAAAGTTGTTTCTTGGTATGATAACGAATGGGGTTACTCCGAACGTCTTATCGACATGGCCGCATTTATAGCAAGCAAAGGCTTATAATCAGGAGGCTTTAATGAAACAAACAATTGAAGGTTTACAAGTAGCTAATAAAACAGTATTTGTTCGTGTTGATTTTAATGTTCCTATGAAAGACGGTGTCATCACTGATGACACTCGTATTCGTAGTGCATTACCTACTATCAATTACTTAATCGAAAAAGGGGCAAAGGTTATCCTTGCTTCTCACTTTGGTCGTCCTAAGGGAGAACGCAAACCAGAAATGTCTTTGGCACCATGTGCTAAGCATTTATCTGACCTTATCAACAAGCCTGTAGCATTCGTAGATGACTGCATTGGTCCTAAAGTTGAAGAAGCTGTAAAAGCATTACAATCTGGCGATGTATTGATGCTTGAAAATTTGCGTTACCACAATGAAGAAACTAAAAATGACCCTGAGTTTGCTAAGCAATTGGCATCTCTTGCAGATGTTGCTATCAATGATGCGTTTGGAGTATCTCACCGTAATGCGGCATCTGTAGTCGGTATTGCTGATTATATCCCTATGGCAGCAGGTTTCTTGCTCAAAAAAGAAATTGAAGCATTAAGTGCAGCTGTAGTACATCCTAAAACACCTATGACGGCAATCATTGGTGGTGCAAAAGTAACAGATAAAATTTCTGTTATTTCTAACCTTTTGCCTAAAGTGGATGTAATGATTATCGGCGGTGGCATGGCTAATGCGTTCATTAAAGCACAAGGATGCAACATTGGTAGCTCTTTATTTGAAGAAGGCCAAGAAGCTATCGCTACAGACCTTGTTATGGAAGCTCGCGTAGCAGGTGCTAAATTATTAACACCTATCGATGCTGTAGTAGCAGATGCTTTCAGCAACGATGCTAATACTAAAATTGTAGACGTTGATCAAATCGAAGACGGCTGGATGATATTAGATATTGGGCCTAAAACACGCGAACTTTATATAGAGGCATTGGCGCCAATGAAGACTATTATTTGGAATGGTCCTATGGGCGTATTTGAAATGGAAAACTTTGCAGCTGGTACGAATGCAGTAGCGAAAGCTGTAGCTGAATCCGATGCGATGACTATCGTTGGCGGTGGCGACTCTGTGGCAGCCATTGAAAAAAGTGGCTTAGCAGATAAAATTAGCCACATCTCCACAGGTGGCGGTGCATCTTTAGAGTTCTTAGAAGGCAAAATTCTACCAGGTATTGCTGCATTGTCTGAGGCATAATATGAGAAAACTCATTATTGCAGGGAATTGGAAAATGAATGGCACCATTGCGTCTGGATCAATTCTGATCGAAGCGTTTAACAGCGTGTTACAAGATATGGAATTGTTCTGTGATGTAGTTGTATGTCCGCCTTTCACAGCCATCGAACGTGCTGTAGTATTGACGAAAAATACAGCTATGGAAGTAGGTGCACAAACTATGGATTATCATGATGCTGGTGCGTTTACTGGTGAGATTTCACCACTTATGCTTACAGAGGTAGGCGTTAATTATGTAATCATCGGTCACTCTGAGCGCCGTGAATATTATGGTGAAACAGATGAGACCGTCAATGCAAAAATTAAAAGTGCATTTCATCATAATTTGAATCCTATTGTCTGTGTTGGTGAAAGTTTAGAACACCGTGAAACAGGTCATACACTTGACTGGATTACATCTCAACTAGAAGGGGCGTTGGCTGATATTCCGAAAGAACAAGTCAGTCAATTGATTATTGCGTACGAACCAATTTGGGCTATCGGTACTGGCAAGACAGCAACGGCTGATCAAGCTGAAGAGGTATGTAAAGAAATCCGCAATTACATTCAATCTCTATATGATAATGAAACTGCTGATGCAGTACGCATCCAGTATGGTGGTAGCGTTAAATCAGAAAATGCATTAGAAATCCTTGGAGAGCCTAATATTGATGGTGCTCTTGTAGGTGGTGCATCCCTTGTGGTTGACGAATTTATTGATATTATTAAAGCTGCAAACCAAGTAAGCGCTTAATATGAGGTTACAAATGGCTAAATTAGAGGCTCCCGTAATGCTAGTCATCCTAGATGGCTTTGGCTTGGGGGATAAATCAGACACAACCAATGCTGTAGTACAGGCGAAGCCGCTCTGTTTTAATCAATTATGGGATATGTATCCACATACAACATTAGAAGCATCAGGGCTTGCGGTAGGCCTTCCAGAAGGTCAAATGGGAAATTCTGAAGTTGGACATTTAAATCTTGGCTCTGGTCGCATAGTGTATCAAGATTTGACTCGTATTACTAAAGATGTCGAGTCTGGTGAGTTTTATAATCGCCCTGTTATGAAGGAACTATACGAAGTAGCTAAGAAGCAAAGCTTACATCTTATAGGCCTAGTTTCAGATGGCAATGTGCATTGCTCCTTAGATCATATTAAGGCAGTCATCAAGGGGGCTCATGATAATGGAATCGAGCATGTGTATGTCCATGCTTTGCTCGATGGTCGTGATGTAGCTCCACAATGTGCACAAGGCTATTTAAAGGACTTAGAAACGTATATGGCTGATCTCAATTGTGGTAAAATTGCTACAGTTAGTGGTCGCTATTATGCAATGGACCGCGATAATCGTTGGGACCGCGTTGAATTGGCATATAATGCCATCGTACATGGTCAAGGTGAAATAGCTACATCTGCATGTGAAGCAGTGCAACAGTCTTATGATAAAGATGCGGCAGATGAGTTTGTACTTCCTACGGTGATTGATGCTGCAGGGACTATCAAAGATGGAGATGCGGTTATATTCTGTAACTTCCGCCCAGACCGTGGTCGTGAACTTACAAAGGCACTAGTGTTACCTGATTTTGATGGCTTTAAACGGGAGCCACTATCTATATATATGGCAACTATGACAAAATACGAGGATGGTTTGCCCGTACATATTGTGTATCAAAAGGATACATTATCTGAAACATTAGGTGAAGTTCTAAGTACAGGTGGTTATCGCCAATTGCGCATCGCGGAAACAGAAAAGTATGCTCATGTTACATATTTCTTTAATGGCGGTGAAGAGGAACCCTTTGAAGGGGAGGACCGCATTCTCGTAAAATCCCCTCAAGTGGCCACCTATGATTTACAACCAGAAATGAGCGCTTATGAAGTGACCGATAAGGTTGTACAAGCAATACAAGATGAAACATATGACATGATCATCTTGAACTTTGCAAATCCAGATATGGTTGGTCATACTGGTAGCTTTGAAGCTGCCGTTAAAGCGGTTCAAGCAGTAGATACTTGTTTAGGTCGTATCGTGGAGGCTATTCGTAGCAAGAAAGGTCATCTGTTAGTTACAGCAGATCATGGTAATGCAGAGCTTATGGTTAACCATGAAACAGGTAAGGTACATACGGCACATACAACGAACTTGGTTCCTTTAATTTTAATGAGCGACAGTTTAAAAACAGCTACATTAGAAGCTGGTAAATTATGTGACATTGCTCCTACATTATTAGATTTAGCTGGGATACAACAACCAAAAGCTATGACAGGTCACAGCTTGGTACATAAAGCATAATATGGAGCTTTCACTATATTAGTAGTTAATTAGAGTTATAAGCCTATAAGGTTTAGCTCAATATATATAATGGCTGTCAGATGGCAGTTATTCCATTAGATTATATGAGGTGAAAAAATGGCAGTAATTGAACAAGTCATTGCAAGAGAGATTTTAGATTCCCGCGGTAATCCAACAGTTGAAGTTGAAGTATGTTTAGAAGATGGTACTATTGCGACAGCAGCTGTTCCATCTGGTGCTTCCACAGGTATGTTTGAAGCCGTAGAATTACGGGATGGAGATAAATCCCGTTACTCCGGTAAAGGTGTTTTAAAAGCTATCGATAATGTAAATGCTAAAATTGGTCCTGCACTTATCGGTTATGACGCTACAGAACAAGTGGCAATCGATAACTTGATGTTGCAACTTGACGGTACAGACAATAAATCTAACCTTGGTGCAAATGCAATTCTTGGCGTATCAATGGCAGTAGCTCGTGCGGCGGCTGAATCTTTGGACTTGCCATTATTTGTATATCTTGGTGGCTTCAATGCTAAAGAGTTGCCAGTTCCTATGATGAATATCTTGAATGGTGGCGCACATGCAGATAACAACGTAGATATTCAAGAATTCATGATCATGCCTGTAGGCGCTAAATCTTTTGCAGAAGCTCTTCGTAGCTGTGCAGAAGTATACCATACTTTGAAATCCGTACTTCACAATAAAGGTCTTAGTACTGCAGTAGGTGATGAAGGTGGTTTCGCACCTAACTTGTCATCTAATGAAGAAGCATTAGAAGTAATTTGTGAAGCTATTAAAGCTGCTGGTTATGAACCAGGAAAAGATTTCAAATTGGCACTTGATTCTGCATCTTCTGAATTCTACGAAGATGGTAAATACAATCTAGCTGGCGAAGGCAAAGTTAAAACAGCTGCTGAAATGGTAGACTTTTACGAATACCTAGTAGGTAAATACCCAATTGTATCCATCGAAGATGGTCTTGCTGAAGAAGATTGGGAAGGCTGGAAATTGTTGACAGACCGCCTTGGTGACCGCGTACAACTTGTTGGTGATGATTTATTTGTGACTAACACAAAACGTTTGGCTCGTGGTATTGAGCTTGGTGTAGGTAATTCTATTCTTGTAAAAGTTAATCAAATCGGTACTCTCACTGAAGCTTTTGATGCTATGGAACTTGCTAAACGTGCTGGTTACACTTGCGTAGTATCTCACCGCTCTGGTGAAACTGCAGATACATTCATTGCTGATATTGCTGTAGCTGTAAATGCTGGTCAAATCAAGACTGGCGCACCGGCTCGTTCTGAACGTGTAGCAAAATATAATCAATTACTTCGCATTGAAGAAATGTTATACGAAACAGCTCAATATAAAGGTAATGACGTTTTTTATAACTTAAAATAAGATACGTTATATCTAATAGTCCAATAAGGGCGCCCTTTGGGGCGCCTTTTTTGTATGTCTAAAAATAGAAAAGTTTTCGCTTCGTGGATTTTTAAAAATAAAAGAGGGATTTAGAGGCTGATGTCGAAACCTATAACGCCATACGCTAGTGTGAGGTAAAAACATACCGCAAGGTATTGGAGGTGACCATGTATGTAGACGTAACATTAGACGATATTATCTTGTATGCCTTAGAACACCATGTGAGCGATATCCACTTTGATCCCGTTAAAAGTGGTGCTCATGTTCGGTTGCGAAAAGATGGACTGCTGCAACATTACATGACTGTATCATTTGAAGAAGCTGAACTCATTATCAACCGTATTAAGGTTTGTAGCTCTCTAGATATTAGCGAGAAGCGTTTACCACAAGATGGGCGTTGGTCTTGGAGTCATAAAAATAAGTCTGTAACGATGCGTGTATCTACATTGCCTAGCCTATACGGAGAAACCTTAGTATGTCGCCTTATGGGAAATGAAGGGAGTCATAAAGACTTAAAAGAATTAGGCATGCAGCCGGATATCTTTGAGCACATTGAACAATTATTAAAACGTCCTTATGGATTATTACTTATCTGTGGACCTACAGGCAGTGGTAAGACAGCTACTTTATATGCCATGCTTCGCATGTTAAATTTAGACGAAACTAAGCTTATCTGTCTTGAAGATCCTGTAGAAGCCGAAATCAAAGGGGCTATACAAATTGGTATTAATGAAAAGATTGGATTTACCTTTGCCAAAGGTCTTCGCTCTGTATTACGGCAAGATCCAGATACGATTATGATTGGTGAAATTAGGGATAAGGAGACCGCAGAGTTAGCCGTTAAGTCTGCTTTAACGGGGCATCGCGTATTATCTACTATACATACCAATACAGCTATAGGCGTTGTAACGCGACTCATGGATATGGGCGTAGAGCCGTACTTAATACGGGCTACTTTAATGGGGGCTATTGCACAACGGCTAGTACGAAAATTCGATGGTACATCATATCAGGGACGGACTGCTCTATTTGAATACTTAGAAATACCAGCTAATTCAGCTCATTGGGACGAATTAGAAACACATTTATTATTGTCATTAGAAGAGTCTGCTCGTAAGGCCGTATCTCAGCATGTTACATCTATAGAGGAGGTGCATCGTTGTGGACTCATGCTGTAAGAGTGAAAGTTTAGAAACTATTGTAGAAAATGCAATACAACTATCATCAACAGATATTCATCTACAATGTGGTCAGCCTATCTATTTGCGACATGGTGATGGATTAAGGGCTACTTCCTTTATGTGTACTACAGAATTAATCGAGGATATATTGCGTCGTTGCGGTATAGCATCCTATGAGTGGCAGTCTCTTGATGAGGCTTGTTCCTGTTGTGGTGTGCGTATCCGTGTTCATCTATATCGAGCTAATCAGACCATATGTGGTACATTGCGATTACTTTGTCATCAGCAACTTAAGTTAGATGATAATAGTGAAGGTCAGTTATTACAAAAGCTATGTGAAGCACATGATGGTCTATTGCTTGTTTGTGGCCCTACAGGCAGTGGTAAAAGTTTTACCTTAGCTTGTTGTATTGATTATATAAATCAGACTATGGAGCGTCACATTATTACCTTAGAAGACCCTATCGAATTTGAGTTTGTATCTAAAAAGTCTTTAATACATCAACGACAATTAGGTGCTGATATTAATACTATGTCAGATGGTATTCGAGATGCTTTACGAGAGGATCCGGATGTCATTATGGTAGGCGAACTTCGAGATCGTGAAACCCTTGAAGCGGCACTTCATGCGGCAGAGACTGGTCACCTTGTAATGGCAACTATGCATACACAGCGTGCAGTGATGGCGGTTCACCGCATGATTTCTCTATTTCCTGGGGAGCAACAAGAAGAGATACGCAATCAAATATCTCAAGTGTTACGGGCCGTTATATGTCAGCGTTTACTTCGATGGAATAAAAAGTTCATTACTATTCGTGATATTTTGCTAAATACCCATGCAGTAGCAAATTTGATACGGACCCGTAAGGAACCACAAATCATATCTATTCAAGAAACGCAACTACCGATGAAAACATTAGAAATGGCTGTGCGAGATGTAAAGGCACAATATGGAGCCCAACAACAATTGCATACCTTGCTTGATCAACAATTATCGTAGGTGAATATATGGAGGCTTATGAATATGTCGTAAAAAATAATCAAAATGAAACAGAAAAAGGTTTGATGTGGGGGGATTCAGAACAAGAAATTGCAATACGGTTAAAACGAGATGGTTATAGAATTTATAGGATATCGTTGCAGGATGAAAGAAAGAAACATAAATGGAATCATACTATGGTGGTAGATGTGACTTATCAATTAGGTCTACTCATTGAATCTGGTGTTCCGTTACGGCGAGCCTTACAGTTGCTCTGCCAGGGGAAACGAGGACTACTCTATACAGCTTTATATGAATCCATAGAGCGTGGTCAGACTTTATCACAGGCTTTACGAAGTGAAGGATGTCCTCCTATTGCTTTGGCTTTACTAGAAAGTGGTGAAGCAGCGGGCACCTTGGGTGAGAGTTTACAATATATATCTTGTCACTATGATTGGGAGAGGCAGCTGAAACAAAAGGTTATGAGTGCTATTTCCTACCCTTTATTTCTTCTTTTAATGATGAATATATTTTTTCTAGTTACCATTTTGTTTATTATTCCTTCGTTTGAACAGGTATTTACCACTATGCATATTACATTACCTTTGATGACGCGAGCTCTTTTTGCATTAGGACAAGGGTTAAAATCGCATCCTCTAATGGTAATAGCTATACATTGTGTTGTAATAGGTTCCTTAGCATTTGCTTATAAACAGCATAGTATAAAGTGTAAAGTACATCGTTGGCTTTGGCTGTTGGCTCACCGATACCAATGGAGTACTTGTGTGTATTATACAAGTATGTTAAAAGTTTGGGCTCTCTTATTAGATTCTGGTATTTCTATCATTCACACCATGAATATCACGCGCCCTTTGTGGGGGAATATATATGGTGTTGAATGTAGTAAACAAGTGGAAGCAAGATTATTATCAGGACACTCACTGGAAGAAAGCTTACGTAGTGGTCAAATAGGAAACGCTTTTATATGGCAAATGGTGTCCATTGGAGAAGAGAGTGGTGAATTAGTAAAAATGTTAAACCACTGTGGCTACTACTATGAATCTATACTTTCAAAATATATTGCTCGTTTAGAACGATTATTGGAACCAATTTTACTAACCATAATGGGAATCGGTGTTGCCGTATTAGTTGTATCTGTTATGTACCCCTTATTTACGTCCATTGCCAACTTAGGAGGACAATAGACAATGTTATTACTTAACTATTAAAAGGAGAATATTATGAAGTCTGTTATGCATATGATTCATGGAGTGAATCATCGATTAGAAATGTGCGGTCAATGGGTCGTAGATCGACTACATATTTCTCGTGTTCGAGAAGGGTTTAAAAAATCGAGAAAAGGCGGATTTACTCTCGTTGAGTTAATGGTTGTAGTAGCGGTTATCGCTATATTAGCGGCTATTGCGATGCCACAATTCTTATCTGCAGCGGATAAAGCTCGAAACGCTAAAGAAACAGCAGATATTCAAATTATTAAAAATGCCACTCAATTGTATATGATTGATAAGAATGTCGACACACCTCCAACAGTAGAAAATCTATATAAGGAAGGATATCTTACTGAACATGTTAAGACTGCAAAAGGAAAAGAATACACTATTACTTATGAAGTTGTCAGTGGTGGGACTTCAAAATCTGTTGTTGTTAAAGCACCTAATGAGCCTTAATTAACTTGTATAGATTATGAATTATATACGTTAGTTATATGAAAGGACAAGGTATGAAAGGGACCAATTATGTGATAGGACTTTTTGTATATATAGCATCTATATTGCTACCTGTTATAGTTTCATCAAAAGCAATATCTTATACTCACATTGCTTTGTATGCTGTGTTTTCACTCATCATCATAGCAGGTGCTACCATCGATATGCATTACTATATATTGCCTGATGAAGGGGCATTAGTTCTTGTAATAGGTGGCATTATATATAGCTATATAAATGATCAATCTATGTTAGTAACCTTATTAAGTGTTATCAGCGTAGGTGCTATTACATATGGACTTCGTTTGATTAGCCATAAAGGCTTTGGCATAGGCGATATTAAATGGTTTTCTGCTATTGCAATATGGCTCACTCCATGGGAAATTATATGTTTCTTTTACGTAACTTTTTGTGTTGGTTCTCTCTATCTCTTACTCGCCGGTTATCGTAATCGATATATCCCATTTGGTCCCTTTCTATGCTTTGGCGGATGGTGTGCCTTACATGGTGGTTCCTATATGGAGGTGCTTTATCAATGGTTAAGGTGCAACTTATAAATCGTCAAAGTGGATCTTTATTGGCGGAATGGATTATTACTATTGGTTTAATCTTATTGCTCATTTCTATTGCCTTACCTATTGTGACAACACCTAGTCGTTATACTTTAAATGGTGCTACGCAAGAGGTGGCGTATATGCTCAAGAAAGTTCAACTGTGGTCTATGTTAGGGCATAAATCTAATGGTAAAGGGAGAATGCTTTTTATTTTAAATAAGGACAGTTATACCTTAGAGGAAGATGTTAATCATCATACGGTAAACATATCATTACCGCAAAATATTGAGAATGAACGGTCTATGACAATTATTTCTTTTTCAGCCTTGGGCTTACCCTATGATGGGACAGAAATTATTTTGAAAGATCGTGAAAGTGGTGAGAAAAATCGTATATGGATATCTGTACAAACGGGGCGAATTAGATGGGAAGAAGTGCACTGAAGGATTTATGTATGGTGACGCTTTAATATCAGCCGCTATAATCATGTTCATTTTACCGGTTGTATTATCTATTTTTTGGATGGCTACTCTTACGGTATATAGGGCGTATTATTGGGATCATATATTGCAAGATACCATAACGTATTTAGAAGTGGCTAAAGCTTCTTATTATAAGAATGGAGCAATAGAAACTGGTGTATATAATTCTCAATTTACAATGAGTCCCAGTGAAAAAATTACCTATAAAATACATATAAAGCCTGTAGTGATAGAAGGTGTATCTTTACAACGATTAACAGTAGATGCCATCGACAATCAATCTGTTGTCTATTCTCTATCAGTTGATTTGGAGGGGATACATTGAAGGGCGAGGATATAGAAACGGTAATTGGGAAGAATAAAGAATACAAGCAGAATCCCATAACAGATAGAAATAAAAATAGAAATGATATGGGTTTTATTTTGTATTCTACGCTTATTAGTATGATGATTTCTATCATAGTCCTTACCTTATTGTTAGGTATCGTATTCTATGCAGTTATGTGGGATGCTAAATTACTTGATAGTGTAGCTATGATGGAGGATGGTCGATATACACGGCGTATGGTTGTGGCTCATATGATATGGAATCCTGTGAAGGTTACTGTAGAAGATCGTAATACAAGTTTATATATTCACGATACAAAGCGCACAACCTTAACTGTACAACGTCATGCATTATACAGAAAATTAACGGATGGTAGCTTGCAACCTGTCAGTGGTAGTCGAATTGTAGGAACTACAGATAAAAGAAATGTGGGCTATACCCAAGAATACCCTTTTAGTGTAGATACTAATGGGACCGTGTATTTACGTTGGTATATTAATAATCGTTTTGTTAATGATAGAAAATACACAAGTGGTTATGGAGGATTATCCATATATGAGGTCTCTATTGGACAGAGTACTATTTATGATTGGTATACAAGTAAAGAGGAGACAGGTTATGAACGTAGGAGCCCATAACGCGGGCTTTATTACATATATAGCGATACTTACAATGTCCTTTTTATTATTATTAGCTTTTATGGGGCTGCGTATAGGACAAATATGTGAAAGTAATGTGGTAGACGAATTGCATTTGGAAGAGGCTCATTATGCGGCACAGAAAGGTGTTCATTGGTTTGTGGGCTATTGTAAATTAGGAAATGTATGGGACTTTCAAAATAAATTAGTTGTGATAGATGATGAAAATGTAGAGATTACTATTGAAGCAGACCAATCAACAGATAATCCGCGACATATTATGAGTTATGGAAAATTGAAAAATAGTGAAATCGTGAGTCGTGTACATATGTATGTGACCGTAGATAAAGAAAAACATATGCATGTTATAAAGGTAAAACCTTATTGAGGTGATTCTATGAAACGAAAAAAGAGAATACATTCTGGAGTATGTATAACTGATGAACATATTGTATGTGTTACCGCTCATATAGAAAATAAAACAATGGTCATTACTGATGCGTTAGAAATGAAGCGTACAGGACCTATTGATGAAGACGTTACAAAATTTATAGAAACGTATGATTTAGATGAAGGGGCTTATAGTATTGTTGCTAATATTGATACACAAATGCATGTAGCACCTTATGATCCTCATGATTTTGATATGAAGGAGTTTATAAAGTGGAATATAGAGGACTACTTTAGTTTTGAGGGGGATAGTTTCCAAATGGATGCTTGTCGCCGGGAATATCCACGACACAATTATCATATGTTTATGGTGGCTGTAGATCGGCATTCACTAGAGCTTTTGAAGCAAGGTATACGAGATACTTATGCACCCGTTGATGTTATTGATTTTTGGCCTATTCCTATTTGTTATTGCTTGATGCGGCGCAGCGGTACTGTAACAGGTGTTGTGGAAGAAGGCGCCATGCATTTATGGCTTTGGTGGAATGATATATGCATTCAAGAGTGTATTGTACCTATTACTAGTAGCGATGTAGCTGAAGCTATGGATAAGTTAGAAGTGAGATTACAAGACTTTGGTATAGATGAGATACAGGGAATTCGGATGTATGGGTTAGAATCTATAACAAATGAAGAACGGACAGATATGGAAGGTATAATTTCCATGTATGGAGAAACTGAATATATTCCATTATTATTTTTAGGTCGTGGTCGTAATCGTTGCAAGCAAGGACAATTAGATTGGGACATGGCTATCGGTATGGCAGCAAGGGGGCTTAAATGGATTGGATTGGGCTGGTAAGGACAGATGTATTAATTTAATGCCTCGCTCGTTACGATGGCATAGTTTATGGCATACCTATCGATACCTTCTTTATGGGATAAGTCTTATATACATTATAGTAGGGCTTGTTACTATATATAGTTGTTGGTCAAGCTATCGTAGCTATGAAAATCGAAAGATAGACTTTGTGCGATTGCAAGCAAATGCTCAGTATCAAGAAATACATCAACAATATGGTGAATTAATGGAAATAAGAAATAAATTAATAAAGAATAAAATCCTTAAGAATCAAACAGATATATTACCCAATACAATGGTCGTATATATTCTTGATGCCGCTATGTCAGAACATATTAGTCTACAGCATCTTAGCATTAAGGATGGGCGTATCAGTATAGATGGTATAGGTACGAGTGACGAAATGTGTCGTAAATTTATTGCTATTCTCCAACAAAAATTACTAGGGATGGAGTGTCATGGAACAGTTAAAGCAGATAAAGGTGTTTATACATTCCATATGGACGGATCTAAAAGAGAGCACAACGTATCAGGTCGAGAGAATATTAACGGGCCTAGTGTTGTGGGGGATGCTCATTAGCCTTTCTATGTATGGGCATATTTATTTTGAAGACAAAAATAATAGCTTAAAAAATCAACAAGATAATTATAATATACAAATGAATGCTGAGTCAGATTATATAGTGTCTAATGAAGCAAAACTATTAGAATCTTTTACACGGAACAAGACATCTAATACAAGTTCTAATACAAATATTTTTGATTCCTTGCAAGGAGAACCATTAATGATTGTCAGTACTGATGAGCATGAAGGTATACTAGAATTAACAGTATTAGGTAGTACAGAGCGTATGATTAACTGGATAAATACTGTTGAAGAAAAGGATCCTTCACGCCGTATAGAAATAGAAGATATAGAACGTAAAGGTAATGTAGTTTATGTGCATTGTGCAATTAAATCGATTATAAAACCTTAATGAAAATCGGGTGTACTGTATAGAGACAGATTATAGATTTTATGTCTATAGTCTGTCTTTGTTTTTGGACCATTTTATAGTACAATGAAGGATATGTAATGATAAGGGGCACATAATAGATGATAATAAAACGGAATATTATGCTCATCGGTTCTATGGGAAGTGGCAAAAGTCACTTTGGACGGAACCTTGCAGAACGCAAGGGTTGGCAATTTGTAGATACCGATCGCGTATTAGAAAGTCGTTTTGGGTTGCCCATTGCTGAGATTTTTAAAAAGATAGGAGAAAAAGCATTCCGCCGCGCCGAAATGGATGTACTAAAAAAGGTTTGCTTATACCATGAAGCAGTGATTTCTGTGGGTGGGAATTTTCCTATTGAACATCGCACCTTAAAGGTATTAAAAAAATATTCCTATATTATTGGTATCCGAGCTGCACAATTCCGTATTGTCAGTCGGGTGAATCGCCGTGTTGGGAAACGGCCTACCATGGACTATAGTAATGTGAATGCCTTTGTACATGCTATGATACAATCGTGGAAGCCCGTGTATAAGCAGTGCGATTTTGTACTAGATACAACAAATGGCCGGACCTATGATTTTATACAGCGTATTGAGGATGAATTAGATGCCTCAGATGTGCAATTTAAAGCAAGACGTCAACCCAATGATACAAACGATGTAGATGCTAAAGAAGCAGCTGAAGATATACAATTTAATAATCAACAAAGTAGGAAAAAAGAGATTTCTGAAGCAGTATCAAAAAGAGCAATGTCTAATAAAATTCGTTATGATAAGAGGTATAAACAAAAGACTTCTAATCAAACGAATAAAAAAGGTAAAGCACATAGTATATCCAAACAACGTACACCACAAGGGGGTAATGGATATGAGAAGAATCGCAATATTAACAAGCGGCGGAGACGCACCAGGAATGAACGCCGCCATAAGAGCGCTAACTAGAAAAGCTATACATGAAGGTTTTGAAGTATTTGGTATTGAACGTGGCTATTTAGGTATCATTGAGGAAAAGATATTTCCCTTATCGAATCGAGATGTTGGTGGCATCATAACACAAGGTGGTACGATGCTGAAAACGGCTCGTTTTCCAGAATTTCAAAATGAAGAAATTCAACGCAAAGCTTATGATATTTTGAAAGCTTATGACATCGACCATCTAGTCGTTATCGGTGGTGATGGCTCCATGCGTGGTGCTGCAAGTTTATCTAAACTTGGTATGTCTACTATGACCATTCCATGTACGATTGATAATGACATGGGTGGCACACAATATACGATAGGCTATGATACGGCTCTTAATACGGTAGTTGATGCGGTTGGGCGTATTCGTGATACATCAAACTCCCATGAACGTGTAGCTATTGTGGAGGTTATGGGGCGCAAAGCTGGACATATTGCATTAAAGGCAGGCCTAGCTTGTGGGGCAGAAATAGTTTTGGTTCCTGAAAATCCCATGCCTTTACATGCGGTTTGTCGTCATTTAAAGGAAACACAAATTCGGGGTAAAGAATATAGTGTTATTCTCGTTGCAGAAGGTGCCTATAACAGCGGTGAGGTGAAAGCTTTTATCAAGGAGCATACAGAATTTGATCCTAGCCTAACTGTGTTAGGCTACTTACAACGTGGCGGTGGTCCATCGGCATTTGATGCTATTTTAGCGGCTCGCATGAGTGAAGTCTGTATTAATTTATTGATGAGTGGTGTCGCTAACCGATTAGTAGGTTATATAGATGGTCATATCCGTGCGCTATCTTATGAAGAGGCAGAACGTCTTGAATTTCCAATCGATGAGAAGGATTATAGATTATTGTCAATATTGAGTAGTTAATGGCCCGTAAGGGCCATTTTTTATATATCATAATTTATTCATTAATGAAATTATATTGCGTAAAAGCAATTGGTGCTGTATAATTTAAAAATACTATATGTGTTGATATAGAATAAATGTCTTTTTAATATATCTTCATCTTAAAAAAAGGAGATCATAATGAAAGAGTTCTTACAAAAGCATCGTAAACGTATAGTAACAGGTGCTGTTGTTCTTTGTGTTCTTGGTGGCGGCACATATTACTACATGGATAGTCTAAATGCAAATCAAGCACAAACGTTATACACTACTGGCAAGGTTGAAAAGGGTGATGTAAAAACTAGTATCAGTGCCACAGGTACTATTAACCCTGTAAATTATGTAGATGTTTCTACAAATGTTGCTGGTAAACTTGAAAAAGTTTTAGTTAAAGAGAATGATCAAGTTACGGCCGGTCAAGTTATTGCTTATATTGATACACGTCAATTACAAGCATCTGTTGATGATGCTCGTGCGGCGTTAGCCAAAGCAGAACTTGATATGAATCGTTATAAATCCTTGGCGGCTCAAGATGCTATTGCACAACAAACATATGATGATTCTGTAACAACTTATGAACGTGCTAAATCTACTTATGAACGTGCGGCCGCAGATTTAAGTGATGCTACTATTACAGCTCCAATGTCTGGTACTGTTGTTGGTACACCGCTAAAAGCCGGTCAAACTATTAGTACTGGTATTTCCACACAAATGATCATTGCTACCATTGCAGATTTAAAAAATTTAGAGATTTATCTTACTGTAGACGAAACTGATATTGGCAATATTAAACAAGGTGCTAAGGTAGAGTTTACTGTAGATTCTAAGCCAGGTGAAACTTTCACAGGTTACGTTTCTGAAATTGCAAAAGGTACAAAGGGTAATATGGGCACTACAAGTACAAGTGTAGTGTACTATACGGTTAAAGTTCAAATTCCTGAAAATATTTCAGGTAATTTCTTACCATCTATGACAGCTCGTGCCACAATCTTTGGTGAAGATATTAAAAATACATTGGTAGTTCCTCTTACTGCTGTACGTACGGATAAACAAGGTGAGTATGTATATGTAATAAAAGATGGTCAACCAGTACGTACCGCTGTTTCTACAGGTGTAACTGGGGATACTAATGTTCAAATCCTAAAAGGTTTATCTGAAGGTGATGAAATTATCGTAAGCGGTGATGTGAATGCACCAAAGAATAATGTAGCTGGACCATTCTAAGGGTAGGTGCTTATGAACCAAACAGTAATTGACATACAAGGGATTACAAAAACCTATGTGAATGGCAAATTATCAGTACCTGTTCTGCATGGCATTGATTTAGTTGTCAATAAGGGTGAATTTGTATCCATTATGGGGCCATCTGGATCTGGTAAATCAACCTTTATGAATATTCTCGGATGTTTGGACCGACCTACAACTGGTTCTTATCGACTCAATGGAGACGAGGTTGCTACCTTATCTGATGATGAACTTGCGTATGTACGTAACAAACAGATAGGTTTTGTATTTCAAAGCTTTAATTTGTTGACAAAATTGACAGCCCTAGAAAATGTAGCGCTTCCTATGATTTATGCCGGTGTAAATAAAAAGATGCGCATTGAACGGGCCACTCAATTATTACAGTCTGTCGGCTTGGGCGAGCGTATGGACCATTTGCCATCCGAGTTGTCTGGTGGGCAACGTCAACGCGTGGCGATTGCTCGTGCATTGGCAAATAATCCTGCTATTATCATGGCTGATGAACCGACAGGGAATCTTGACTCCAAGTCAACCATTGACGTTATGAACATCTTTCGAGGCCTTCATGATGAAGGCCGTACGATTCTTCTAGTTACACATGAACCGGATATTGCTACGTACGCGAGTCGTAATGTAGTCTTGAAAGATGGGATAATCGTAGAGGATTCGATCAATTCTAATATGACTCCTATAAAGGAGGTGCCTAATGTATAAAGAAAGTTTTCTAATGGCATGGGCTTCCTTGATTGCTAATAAATTGCGCTCCCTCTTGACCATGTTAGGTATCATTATCGGTGTAGCAGCTGTTATTGCCTTGGTATCTATCGGTAATGGGGTGAAGCAAGATATTGAGAATTCTATTTCTAGCTTAGGCTCTAACTTGTTGGTAGTTCTGCCAGGGGCGCCGCGGACGCCAGGTGCTAGATCTTCGCAGGGGTCCATGAAATCGTTGAAAATATCTGACTATGAAGCTATTGCTAAGTTAGAAGGTGTAAAAGCCGCCAGTCCTATGACAAATGGCTCTTATGTGGTGATTTATCAAAATAAAAACTGGACTACATCTGTTGCGGGGGTTAATTCTAACTTTCAGGACGTAAATAATTGGACTATGACATCTGGTCGATTTTTCTCCGATAAAAATGTTCAGAACCGAGAACGTGTAGCGGTTGTGGGACAAACGGTAGTAAAAAATTTGTTTGCTGATGAAGATCCTGTAGGCAAGGAAATCCGTGTTAAAAATATTCCATTCCGTGTCATTGGTGTTCTCAAAAGTAAAGGGAACGGAACCATGGGTAATGACCAAGACGATACGGTGTTAATTCCATATACAACATCAATGGAGCGCGTAGAGGGCATTGACTATCTTCGCAGGGTGTATGTTGTGGCTAAGGATGATGGGGGCATTGACCGTTTGCAGGCAGATATAGAGAATTTGTTGCGTGTTCGTCATAATATAAAAGATACAAATTTGGATGATTTTAATATTCAAAATATGAAATCTATTATGGAAACAGTGGCTCAGACGACGGGAACATTTACGTTATTCCTAGGGGCTGTAGCTGCGATTTCACTCGTTGTAGGTGGTATTGGTATTATGAACATCATGCTTGTATCTGTAACGGAACGGACTCGAGAAATTGGCGTGCGTAAAGCTTTGGGGGCTACGTATAGCGTAATTGTTACACAATTCTTAATAGAAGCTGTTGTAATAAGTTTGATGGGGGGCTTTATTGGTATTGCTTTCGGTATAGGAGCCTCAAAAGTAATCGGAATGGTATCTGGAATGAGTACAATTGTATCTGTTCCAACAATCATAATGTCCTTTGCCTTTTCCATGGCTATTGGTTTGATTTTTGGTATATACCCAGCCCGTAAAGCGGCTAAGCTCAATCCAATCGATGCATTGCATTATGAATAGTTTTGAATTTATAAATGTGTTTTCTTAAGAACATACCATATAATTAGATAGAGTTATTCGCATATGGTGCGTTGCATGATACAATATGTATGATGTAACGCACCATTTTTATATGTTTGTATTGAATTTTGACATATAACTATAAAGATTTTCATACAGGTAATGTAATAGACTTAGTATTTAGATTAGTTAATCTATGGGTATGTATATAGAATGGAGAACCTTATGGCTACAACATTGTTAGAATATTTCAACGAATTACGAGATCAAAACCCATTTTCTTGGGTGAAAGATTCTGAGATTACAGCAGTGGAACCAGGTCATGCGGAAATGACATTGCAAACAAATGAAACAGATTACTGCAATTTTAGAGGGGATTTGCATGGTGCCGTATGTATTGGCTTAGCAGATAGTGTGATGGGGACTGCTTGTTTTACATTGGGAAAATCTGTTAGCACCATTGATCTTAATGGTAACTATGTGAAAGCTGTTAAAGGCGGTGCTGTATTGCGTGGTGTAGCCAATGTAGAGCACAATGGTAAAACTACTATGGTTGCTACCGCTCGTATTTATAATGAATTAGGTGAACTTGTTCACTTGGCACGGGGTACATTTTTTGTACTAGAAGAGAAGCCATTACCTGATTTACCATGGCGTTTTATTGAAGAAGACAACCCTGATTTGGTATAATATAAGTTAGACTTTTACAAATAGGAGGATGCTTGAATGGAACAAGAATTACAACGTATTAAGGCAGAAGCCCTTGATGCCATCAAAGACGCTGCTGATCAACAAGCGTTGCAAGATATACGTGTTAAATATTTAGGTAAAAAAGGCGAGGTAACGGCTTTACTAAAAGGTCTTGGTAAATTATCTCCAGAAGAACGTCCGAAGGCTGGCGCCCTCGTTAATGCTGTTCGTGAAGCGTTAGAGGCTGAAATTGATACAGTTAAAGCTCGTATGGAAACTGCAGAGTTAAATGCTCGTTTAGAAAAAGAGCGCATCGATATTACATTGCCTGGCCGTGCACAAAAAGCTGGTCATATCCATCCATTAACAAAGGTTAATGAAATGATTGAAGACTTCTTCATGAAAATGGGGTATACCGTTGAAGAAGGTCCAGAAGTAGAGCAAGATTACTATAACTTTGAATGCTTAAACTTGCCTAAAGATCATCCTGCACGTGATATGCAAGATTCCTTCTATATTACAGAAAACTTCTTATTGCGCACGCATACATCTCCAGTACAAGCTCGTACAATGCAACGTCATGAACCTAATAGCCCAATCCGTATGATTGCGCCTGGTAAGGTTTACCGTTGGGACTATGATGCGACTCATTCCCCTGTATTCCATCAAGTGGAAGGCCTCATCATCGATGAGCATATTACATTTGCTGACTTAAAAGGCACATTAGAGTCCTTCTTACGTCACATGTACGGTGATGAAACAAAGGTACGTTTCCGTACAAGCTTCTTCCCATTCACAGAACCATCTGCAGAGGTAGATATTTCCTGTGTAATGTGTGGTGGCGAAGGTTGCCGTGTATGTTCTCATACAGGTTGGCTTGAAATTTTGGGCTGCGGTATGGTTCATCCCGATGTATTGCGTATTAATGGGTACGATCCTGAAAAGGTTAAAGGCTTCGCCTTTGGCATGGGCGTAGAACGTATTGCTATGCTTTTATATGGCATTAACGATTTACGTCTATTCTTTGAAGATGATGTACGATTCTTGGAACAATTTTAGGAGGAACTCATGAAAGCAAGTTTACAGTGGATGAATGAATACGTGCCTGTGGATATGAATCGTCCTGCTCAAGAATTGGCCGATGAATTAACACAAGCTGGTATTCCTGTAGAAGATGTCATTGCTATGGATAATGGCATTAAGAAAATTTATACTGGTAAAATTGTTGAGATTACAAAACATCCAGATGCAGATAAATTACAAGTATGCCAAGTTGAATGCCTTACAGAAGAAGGTGAACCTGTTACAAAACAAATCGTAACGGCTGCTACAAATGTTGCAGTAGGTCAAATCGTGCCTGTAGCGTATCATAAATCTCGCTTAGCAGATGGTACAGAAATTAAAAAAGGTAAATTGCGTGGCGTTGTTTCTGAAGGCATGTTCTGTTCCGTTGCAGAATTTGGTATCTCTAGCGACTTAGTATTGCCAGAAGAAGCTCAAGGAATTTACATTTTCCCTGAAGGAACACCAATTGGTCTTGATGTAAAAGATGTTTTAGGCTTAAATGATACAGTATATGAATTTGAACTCACCGCTAACAGAGCTGATTGCTTCTCAATGGTTGGTTTGTCCCGTGAATTTGGAGTCATGACAAATCAAAAAGCTTTATTCCCTGTTATTATGGTTAACGAGAATGGAGAATCCATTGAAGGCAAAGCATCTGTATCTATCGAAGCTGATGACCTTTGTACGCGTTTTACAGCTCGCGTAGTAACTGATGTTAAGGTTGAGCCATCCCCATTGTGGATGCAAAACCGTTTACGTAATAGCGGCATTCGTCCTATTAATAATGTAGTAGACGTAACAAATTATGTTATGTTAGAACTTGGTCAACCTATGCATGCCTATGATTATGATCATGTAAAAGGTCATAAATTAGTGGCGAGACGTGCTAAAAATGGTGAAGTGCTTGTTACACTTGATGGTTCTGAACGCGAATTGAATGACTCCATGCTTATCATTGCTGATGCTGAACGTCCAGTAGGTGTAGCAGGTATCATGGGTGGCTTTGATAGTGAAGTGACAAACGAAACGACCACAGTTATGTTTGAAGCTGCTGTATTTAATGGTCCATCTATTCGACGCACTGCTAAAGCTCTTGGCATGCGCTCTGAAGCATCTGGCCGTTTTGAACGTGGTGTAAATCATAAATACACCGCCTATGCTATCGACAGAGCGGCGCAATTATTGCAACAAATTTGCCCTACTTGTAAAGTTGATGTAGGCGTTATCGATGTATATAAAAATCCTGTAGAACAACATACAGTTACTTTCACAGCAGCACAAATCAATGATTACTTGGGTACAAACATTGAAAAAGACGAAATGGTTCGTATTTTGACAGCCCTTGAGTTCGTTGTAACCGAAGACGGCGACAAGTTGTCTGCCCTTGTTCCAACATGGCGCGGTGATGTAACAGTGATGCCTGATATCGCTGAAGAAATAGCTCGTATTTACAACTACGATAATATTACTCCGACAATTCCTGTAGCCGTATTGTCCTCTGGTGGTATGACACCTAAGAAAGCTCTTATTAAAGAGGTTACACATGCTTTGGCTAAATTGGGTATGACTCAAATCATTACATTTAGCTTCATGCATAAAGATGGTCTTTCCAATATGATGCTTCCTGAAGGGGATAGCCGTTATACAGCCATTCCAATCTTGAACCCTATTTCCGAAGAATTCCCTTATATGCGTACTACATTGGTGCCGGCTGTTATCGAAGCAGCAAAACGCAATATTGCACAACAAAATAAGGATCTTTGGTTATTTGAAACGGCTAATGTGTATGAACCAAAAGATTTACCTTTAACAGAAGTACCTCATGAACGCCCTATGGCTTGTGGTATTTTGATGGGGAAAGCAAACCAAGCTGGTTGGAATCAAGCAGAACGCACTACAGATTTCTATGATGTAAAAGGTATTGTAGATGCGTTGTTAGCTGAACTAGGCGTTACAAGCTATGAAGTTAATCGTGGCACTGAGCCATACTTTCACCCAGGTGTGAGTGCTCAATACGTAGTTGATGGTAAAATGATTGCTCAATATGGTGAATTACATCCACAAGTGAGCAAAAACTTTGACTTACCTGGCAAAGTATATATGTTTGAAATCGATTTGGAAGCCGTATTATCCTTAACGATTCCACCGTTCCGTTATACATCCTTCAGTAAATTCCCAGGCACTAGCCGTGACCTTGCCATCGTTGCACCTGTGTCCGTATCTAGTGGTGAAATTTTATCCATCATTAAAGAACATGGTGGAGAATATTTAGAAAGTGCGTCTATCTTTGATGTTTATGAAGGTGAACATATCGAAGCAGGTTACCGCAGTCTCGCATACAACTTACAATTCCGCTCTATGGAAGGTACGTTGAATGATGAGGATATTGACGGTAATATTCAAGCTATTATTGATGCATTAGCAGAAATTAACTGCAAATTACGTTAATTTTAAGCAGTATATTGAAAGGGTTTACCATATGGTAAACCCTTTTAGTACTATAGTTATGCCTTTAGTTAGGTAGAAAGGACTGTCCATGGAATTATTGGCTCCTGCCGGTACGATGGAAAACTTTATAGCCGCTTTAGAATCTGGAGCAGATGCCATTTATCTTGGTGGCAAAGGTTTTAATGCCCGAGCTCATGCAGCAAACTTTGGAATTGAGGAATTAACCGAGGCTATTCGCTTGGCCCATATTCTAGATGTGTCTGTATATGTAACGGTAAATATCCTCATAGGTGACTCCGAATTATCTGCTCTTGAGGCATATTTAAAGGACTTAGAGCGCATCGGCGTGGATGCTATCATCGTTCAAGATTTAGCAGTGGCTAAATTGGCGCAGCGAGTGGCTCCTAAATTACACTTACATGGCAGTACACAAATGACTGCAGCTACGCTCGATGCGGTTCGTTTTTATGAAAGTCTCGGTTTTACACGTGTCGTTTTAGCTCGTGAATTGAGCCTCGCTGAAATTGAACATATTTGCAAGAACTGTACAGCTGAAATCGAAGTCTTTGTACACGGTGCGTTGTGTGTATGTTATTCTGGTCAATGCTTAATGAGTTCTTTCATCGGTGGTCGCAGTGGTAACCGTGGTGCTTGTGCACAGCCTTGTCGGTTGCCTTATGAGCTATTGGATTCTTTAGGTGCTAGCTTGTTGCCAAAACACGAAGCCTATCTATTAAGTCCAAAGGATCTTAACTATAGTGAATATATGAATGAACTTGTGGCGGCCGGTGTTACGTCCTTTAAGGTAGAAGGGCGTATGAAAAAGGTTTCCTACGTGCGTCAAGTTATTGGAACCTATCGTCATATTTTAGATACGGCTCATATAGATTCTACTGATGCCGATGCATTAGCTTCTGGATTTAATCGTGGATTTTCTACGGATTATTTAACAGACCATGTAGGAAAATCAATGATGACCGTGGTGGCCCCAAATAATCAAGGGAAATTGATTGGCAAAGCAGAGGTCAAAAAGGGTCAAGTTCATTTATTCCTAACAGAACCAATTGAAAAAGGATCACTCTTAAAGGTCATGCAACGTTCTGGTAGTATTACGTACTATCAAATCGATCAGAACTGGTCTCTAGTGGATGAAAAGCATATTGTAGGTAAACCGGATGAAGGCTTTGCTGCGGGGCAAGTATTCCTTGCATCAGGCCCTAAAGCTCAAAAGCAACGGGGACTACAAGACTTTACCGCTAAATTAGAGGTACATGGTTATCTATCTATTAATACTGAACGAGAAATACCTTATACAGAACTAACCTTTGTATTGAATGATGGTCGTACTGTGACTATATCTAACGAGTTTGAACCTGTTTATGCTAACAATAAACCGACTACATTAGAGAAGGTTAGAGATCAAGTAGGTAGATTAGGGAATACATTATTTACACTAGGCTCTATGTCTATTCCTGATGGACCGTACATGTGGCCCGCTAGTGTTTTAAATGCATTGCGTCGCGATGCTGTAGAGGCGCTAGAAAACTTGTTGCTTACAGACCATGAAGCAGCTTGGGCAGAACGTGCTGTAGAACCCCGAAATATGTCATCATTAGTAGCTAAAAGTAAGGTTCAATACACAGAGCCTATGGTGAGTGCTCGCGTTGATGAACTCGATGGTGTAAAAGCAGCAATCGAAGGGGGTGCTAAGAAGATTATCTTTGGTGGTGACCGTTTGCAACGTAAGCCTTATGAAATTAGCATCTACGAGCAGGTAGTCAAACTTTGTAAAGAGCATAATGTGCTTTGTGTATTTGCTACGCCTCGCGTCGTTAAAGATGATGAGGTAGACGCGTACATGAATACGCTTAAGGCCATAGTTGAGTCTAAACCAGATAGCATTTCTATTCATATGCCACAAGCTCTATTATGGCTTCGTGAGTTAGGATATTCAGGTGCTATTGAAGCTGATACAGGTCTTAACATATTCAATGGCTCTGCACTACAAGTATGGCAAGATTTTAATATGAGTAGTATAGCTCCATCCTTAGAGTTGACCTTGGCACAATTAGTAAACTTACAAAAATCTGCTCATTTGCCATTAGAGGTAATGGTACACGGTTATACAGAAATGATGATTTCTGAGTATTGTGCCATCGCTAGTTTTGTGGGCACTGGCAAAAAGGAAAACTGTCCTATGCCATGTGTAACAGAGGACTATGCATTGAAGGACCGTAAAGGGGAAGTGTTCCCATTGCGTACCGATCCTTATTGCCGCATGCACATCATGAATAGTCATGAAATGGATATGCGTGCTTACGTGCCCGAGTTATATCGTAAAGGTCTACATATCTTGCGCATCGATGGGCGTCATATGGATCCACATCGATTGCGTAACATTGTAGCAGATTATGTATCTATTCAAAATGGAACAAAAGAGGCTCCTCCTAAAAGCGTAGGCAAGGATGATACGCCTATTACAAGGGGCCACTATTTTAGAGGTATTTTATAAAAGAGGTAGTACATTGTTTAACGAAGATGTATTAGACTTTCACCATATAAAAGAACAATTACAACAGCATTGTAGTTCTACCATTGCTAAAGAATTGGCTATGAATATTGAGCCAATGATCGATGCAAAACAAATTCAAGAGAATCTTGATGAAACAGCAGAGGCTATGCGTTCACTACAAACAGAGGTAGAACAACCGTTAGGTGGTACACGAGATATTCGTGAATCCTGTAAAAAGAGTCGAAAAGACTTTGTCCTTACTCGTGAAGCATTGTGGGATATTTATTTGACCATTGGTGCTTATAAGCGCATGACAAAGTTCTTTAGAACGAAATATATGGATTATCCATTGCTATCCCTATGGGTACAGGATATGCCGAATACAGATCGCATTGAAAACCGTTTTAAACGCGTCTTTGATGAAAAGGGGGAATTGCTTGATACAGCGTCTCCTAAATTGGCGAGCCTTAGAAATACGATTATTAAAACTCGTGAAAAGATTAAAAATGATATTCAAGCTATCCTGCATGATAAAGATAATCAAAAGTATTTCCAAGAAACCATCATTACGCAGCGTAATAATCGTTACGTAATTCCTGTAAAACAAGAGTATCGCCAATACTTTGATGGCCTTATTCACGACCGTTCTGCAACGGGTCAAACACTTTACATTGAACCGATGCGTTTGGTGAATCTAAATAATGAATTACAAGAGGCTTTGATTGGTGAAGAGCAAGAGGTCTTGCGTATTTACCGCGAGTTATCGGCTCTTGTAAAACAACATAGCAATGATTTGATGGATGCTTGTGAAAAGGTATCCCATATCGAATTTGTATATGGTAAGGCAAGTCTTGCTATTTCTTACAAGGGGGTACCGGCAATCTTAAGTACTGACAGAACCGTTAATCTCATGAGAGCTCGTCACCCATTAATTCCACCAAATATGGTAGTGCCTACAAATATTCAATTAGGTACATCGTACCGTATTTTACTAATTACTGGTTCTAACACAGGTGGTAAAACAGTTTCCCTTAAAACATTGGGCCTGTTGAGCTTGATGAATCAATGTGGCCTATTTATCCCTGCTGATCACGGTTCTATGTTACCAGTATTCCATAATATCTTTGCCGACATTGGAGACGAGCAAAGTATTGAGGCCAGCCTTAGTACGTTCTCTGCTCATATGACACAAGTTATTTCCATCATCAAACATTGTGGTCCTAACGACTTGGTTTTACTGGATGAACTTGGGTCTGGTACTGATCCAGAAGAAGGTAGCGCATTAGCTGTATCTATTCTTGAGTTCTTCCGTAAAAAAGGTGCCCTTATGATGGTAAGTACCCATTATAATGAGCTTAAAAATTATGCTTACCATACGGAAGGTATTGAAAATGGTCACGTAGAGTTTGATGAGCGCACCTTAAAACCTACATATCGGCTCCATATCGGCGTAGCCGGCAGTAGCCATGCGTTAAGCATTGCTGCACGTTTAGGCTTACAAAAGGACATTGTAGAACGCGCAACAGAGTATAAATCTCAATTTGGTAGTCATGAAATGGAAGAAGTTCTTTCCGACTTAAACGAACAACTCCGTAAAGCCTCTGAACGTGAAAGAGCGTTAAAGAAAGAACTTGATGAAACACGTCGTATGCGTGGCCAATTAGAGAAGGAAAAGAAACAGTTTAATGAAAATCGTAAACAAATCTTAGCCAAAGCTCAGGCCGATGCAGAATCCATGAAACGTAGTTTACGCGTTGAAGGGGAAGCGATTATCAAGCAATTGAAAGCGCAATTCTCTGAAACAAATAAGGATAGGCTTCAATCGGCTATTAATGCAGCACGTAAGGGGATTTCTAGTGTTCATGTACCAGAAGCTGCAGTGGATGATGATCGTAAGTCGTTAACCGCAGATGCTATTAAGGTAGGCCAAGCTGTTTATGTTACGTCCTTGCGTTCGTTGGGTACTGTGTTATCTATCAATGGTAACCGTGTAAATGTTGATATTAATGGACTAACAGCTACCGTTAAGGTTAGCGAATTACAATCAACTACACGTGAAGAAGGTAATAAACTGGCACGCGAACAAAAGGCAGCTATGCCTAAGACGCGAAAACGTATGGGTGGCTCCGCTGTACAACGACAAAAAGAGGTTCGTACTGAAATCAATATTCTTGGACAAACCGTAGATGAAGCGACCGTATCTGTTGGTCGATTTATTGACCAAGCCTTGCTTGGTGGTGTTAATCAAGTACGCATTATCCATGGTAAAGGAACTGGTGCACTACGAGAAGGTGTACATCAATATTTGCGTACCTTACCGCATGTAGCTCATTTTGAAACGGCAGGCTATGACGAAGGTGGTGCAGGAGCTACCAATGTAGTTCTGAAATAAAACTACACAATAGTGATATAGTTATAGATAATACAGTAAATTATTATCGTATATCAAATTGGTTATGGAGTATAGCCATATACATATATAGAAATAGAAGAGGTAGTAAGTTCTTTGAACTTACTACCTTTTTCTATGCAAAAAAGGAGTAGAACATTATGTTCTACTCCTTTAGCGTATGAGATTAACGATCTTTTTTACTAGACTTTTTACTTTTGGATGAATTAGATTTCTGTTCAGTTGCATCATCTTTTGAGCCACTGTCATCTTTTACAGCTTCATCTTTTGATTTGTCTTTATCATCTTTTTTATCTGCTTTTTCGTCCTTAGAAGCTTCTTTTTTAGGCTGTGCTTTTACAGGATTATAATAACCTTCAGAAACAGCTGATTGAGCACTAGCAGGAACGGAGAAGTCAGATGCAGGGGTATTGGCAAGAGCATTTGCCATGAATTGGCCCCACATAATAGCAGGTGTGTCACCACCGGTGATGCCTCGTAATGTTTCCGAGCCATAGTCATCACCAATCCAAACGGCAGCTACTAAATCAGGCGTGTAACCAACGAACCAAGCATCCTTGGAATCATCTGTTGTACCAGTTTTACCTGCTGCAGGACGACCGATTGCGGCATTACCACCAGTACCGCCATTTATAACGGATTCTAGCATATTTGTAATGATTGCTGCATCTTTTTCGTCTACAACGCGTTTTTCTTGGATGGAGTTTTCCTCCACCACTTGGCCGTTGCGATCAACAATTTTAAGGATTGCCGTAGGTTGAACTTTGATACCGCCATTAGCTAGAACGCCGTAAGCTTGTACCATTTCAAGAGGAGTAACACCATGTGTTAAACCACCAAGTGCTGTAGATAAGTTGTAATCTTGATCAGTTAGAGTAGAGATACCCATTTCTTTAGCAAGTTTAATAACCTTAGTCATACCCACTTCGTCAGCAATTTTTACGGCAGCTACGTTACGAGAATGTTGTAATGCATAGCGATATGTCATATTACCTTCGAAGTCATTTTCATAGTTTTTAGGGCTCCAGTTACCAAATGTAACAGGGCTATCATCTACGATAGAACCAGGAGTTTTACCAGATTGAATAGCTGCCAAATATACAAATGGCTTCATGGCGGAACCTGGTTGACGTTCTGCTTGTGTAGCACGGTTAAATGCATCATCACCACGGCCACCAACCATAGCCATAATGTAACCATTATGAGGGTTCATAGCTACGATAGCACCTTGTGGTTGATGTAAACCATTGCTATCAGTGTAGTAATTAGGCAAGTTTTGCATTGCTGCTACAGCTGCATTTTGTGCATCCATATCAAGAGTTGTATAAATTTTTAAACCATCTTTATAGATTGCATCGTCACCATATTTTTCAGAAACTTGTGCAATAACATAGTTGATGAAGTAAGACGCATTAGATTTTTCATGCGTTTGTTCTTGTTTTGCCACTAAGCCTAAATCTGCTTGACGCGCTTCATCGGCTTGCTCTTGTGTAATGTATCCGTATTTAACCATTTGGCCTAATACAACGGCTTGACGTTTTTTACTAGCTTCCAAATCATTGAATGGAGAGTAGTAGTTAGGACTTTGTGGTAAGCCCGCAATGAGCGCTGCTTGAGCAAGCGTTAATTGGCTAGCATCCTTACCAAAGTACACATGAGCTGCAGATTGTACACCGTATGCACCTTGACCAAAGTAAATTTGGTTCATGTACATTTCTAGGATTTCATCCTTCGTGTAATGTTGTTCAATTTTTAGTGCTAGCAATGCTTCAGAAATTTTACGTTTAAATGTTCTGTCTTGAGATAAGAATGCATTACGCGCTAACTGTTGAGTGATAGTAGAACCACCTTCAGATACGCCACTATGAACAAGGTTAACCCATACAGCACGTAAGATACCAACTGGGTCGATACCGTGATGGGAGTAGAAGCGAGAGTCCTCAGTAGCAACAAAGGCATTTTGTAAATCCTTTGGTACATCTTTTAAAGGTACTGGTAATCGATTCTCTGTGGAATGGACCGTTGTGATGAGATTACCATGCACATCGTAAATTTGAGACGATGCGGAAGGACGTACATTGGATACATCTGGTAAGTTAGACAGTGTGGCACTGATAAAACCACAGCCACCTCCGGCTACGATGAGTATAAGGAGAAGGGCACAAATCCAAAATAGACGCTTCGTACTTGTCTTCTTCGGTGTAGAGCCGCTACCGTTAGTACGGCGGCTGCTTCTCGCATTTGAGTTATTACTCATAGAGTCACCTCTTTTTTCTTTTGTTAGTAAATATAACGTAAATTCTATTACGCAGTTATAAATATTATATCATAAATGGCTTAAAACCAATACTATATATATAATTGTGAAAGTTTTTAGATAATGGTATACTAAAACAATAGTATTTCGAGGAGGATTATCATGGTTAGTGCTCAAGAACAAGTACGCCAAATTAAACACGGCGTAGCAGATTTAATTAATGAACAAGATCTTGTAAAGAAAATAGAAAAATCTATTAAGGAAAATAAACCTTTAGTTGTAAAATTAGGTTTGGACCCAACAGCGCCAGATATTCATTTAGGCCATACAGTACCACTTCGTAAACTACGTTTGTTCCAAGAATTTGGTCATCAAGTAGTGATCGTTATCGGCGGTTTCACTGCGCGTATTGGTGATCCTACTGGTAAAAGTGTAACTCGTCCACCACTTACAAAAGAAGAAGTATTGAAAAATGCTGAAACCTATAAAACACAAATCTTCAAAGTGTTAGATCCTGAAAAAACGATCGTCCGCGACAATAGTGAATGGCTAGAATCTATGAACTTTGCGGATGTTCTACGTTTGGCAAGCTCTTATACTGTAGCACGTATGATGGAACGCGATGATTTCAATAAACGCTTTAAAGAAGGTCGTGCTATTGGTGTTCATGAGTTTATGTATCCATTGATGCAAGGTCAAGATTCTGTAGCATTACATGCTGACGTTGAATTTGGTGGTACAGACCAAACTTTCAACTTGTTAATGGGCCGTCATTTACAAGAATTAGAAGGTCAAGAACCTCAAGTTGTTATCACAATGCCATTGCTTGAAGGCCTTGACGGTGTTCAAAAAATGAGTAAATCTTTAGGCAATTACATCGGTATCGACGAAGAACCTAAAGAAATGTACGGTAAAGCAATGTCTATTCCTGATGAATTGATGATGCGCTACTTCATGCTCGTTACAGATATGCCAATTGAAGAACAAGAGGACATGGAAAAACGTCTTGAAAGTGGTGAATTACATCCACGTGACGCTAAAATGCAATTAGCTCGTACCATCGTTCGTTTGTACCATGGTGAAGAGGCTGCTCTTGAGGCAGAAGAGGAATTCAAACGTGTATTCCAACAACGCGCATTGCCTACAGATATTCCTGAATGCGCTATGGATGCGCCAACAGAACCAATCTTTGTACCACAATTCTGTACAGATGCTGGTTTGACTGCTTCTAATGGTGAAGCACGTCGATCCATTAAAGCTGGTGCTTTCAAAGTCAATGGTGAAAAATATACAGAAGAAAACCTTACCCTTGAAGACGGCATGATCGTTCAAGTTGGTAAACGTAAATTTGTAAAAATTAAATTTAACTAATATAAAACTGTGATGAGATAGAAACCTCATCACAGTTTTTTTATGTCTATTTGGTCTATAAGATTATTTATCTACTAAATCTGTTGTTTGTAAAGCAAAAAATGACTTACAAGTTCATGTATAATGAAAGTAAAATATAAATTCAAATTTAAATACAGATACAAATATAAAATACAAATTTGACACATAAAAGATTTATAGAGATATCGTATAGTATCTATAAAGTAAGAGGACTATATATGGACAAAGAACTAAGCAACTTTTTAGAACAACGAGAACATACTGTTCTTACCGATATTGATGTTATAACTGCGGCAGTAGCAGTACCATTACTAGAAATAGATGGGGAAGATCACGTAGTATTTACTGTACGCAGTAACAAGCTACGCCGTCAGCCTGGTGAAATTAGCTTTCCTGGTGGACACTGTGAGCCTAATGATAAAAGCAGTGCCCATGCTGCCATGCGTGAGTGCTCTGAAGAACTAGGTATAGATTTAGATAAAATAGAACTACTTGGTAATTTAGACTGCTTAGTATCTGCGATAGGTGTCAAGCTATATGCCGTAGCCGTGCGCCTGCATACAAGCGATTTGAAACCAAATCCAGACGAAGTAGGAGAGGTATTCACAGTTCCATTACAATATCTATTAGACATGGAGCCAACGGTAGGTCATCTAGACATTGGGACGAAACCGTTAAGAGACTTTCCGTTCCATTTATTAGAAGGCTACAACATTGACTGGAAAATCAGACAAAACTACTCCGTTTATTTCTATCCTTATAAACAATACACCATATGGGGGCTAACTGGGCGAGTACTGAAGAACTTTTTAGATATATATAGGGAGATAGATTTGCATAATAATCCTCATATAAATTGACAGATTGTAAATTAAGGTATACTATTTATGTGTAAAAGGTTTAATGTGTTGCACTAATTAATCTAGGAGGTTCTCACATGAATCGCGAAACAGCATACGTACTTTGGTTTGATGAATTACGACGTGAAGATGTTAATTTAGTTGGTGGTAAGTCTTCTTCCTTAGGGGAATTGACATCCTCCACTAATGTACCTGTACCTTACGGCTTTGCTACAACTGCTCATGGTTATCGTGAGTTTATGAAAGCAACAGGTTTGGAAGATAAAATCCGCGCTGAACTTGATGCATTAGATGATGTAGAAAATTCTGCATTATTGCGTGAAGTATGTGCTAAAATTCGCCGCATGATTTGCGAAGAAGAAATGCCTAAAGAATTGGCAGATGCTATTCGTCATGCTTATGAAGAACTTGGTAAAAAAGTAAACGAAGAAAATCCATTCGTAGCAGTTCGTTCTAGTGCAACAGCAGAAGACTTGCCAGATGCAAGCTTTGCAGGACAACAAGATACATATTTAAATGTACGTGGTGCTGATGTTATTATTCAAAAAGTAAAAGAATGCTATGCATCTACTTTCACAGACCGTGCAACATATTACCGTGTAAAACAGGGTTTCGATCATATGACAGTAGCATTGAGTGCAGCTGTTCAAATGATGGTATTCTCTAAAGCGGCTGGCGTAATGTTCACTGTTGACCTTGTAACAGGCAATGACAACAATATTCTTATTGAAGGCTCTTGGGGTCTTGGTGAATACGTTGTACAAGGTACCGTTACACCAGATAATTTCCGTGTAGATAAAGCTAAAATGGAAATTACAGACCGCATGATTAATGACAAAAATATCCGTTTAGTTCGTAAAGCTGACGGCGATTGCGTTGAAGAAGTTGTTCCAGCAGATGAAGCTAAACAACAAGTGATTACAGATGCTCAAGTTCTAGAGCTTGCTGAATATGCAAAAGCAATCGAAAAACATTATGGTTGCTACATGGATATGGAATGGGGCGTAGATGAACGAGACGGTAGAATTTGGATTTTACAAGCTCGTCCAGAAACAGTTTGGTCCCGCAAAGAAAAACCAGAAGTATCTGAAAAATCTAGCACATTAGATGCAGGTAATCGCGATATTATCGTAAAAGGTTTGCCAGCATCCCCTGGTAATGCAGCTGGTAAAGCTCATGTTATCATCAATCCTGAGGATATTGATGAGTTCAAAGAAGGCGAAATTCTTGTTACAGCTATGACAGCTCCTGACTGGGTGCCAGCAATGAAAAAAGCGAAAGCCATCGTTACTGATGCCGGCGGTATGACTTGCCATGCGTCCATCGTTAGTCGTGAGCTTGGTATTCCATGTATCGTAGGTACTAAGAGCCGTAGCCATGAAGCGACTACATCCATTAAAGATGGTCAAATGATTACTGTAGACGCTACAAATGGTATCGTATATGATGGCGTATTAGAAGATATCGTTAAAAAGCCAGAAGCACAAGCTACTGCAAATGTTGTTGCTGAATCTGTTCCTGTAACAGGTACTAAGATTTACATGAATTTAGGCGATCCTGATTTGGCTGAAAAACATGGTGTATTGCCTTGTGATGGTATCGGCCTTATGCGTGAAGAGTTCATTTGGACTACTTTCATCCATGAACATCCATTGCACCTTATCGAAACAGGTCGCAGTGATTTTGCTGTAAATACATTGGCAGAAGGTATGCGTAAAGTTTGCCAAGCATTAGCTCCTCGCCAAGTTGTAGTTCGTTTGAGCGACTTCAAATCTAGCGAATACCGTGATCTTAAAGGTGGCGACAAATACGAACCACATGAATCCAGTGCATTACTTGGCTGGCGTGGTGCTTCTCGTTACTACGATCCTAAATATACACCTGCTTTCAAATTAGAATTAGAAGCAATCAAAAAAGTACGTAACGAGTTTGGTTTCAAAAACTTACAAGTTATGATTCCATTCTGCCGTACTGTAGAGGAAGCTGAACTTGTTACTAACTTAATGGCTCAAGAAGGCCTTGTACGCGGTAAAGATTTCAAAATCTGGCTTATGGCTGAAATTCCAGCAAATATTATCTTAGCTGATCAATTCAATAAATATGTAGATGGTTATTCCATCGGTTCTAACGATTTGACTATGCTCGTTCTTGGCTGTGACCGTGATAATGAAACAGTTCAACATATCTATGATGAACGGAATCTAGCAGTTCGTAGAGCAATTCGCCATCTCATCGAAGTAGCTCACAAAGATGGTAAAACTGTATCCATCTGTGGCCAAGCGCCAAGTGTGTATCCTGAACTTTGCGAATTCCTCGTGAAGAGTGGTATCGACTCCATTTCTGTTAATCCAGATGCGGTTGTGAACACTAAGAAAATGGTGGCTCAAATCGAACAACGAATCATGCTTGATGCTATGACTGGTCGTGGTCGTCAAGAAACTGATGACTTAACTTGGTAATCATATAGTGGTATTGAAAGAGGAGGCCCGTTGGTCTCCTCTTTTTCTGAATGGTAACTTAGGATATAATACAAACAGAGATGAAAGGGGGTTACCGTGTGAAACTGTCGAAACGACAAGAACAAATTGCTCAAATCGTTCGTGAAGAAGGACCTGTTACAGGTAGTGCTATTGCTGAACATTTAGAGGTTACACGATCTGCATTGCGTTCAGATTTATCTGTTTTAACTATGCTAGGTGTTTTAGATGCACGTCCTAATGTAGGTTATTACTATGTGGGGCTTTCAAAGGAAACACAAACAGCAGAGCGATTAAAATCATTTCTGGTAAGTGATGTATTATCTCAAGCCGTCGTAGTCAATGGGGATACAAGTTTGTATGACACGATTGTTACTATATTTACTGAAGATGTAGGGACTATTCTAGTGTGTGATGATTCCTATTTAGTAGGTGTAGTATCTCGTAAGGACTTGTTGCGTGCCTCTATGGGGCAAACAGATTCGCACACAATGCCTATATCTATGATTATGACCCCTGTGAGCAAGGTTATAACAGTGGAGCCTACCGATACATTAGTAGAGGCTGCACAGAAGATGATAGATTATGAAGTGGATTGTTTACCTGTCGTCGTTCGCGAGGATGTGGAAAACAAGAAACGCTTAAAGGTTGTAGGCCGTGTATCTAAAACGACGGTAGCAAAAGTATTTTTAGAATGTAGCATACATTGAGGTTGATAGAATGGCAGAAAAAATTATTTATGCAATATCGGACTCCCTTGGGGAGACCGCAGAGGCTGTAGCAAGAGCTACGGCGAGTCAATATGATAAGGAACAAATTGAAATTGTTCGTATTCCTTATATTGATAGTGAAAGCCAAATTGATGAAGTTATAGCAGATGCAAAACGTGGTAATCATGTTATTTGTCATACCATTGTATCTGAGACTTTACGTAAATATCTTCATGAAAAAGTGGCGGAATACAATATTCCTGCTGTCGATATTATGGGCCCAGTTCTCGATGCTGTAGGTACTGTTGCATCCACAAAGCCTCGTATGACAGCTGGTATGGTTCATAAGCTTGACCAAGAATACTTCAAAAAGGTAGAAGCCATTGAATTTGCCGTAAAATATGACGATGGTAAAAATCCATCTGGCTTTGAAAAGGCCGATGTAGTTATTATTGGTGTATCTAGAACAAGTAAGACACCATTGTCTATGTTCTTGGCCTACAAAAAGATTAAAGCTGCCAATTTGCCATTAGTACCTGAGGTACCATTACCAGAGGAATTATTTAAAATTCCAGCAAAGAAAATCGTGGGCCTTATTATTGACCCATTCAAATTAAATAATATTCGTAGTGAACGTTTGCGTGCTATCGGCCTTGAAGACGAAGCAAACTACGCATCTATTGAGCGTATTCAATCTGAATTAGAATATGCAAAAGCTATTATGCGTCGTTTACATTGTCAAGTGCTAGATGTTTCTAATAAATCTATCGAAGAAACAGCATCTCTAGTTATGCAATTGATCGATAAAAACCGTGCATCGGAGGGTAAATGAATATACGGGAACAAATAGAGGAGAGGGAGGCTTTACTCCTTTCTCCTTATGCTGCTAAAAGCCGCGATGCAATCCGTGATATAGAGGAAGCTCCCGATCCACTTAGAACGGCATTTCAACGTGATCGGGATCGCATTATTCACAGTAAATGTTTTAGACGGTTAAAGCATAAGACACAAGTTTATATTGCGCCAGGTGACCATTATCGTACGCGCATGACTCACACTCTTGAGGTGGGCCAGATTGGACGTACAGTGGCTCGTGCATTGCGACTCAATGAAGACTTGGTAGAAGCTATCGCCATGGGGCATGATGTGGGACATACACCATTTGGTCATGTTGGGGAATATGCGTTGCGTGATATGGTAGGCCATTTTAATCATAATGAACAAAGTTTGCGCATGGTAGAGGTGTTAGAAAAGCATGGTGAACATCAAGGCCTTAATCTAACAACAGCTGTGCGCGATGGTATTGTAGGCCACACAGGAGCAACAATTCCAGTTACCTTAGAAGGTCAAATTATTCGTATCGTTGACCGCATTGCCTATTTGTGTCACGATTTTGATGATGCGCAACGGGCAGGAATGTTGACGGCAGAGGCGTTGCCTTTTGAAGTGCGCGAACATTTTGGTATGACTCCATCCAGTATGATTACTGCAATGGTAGAGGATATGGTACGGGAATCCTTGGATAAGCCAGCTATATCTATGTCTGCTGATGTGGAAATGACGATGAATCTATTCCGTCAATTTATGTTTAAACATGTATATTTGGCACCAGCTTTAATTCCGGATCGCAAAAAGGCATCCCATGTGGTGAAAAATCTATTTACTCACTTCATGGAACACCCTGATGATATGGAAGGCTGTGAAACAGGTAAAGCGTTTTACTCTACACGTGATGTAGTTGATTATGTAGCAGGCTTAACAGATCAATATGCTATTAAGTTATTTAAGCAATATTATATTCCAAATATTACATTATAAATAACAAAAAAAGCAGTTAGTTCAAAATGAACTAACTGCTTTTTTGGGGCTCTAGAACCCCAAAGAGTACATGTACTTTTTATTTTACGCGCGTGTAACTTTATTAGAACGAAGGCAGCGAGTGCATACGTTTACTTTTTTTGTAGCACCGTCTACAACCGCCCGTACTCTTTGAATGTTCGGTTTCCAAGTTTTTCTTGTGCGAATGTGAGAATGACTCACGTTCATACCGCTAGATGTGGATTTACCACATACTTCGCAAAGGTTTGCCATAGTTTCCACCTCCAAGCTTAATCTATAACATAACAAAAGTATATTATCATAAAGAATAGCTTAAAGCAAGTATTTTTGTCGTACATATTGCTCTTTTTATGAAATATACTACAATATAAGGTATACTATATATCATATTCTAAGATATAAATGGACTTTTACACAAGGATATACAAAAATTGGATATATCTCATGTGTTTATCGTATATTTAAAGGAGTTTTTATGGATGAACGATTGACGACTATAAAGGGAATTGGTCCTGGTCGTGAGAAACAATTGCATAAATTGGGAATTACCAATGTTACATCCTTATTGACTTACTTTCCCAGAACCTATGAAGACCGGCGTACGATTTATAGAATTGGTGATTTAAAATCAGGTATGACAGGTGGTGTGGTAGGTACTGTTATTGCTGTACAAGAGAAACGACCTCGCCCTCGATTGTCTATTTTAGAGGTAGTCATTGCAGATGGCACAGGACCTTTGAAGATTGTTTTGTTCAATCAAGGGTATAAAAAGAACTTTTACAAAAAGGGACAACGTATATATGCATATGGTAAGGCTGAGTTTCAGTATGGTACTATGCAAATGAATACACCGCAAATGGAAAATTTAGGAGATAGTGGTGAACCAGATCGAGGTATCGTTCCTATTTACGCGCTTGCTGATGGGGTATCTCAGTTTGTGGTTCGTTCATCTGTACGCAATTGGTTCGCAGCTAATCATGAGTTACCAGAGATTTTACCTGTGGAGGTTCGTGAAAGTCATCATTATATGAGTCGCTATGATGCTTTTAAGATGATGCATTTCCCAGACTCCTCAGAGCATTACGAAGAGGCTCGTTATCAATTGGCCTATGAAGAGTTGTTCGTCATGCAAGCTGGCTTAGCTTTGTTGCGAAGTAAAGAGCAATGCCACAGAGGTCCAAAAATGGGACCAAACGGGGAACTAATGGCTCAGTGTATAGAGAATTTACCGTTTTCCTTAACAGGTGATCAACAACGAGCGTTAGAGGATATTCATATTGATATGGAAGATGAACGACCTATGCAACGTTTGTTGCAAGGTGATGTAGGCTCTGGTAAAACTATTGTGGCTACCTTGAGTTTATTAAAAGCCATCGAAAATGGATATCAGGGGGCATTGATGGCCCCTACGGAGATTCTAGCGGCTCAACATTACGAAGGGATACGAGCTGTATGTGCTAATTTAGGTATTACCATAGAATTATTAACGGGATCCTCTACGAAAAAAGAGAAAGAATGCATCTATGAGGGCTTAGCAGATGGCAGAATCCAAATGATCATTGGAACGCATGCTCTTATCCAAGAGGGGGTTAATTTTCATAATTTAGGCCTTGTTATCATTGATGAGCAACATCGCTTTGGTGTAGATCAACGGGCGAGATTGCAACAGAAGGGAACATATCCTCATGTACTTATCATGACGGCTACACCAATCCCTCGTACCATGACATTATCCGTATATGGAGATTTAGCAGTATCTTTAATTAAAGAAATGCCACCAGGGCGAAAACCTGTTAAAACATATGCTGTAGATAGTTCTTATAAAGAGAGATTACGCACTTTCTTTAGTAAGGAAATGGCGGAAGGGCGTCAGGTCTACGTGGTGTGCCCTCTTGTAGAAGAATCCGAAAAATTAGACTTGCAAGCTGCTGAGGAATTGTATTTAGAATTAAAAGAGTACTTTTATAAGGCCTATGAAGTGGGCCTCGTTCACGGTCGTATGAAGCCGAGTGAAAAAGATGAAGTGATGAATGCCTTCCATAGGGGTGAAATTTCATTACTTGTTTCTACAACAGTTATAGAAGTGGGGGTTAATGTGCCAAATGCGACCATTATGTGCGTTGAAGGGGCAGAGCGATTTGGTCTGTCTCAGCTACATCAGCTGAGGGGGCGTGTAGGTCGTGGTGCGCATCAGTCCTATTGCATTCTTGTTAGTGATTCTAAAAATGATGTAAGTCAAGAGCGTTTAAAGTTGATGGAACAAATCCAGGATGGATTTGAGCTTGCAGAGCAAGACTTATTGCTTCGCGGATCTGGTCAATTATTTGGTTTAGCTCAATCGGGGCTGCCAGATTTACGCGTTGCTAATATTATCAAAGATATTGAAATTTTAGTAGAGGCTCGCAAGGATGTACTAGATTTTGCAAATCAATTCGGAATAGAAAAATTAGAATCTATCATGAAAGAAGAATTAGAAAAAAGATTTGGTGAAAAATTTCTAAGAATATTGTATAATTAAGAGGTAGGATTAATAAGTATATAAGCATCGATAATATTAGATTTTATCTGGCTTTTTTCCTTGTTTATATGTCCTTCATACCGTATAATAGAACAAACAATTTATTTCATTTTTTCATCTATGGAGGTTAATATGCCAATTATTCATGTAGAGCTCGTCGAAGGGCGTACAAAAGAACAAAAGAAACAATTAGGTGAAGCAATTACAAAGGCTGCGGTTGATATCGTAAATGTTCCTGCTGATGCAGTAAAAGTTATCTTCGTAGATATGAAAAAAGACGATTATATGGAAGGCGGCATTTTGCGGTCTGAACGCTAAGGCTACGACTGACCGCCTAGTCCATAGGGACTAGGCGGGTCGTAGTTTTGTTTTATTATACGGAAAGGAAAGAAATATGAGAGACGATAAATTCGGTATGCGTGGACTAACTTTTGATGATGTATTATTAATACCAGCAGCTTCGGATATACTGCCTAATCAAGTTGAGTTAAAAACTCAATTAACTCGTGATATTACATTAAATATTCCTATGATTAGTTCTGGGATGGATACGGTTACTGAATCACGGATGGCGATTGCTATGGCTCGTGAAGGAGGTCTTGGCGTTATCCACAAAAATATGTCTATTGAAGAGCAAGCTCATGAAGTTGACAAGGTAAAACGCTCTGAACACGGTGTTATCGTTGATCCTATTTTCTTAAGCCCTCAAAATTTACTATCCGATGCAGCAGAACTCATGGAAAAATATAAAATTTCTGGTGTACCTATCACAGAACATGGTAAACTAGTAGGGATCATTACAAATCGCGATATGCGTTTTGAAACTGATTTAAGCCGACAAATTGGGGAATGTATGACAAAAGATTCCCTAGTTACTGCACCGGAAGGTACATCTCTTGAAGCGGCGAAAGCTATCTTAAGCGAACATCGTATTGAAAAATTACCTCTTGTAGATGGCGACGGTAACTTAAAAGGCTTAATTACGATTAAAGATATTGAAAAAGCGACTAAATATCCAAATGCAGCAAAGGATGGTAGTGGCCGATTATTAGTTGGTGCTGCAGTAGGTGTTTCTCAAGATTTGTATGATAGACTTGATGCGCTTGTATCTGCTAAAGCTGACGTAATTATTGTTGATACTGCCCATGGGCATTCTGCAGGTGTTCTTCGTACGTTGAAGGACATTAAACAAGCGTATCCTCACATTCCTGTAATTGCAGGTAATGTGGCAACTGCAGCAGGCACTGAGGCTCTTATCGAAGCTGGAGCTGATGCAGTTAAGGTTGGTATAGGACCTGGGTCTATTTGTACAACTCGTGTCATTGCTGGCATTGGGGTACCTCAAATCACAGCAGTCTATGAGTCTGCTCAAGTGGGGCGTCGCTATGGAGTTCCTATCATTGCTGATGGGGGGATTAAATATTCTGGAGATATTGCTAAAGCTATTGCGGCTGGTGCTAATGTAGTTATGATGGGTAATATTTTAGCGGGTACTGATGAAAGCCCTGGAGAAACAGTGATTTATCAAGGCCGTTCTTATAAAGTATATCGAGGCATGGGTAGTCTAGGGGCTATGAAACTCGGTAGTAAAGATCGATATTTCCAAACAGAAGCTAAGAAATTAGTTCCTGAAGGTATAGAAGGTCGTGTACCATATAAAGGTATGCTGGCCGATACAATTTTCCAAATGGTTGGTGGTTTGCGTGCAAGTATGGGGTATTGTGGATGTCATAACATCCAAGAAATGATTGAAAACACTCAATTCATTCAAATTACAGCGGCTGGTTTGAAAGAAAGTCATCCGCATGATGTAAGCATTACCGTTGAAGCACCAAATTATAGTGGTTGATAATGGAGTATTACATTGAATAAACGTATTTCTGTTTTATCTGTGCCTATCGATTGTGTCACAATGGATGAGGCAGTCCAACGTATTTTACAATTAACTGAACAGCCGGGGCTACATTTAGTAGCAACGGCTAATGCAGAAATGGTTATGTTGGCTAATGAAAATCCTACATTGCACTCCATATTGAATAATGCTAGTCTCGTCGTTCCCGATGGGGCTGGCATTTTATGGGCTGCAGAGCGTCAAGGAGAACATGTGCCTGAACGCGTAACAGGTGTAGACGTAACTATGGAATTGTTTAAAGTTGCGGCGACTCATCAAATTCCTGTATACTGCTTGGGGGCGGCACCTGGTGTTGCTCAACGAGCGATTGATAATGTATCTGCTCAGGTAGGTGCATTAAATATAGCAGGAATTCATGACGGATTCTTTGATAGTGCAGAGGAACAAGAAATCATTAAATCTATAGCTGAATCTAAGGCAAAATTGGTATTTGTTGCCTTAGGTGTGCCAAAGCAAGAACAATGGATTGCAGAAAAGTTGAGTCACCTCGATGGCGTAGTTGCCATCGGAATTGGTGGTTCCTTTGATGTCTTGGCAGGTAATATTCCTCGGGCCCCAGAATGGATGCAACAAAATCGACTTGAATGGTTGTATCGATTATATTTAGAACCTCAACGGATTGGCCGCATGTTGGCTATTCCAAAGTTTATGTGGACCGTTATTAGAAATAAATAGAGGAGTGTTGAATCGTGCCTACAGGACCAATAATTAAGGAAGGGTTTCCTCTGATAGGAGCTATGCTCATTATCACTGTGGTGTTAGGATATTTAGGACATTATGTAATTGCGATTATTTCATTTATTCTGGCATTATTTTTCGTCAATTTCTTTAGAAATCCTAAACGTGTAATCCCTCAAGATCCAGATTTGATTTTATCCCCAGCGGACGGTAAAATCATGGATATTTCTGATGTATACGAAGATATTTACTTACATAAAGAGTGTAAAAAAGTAACTATTTTCTTATCTGTTTTTGACGTGCATGCTAATCGTGCGCCTATTGATGGTAAAATTACGTACCGTCACTATACGATGGGTAGTTTCCTACCAGCATTCAAAGATGATGTAGGTTTTGAAAATGAACGTCATACTATTTGTATTGAAAATGATCGTACTTCCGTATTAGTAACGCAAATTGCGGGCCTTTTAGCAAGACGTATCGTATCTTGGACAGATCTAGATAGTGTACTTGAACGCGGTCAGTTGTACGGGATGATTAAGTTCGGTTCCTGTACTGAGCTCTATATGGATAAGGATGTAGAGTTGTTCGTGGAAAAAGGTCAACATATTACAGGCGGTGATACTGTTATCGGGAGGTTACGACATGAATAAATCTATTATTCCAAATTTATTTACTAGTGCAAATTTAGCATTTGGTGTTCTTGGTATTACGTTGTCTGCTACAAATAATACCTTCTGCGCAGCTATATGTATATTATTGTCTCTAGTAGCAGATGGATTAGATGGTCGTGTAGCAAGAGCTTTAAACGTTGCAGGACCAATGGGCCGGGAACTTGATTCTCTGTCTGATGTAGTGGGATTTGGTGTAGCGCCTGCCTATATGCTTTATATGAAAGAATTATATGGTTTAGGATGGATTGCATATGTGCCACTATTAGCTTTTGCAGTGCTTGGTGCATTTCGTTTAGCGCGATTTAATATTAAAACTGACGAAGTTCATGGCTATTTTGAAGGTTTACCAATTCCAGCCGCTGGATGTTTAGCGGCGACTTACGTATTGTGTGGCGTATCGGTACCTCAATTTGTGTTGGTAGTTTGTATGATTGGTATAGGTCTTCTTATGGTTAGTGAAGTTAAATATCCCGATTTTAAAGGTAAAAGTGAGATTTATATCAATAAACTTTCTATTGTACTCACAGCCATATTTGTTGTAGCTTGTCTCGTGTATGATTGGCATACATGGGCCGTTATGATTTTTGCTGGCTATGTAATGTTTGGGCTTATTAACGGGGCTTTAAATATAGTGCGTAAATAGATGTGTGGAGGAGAATAGTATGAATTACCTACTGGATCTATTACTGATTCCTATGCAGGTAATAATCGTAATTTATACGGTTTATTATTTTATACTCGCTGTCGTAGGTATGTGGCGATCGCGAGTACATAAAAATTATACCCCTAAAAATTCCTTTGCCATCGTTGTATGCGCTCATAATGAGGAAGCTGTTGTTGGTGAGTTAGTTAAAAACTTACGTGGCCTAGATTATCCTGATGATCTATACGATATTTTTGTAGTTGCCGATAACTGTACAGATAAGACTGCGGAAGTAGCAAGTGCTGCTGGCGCTAATGTACATGTACGTGAAAATAAACAAGAAATAGGTAAAGGTTATGCCATGGGGTGGATGTTTGATCGGGTAGAACAAATGGATCGGAAATATGATGCATTCCTGATTTTTGATGCCGATAATTTAGTACACCCTCAATTTATGTTAGAAATGAATGATCATCTTGAAAAAGGTGAGTCTGTAATTCAAGGTTACTTAAACTCTAAAAATCCAACTGACTCTTGGGTAGCCGGTACGTTCTCCATCGCCTTTTGGATGGTTAACCATATGTGGCATTTAGCAAAATATCGTCTTGGATTATCTACGGCTTTAGGTGGTACAGGCATGTGTATTCGTACATCTATTATTCGCGAATACGGTTGGGATTGCAATAGCTTAACCGAAGATATGGAATTTTCCATGAAGCTATTGACTCATGGTATCCGTACTTGTTGGGGGCATGATGCTATCGTATACGATGAAAAGGTTACAACTATGATGGCTTCTTGCAGACAACGTTTACGATGGGCTCAGGGGCAATTTGACTGTGCCGGTCGATATATTCCTAAATTATTTGCTATTGGTATCAAAACAGGGAATATTATGATTTTGGATGGTATATTCCAAGTGAGTCAACCTTATTTCTTATTGTTGACAACCGTATACTTGGTGTTATCCTACATCAATGCGTATACTCCAATTTATACAAATATTTTGTATCAAATTATGCCTATGTCTGTATGGACAATTATAGGTGTTGGTCAATATCTATTCCCATTAATTGTATTGTTGAAAATCAAGGTACCACCAAAGATTTGGTTCTATTATTTACTATATCCATTATTTGTTTATTCTTGGATTCCAGTAAATATTTTAGGGTGGTTCCGCCGTCATAATAAGGTATGGTCTCATACAGTCCATACGAGAGCTGTGGGCTTAGATGATGTTAAATTAACACGTATGGGCAATATGAATAAGAATGAAAAATAGAATCTGTAGGAGTGACTATGCATATTTTAATGTGTAATGACGATGGCATTTTAGCAGATGGTTTACGTCATCTTGCATCGTATTTAAGTCAATATTATAGAATTACCGTTGTAGCACCTGCTAATGAGCAAAGTGCTAAATCTCATGCATTGACGACCGAGGTTCCATTGAAATTAGATGCTTGCAATGGCGAGGATGAAAATCCTCGCCTTTATGCTCTAACGGGAACGCCGTCCGATTGCATGAAGTTCGGTCTCAGTTATTTATTGACTGATGATATGCCAGATCTTGTAATTTCTGGAATTAATCATGGATTTAATTTAGGCTCTGATGTATTGTATTCCGGCACTGTTTCGGCAGCTATGGAAAGTGGTTTTTACGGTATTCCCGGTTTAGCATTATCTGTTGAGAGATATTCTGTTGAACGGGGAGACGAGATGCATCCATTTATACATGAATTGATTGAGAAAATTTATGTGGCGGGTCAGTTTAGCGGTTTACTAAATGTGAACTTCCCATTACGTGGCACATGTGATTGGGATCATTTTAAAATGGTGAGCCAAGGCTTACAAACCTACAGTAATATTATCGAAGCTCGCATTAATTCAAGAGGACAGGATTATTATTGGTTAGCTGGCGAGCTAGACTATGGTGCTGAAAGTGTTCCTACAGATGTAGAATTTGCCCGTAAAGGCTATATTACAGGTGTCGCACTCACATGGAAACAACAATGTGATACGGATATGAAAAGGGTTCAAAATATTTTAGATGAAATATAAAAAATATGTTGACATTGCTTAGGGATGTCTGTATAATAACAAATGTTCCGATACGCCGGAGTGGCGGAATGGCAGACGCACTTGACTCAAAATCAAGCGGGTAACACCGTGTGGGTTCAAGTCCCACCTCCGGCACCAACATTAGGCGGTAAGACTTTTGTCTTACCGCCTATTTTTATATTTATGAATTTATATACTATAATATACATTATTAATTTCATGAGGTGACAGTATGGATCAAGGTGTAATTGATTATATTACAAATATCTTTGATATTCCTAAACTTACTCAACAGGTTAGCGCTGTACAGATGCCATTGCCATTATCTCGCTTGGCAGAAATACCATTAGATGGATCTGTAAATCAGTGCCAAGGATTTTGTTATAATTCCAAAAAAGACGTTTTTGCTTTAGCTTGTATTAATTCAGATAATACGAAGCAAATTATTTATGAAATTAATCCAAAAACTTTTACTGTTGTTGCAAAATATGAGTATAGTTATAAAAGTTTATTAGGTCATATGAATACCTTAACTTATAATTCTGTCAATAATCGTTACTATACAACAAATGCTGTTGTAAATGGATATAACCTTACTCCTATTGAAGCGGATAGCATGATTGTTGAAGCACCGATTAAACTAAAAGAGAAAGTTTTTAATTTTGCATATGATAAAGTACGCAATGAATATGTATCAATTGTGCCTTTAACAAACTCTGAACGGACAATTAATTATTACGACTCCAATTTTAATCGTATTCGTTCTTATAAAATTGATGCTAATCATACAAACTTAAATAATAACGGTGCTTACGCAACTAATGGAAATACTTTATTTACGACGTTGACAACCTTTGTATACGTCGATGAAGAGGGAGTTGTTAAAAATATTAGCCCTTATGCTTCTGGAATGGAAGTAGAAGACATGGATTGTCGAAATGGTCAAATGTATATGGCGGTCAATCGCAAAGGTAAAGTTGAAATTTATAGTTTGCCTAGCCTACCATTTTCGGTAAATGTCTAGATATTACTTATGTTTTAATCCCCTTTATGAGTGTATAATAATAGTATTAGGGTATTTTAGGAGCTATTATGAAATTAGGGAATGATATTATAGAGATTGACCGCATACGTCAAGCTATAGAGAAATCAAGTTCATTTAAAGCACGCGTTTATACGATTCATGAGATTGAATATTGTAAAAGTCGGAATAAAGGATGCTACGAATCCTTTGCCGGTATATATGCTGCAAAAGAGGCTTTTATTAAAGCTTTAGGTACAGGGATGAGGCATGGATCATGGCAAGATATAGAGATTTATCATGATGAATGGGGCGCACCCTTAATTCGTTTACAAGATACTTTCAAAGATATTTACGAAACATCAGGTTATACTGATATTCATGTATCGATTAGTCATTGCAAGGATTATGCAATGAGTACAGTTATACTTGAAGGAGCATAAGATGAATATTTTAACTACAGAAGATGCTCGATTTATAGATCGAGAGGTTCCTAAGCAATTAGGAATTTCTTTAGAAATCCTCATGGAAAATGCTGGACGTGGTATCGTAGATGCCTTATGGGGAGAGTACGATTTATTTTCCCTGAATAATGGCCGTTCCATAAATAGTTTTGTTTTATTTATATGTGGTACGGGTAATAATGGGGCAGATGGCCTTGTAGCGGCTCGCCATTTTATGGAGCAAGGCGTACCAGCACAAATTGTACTAGTAGGAGATATAAACAAGTGTAGTGATCTTTTTGCAGTGCAAATTGAGCGCTGCAAAGCTATGGGCTGTAGCATCGATATGTATGATGAATTCAATGATTGGTCCAACGTAGCCATCGCTGTGGAAGGCATCATGGGAACGGGCTTTACAGGAAGGTTAAGAGAGGTGACCATCGATATATTAAATGATATTGATACTATGCGTAGTCAGTATAATTTTGATTTGTGGGCTATTGATGTACCTGCAGGTTTGGATGCTACTACTGGTCATGTAACTGAAGGCACACTGACCTATGATTATACTGTTACTTTTGGAGCTATCAAACAAGGTTTGTTATTATATCCCGGAAAGGCTATAGGAGGAACCGCTGTGGTTGCTCCATTGGGTGCTCCTTGGCAGCAGGTACTGGGTGAACGTGTTAGAACTATAACCATTGATTCTGATTTAGCAGAAAAAATTATCAACTATCGTACCCCAATGGCGCATAAAGGTGTCAATGGAAACACTTTAATTATTGGTGGTTCAAATGATATGATAGGAGCCCCTATTTTGGCTGCTGAAGCGGCAGTTCATAGTGGTGCTGGTAAAGTAACATTAGCTGTACCCAAAATAATTAAACAGATTGTACAAAGCCGTGTCATACCTGAGGTGATGGTTACTTCCACAGAGACTAATAAAGAACTTTTTGATTGTCGTCAAGTTGTTGCTATGGGACCTGGTTTAGGTCGCACGCGTGAAATTTGTGATTTAGTGGATCATATCTTAGAAGCTTACGAAGGAGCATTAGTACTAGATGCTGATGCTTTGTATGCATTGGGACATGTTGGTTGTGTTAATAAAGATGCTTTGCGAGATGGTGATATTGAGTCTGCATATACAGTGGAAAGAGAACTTCCATATTGTGTCATGACACCGCATTTAGGTGAATTTAGTAGACTTATTGATTTACCTATTAAATGGATTGAGCGTCATTATATCACGTTGGCTAGAGAATTTGCTAAGGCTCATCAAGTTATTCTTGTACTAAAAGGAATTCCTTCAATTGTGGCATTACCTGATGGAACGGTGTATGTAAATACTATCGGTAATGCGGGCATGGGTACTGGCGGTATGGGAGATGTACTGACTGGTGTAATTGCTGGTTTTATAAGTCAGGGTTATTCACTACAAGATAGTGCTGTTCTCGGTGTATATGTACATAGTCGTAGTGCAGATATTCTGAATGAAACAAAGAGTTGGGGTTATACTCCGAGTGATGTCAGTGCTTCTTTAGGCTTCGTGGTTAGTGAATTATTGGGAGATTATGAATGACAAATAGAATACAACGCTTTATAGCTTTCTTGTTAGTATTATGTATTCCTATCTTCGCCATTGCAGGCTGCACAAATAATGATGTAGCAAACGCAGCAAATCAAGTAACTACTAACGCTAATGGGACTTACTCAATCGATACTAAAACGACTACCCCTGAAGGTAAGCTAGATGTATATATGCTTGATATTGGTCAAGGGGATGCTATATTACTTAAGGTAGGCGATGAGTATAGCATGATCGATACTGGTGATATAGAACATCGTGAAAATATTGTAGCTCAACTTAAAACTATGGGTGTAACAAAGCTAAAAAATATTATTATCACGCATCCTCATGCTGATCATATGGGTGGTTTCTATGCTATTGCAAAGGCTATGCCTATTGAACATGTGTATGATGATGGTATTTCTGTTGATAATAATATGTATAAAACCTATGAAAAATGGATTGATAAAAATAAAATTCAACGGTCTACATTGCGTAGTGGTGATGTAGTAGATTTTGGTCATGGAGCGGTATTTGTTGTATATGCACCTTGGACTGAACCTTTAACAGATAAAAAAGGAGCGCCAGATCTTAATAATAACTCTATTGTAGGTAAATTAATTTTTGGTAAATTCTCTATGCTCTTTACTGGTGATGCAGAATTACAAGAAGAGAAAAAACTCATAAAAGAGCAGAACTCTAGACTGTTTGCCCGTGTTCTTAAGGTAGGTCACCACGGTTCTCGCACAAGTAGCTCTGAAGATTTTTTGAAATCTATTAAACCAGAAAGTGCATTAATTTCAAATGGCATGTATAATAGTTATGGTCATCCTCACGATGTAACATTACGTCGTTTGCAGGAAAATAATATTGCCATTTACCGTACAGATACGATGGGACGTATTCACATTAGTACGGATGGGAATGAATGGCAAATTACAACTGAACGTTAGTATCGATTGCATAGCACAAAAATTAATTTTAAGCAACTGATTTTTGTGTGTACTGTATAAAGACTTTATATAGTAATATGTATAATCGGCATACTAATCTTCATGTTTGTATGAAATAATCTATCTATAATCTAACATTAGTTTATGGATAGATTGGAACGATGAGACTTTGATTCACAAAGATATCATCGACTCATCTCTATGGTTTGGACACTACGTATGTCAGTTAGATTGGAGTGAATGTATTGCGTAAACTATTTTTTATGTGCCTTGCTGTCTTGATGGCGATACCACTATTCTTGACTCAAGCAAAGGCAGCTAATCTTGAAGATGCTCGATGGGTGACACGAACTGATGCACCGGTACCATATGTTCGTATGGTTATGGATTTGTCAGCACCGGTAAAAGCGTCTGCATCGATTAGCAAAGATGGGAAAACGACGACTGTTACCTTAAAGAACACAAAGCTAAAAACTGCTAAAGCGAATATCAATATGGACTCTAGCATAGCTAGTTCTGCTAGACTCACAGAAGATGGCAGAGATGTGAAGGTAACAATTAAGACACCTTCATCTATCGATACGAGTGATGTAAAGGTATTTTCCCTAAAGAAAGATACGGTTAATCAGAAACCGTATCGCATCGTTGTAGATGTACAGAAAAAAGGTGTGGTACCTAAACCTGCTTATTATGGCAAACGTCCATCTCCTTCTGCACATCCTGCGAAAAATATGCCAACAGGATCCGGTAATTATTCTATTAGCGGTGGTCTATCTGGTAAAACAATTACGATTGACCCAGGTCATGGTGGTAGTGACTCTGGTGCCGTTGGGCCGCATGGTGTACAAGAGAAAAATATTACACTACCGATTTCTATGTACTTGAAAAAAGCTCTAGAAAATCGTGGCGCTAAAGTGCTTATGACTCGTACTACAGACGTAGACGTATACGGTCCTAATGCAAGTGGTGTTGATGAATTGGGTGCTCGTGTTAACGTAGCAAACCGTAGCAATTCTGATGCGCTCATCAGTGTGCATATTAACGCATTCAACAACCCAAGTGTTGGTGGTATTGCAACATACTACTATAGTAAAACAGGCAATGATGCTCGATTAGCACAAAAGGTACAATCTCAAATTGCTAGCGTTCCAGGTTTCAATGGTGACCGTGGCATTCAAGAAGGTAACTTATATGTGTTGAGACATTCTAACATGCCTGCAGTTCTTGTAGAGCTTGGTTTTATTTCCAACCCTAATGAAGAACGTGTATTGCAATCTCCTCAAACACAAGAAGATTTTGCAAATCGCATTGCCAATGGTATTGCTAGTTACTTTGGAGGTTAATCGATGAAATTACGTAAACAAGTTCTGTCGATCCTCTGCGTAGGTTTGCTTGCATTTGCAGCGGGTTGTACACCTAATCAAGCACCTACAACGGGTAAAAGTGAACCTGTGCAAGAGACGAAAGTCAATAAGGATGCAGAAACAACAAAAACATCTCAAGAAATGGTTAAGATGGCCTTCTTTGTTCCAACAGAGGATGGCTCAGGGGTAAAACAATCAACCGTTGAGATGGAGGCGGACAAAGTAACGCCTAAAGCTGCTCTTCTAGCGATGTTAAAAGCTGATAGAGCACAAAAATATCCAGTATTCTCCAAGGATATTAAAATTACATCCGTTACTGTAAAGGACGGCATTGCTTCTGTAGAAGTGAATGACGCTTTCGTAAAAGGTAATGGTGGGGACTTAACTGTTAAATTACAAATGGCTGCCATTGTAAATACATTGACATCCTTTGATAATATTAATGGTGTTCTCTTCGTTAGCAATGGTAAAAAGGTACCTACTGTAGGTTCCTTTGATACGAAAGATCCTGTTAAACGGATGACAAACCTAATTAAAAAATAATTAAGTTAGGCTCATTGATAGCAGATAGTTGATATATCAACTATCTGCTATTTTTGTTGTCTTTTATATATGTTACAATACAATATGTATACTAATCGGAAGCCAGGTGATGAGATGCAATTAAAAGATGTAGGGGAATTTAATTTCATTCGCCACATTCAAGATAATACGATACATGATCCAAGTACTGTGATTACAGGAATTGGTGATGATTGTGCTGTATATAGTGCTAAGGAAGAAACAGATCAATTAATTAGTACTGATACGATGGTGGAAGGGGTTCACTTTAGCTTTCACTATATGAAGCCCTATGATGTAGGCTATCGTCTCATGACGGCCAATTTGAGTGATATTGCTGCTATGGGTGGTACTCCTCGTCAAATTGTGCTATCTGTGGCGGCACCTGAATATGTTGATACGGCTATTCTTGATGAAGTTTATAGAGGTATAAAAGATCAATGCGCAAAATATCATCTTAATATACTTGGTGGGGATACGGTGTGTACGGAAGGGCCCATGGTGTGGACTGTAACAATTATTGGTGATGTCCCTAAAGGAACTGCTATTATGCGTAGCGGTGCGCAAGTAGGTGATATTGTGGGTATTACAAATTACGTAGGTTATGCTGCTACAGGTTTGGGTGCCTTATCATATAATTTAGATGGTTATCATATGACCAAGGTTGGTCATCAACGTCCAGATCCACAAATAGAATTGGGCCAACAATTGAGACAATTAGGTATTCATAGTATGAATGATATTAGTGATGGTCTCGGTAGTGAATTAAATGAAATTGCATCGGCTAGCAATGTATCTATTGTCATAGAGGAAAAAGCTATTCCACTACATGAGGAGACTTATGAATTAGCTAAGTATTTGCAGACTAATCCAGTGGACTATGCATTGTATGGTGGAGAGGACTTTCAACTAGTATTCACGGCTCCTAAATCATTGCTTTCTAAATTAGAGAATTTAGCAGGCATTACAATAATTGGTGAAGTTGTATCTGGACCAGCTCAGGTGCAGATGGTAACACCAGATAAAACGATTAAGACCATAGAAGCGAAAGGATATAATCATTTTCATGAATCATAAGGCACAGGTTCAATTAGAGACTCATACAGTTGAAGATACACAACAATTTGGACAATTATTAGGCAAATGGGTCAAACAAAGTGGAGACCCTTTATGTATTGCCTTAATTGGTAATTTGGGGACAGGAAAAACTCATCTATCTCAAGGCATTGCGAAAGGCTTTGGCGTTACAGAGGAGATTACAAGCCCTACGTTTGCTATCATGAATACTTACGATGTTGATAGAACACATTTATATCATTTTGATGTATATCGGTTGGATGATATAAGTGAACTAGAAAATATTGGCTTTTACGAATATACAGAGGACTGTGTATCCATTGTGGAGTGGGCTGATAAATTTTCTGATGAATTACCAGATGAAACATTATGGATATATTTAACTCGTATTGATGATACAAGCCGATCCATTACGTTAAGTAGTGATTATCTTACGAAAGATGATTTAGTAGATATAGGAGGCCCATATGTGGTTGGGAATTGAGACAAGTTCGCTCGTATCGAGTGTGGCCTTAATGGATGAAACAAACTTGATTGGTGAATTAACCATTCAAGCGGGATTAACTCATTCTGAGCAGCTAATACCTCACATCGACATGTTGTTGCGAGCCTCACAAGTAAAAAAGAATGAACTAAAAGGTATTATAGTTAGCATCGGTCCTGGTTCATTTACGGGATTGCGTATAGGTATGGGGACTGCAAAAGCTATGGCTTATGCCTTACAAATTCCATTGTATGGTGTGATGACAATGGATAGTTTGGCTCATAATGTTTCATATACAAATAGAACTATCTGTACTGTTATCGATGCTCAGAAAAAGCATGTCTATACTGGTCTGTATCGATATGAAAACAATGAGCTAGTATGTAAAGAGGAACCCTTTGTTATTGCGGCTAGTGATTTATTAGAAAAGTTCCGAGAAACTAAGGAAGAGGTCTTATTCTTAGGTGATGGTATCAAGCGCATTGAAAAGCTTTTAAACGAAAACGATACTAATTTGACTATTCTAGATATTTCACAACGCATTCCTAAAGCCAGTTCTTTACTTTTAGCGGGACGCGACTTAGTTATCCGTGAAGAGATATGTGATCCAATGGATATGGTTCCTTATTATATCCGTCGCTCTGAAGCAGAGGTTTTATGGGAGGAACGCCATAAGGATAATCCAGACATGTTAAACCAAAATCCTACAGTTGTTGTCACTGAAGCGGCAGGAGTAGAATAATGGAGATTCGGTTAGCTACGGTAGATGATGCTCAATCCATTTATGATATAGAGCAACAGTCCTTTTCTGTTCCATGGAGCTTGGAATCTGTACTTGCTGAACTTGAAGGGGCCGATAATAAGCTATATATGGTAATTTGTGAGGAGAACAAAATTGTTGGATATGCAGGTGCTTGGCTTGTATACGATGAAGGTCAAATTACGAATATCGCCATTATTCCTTCCGCACGAGGTAAGGGATACGGATCAAAACTTACAAAACAATTAATAGATGAATGTCTTATGAGAGGTATGAAAGAAATTTTCTTAGAGGTGCGCATATCTAATCTTGCAGCATTGGCTATGTATAGAAATTTAGGATTTTCTGTAAAAGGAATTCGTAAAGATTATTATTCAGAGCCTATGGAAGATGCTTATATTATGTCTCTCGTTTCAGAGGAAATAGAATGAGTATATACACATTAGCCTTGGAAAGTAGCTGTGACGAAACCTCTGCTTCTGTCCTTAAGGACGGGCGCACTGTTTTGTCTAATGTTATTTCAAGCCAAGTGCCAATACATAGAAAATTTGGTGGCGTTGTACCTGAAATTGCATCACGTCATCATATAGAACAAGTGATACCCGTAATAGACCAAGCATTACGTGATGCAAATGTGACTTTACAAGATATCAATCATATTGGTGTTACGTATGGGCCAGGTCTTGTAGGGGCTTTATTAGTTGGTGTAGCTGCTGCAAAAGGGTTATCCTTTGCTACAGGGATTCCCTTGGTGCCAGTGCACCATATGGAAGGTCATATTTTTGCTAACTTTTTAGCTAATCCAGAACTGGAGCCTCCGTTTTTAAGTCTCGTTGTATCTGGTGGTCATACCATGTTAGTACATGTAAAAGGATATGAAGAATTTGATGTTCTTGGTCAAACACGAGATGACGCAGCTGGCGAGGCTTTTGATAAGATTGCACGGGTTATGGGATTCCCTTATCCAGGGGGCCCTCATATCGATGCCCTTGCCGTTGAAGGGAATCCAGAGGCTATTGAATTTCCAAAGGCTTTAAGTGAACCAGGTAATTTTGAATTTAGCTTTAGTGGTTTGAAATCCGCAGTTTTAAACTATTTAAATAGTAAGCAACAAAAGAATGAGCCTATTAATCAAGCTGATGTGGCCGCATCATTCCAGAAGGCCATCGTAGATGTGTTAGTAGAAAAGACGAAAGATGCCGCACATACTTTAGGTGAAAGTCGTATTACTATTGCTGGCGGTGTATCAGCTAATAAAGGATTACAAAAGGCTTTAGAAGCTATGTGTGTAGAAGAAGGCTTTACTTATTACAAACCACATAAAATTTTGTCTACTGACAATGCGGCCATGATTGGATGCCGAGCTTATTATATGGCGCAGGCCGGAAAATTTTGCGATTTAACATTGAATGCAAAGCCCAGTGTTGAAATTGGATACGTATCTTGGAAAGAGGATTAATCGTGGATATTGGTCAAGATATTTTAAATAGAACACCATTAGGACCATTACAAACCTCATTACTTGAGCATATTAGTAAACTCATATCCTTTGGCGAGTCTTTAACTCGTCAAAGGATACAGATTTTTACACCCCTACTAGAGACAGGACAAGGTGAGAAATCACAACAATGTGCAGATATGCTATGCATAGAACGCAGTGATCAAGGGATTACTACATGTCAATTAAAAGGCAGTCATACGTGGCATGCTATGATGAAAGATGGTCAACCACTTATCGGGTTAGATGACAAGCAGCGTCAATATGTCTTTCCTATCGTAGACAACGGAGGTCGTATTATTGGGGGTATATCTTTTACATTATCACCATCTATTAAGGCAGAACAATATGAGCAAGAATATTTTTTGTCTGATACGATGCAACGTCTTATGCTGACGGCTACTGATGAACAAATATTGTCTTACGAACCCATGTCCTATTTTGATGGTTTAATTATTTTCGACGACACTTATAAAATACTGTATGCTAACGATGCAGCTATGAAGTTAGTAGATGTATTAGGCTTTGATCGTCGCTTGGTAGGTTCATCAATTTTTAGCAGTACCTTAAAGATGTCCGCTATACAGCAGGTATTATTAGATAGAAGTATACGTACAAATGAAGAAATCTATCAAGATATGGTAATTCGTCAGCACATGATTCCTATTGCTATGGGGCGCAATGAAACGAGGTGCTTTTTAGTTCTTCATGATTGTACTCGTGAAAGTAAACAGCAACAAGAATTATTGGTTAAAAATTCCATTATCAAAGAGGTTCATCATCGTGTAAAAAATAACTTACAAACTGTAGCAGGGTTATTGCGTATGGAGGCGAGACGCTCTAGCTTGCCAGATGTAAAGCAAGCACTCCAAGAGGGGATTAATCGCATTGAGAGCATGGCTCTAGTTCACGATATAGTGTCTCATTACGATGAGGATTATATTGGTATACGATCAATTTATGATGAATTATGTCGTTTGTTGCGTATGAGTATGGTGCGACAAGACCAAGAGGTTACTTTTACTTACAGTGGTGAAGATATGCTAATTTCTTCTCATATGGCGAGTTATGTATCTCTTATAATTAATGAATTGATTACGAATAGCTTAGAACATGGGTTAGACGGGAATCGTGGAAATGTTCATCTAGCAGTTACTGATGCAGGTAGTACAATTAAACTGGCTTTTACAGATAACGGAAAAGGATTGCCTAGTGATTTCTCTGTTTCTTCTAATAAACGGTTAGGTTTAACAATTATTAATAATTTAGTTACTCATGAATTAAAAGGAAGTTTATCCATAGAAAATACTGGAACAGGTGTATTGGTGACGATATATATGAAAAAGGAGGCATAAATGCGCGTTTTAATCGTGGATGATGAATCCCTAATACGTATGGATTTACGAGATATTATTGAGTCTTGTGGTCATGAAGTCGTTGCAGAAGGTACAAATGGTGTTGAAGCTTTAGCACTTTGTAAAAAACATAAGCCAGATATTATATTGATGGATGTTAAGATGCCAGAATTAGATGGTATTGAGGCGGCACGTCAAATTGGCTTTCACCATGAAGCACCTGTAGTATTATTAACAAGTTATAGCCAGCAAGATTTAATCGATAAGGCTCGAGATTCTGGTGTATATGGCTATTTAATTAAACCAGTACGGGAGGAACAGTTAGTTCCTACCTTAGAGATGGCTTTAGGTCGCTATAAAAGTGATGCTCAGTTGCGAGAAAAGATGGCTGAGCTAGAACAGTCATTAGAAGATCGTAAAATCATTCAAAAGGGAACTGGTATATTAATGGAACTATATTCTATATCTGAAGTGGAAGCGTATAATCGGATCCGCACTTTAAGTATGAATAAACAAATATCTATTATAGAAACATGTAATCTCATCATTAAACAGTCTAATAAGTCAAATAATATCTAAAAAGTCAAAAAATCAAAATTAGTACTTGCAATTATTTTAACTTCGGTTATAATAATACTTGTGATTAGCACTCAATGAGTTAGAGTGCTAATAAATTATGGAGATTAACTAGTAAAAAGGAGTGACATTATATGTTAAAACCATTAGCTGACCGCGTTCTTATCCGTCTAGAAGCAAAAGAAGAAAAAACTAAAAGTGGTATTTTCCTTCCTGATACAGCTAAAGAAAAGCCTCAAGAAGGTGTAGTTGTAGCTGTAGGTGCTGGTAAAGTATATGACAATGGTCAACGTGTAGCTCCAGAAGTTAAAGTTGGCGACACTGTTATGTTTGCAAAATATGCTGGTAGCGAATTAGAAATCGATGGCGCTATTCATTTGATTATTAGCGAACGCGATATTTTAGCAGTATTATAATCGCTGATTTATAGTCTATATGACTATAAAAACTGATGATACATTTTATATTGCTTAAGGGCACATATATTTCGTTACATTGGATAGTGTTACTATTTAGGAGGTAATACATATGGCAAAAGAAATCTTGTTTAATGAAGAAGCTCGTCGCGCTTTAGGCCGTGGCGTCGATCAATTAGCAAATGCTGTAAAAGTTACATTAGGTCCAAAAGGTCGTAATGTTGTGTTGGATAAAAAATTTGGTTCCCCAACAATTACAAATGATGGTGTAACCATTGCTCGCGATATTGAACTTCCAGATCCATTTGAAAACATGGGGGCTCAATTAGTAAAAGAAGTTGCTACTAAAACTAACGACGTAGCAGGTGATGGTACTACTACCGCAACAGTATTGGCGCAAGCTATGATTCAAGAAGGTATGCGCAATGTAGCAGCCGGTGCAAACCCAATGATTTTGAAAAAAGGCATTGAAACAGCAGTAAAAACTTTGGTTGAAGAAATTAAAAAACGCTCTATCAAAGTTTCTGGTAAAGCTGAAATTGCTCAAGTTGCAAGCGTATCCGCTGCTGATGAAGAAATCGGTGGTTTAATTGCTGAAGCTATGGAAAAGGTTGGTAATGACGGTGTTATTACTGTTGAAGAATCCAAAGGTTTGCAAACTGCATTAAATGTAGTAGAAGGTATGCAATTTGATCGTGGTTACATTTCCCCTTATATGGTAACTGACCCTGATCGTATGGAAGCCGTTATGGATAACCCATATATCTTGATCACTGATCGTAAAATCAGTGCCATCGCAGACATGTTGCCAACACTTGAAAAAGTAGTAAAAGTAGGCAAAGAACTTCTTATTATCGCTGAAGATGTAGAAGGGGAAGCATTGGCTACATTAGTAGTAAACCGTTTGCGTGGTACATTCAAAGCTGTAGCCGTTAAAGCTCCTGGCTTTGGTGATCGTCGTAAAGCTATGCTTGAAGATATCGCTATCTTAACAGGCGGTACTGTTATTACTGAAGATATGGGTCGTAAGCTTGATTCTGTAGAGCTTGAAGATCTTGGTACAGCTCGTCAAGTTCGCATCACTAAAGATGAAACTACAATCATCGATGGCGCAGGTGATAAAGATGTAATTGCTAAACGCGTTAACCAAATCCGTGCACAAGTTGAAGAAACATCTTCTGATTTCGACCGTGAAAAATTACAAGAACGTCTAGCTAAATTGTCCGGTGGTGTTGCAGTTATCGAAGTAGGTGCTGCTACAGAAGTTGAACTGAAAGATAAGAAACTTCGCATTGAAGATGCATTGAATGCAACTCGTGCAGCTGTTGAAGAAGGTATTGTAGCTGGTGGTGGTACTACATTTATCGATATCATCCCTGCATTGAATACATTGGAAGCTACTGGTGACGTTCAAACTGGTATTAACCTTGTAAAACGCGCTGTAGAAGAACCACTTCGTCAAATCGCATACAACGCAGGTCTCGAAGGTTCTGTAGTAGTAGAAAAAGTTAAAAATACTGAAGCTGGTGTAGGTTTTAATGCCTTGACTGAAGAATACATCGATATGGTTAAAGCTGGTATTGTTGACCCTGCAAAAGTTACTCGTTCTGCTCTTCAAAATGCCGCATCTATCGCATCTCTTGTATTAACTACTGAAACAATCGTAGCTGATAAGGTAGATGAAAATGCAGCAGTTCCTGCAATGCCTCCAATGGGTGGTATGGGCGGTATGATGTAATCAGCTGCTTAGAATTAATTTTATAAGAAATATAATAATCCTAATGAATTGTGAATTACATTTTTCATATTCATTAGGATTATTTTTTACTGATAAATTAATCTATTGTAAGGGTGTAATATTTTAAATAAGATATTATTATATTCAAGCTGACCAGATTTAAAGTGACTAGATTATGTTGATTACATCGATAAAATTGATTTTGTATACAATGTATGATATAATTCTATAGAATTTAATAGTGAGTCTTATTGACATAGTTATTCTCTAATAGTATAATTAATGTATCGAATTTATTCGATTTGTTATATTTGAATTGAAAGAAGGATCACTATGTTGAACTTTATTTTTAAAAGTAAACCTAATTATGTAAACTTTGGCTTATTGATTTATCGCCTTGCATTGGGCATTTCCATGTTTTATCATGGTTATTTAAAATGGCTTAGCGGAGCTGAAGGGCTCTACAAAGTAGGGACTATGTTAGCACCTTTAGGCGTATCCGGTGGTTATGAGATGCTAGGCACTATGGCAGCACTTGCAGAAATGATTGGTGGTATTCTCATTGCAGTAGGATTATTTACACGTATTGGTGCTATTCTAGTTGTAGGTACTTTAGCAACTGCGACTATTGTGAGTTTGAATGGTAGTTTCTTTAGCTGGGACTACCCATCTCAATTAGGCTTTGGTGCACTTATGTTATTCTTTGCTGGTGCTGGTCGCTTTAGTTTAGATAAAGCTTTATTTAAATAATTAGGAAATTAGAATAAAAGACTCATCGGCTGATGAGTCTTTTATTTATGTAGAAAGGTTATCATGAACAAAAAAACAGTTCCATTCACGTCAGAACAATTAGAAAATATTATTGCTCAGTATCCAACTCCATTCCATATTTATGATGAAGAAGGAATTATTGAGAATATGAAATCTTTCATCAATGCATTCTCTTGGAATAAGGGATTTAAGCAATATTTTGCAGTTAAAGCAACTCCAAATCCGTATATCATGCGTTTGTTACAAAAGCTTGGGGTTGGCGCAGACTGTTCTTCCTTAGCGGAACTACTTTTATGTGAAAAAGTGGGTATTACGGGCCATGATATTATGTTCACATCTAATGACACACCGTATGTGGAGTATAAAAAGGCACTTGAAATGGGTGCAATCATCAATCTTGATGATATTACACATATCGAATATTTAGAAAAAAATCATGGCTCTTTGCCAGATACATTCTGCGTGCGTTATAATCCGGGTTCTTTAAAGGAAGGGGGCAATACAATTATTGGTCTTCCTGAAGAAGCTAAATATGGTATGACACGCGAACAAATATTTGAAGCGTATAAACAATTACAAGCTAAAGGTGTAAAACACTTTGGTATTCATACAATGGTTGTTTCTAACGAACTTGATATTGACGGTTTAGTTGGTACAGCAGAGCTTTGCTTTAATCTTGCTGTAGATATTAAAAAAGAACTTGGTATCACTATTGAATTTATTGATTTAGGTGGAGGTGTAGGTGTAGCTTATAAACCAGAACAAACACCAGTAGACTTCCGCGTATTAAGCAAGGGTGTAGAAGAAGCGTATAATCGGATTTTAGTAGCTAATGGACTTAATGATGTAGCATTGGCTTATGAATGTGGGCGTATGGTAACAGGTCCATTTGGTTACCTTGTTTCTACTGCTATTCATAAAAAAGATATTTATCGTCATTACATCGGTTTAGATGCTTGTATGGCAAATCTTATGCGTCCGGCGTTGTATGGCTCTTATCATCATATTACCGTAATGGGGAAAGAAAATGCTCCCAAGGATCATGTATATGATGTAACAGGCTCCTTATGTGAAAATAATGATAAATTTGCTATTCAACGAGAGCTGCCAAAAATTGATATTGGAGATCGTGTCATCATTCACGATGCTGGTGCACATGGACATTCTATGGGTTTCAATTATAATGGTAAATTACGTTCTGCAGAGTTATTGCTACATAAAGATGGCTCTGTTACACAAATTCGTCGTGCTGAAACATATGATGATTTATTTGGAACTCTTGATTTTTCAAATCTATAATTTAATATTGAGAATCGAATAGGATGAGAATTAATATTAATAAAAACCTATCAATATATGTAATACTTGATATTCTTTTAATTCCTGTATATTTTAGTAGGAATATCTTGCTATCATTTAGATAAGAATGTATAATGAGTGTAGATTGTTATGCACATACTTGCTAAGTTGGCGAGAATTACGGCGGTATTCACGTTAGTGCGTACCGCCTTTTTATATGTGTCAGTATATACGTTTTATATATAATGAGTGTATGTTTCTTATGGTTACATACAAATAAAAGGAGTGAACATTTTGGCTGAATTACTTCAGATAAAAGATTTAAAGGTATCTGTTGAAGAGAAACAAATCTTGAAAGGTATTGATTTAACAATTAATAAAGGTGAAATTCATGTTGTGATGGGGACAAATGGTGCTGGTAAATCTACACTTGCTAATGCAATCATGGGTAATTCTACATATACAGTAGATAGTGGTTCTATCATTTTTGATGGTAAGGATATTACGGAAGATGCAGTAAACGATCGTGCAAAAGCGGGTATTTTTATGTCCTTCCAAAATCCAATTTCTATTCCTGGTATTACTGTAGAAAACTTCATTCGTACAGCTAAATCCACAATTACTGGTGAAAATGTACGTGCATTATCTTTCAAAAAAGAATTGAAAGAAAAAATGGATGAATTATCCTTTGATTTATCTTATGCGCAACGTTATGTAAATGAAGGCTTCTCTGGTGGTGAACGCAAGAAGAATGAAATTCTTCAAATGTCCATTTTGAATCCTAAATTGGCTATTCTTGATGAAACTGATTCTGGCCTTGACGTAGATGCGGTTCGTATCGTATCTGAAGGTGTACAACGTTTCCATAACGAAGAAAATGCTGTATTAATCATTACTCATCATAACCAAATTTTACAAAAACTAAAACCAGACTATGTTCATGTGTTGATCAATGGCAAGATTGTTAAAACTGGTGATGCTTCTCTTGTACGTGAAATCGAAGAAAAAGGTTATGACGCATACAAAGCATTAGCATAGGAGGCATAATGGAAGAAAGAAAGAAAACCCAAGTCGCGGATATGGACCGTGGCGTCTATGATATAAAGAACGAATTTGAATATTCTTATATCTCTGATGCCGGTTTAACAGAAGATATTATCCGTGAGATTTGGTCTAATAAAAATGAACCAGAATGGATGCTCGATTTCCGCTTAAAGTCTTTGGAAATCTATAATCGCATGGGCATTCCGAATTGGATTCCTGATATCTCGGGCTTAGATATGGCAAATATTCATACATATGTTAAGCCTAAAGTAGATATGAAAGAAAACTGGGATGAAGTTCCAGAAGAAATTAAAAGTACTTTTGACCGCTTAGGTATTCCAGAAGCGGAAAAAACATCTCTAGCTGGTGTTGGTGCTCAATATGATTCTGAAGTTGTTTACCACAGTATTCAAGAAGATCTTGTTAAGCAAGGTGTTATCTATACTGATATCGAAACAGCATTACATGAACATGAAGAAATCGTAAAAAAATACTGGATGACATTAATTCCACCTACAGACCATAAATGGGCTGCTCTTCACGGTGCCGTTTGGTCTGGTGGTTCCTTCGTATACGTTCCTGCAGGTGTACAAGTAGAGATTCCATTGCAATCTTACTTCCGTTTGAATGCACCAGGTGCTGGTCAGTTCGAACATACGATGATTATCGTAGAAGAAGGGGCTAAATTGCACTTTATCGAAGGTTGTTCTGCTCCTAAGTATGATGTGTCTAACCTTCATGCAGGCGCTGTTGAACTGTTCGTTAAAGATAATGCTACATTGCGTTATTCTACAATTGAAAACTGGTCTAAAAACATGTACAACCTTAACACAAAACGTTGTGTAGTAGGTAAAAATGGTACAATTGAGTGGGTATCTGGTTCCTTTGGCTCCAAAGTTTCTTGTTTGTACCCAATGAGTATTCTCAATGGTGAAGGTGCACATGCTGAATTTACAGGTGTAACATTCGCAGGTGAAGGACAATTCCTCGATACAGGTTGTAAAGTGGTACATAATGCACCATATACAACAAGTAATGTAAACTCTAAATCCATTTCTAAATCCGGTGGCGCTGCAATTTATCGTGGCCTTTTGAAGATTGGCCCTAAAGCTGAACATTCCAAAGCAACAGTTTCTTGTGAATCCTTGATGCTTGATGCTGAGTCTCAATCTGATACAATTCCGGCTATTATCGTAGAAAATGACAATGTGGATTTAGGTCATGAAGCTAAAATCGGTCGTATTTCCGACGAAGCAATTTTCTATCTTATGACTCGTGGTATTAGTGAAGAAGAAGCTCGTGCGATGCTCGTTCGTGGCTTCGTAGAGCCAATCTCTAAAGAATTGCCACTTGAATATGCAGTAGAAATGAACAATCTAATCAATCTTGAATTAGAAGGTTCTATCGGTTAAGGAGGAATTATGAGCGAATTACTATTTAATGAACTCCCTAGACCGACATTCAGATGGTTGCGCGTTAATCATACTGTAAGCTCTCTAGCTGGAGAAGATACAGCGGTACAATCCATCGCTGTGGAAGCTAATAAAGATATACTTTCACCATTACCTGTTGGTACAGCATTACTAGATGGTAATTATGAAGGTGCTAATAAAGAAGCTGTTCATGTATTAGTTGAAAAAGCGGAAGGCTATGCTATCAATGTGCCTCCTAAGGCGAAAGAAGTTGTAGGCATCCGCATTGATGCTAATGCTCGTGTGGCAAACCGTTTCCAATTTATCGTTGGTGAAGGTGCTGAACTAGAAGTACAATTCTATGTAACTGGTTCTGGCGATGCATTGACAAATGTTAGCTATTTAAACGAATACGATGTGAAAGAAGCTGGTAAGGTTGTAGTAAAAAAGGTAAATCTTTTGCCTGAACATGTACAACATATCGAGCATCGATACACTAAATTAGAAGAAAAAGCAGATGTAGAATACATCAATATTGAAATTGGTGGCAGTGAAAACATCTTGAATTACTATCATGATTTAGTAGGTCAAGAATCCCGTATGGTTCATGACATTGCTTATCTTGGTAATAAAGAGCAAAAATTTGATATTTCTATGGTTATGAGTCATGGTGGTAAAAAATCATTTAGTGATATTCATACCTTAGGTGCTCTTAGTGGCAATTCTAAAAAATCCTTCAGAGGGACCCTTGATTTCCTTAATGGAGCAACAGCTTCTGAAGGTGCGGAAGAGGATACTTGCTTATTGTTAGATCCAACTGTAAAATCTGTTTCGTTACCACTTTTATTGTGTAAAGAAGATAATGTAGTTGGTAATCATGCAGCAAGTGCAGGCCAAATTGATCATAATAAATTGTTCTATATCATGAGCCGTGGCTTTAGTGAGGTAGAGGCAAAACATATCATTGTTGAATCTATGATTCGACCTATTATTGATCGCATTGGTGATGAAACGATTGAAGAAGCAGCGTTAGCAGCTGTACGTAATAAAATTTAAAGAGGCGTTTTTATGAGACCAATTGCAGAAGCATACAAAGACTTTCCTATATTACATAAAGAGCATAATGGGCATCGTGTTATCTATTTAGATAGCGGTGCTACTGCTCAAATTCCACAGTCCGTAATTGACCGTGTTGTGGAACATATGACACAACGTAATGGTAACCCACATCGTGGTTCTCATATTTTAGCCATTGAAGCATCTGAAGACTATGAAAATGCACGGGATCGCGTAGTTGAATTTATCAATGCTCGCGAACGAGAAGAGGTTATATTTACACGTAATAGTACGGAGTCAATGAACTTGATTGCCCACAGCTATGGCCTTCATAATGTGAAAAAAGGTGACAAGATTGTCATTACTGTTGCTGAACATCATGCGAATCTTGTAACATGGCAATATGTGGCAGAACAGACGGGGGCAACCTTAGAATACATGTATCTTGATGAACATGGGCACTTAAAAGATGGTGAAATCAATAAAATTGATGAAAAGACTAAAATTGTTGCTTTCGCTCATGTTAGTAACGTGCTTGGTATGGAATTCCCAGTAAAAGAATTAACTGAGAAGGCTCACTCTGTAGGTGCTATTGTTGTTCTAGACGGTGCTCAATCTACACCTCATAAAAAAATTGACGTACAAGCATTGGATTGCGATTTCTTCGTATTCTCTGGCCATAAAATGTGTGCATCTCAAGGGATTGGTGTACTATACGGTAAACGTGATTTATTAGAAACTATGCCTCCATTCCTATTGGGTGGCGATATGATTGAGTATGTAAAAGAGCAAACTGCTACATTCAATGAGCTTCCATATAAGTTTGAGGCAGGTACTCCAAATGCTGATGGTGCCGTTTCCTTGCATGCAGCTATTGACTATTTGGAATCCTTTGGAATGGATGCTATAGAAGCCTATGAAGAGGAGTTAGTAGCTTATATTCTTCCTAAGATTGTTGAATTGCCACATGTCCATGTTATTGGTTCTCAAAATCCTAAGGAAAAACATGGCGTTATTGCGTTCACTGTAGATGATGTACATCCTCATGATGTAGCTACAATTTTGGATTCTAAGGGGATCTGCGTTCGTTCCGGTCACCATTGTGCACAACCATTAGGTGCGTTCTACAATGTATCTGCATCTACTCGTTTAAGTATGTACTTATACACTCGCAAGGAAGATTTAGACGCATTCCTTGAAGTATTAAAGACTGTTCGTTCAGTAATGGGTTTTAAAGATTAGGAGAATTACCACTAATGGAAATGGATCAATTATATACGGAACTTATTTTGGAACATAACCAAGATAAACGTAATAAGCATGAATTATCTGAATTTACAAATTCTGAACATGGACATAACCCTAGTTGTGGTGATGATCTAACATTACAACTCAATGTAGTAGATGGTATCATTAAAGATGCTGCATATACAGGTTCTGGCTGTGCTATTAGCCAAGCATCTGCATCTATGATGATTGATATCATTAAGGGCAAATCTGTTGAGGAAGCGCTTCGTTTAGTAGAAATTTTCTTGGGTATGATTAAAAAAGAGATTACCGATGAAAATGAGTTAGAAGAATTAGAAGATGCTATGGCTCTACAAAATATTTCTAATATGCCAGCACGTGTAAAATGTGCAGTTCTTGCATGGCATACATTGAAAGAGGCTTTAAAGAAATAATATGAAGAAAACGATATTATTTGATTTAGATGGAACCTTAACTGACTCTCAAGAAGGTATTCTTAAAAGCATTAAATTTGCATTGGAACATTTCGGTTATACTGTACCTGATGAAGAAACATTACAATTGTTCTTAGGACCACCATTGGTAGATGCTTTCCAAGAACATTGTGGTTTGACCTTTGAGCAAGCGGAAGAAACATACTTTAAATTCCGTGAACGTTATGGTACCATCGGTAAATTTGAAAATAAAGTATATCCGAATATTGTAGACTTATTGGCTAAATGCAAAACTGAACAATATACTATAGCTGTAGCTACTGCAAAACCAGAACATTATGCTAAAGATATTCTTGATCACTTTGAATTGACACCATACTTTGATGTTATTGTTGGTGCTAATTACGAAGCGGGATTGTTACACAAAAAAGAAATTCTTGAAAAAGCTCTCACGCTATGTGGTAACCCATTAACTGATGAAAATGGTCGTCGATTGACATTCATGGTTGGAGATCGTAAGTACGATGTAGAAGCAGCTAATGAACTTGGCTGTATCTCCATTGGCGTTACCTATGGTTATGGTACGGAATCTGAGTTAAAAGAAGCGGATGCTGAATATATCTGTGATGATGTTGATGAAATTGCTGATGTTCTCAATCTTGAAGAAATGATGGTTCGTAGATAAGCTATATAAATAGAATTACATATCAACCCAAATAAAAAGCTAGAGGAAATCCTCTAGCTTTTTTGCATTTTCATTTTATGTTATTTTTTTAGGCCACTCTTTTTAGCTAATGTTTTGATAACCTTAGCACTTTGTTTTTTCAACTTGCCTCCTGTTTGTTTGAGTTGGATACGTGTACGAGAAACACGACCAAGTGTAGTAATCTTAGTTTTGCGACGTGGTTTCATATCACGTTCGTTACCAAAGTCGCCACGTTGCACACTTGTTGCCTTTACTTTTTCAGCTCTAAAAGATTTACGTAAGGCTTTCATAATTAACGTAAGCGGTAATGTTTGCTCGAAGGAATACAAATCAACTGCTACATAACCAAGTGCAGGATATGTGTGCAATGTAAAGTGAAAACCTGGTGCGACAGAAAGGAGGGCGATTTCCTCGTCCATAACCTGACAACTGATTTCATCTACATCAAGTTCAGCTAAGTCAAATGCGGTTGCTACACTTTCCTGTACAGCTGTAGCGGATGAAATTGCGTCTTCATCGCAGGAATATAAATCAATTAACAGTTCTTGTCCTAATGCTTCTGCCATAACAACACCTTCCTTCAGAAAATAATATCTCATTTATTATACATAGATTTAAGCATTAAGTCCAATTATATGAGAATACATTAAAAGTCAAACGTTATTTTTATGAAATTTGACTTTTATATTGACTAAGGTCAAAAAGTCAAATATAATAGAGTTATGTTAAAGAACAAATAGTCAAAACTATAGTAAATAAACTTTAAAGGGGTGTTTTTTATGAGTATGATAGCTGATAAAATAGAAAAATTTATATTAGACCGTATGCGTGAAGAACAAGAAAAGCTAATTTTAAAGCGTAATGAATTGGCTGATGAATTAGATTGTGCGCCATCCCAAATTAGTTACGTGTTAAGTACGCGTTTTTCTAATGAGCGCGGTTTTGATGTTGAGTCAAGACGGGGCTTGGGTGGATATATTCGAATCAAAAAAATTAACCCAGAAAGTTCAGATTCTTTACCTGCTGTTACAACTTATCGGATTTATGAAGGTCCAAATACGGTAGAACGATTAATTGATATGCGAGATGTAGATCAATCATTATTTCAATTATTACAATCTGAAAAGATTACCCGTCGTGAAGCTCAATTGATGCATAATTCTTTTGCTACATTAATTGAAAATGTAGACGTAGAAGAACGTAATGATGCTGTTCGTCAATTATATGCATCAATGGTGGACACTTTACGGAAGGAGTGATGATTTGTGTTATGTGATCATTGCCATAAAAATGAAGCTACTATCCATATGACTAATATCATAAATAATCAAAAGACTGAGCAACATCTTTGCAGTGCTTGTGCCACCGAGTTACAACAAGCTGGGAAATTATCTCCTTATAGTTCTTTTATGAATGATATGTGGGATAATAACTTTTTTACTAATGATTTTTTTAAGAATATGGTGTATCCAGATAACTTATTAAAAGCTCATCAATCTAAGAGATGCCCTCAGTGTGGTATTACTTATGATGAATTCAATCGGGTAGGTAAGTTTGGCTGTGGTCAATGTTATGAGACTTTTAATAGTGAAATAAATCCATTATTAGAACGAATACAAGGTAGTTCTGAGTATGAAGGGGCTATACCTAGTCGTGGTACTAATGTATTTAAAGCAAAGTATGAAGTAAAGCAATTGCGCCGTCAATTAGATACAGCTATTCAAGCTGAAAACTTTGAAGAAGCCGCAATTTTGAGAGATAAAATTAAAAATCTAGAAGTTATCATCGATGGTGATAACGAATAGGAGGTTCTTATGTTAGATACTATATTGGACTCTCCGCTAAGTCAGTGGCTGTGTCAGGATACAGAGGCGACAGACCACATTGTAATTTCAAGTCGTATACGATTGGCGAGAAATTTTGATGATATATTGTTTACGAATCGTGAAGATACAGTTTCCTTAGAAAAAGTGAATACAATCTCTCGAGGCCTATTGCCAATATTAAAAAAGGCTGATGAGCATCAATATACAAATATTAGCCTTGAGCAATTAAGTCAACGTGAACGTGCTGTCTTAGTTGAAAAACATTTAATGAGTCCTGCTTTAGAGGAAGAATTACCGTATCGTAATTTGATCGTATCTGATGATGCTTCTATCGCAATTATGGTAAATGAAGAAGATCATTTACGTATTCAATCTATGGCTCCAGGACTTAAATTACAACAAGCTTATAATCATGCGGTTCAAATTGATAAAGCTATCGAAGCAAAATATCCTTATGCCTTTGATGAGCGATTTGGTTATTTAACTGCTTGCCCCACTAATGTGGGTACAGGTTTACGGGCCTCTGTTATGTTACACTTACCCGCATTGACGTTATCTGGTCGTATTACGAGACTCATTCGTAACATAATACAATTAGGTTACTCTGTACGAGGGTTGTATGGGGAAGGTTCCGAAGCTTTAGGTTGTATTTACCAGATTTCTAATCAACGAACGATGGGTATTAGTGAAGAAGCAACTATTGAGCAATTGATTAAAATCGTAGAAGGAATTATTGCAGAAGAACGAAAGTCCCGGCAATCTTTATTACACAATGATAAAGAAGGTTTGGAAGATATACTTTGGCGATCCTATGGAATTTTACAATATGCACGACGTGTAAGCGGTAAAGAGGCACTTAGTAAGCTTAGTGATATTCAATTAGGTGTAGATTTAGAAATATTACCATTCTGGGGTAAAGATACTTTTAATGAGCTTGTTGCTATAACTAGACCAAACTTCCTCTCTAAATACTTAGGTAGTGAAAATTTGACAGATACCGATCGCGACAGCTATCGTGCAAAGGTGATACGTCAAAAAATTTTAAATTAATATAAGTACATAAATAATTAATGCATGATTATTTATTTTGTATAGATTGATTTATATAATTTTCTTAGTTTACTGTTAAGAGATTTGTAAAAAATAGTAAATATTAATACTAGATAGCATAATAGATTAATAGAGTTTAATAATATTTTTGATATTCCAATGGTTATTTCACCATTGTTTACATATATTTGAAGAGATACAATTACAATTTACATAGATAGATGAGGTGATATTATGATGCAACGGTTTACAGACGATGCACAGCGCGTTCTTTCGTTAGCTCAAGAGGCTGCTTTGGAGTTAGGACATGACTATGTCGGTACTGAACACGTACTCATCGGCCTTACAAAGGTTAAAAATGGTGTAGCAGCTAAAGCTTTAGAAGAGCTTGGCCTTGTTACAGAAGATATTTTTGAAGCTGTAGAAGAACATGTAGGACGTGGTAATAAAAAGGCAACGTCAATATATATGACACCTCGCGTTAAGCATGTGCTTGAGCTTGCCATTCAAGTAGCAAATCACATGAATCACAACTACGTTGGTACTGAGCATATTCTATTGGGCCTACTTAGCGATGGTAGCGGTGTTGCTGTTGCTATTCTACGAGCTATGAATATACGTAGTAATGACGTAGTAGAAGCAATTCGTAGTATTCTTGGCTCGAATAAAGGTAGCAATAATGGTGGTCAAGAGGGAATAAATAGCAATAATGATTTAGGTGAGCTGTCAGATTTTGCAACTGACCTTAATGAGTCTGCTAAACAAGGTAAGATTGATCCTGTTATTGGCCGCGATACGGAGATTCAACGAGTCATTCAAATTCTCAGCCGTAGAACTAAAAATAATCCTGTTCTTATTGGTGAACCAGGTGTAGGTAAAACAGCTATTGCCGAAGGCTTGGCACAGCGTATTGTGACTGGTAATGTACCGGAGATTTTACGTAATAAACGCATTATTTCTCTTAGTATTGGTTCTATGTTAGCGGGTGCCAAGTACCGTGGTGAATTTGAAGAACGGTTGAAAAAAGCCATTGATGAAGTACAACAACATGATGATATGATTATCTTTATAGATGAAATTCATACATTGGTTGGGGCAGGTGCTACTGAAGGCGCTATGGATGCAGCTAATATCTTAAAGCCTGCTTTGGCACGAGGTGAATTCCAAGTTATCGGTGCCACAACACTTGATGAATATAAGAAACATATAGAAAAAGATGCTGCTTTAGAGCGTCGTTTTCAACCCGTTCAAGTAGGAGAGCCTAACGAAGAGGATGCTCTTGAAATTTTAAAGGGATTAAGAGATCGGTATGAAGCTTTCCATAAGGCTAAGATCACAGATGAGGCATTAACAGCAGCTGTATCTTTATCTAGCCGATATATTACAGATCGATTCTTGCCTGATAAGGCTATCGATGTAGTCGATGAAGCTGCATCTAAGGTTCGTATGAAAGTATTTTCTGCAGCACCTGATGTTAAAGCATTAGAGGATCGCCTTAATACAGTTAAGAAAGAAAAAGAAGCTGCTGTTACGTCTCAAGATTTCGAAAAGGCTGCAGAGCTTCGCGATGAAGAACAATCACTATTAAAAGAAATTGGTGATAAAAAATCTATCGCTAAAGAAAAAAGCGATCAAAAATTAATAGTAACAGAGGAAGACATAGCTGCTGTAGTAGCGCAATGGACAGGCATTCCAGTGGCTAAAATTGCAGAAGAAGAGTCTGCAACCTTACTACATTTGGAAGAAGAACTTCATAAACGCGTAGTAGGTCAAGATGAGGCTGTTACTGCTGTAGCTAAAGCTGTACGCCGTGCAAGGGCTGGATTAAAAGACCCAAAACGGCCTATTGGTTCATTCTTGTTCCTTGGGCCAACTGGTGTAGGGAAAACTGAGCTAGCAAGAGCGCTTGCATCCTCCTTGTTCGGCGATGAATTTGCTATGATTCGACTTGATATGTCTGAATATATGGAAAAACATACTGTGTCTCGCTTAGTCGGTGCCCCTCCAGGTTATGTAGGTTATGAAGAAGGTGGCCAATTAACAGATGCGGTACGTCGTAAACCATATAGTGTTATTCTCCTCGATGAAGTGGAAAAGGCGCATGCAGACTTCTTTAATATCTTGTTACAAGTTCTTGATGATGGTCGTCTTACTGATAGCCAAGGTAGAACTGTTGATTTCAGAAATACAGTTATTATCATGACAAGTAACTTAGGTGCTAAAGCTTTACATAAGAACTCGCCAGAACTTGGTTTCTTAGCAGCTAAAAAGTCTGATTCTAATGTAGATGAAAATAAAGGAATTGATTTTAAAGAGGCTAAGAAATCGGTAATGGATGCGGTGAAACGTCATTTTAGACCTGAGTTTTTAAACCGTATCGATGAAATGATTGTATTCCATCCATTAACAGAAGAGGACTTAAAAGAAATTGTAACTATCTTGATGAGTGATGTTACAAAACGCCTTGAAGAGCGTGATTTACAATTAGAAATCTCTCCTGAGGCTATGCAATTACTTGTTAAGGAAGGCTCTGATTTCACAATGGGGGCTCGACCATTAAAACGTGCTATTCAACGTTTAATTGAGGACCCAGTGTCCGATCTTATTTTGAAAGGAGATGCAAAAGAAGGCAAAATTATTAAAGCAGATGCAAAGGATAACGATCTTGTTGTATCAATATGATAAAAAATACAAATTATACAGTTGATGACTACCTTTCATATAAAAAATATAAGTTAAATGGTATACTATAGAATGATGATAGTTAACCATGTAGTAAAATTATGCATAAAAGGTCATGAATGGTTATCATTCATGGCCTTTCTTTTTAAAAGTTTTGAGGTATAATGGCAAAAGCAAAATCTGTATTCTTCTGTCAAAATTGTGGGGCTGAATCCTCTAAATGGATGGGTCGTTGTCCACAATGTGGTGAATGGAATACATTAGTTGAAGAAATCATTAAAGAAACTAAATATAGTCGAACACCTTCTCGAGGTGTTGGAAATCAAACGGCGAAGCCTACCGCCTTGCCAGATATCGAAATTTCTTCTATTGCACGCGTATCTACAACCTTTGATGAAATTGACCGTGTATTAGGTGGTGGCATAGTGCCTGGTGCTCTAATGCTTTTAGGTGGTGATCCTGGTATTGGTAAATCTACTTTGTTACTACAAGTATCCCAGAAGATAGCCGATACAGTAGGAGCAGTTCTTTATGCATCTGGTGAAGAGTCTCAGTTACAACTTAAACTTCGAGCAGAACGACTGCATATTAATAGTGAACGGTTACAAGTTATTGCAGATACTGATCTAGATCATATATTGGAGCAAGCTGAAGCAATGACTCCTTCCTTACTAGTCATTGACTCTATACAAACTATGTATACTGGAGATATAGATGCTGCGCCAGGCAGTGTTAGTCAAGTTCGTGAATGCACATCTCGCCTACTTCGCTTCTGTAAAGAACGAAATATACCTACTGTAATCATTGGTCATGTAACAAAGGAAGGCAATATTGCAGGGCCTCGTATGTTAGAGCATATGGTAGATGTAGTGCTTTACTTTGAAGGGGAGCGTTCTTATCAATTCCGTATATTACGGTCCATTAAAAACCGTTTTGGTTCTACATCAGAAACAGGCATTTTTGCCATGGTAGAGGAAGGGTTACAGGAATTGTCCAATCCATCTGCTTCTCTCTTGGCAGAGCGTTCCGATGAAGAAAGTGGCAGTGCTGTTATGATTTACCTCGAAGGGGTTCGGCCCATCTTAGTAGAGGTACAAAGCTTGGTCGTTACTACGGCCTTTGGTATGCCTAGACGTACGGCGATTGGTTATGATCTTAACCGATTAATTGTATTATTAGCAGTCTTAGAAAAACGCTGTAGCTTTACATTAGGTAATAAAGACGTGTATGTAAATGTCATCGGTGGTCTCAAGGTAAATGAACCTGCTTGTGATTTATCTATGGCGGTTGCCATTGTGTCAAATCTGAAAAATCGAATCGTTCCAACAGATATGGTAATTTTAGGTGAAGTAGGCTTAACTGGTAATGTTCGCAGTATTCCTCGCATTGAACAGCGTATAAATGAAGCCAAGAAATTAGGTTTTAAAAAGTTTATTATTCCTGAAGGCAACTATAAACAAATCAAGGATAATGATAGCTCTATCAAAATTAAAGGTGTCAAATCTATACAAGAGGCGATGCAACTCGTATTTTCATAATTAGGAGGTGATTTCATGATTTATCGGATTTTACGCTATGTAATAGCCATTTTAGTAGGTACAGCCGCCTACGTGGGAATGGATAGCTTAGCACCTATTATTGACCCATATTTGGTCTCTCAATTTGAATCTTTTGGGGACATGTCGTTAACAATTGCACGTATTGCAGTATTAATCGTAGGTACTCTATTAGGCCTTGTTATTGGTTATCTGATTTCATCATTTATTCTGAAACAAGGTTTAGTAATTGCTAAAAGATTAGAGCGTATTCTTACTCATATTCCAAATCAAGAATTGATTGCAGGCACCATCGGTTTATTATTCGGCCTTATTATTGCAAATCTAATTGGTGTTGCATTCAATCAAGTACCTATTATAGGACCTTATATTCCTATAATTTTGAGTGCTATTTTTGGATATAGTGGACTTAAAATCATGGCTCGTAAAGGCCCCGAAATGTACAATAATTACGTACAACAATGGGGAGGAGATAGCACTAAAAAAACAAGTCGTTTTAAAATGTTTTCAACTCATAAATTAGATAAATCTTCTAGTACGCCAAAATTACTAGATACTTCAGTTATCATTGACGGTCGTATCAAAGAACTATGTGCTACGGGCTTCATTGAAGGCCCTCTTATGGTGCCACTATTTGTATTAAATGAGTTACAGGTAATTTCTGACTCTGCGGATGCTACGAAACGCAACCGTGGCCGACGTGGCCTTGATATTTTGAAGGATATGCAAGATGCCAATAAGGTAGCTATAGAAGTTGTTGAAGATGATTATGATGATCTTGTAGAGGTTGATTCAAAACTTATGCGACTTGCTTTAGATAAGCAATGGAAATTGATGACTAATGACTTTAACTTGAATAAGGTGGCTCGTGTACAAGGTATTGAAGTGCTTAACCTCAATGAATTGGCAAATGTATTAAAACTTGCTCTAATCGCTGGAGAATGGATTCGCGTTCAAATCATGAAAGAAGGTAAGGAAGTACACCAAGGTGTGGCTTATCTCGACGATGGCACGATGATTGTCGTAGAGGATGGTAAACCTTATGTTGGTCAAAATGTAGAGGTTATGGTTACATCCATATTACAAACGAGTGCAGGACGGATGATTTTTGCTCGTGTAGATGGAGGACAAAATGGGCAAGGCAATTAGTTGTATCGTTCTCGCTGCAGGTGCTGGTCGCCGTATGGGATACAAAGAAAATAAGATATTTATTCCTTTAGGGGGACATTCTATTATTCAACGTACCATACAAAATGTAGAAAAGATTGAATGTTTAAAAGAAATTATTCTTGTTGTAGCTGAAGGCGAACAAGAATATATGTCTAACCATATTCAAGGGTTGGATTTGCATATTCCTGTAAAGATAGTGCTTGGTGGAAGAGAACGTCAAGATTCTGTGGCATATGGGCTCAAAGCTGTATCAGAAGATAGTAATATTGTGCTAGTTCATGATGGCGCGCGTCCATTAGCATCAACGAAACTGTTTGATTCTGTTGTTAGGGCCGCAATAGAATATGGAGCTGCTACTGTAGGTGTCCCTGCTACGGATACGATTAAACGGGTTAATACAGAGCATACCGTAATAGAAACCTTGAAACGCAGTGAGTTATATCAAATTCAAACACCACAAGGCTTTCAAAAAGATCTATTTAAAGAGGCCCATCAAAAGGCTTATGACGAAAAATATTTAGGCACTGATGATGTGTCCCTCGTCGAGTATTTAGGTAAGCCTGTACATATAGTAAGTGGAGACTATTGTAATATTAAGGTGACCACACCTAATGATATTGCAGTAGCAAAACGATATTTAGGAATTGAGGATAAGCGTATGCGCGTTGGATTTGGTTATGATATTCATCAATTAAAAGCAGGGCGTCCTTGTATCTTAGGTGGTGTTCATATCGAGTCTGACCTTGGCCCTGATGGTCACTCCGATGCGGATGTTCTCATTCATGCATTGATGGATGCCATGCTAGGTGCCGCTGGTTTACGGGATATTGGATACTATTTTCCACCTGAAGACGACCAGTATAAAGGGATTTCTAGCATGCTTTTACTAGAAAAAGTAAATTTCTTATTGAAAGAACGTGGGTTACAAGCCTATAATATTGATATTATGGTTATTTCTGAGACACCTAAATTAAAACCTCACATCGATATGATGAAGTCTAATTTACAGTCTATTTTAGAGATACCATTAGATCGCATTAGTATTAAAGCGACAACAAATGAAATGCTAGGGGCTATTGGTCGCCGCGAAGGCATTGCTGCACAAGCTGTCGTTTCTGTATATGAAGGAGAGATTTAATCATGAGTTCCATGAAAGTTCGTTTTGCTCCAAGCCCTACGGGTCCATTCCATATTGGTGGTGCTCGTTCTGCTTTATTTAACTGGTTATTAGCACGTAAGGAAAAAGGCACATTTGTATTGCGCATTGAAGATACAGATTTAGCTCGTTCTACACGTGAAAGTGAAGAGAATATTAAAGCTTCCTTACAATGGCTTGGCATGAACTGGGATGAAGGCATTGATGTAGGTGGTAATAATGGTCCTTACCGTCAAACAGAACGTCTTGATTTATATAAAGAAGTAACACAACGCTTATTGGATGAAGGTAAAGCTTATGAGTGTTACTGCACACCTGAAGAGTTAGATGCGGTGCGTCAAGATCAAATGGATCGTGGGGAAACACCAAAATACAACGGTCATTGTGAACACTTAGATGAAGAGACAAAGGCTAAATACATTGCTGAAGGTCGTAAACCTACAATTCGTTTGCGTGTACCGTTGAATAAAACATACGCTTTTGATGATATGGTACGTGGGCATGTATCCTTTGAGTCCAATGGTGTAGGTGACTTCGTTATCGTTAAATCCGATGGTATTCCTGTATATAACTTTGCTGTAGTAATGGACGATCATATGATGGGGATTACTCACGTTATTCGTGCAGAGGAACATCTATCCAATACACCTCGCCAAATGGCTATCTATGAAGCTCTTGGTTGGGAGGTCCCTAAGTTTGGTCATATTTCTTTGATTCTTGGTAAAGATTACAAAAAAATGTCCAAACGTCATGGTGCTACCTCTGTTGAACAATACAAACAATTAGGGTACTTGCCAGAAGCACTTGTAAACTTCTTGGCACTTCTTGGTTGGGCTCCTGAAGGTGAAGAAGAATTCTTCACACAAGATGAATTAATTCAGGCTTTCTCTATGGATCGGGTAGCGAAAAATCCTGCTGTGTTTGATATTGATAAATTGAACCATATAAATTTCCACTATATGAAGAATTTGAGTGATGAAGAGTTATTCCATCTTTGTTTACCGCATTTGAAAGAGGTTGGTTTAGCTCCAGATAGCTTGAATCAAGCTGATATTGATTGGTTGACATTATTATGCTCTACATTCCGTGATCATATTAGCTATGGTGCTCAAATCAAAGATCATGTAGGCTTGTTTATGGGCGAAACAGTATTCCTTGAAGAGGGCCATGAAGAAGAATTGCGTGCTGTATTGAATGAAGAAACAGCTCCAACAGTTCTCGGCGCTTTCCGGAATGCATTGGCTGAACTTGATGAAATTACACCTGAAGTTGTAAAAGCAACAATCAAGGCCGTAATGAAAGAAACCTCTTTAAAAGGTAAATTCGTATTTATGCCAATTCGTGTAGCTTTAACAGGTCAAATGCATGGTCCAGATTTGAATAATATTGTTACATTACTTGGTAAAGAAAAGTGCTTACATCGTTTAGATAATGTAGGTGCATTAACAAAATAAATTTGATCAATTAATCAAAGGAGTTCACGTAACAGGTGTTATGTGAACTCCTTTTGTATGTGTTGTTAATATTCTATAGAAATGCTATAATAATCGGCGTATTAAATTTTGATTTATTATGAAAGCGAGTGTTTTTATGAGTGTTATTCGTTCTATTAATCACTTATTCAATAGTTATCTATCCTGGATAGTACTATTGATGGCTGTTTTAGCATATATGCTACCTGCAGTATTTTCTTGGATGACTCCTTATATTGCTTACATGCTACAGTTTGTTATGTTTGCGATGGGGTTAACATTAACGGCTCAAGTCTTTATTGATGTATTTAAGCAACCAATGAAGGTTATTCTCGTATCCGTAATCCAATTCTTATGGATGCCATTAGCAGGTTTCTTAGTAGCCTTAGCATTTAATTTTCCTTCAGAAGTTGGGATTGGTTTTATCTTGTTGGGTGCATGTCCTGGTGGTACTGCTTCTAATGTAATGACCTTCCTTGCAAATGGTAATGTTCCCTTATCCGTATCAGCAACAACTGTATCCACATTATTGGCACCTATTTTAACGCCTTTATTTGTCGTATTATATGCTGGTGCAACATCTTCTATTGAAATTCAATTTATGCCAATGTTTATATCCATTGTAAAAATTGTGTTAGTACCAATTATTTTGGGGATTGTATTGAATTACTTTATTGGCGCAAAAATTGAACCTGTAAAATCTGTATGTCCAACCATTGCAGCTATCGCGGTATTGCTTATCTTGGCAGCTGTAACTGCAGTTAACCAAAAGCAAATTGCCGAAACCGGTTTCATTATTTTTGTAGCGTGTTTAGTACAAAATTTGAGTGGTTATGTTGTGACATACTTGGTATGTAAAGCCCTCAGTATTGATGTGTCTTCTCGTCGTGCTATGCAAATCGAAGTGGCTATGCAAAATTCTGCATTATCCGTATCTTTAGCACTAAAACACTTTACACCACAAGCTGCGGTAGCAGGTGCAGTATTCTCCATCATTCATAACTTTACAGGATCTATTTTTGCAGGTATTTGCCGTAAACATGATGATCAAGATAAATTAGAAAATGCTTAATATTAATTGATTTGATGTAATGACATTATTATTACTTGTGTACTATAAAAGCTATTGTTATGAATGATAATAGTAATTTAATATTCTGATTATATATCCTCATCTTTCTAATTAAGCTATTTAAAATACCTATGTATGATATGTGAATAGCTGCCTATGAAAGATGGGGATCTTTCTTGTAAATATTGACATTCTATAGCTTTATTGGTAAAATATTTTTATATATGAATATAGATTATTTTAATAGCTGAGACTGAAAGAAGTACTCTACGACTAACTTTTTAGCGAGAACCGATGGTGGGAGGGTTCATGGATAGGTAGATGAAATGCATTCACGAGCTGACACTCCGATTATAGGTAGGTTTGTCCGGCGACGCACCGTTATGCGATGAGTGGGTATCGCTATTGGTACCTAACAGAGTGGAACCGCGGACCATCGTCTCTGTATGAGATGAGAGGTCTTTTTTATTTTACAAAATTGGAGGCATCGGTAACGATGAGAGAAATTACTGTTTATAATACTATGACGCGCCAAAAAGAGGTTTTTAATCCTGTAACACCAGGTGAGGCAAAAATGTACGTATGTGGTGTCACACCATACAATCATCCTCATATTGGCAATGCTCGTCCTTTCGTGACTTGGGACGTAATTCGTCGCTATATGAAACATGTAGGCTATAAAGTAACATATGTACAAAACTTTACTGATGTGGATGATAAAATCATCAACACTTCTAATGGTGAAGGTGTCTCTTGGGATACCATTGCAAACCGTTATATTGATAGTTATTTTGAAGTAATGGATGCGTTAGGTGTACAACGTGCAGACATTTATCCACGTGTATCTACACATATTGATGATATCATTGCTATGATTCAAACATTGATTGACAAGGGCTACGCCTATGAACTCGATGGCGATGTATATTATAGTGTGGAGAAATTTGAACATTACGGTGAGTTATCTGGTCGTACATTAGACGATATGGAAGCAGGCGCACGTATTGAAGTAGATGGTCGTAAGAAGAATCCTATGGACTTTGCTTTGTGGAAAGCAGCAAAACCTGGTGAACCTTATTGGGAAAGCCCATGGGGGAATGGTCGTCCAGGGTGGCACATTGAATGTTCTGCTATGAGCCAAAAATATTTAGGCACAGAATTTGACTTCCACGGTGGTGGTAGCGATTTGATTTTCCCTCATCATGAAAATGAAATTGCTCAATCAGAAGGTTGCTCTGGTCAACATCCAGCAGTGCGCTACTGGTTGCACAATGGTTTTATCACTATTAATTCTGAAAAAATGTCTAAGTCCTTGAATAATTTCTTCTTGGTAAAAGATATTTTAGAACAATATAGTCCTGATGCATTGCGTTACTTCTTATTGAGCACGCATTACCGTAGCCCATTAGATTTCTCTGATGAGCGTCTAGAAGAAGCTAATAAATCTTTGGAACGGTTAAGCACAGCTATTGAAAACCTTCTTTACCTTGAAAAATGTGAGCCAGGCTCATGTGATGAAGCTCAACGCTTATTAGAAAAAGCTAAAGAGTATGAAGAAGAATTCGAAGCAGCTATGAGCGATGACTTCAATACTGCGTTAGCTACATCTAGCATGTTTGGTCTTGCTAAAGAGATCAACATTTACTATCAAACTGTAACAGGTCGTGAAGGTGTTGTTTGCCAAGAAGCTATTGCTGAAGTAAAACGTATCTTCAAGTTCATGACAGAAGTAATTGGTATTCTTGAAAAAGCATGGGAAGGCAACACAGGTGCTAACGCTGCTGAATATGAAGAATTAATGCAAGTAATCTTGTCTGTACGTCAAGCATGTCGCGATCAAAAACAATGGGCATTAGCTGATTGTATCCGCGATCGTTTGGCTGAAATCGGTATTACTATTGAGGATTCCCCTCAAGGTGCACGGTGGAAAAAACGTGAAGTTTAAACAATTTCAATTCTTAAAGAATGAAGCAATAAAAAAGTTGACGGCTCTTGAACAAGAGCCGCTTCGTTTGCGTAAACGAACTATAGAGGAGTGTCTCAGTGCAGATGCAGTTATGCTTGCCTATATTGGCGATGCCGTATACTCCATGTATGTCCGTGAACGAGTGGTACAAATGAATATATCTAAGGTACAAGTGTTGCACACCATTGTTACTGAGTTTATTTGTGCTAAGTCACAAGCGAAGGTATTGCTTGAAATAGAGGATGCTTTCACAGAACAAGAACAAGCTATTGCACGACGAGCTAGAAATAGTAATGTAAATGTGCCAAAAAGTAGTTCTGTTCAAGAGTATCGTAGTAGTACAGCCTTTGAAGCCGTACTTGGATTTCTTTATGAAACGCGTCAAGATGAGCGCTTACAAGATGTTATGAAGCAAGCCTTTTCAATAACTCTACGAGGTATGTAGTATGGATAATTATATTGTAGGTCGCAATGCGGTTAAAGAGGCCCTTAAAAGTGGTCGTTCCATCCAGCGCATTATGGTCAGTGAAGATAAGGTTAAAACAGGTCTAGCTGATATTGTTGGCCTTGCTAAATCTCAAGGCATTGAAGTGCGTCCAACACCTATCAAACAAATGAATAAATATGATTTAGAGGTACCACACCAAGGTGTTATTGCTCTTGTTTCTGCTGTTCAATTTAAGGAACTTGGTGAAGTACTACAAGAGACGAATCATGATGTCCCTTTGCTTATCCTAACAGATGGTGTTGAGGATCCACATAACATGGGCGCAATTATCCGTACTGCGGAATGTGTAGGGGCTACGGCCGTACTCATTCCTAAGCGTCACAATGCTCCTATTAATGCTACTGTAGCTAAAACATCGGCAGGTGCTATTGAACAAATTCCACTTGTACAGGTTGGGAATGTAGCTCAAACTATTAAACAACTTCAAAAACAAGGTTTTTGGGTTATGGGCGCTCATATGGAAGGTGATCGTACCTTATACGAGGCGGATATGACAATTCCTACAGTTATCGTTATCGGTAATGAAGGTAAGGGCATTAGCCGCGTTGTAAAAGAAGCTTGTGATTTCCTCGTTACCATCCCTATGTATGGGAATTTAAATTCTTTGAATGCATCTGTTGCAGCCGCCGTTCTTATGTATGAAGCGGTTCGTCAACGACAAGCGAAATAATTATGTTAAAAGATATCTTAATTGTAGATGGATATAATGTGATATTCGCCTGGACTCATCTAAAGAAATTGGCTCATGAGTCATTAGAACATGCCCGTATGGAGCTTAGAGATAGATTGTTAAACTACGGAAAATTCAAGGGATACGAAGTTATCCTTGTGTTTGATGGTAAATATACAAAGTCTGGCGGTTCTGTAGAGGCTATTACGAGCGGATTTCTTGAAGTCTATACTGAGGATGGAGAGACGGCGGATTCCTTTATAGAACGAGAGGTATTTTTGCGGAAAGGCAAATATACCAATGTATATGTTGTAACCTCTGATGGAGCTGAACAAAATCAAATTCTTGGATCTGGTGGTTTACGCATTCCAGCTCGAGAATTGCAAAATATGATTCGCATAGCTAAGGAAGAGGAACGACAGCAATATGCTCATGAACATAGACGAGATCAATTTAGCTTGCGACGTAATGAAGTAGGGGGCTTATTATCTCCTGAAGTGGCTGAAAAGCTAGAGAAATTGCGACGGGGCCATTGATAGTTGAAAATCAAATACACTTCCAGTATAATAAATATATTGGTTTTTCTCGCTCAATTGTAAGGAGGAGCTTATGAAATTAATTCATACACGCAAGTCCGATTACAATTTCAAGGAAATGACCGATGAGCAAGTTGTGGTCATAGCTCAAGAAGAGCAAAATGTGTTTGCAATCGATTATATTGTAAATAAATATAAGAACTTTGTTCGAGCTAAGGCCCGTTCCTATTTTTTAGTAGGTGCGGATCGAGAGGACATTATCCAAGAAGGTATGATTGGACTCTACAAGGCGACGCGCGATTTTAAACATGATAAATTAGCGTCTTTCAGAGCCTTTGCAGAATTGTGTATAACTAGACAAATTATTACGGCCATTAAATCGGCTACAAGACAAAAACATGCGCCTTTAAATTCCTATATATCTCTTAATAAACCAGTATATACAGAGGAATCAGAGCGTACATTGATCGAAATGCTATCCTCCGCAAAGGTTACAAACCCGGAGGACCTCATTATCAGCAAAGAGGAACTGGATGATATTGAGCGCAATATCGGTCATATTTTAAGTGATCTCGAGTGGGAGGTCTTGGAAGGATATCTAGACGGACGTTCTTATCAAGAAATGGCTGAGGTCACAGATCGCAGTGTTAAATCTATCGACAATGCACTGCAAAGGGTTAAACGTAAATTAGAGAAGTATTTAGAACATCGTGTATTGGGTTCGCCTAGAGCCTCACAGGAAGGATGACAGTCGTGACAAATTTTTTAATGATCCTAGAAGTAATCGTATCAATTTTATTAATCGTAGTAGTTGTGGCACAAAATAGCAAAAGCTCTGGCATGGGCGGTGCTGTTTCTGGTGCGGCAGACTCCTCTTTTGGTGGTAAGGCCCGTGGTGTAGACGGTTTCTTATCTAGATGTACAATTATTTTAGGGATTATCTTTGCTGTGTTGAGCTTAGTATTAGGGGCAATGATTAATCAATTCTAATGATGAAAGCCTGCTTTGCAGGCTTTTTCTTTTTCCATCCTAAGGGGGTGAAAATTTGAAGAAAAAAGTATTGGACTTTTATAAATCTATCCAACCACATGCATATCATATTGAAGATGCAGCAATGGATAATCATATTCGAGGTGGTAAAGACCTAGAAATGTTTATTCGGTCTGCTAAAATGCTTGCTCGCGAAGGTGTATTAACTTGTACGCGACCTGATGTATATCAATATGAAGAACAGCAGCATGAAGAATATGAAGGGATTTACAAAGGATATCGTAAATCTTATGGATTTGTTATCATGCTCGATGATGAAGATATTTATGTGGCTGAACAAAATAAGGGCACTGCCATGCATAACGACAAAGTGCGTGTTCGCGTAGTGCCATCTGACTATACAAAACATAAACGAGAAGGTATTATTGTTGATGTTATTGAGCGTGCTAATGAAACTGTAGTTGGCACCTATGATAGACAACAACACTTTGGCTTTGTTGTGCCTGATGATGAACGTATCGGTACAGATATATTTGTAGATTTAAAAAATACCTTAGATGCTCGTAGTGGCGCTAAAGTATTAGTTAAAATTACAAAATGGCCTGAAGGCGATAAAAAGCCTGAAGGTATTATAACAGAAGTTCTAGGCTATAAAGGCGATGTGGGCCTTGATATTAACTGCATCATGGCGAATCATAAGATTCCTTTTGCCTTCCCCGATGAGGTTATTAAGGCTAGTAAGAAAATCGATACTGTTATCCATGAAGACCCAAAACGTTGGGACCTTCGTGACTTACAAATGGTTACTATCGATGGGGAGGATGCAAAGGATCTTGATGATGCTGTGAGTGGTCGTAAATTACCGAATGGCAATTACGAATTAGGCGTACATATTGCAGACGTAAGCCACTATGTAACGTCTGGCCAACCTATCGATAATGAGGCCTATAAGCGGGGGACATCTGTTTATTTGGTAGACCGTGTAGTACCGATGTTACCTGAAGTATTATCAAACGGTATTTGTAGCTTAAATGCTCATGAAGACCGATATGCTATGACCTGTATGATGGAAATTGATGATTCTGGTACTGTCGTTAATTATCGTATTAGACCATCTATTATCCATGTTGGACGTCGTTGTAGTTATAAAGAAGTGTATAAGGCACTAGAAGAAAACATAATTCCCGATGATTTACAAGACTTTATGCCCATGTTACGGGACTTAGCAGAGATTTCGAAAATTTTAAATCGCATGCGCCGTCGTAGAGGTGCTTTAGACTTTGATTTTCCTGAATATAAGGTTTTGCTTGACCTAGATGGTACGCCATTACGTATCGTTAAACGGGATCGTACAATGGCAGAGCGCCTTATCGAAGAATGTATGCTTATCGCTAATGAAACGGTAGCGACTCATTTGAAAAATACACATCGCACTTCGGTATATCGTATTCATGAAAGTCCAAGTGAAGAAAAGTTAGATTTATTCCAAAAGGTATTAAATTACTTAGGTCAAGATCTCGTTCTTAGTGCTAATGGCGTAACACCTCGAGATTTCCAAAAAATCTTAGACGTGGTGAAGGGGCAGGATATTGAGCAAGTAGCTCAGATTATGACCTTGCGTTCGATGCAACAGGCTAAATATAGTATTAACAATGTGGGACACTTTGGCTTAGCATCTACATGTTATACGCATTTTACATCTCCTATTAGACGATATCCAGACTTAATGGTTCATCGCCTTTTAAAAGCAGATATGCATTGGAAAAATGGATATTCCAAGCGAGATGTAGAGGAGGCTTTTTTAGCTGGTGCTGTTGAACATTCCTCTATTCAAGAGCAAGTGGCAACAGAGGCTGAACGAGAAACTACAGACCTTAAAAAGACTCAATATATGGTTCCATTCGTTGGCGAAGTCTTTGAAGGCAGTATTGCAAGTATTACATCCTTTGGTATGTTTGTTGAGTTAGAAAACGGTATCGATGGCCTCGTGCATATTAGCATGATGAACGATGATTACTATTTCTTTGACGAAGAACATTTTGTTCTCGTTGGCAAACGTACAGGTAAAACATATCATCTAGGTGATAAGGTTACTGTTACCCTTGTAAAAGCCGATGTAGAAAAGAAACAAATTGACTTTGTTCTAGGTGAAGTAGATAATTTGATGGCTATCCAAGAACAATTGCGCAATGGTTCCGATTATGCTTCTAGTCGAGATAGCTTTGGTAGTCGTAAAGATCGCAAATCCTCAAGTAAGAGAGGGAAAAAATCTTCACGACGCGATGATAATAAAACTGGTCGTTCTCGTTATGATGCTTTCAGTAAAAAATCTGGAAAAGGCAAATCAAGCCGTAAGAAGTCGAATAAATCTATAAAACGTAGTCAATCTAAGAAATCTAAAAGTAAACGTAAACGATAGAGGTAAATATGGCAAAGAAATCAAGTCCATCCCTTATTGCTGACAATCGTAAAGCGCGTCATGATTTTCATATTCATGAAACCTATGAAGCAGGTATTGCTTTAACAGGTACTGAAATTAAATCTATCCGTCAAGGTAAGCTTAATTTGAAAGATAGTTTTTGTCGTATAGATAAAGGGGAAATTTTGTTGTATGGCGTTCATATTAGTCCCTATGAACAAGGCAACCGTTTTAATCATGAGCCAGAGCGTACACGTAAATTGTTGATGCATAAAGCTGAAATCAATAAATTACATGCTCAAGTGAAGGAAAAGGGTTTCTCTCTAGTTCCGCTTAACTTTCATTTTAGCCATGGCTATGTGAAGGTTACAGTAGGCCTTGTAACAGGTAAGAAGTTATACGATAAACGTCAAGATATGGCAGAACGCGATGCTAAGCGAGATATTGCTAAGAGACTTAAAGAACAACAAAAATATTAAAATAAAGAAATCGAGTCATGATGGCTCGATTTTTTTGTGTGATATTTGTTAACTTATCTTGTGTTTTTAGTTGATAAATATGTATATTGAAATTATAATGTAAACAAAGAGTTGTGATTGTGGTTGACATTTTCTAAGTAGAGGAGAAACATCATGAATCAGAATATTCGGTACATTACAGAGGTTGCTATTTTAACGGCTATGATTACTGTATTAGGTGCTATTAAAATACCTAATGTCATTCCAGGTATAGAGTTTCAACTGTCAGCTCCATTGGCGGTAGCCATATGTGCCGTATTCGGATTTAAGAAATATATTATTAGCGGATGTCTATCTAGTTTAATCGGTTTAGCACTAGGTACACAAACTATTTTGAATGTTATGATTGCTATGCAATTTAGACTTATCGTAGGGCTAATTCTTTGGATGTGCCACAATCATATGATAGGTATTATGATTTCTGGCCCGATTGCATCTGCATTAGCGCGATTGACCTTGTCTGTATATATCGGTAAAGCTGCATTACCTATGGTTGCATTAGCAGTGCCTGGCATGATTTTTACTGTTATTATGGCACCAGTATTTGTGAAAGTATTCCGTAAAATTCACAGCCAAGTACCTAAAAATGATCTTATTAAAGGGAAGGTGTCATAATGGCTGAATTATATAGTGTACGCATGCGTGCTGCTCAAGGTGGTCCCCATGAAAAAGGGGGCCACCATATTTCTGGGGCAGAGCGGATTGTGAAGTTAGAAGAAGTAGGGGCTATAGCTCAATCGTTAGCTGATCGCGCACTGCATCACAGTAAAGGAAGAGCTGATTTTATCAATATTACTGTAGATTTAATCCCACCGGAGAAGATTACATATATTGACTGTCTTAAGGTAGAGGAACATAAAACTAGTAGTATTTCTGAATCCCATCAATTGGCGACTGAGCTTTTACAAGGTCCTCATATTAGTGAGGCAGCTGTTCTTAAAGCTATATCTTTGTTAAAAAGTTTAGATAAATCTATGCGCGGCGCTATGTTAGTGGATGCCATTACTGGCGAGCGCTTAGATACAGGTGACCGCGGAGTACGTGTTAGTCATATGGACTCCTTTGACTCTCATGCATTAGGTGATAATGAACATATGAGAGAGGCTTTAGTATTAGCTTCAAAGGTTCAATCAGCAGATGGTATTGTGGGCGAATTATGTTGGTCTGATGATCCAGACTATACAGTAGGTTATGTTGCTTGTAATGGTGTATACCATCGCCTTCCTAATATGAAAGAATTTGGTTCAGATATAGGGGGCCGCGTTTTCTTTGTACGGTCTGATATAGATAGTGAAAGTGTAATTGAGTATTTGGAGCGTACTCCAGTACTTGTTCAACGGAGATAGAATGTACAAATTTTTTAAAGAACAATTAGATTCTAAGATAGAGAACCATAATTTACGAACCTTAAGAGAATACTGTCCTCTAGATGCAGTGCGAGTAAAACGAGATGATAAAGAATATTTAATGATGGCTTCAAATAATTATTTGGGCTTAACTTTTGATACTCGTGTCATAGAAGGGGCCCTGAAAGGGGCTCAACAATATGGAACAGGATCTGGTGGATCGCGCCTTGTATCTGGTACATTTCCATTATTTACAGAGCTCGAAAGGTCATTAGCTAAATTTAAGAATACTGAAAAAGCCCTTGTATTTAATACCGGTTATATGGCCAATGTAGGAACTATTTCTGCCGTAGCTGATAAGAATACTATTATTTTTAGTGATGCTCTTAATCATGCTAGTATTATTGATGGTTGTAGATTAAGTCGAGGTACTGTAAAAACATATAGCCACTGTGATATAGACGAGTTAAAGTATCTGTTAAAACAGGTAGATCGAAACACTCGAAAGCTTATAGTTACTGATGGCGTATTTAGTATGGATGGGGATATTGCACCACTAGATAAACTGTATGAATTAAGCCGTGATTACAATGCATTGCTCATGGTTGACGATGCCCATGCAACGGGAACTATTGGTAATGGTCATGGTACAGCGGCCTATTTTGGACTTGAAAAAGAAGTAGACATACAACTAGGTACATTGAGTAAATCTCTAGGCTCTGTTGGTGGTTATGTAGCTGCAAATAGTACTATCATAGATTATCTCGTTAATACGAGCCGCAGTTTTATATTCTCTACCGCATTATCTCCTGCTGATATAGGGGCGGCCTTAGCTGCATTGCAGGTTCTTGAGACAGATGCATCTGTTTTAGCGCGTTTACATGAAAATGTAAACTATATGGCAGATCAATTGATTTCTATGGGAATTGATGCTACTAATGAAACGCCAATTTTCCCAATACTAATAGGGCGTAATGAAGATACACTTGCCGTATCTGATTATCTATATGAGGATGGCATTATAGGCACCGCTATTCGTCCGCCTACAGTACCTATTGGTGAAAGCAGAATTAGACTAACGGTGACTGCTGCGCATAATAAAGAACAAATAGATTATGTGTGCCAATCACTGCAAAATGCTATGAAACAGTTATAATCATGATAATAGATAATATATCCTCTGAAGACAGGGATAAAAGAATCCTTGGATTGGTAAAATTGTCAAATTTAGATAAGTTGAGAAGGTTAAGAGTAGTGAATATACCGAATTGGTGAAGGTTTCATATAATTGACAGTAATACTAAATAGGCTTATAATTATGAGAGCGACACACGGGGATGTAAAGGTTTCGACAGGGGTGCGTGTGGTATAGATAGCGAGTCGGCGTTCCATGAGGCCGTTAAACGGTGGGAAAACATTTAAACGCAGAAGAAAATTTTGCATTAGCTGCATAAGCTACGTCCCTCATACTTGTGCCTACCAAGTGTGAATGGACGTCAAACCGTAGGCTGGCTTAATTCAGTTGTTCATATGAATTAGGCGAGACAACATGAACTGGGGTTGTGTAGCTTGTCTGTGAGCGGTAGCAACCTGAGATCTAAATCATAGACTGTGCTCGGAGAAGTCTATATGGCAACACTTCTGGACAGGGGTTCGACTCCCCTCATCTCCACCATATTGAATATATATCCTAGTAGTATAGAATGCTAAATAATGGTTCTATGCTTCTAGCATTTTTTTGTACACAAAAAAATATAAAAGTCAATAATTTTTATCGGTTTGATTGTGCACAATGAATATGAATTAAATCAGATTTTATCTATGTTTTATAAAGGTGGAAGGGTATCGAAAAAATTGACTTTGTCTATAGAATCCTGTAAAATATATAAAGATATTTATGTAATTATGACACATAGATGATTAGTTTCGTGTAAAGGAGTACAGATAATGAAGTTCCGTTATTCCCGTATGTTAGCGGCTCTCGTTGTATCCGCTGTAATGGTTGCTGGTTGTGGCAGTAATCAACAGCAAGCAGGCGACGTGAGTGTCAATGCATACAAAATTACTGCAAGTGATGCACAGGTAAACCAAACCTATGCTGGTACAGTAGTTGCAGAAAACTCTGTAGCTGTACATGCTCGTGTAACTGGTTACGTAGTTGAAAAATTTGTTAAAGGCGGGGAGCAAGTTGTAGCTGGCCAGCCATTATATCGTATCGATTCTCGTCAATACGAAGCTACTCTTGCTAATGCAGAAGCACAAGCAGCTCAAGCTAATGCAAACTATAAAAATGCTGAAGTAGACCTTAATCGTTATGAAACATTAGCTCAACAAGATGCTATTGCGCAACAACGTGTAGATACACAACGCAGTACTGTAGAACAAGCTAAGGCAGCTTATGAAGCATACCAAGCATCCGTAAAAATTGCTCAAGATAACTATGGCGATACAATGGTATATGCACCATATTCTGGTACATTACGTATGGATGATATCGATATGGGGACATTTGTACAAGCAGGTTCTACAACATTAGTAACTATTGATTCTATCGATCCTATCTTTGTTGAATTTAGTATGACAGAGCAAGAATATCTTGACTTCATGAAAAATCCAACTGGCGATGATTCCAATGGTCCAAATATTCAATTAAAACTTGCTGATGGCGAAACGTATAATCAACCGGGTTCTATTGTTCAAGCCGCAAAAAGTCTTGATCAATCAACAGGTAAGCTTGTGTTGAAAGCATCTTTCCCAAATCCTGATCATTTGTTGTTGCCAAATATGTTTGCTACAGTGATTTCTCCTGGTCAAAAACTTAAAGATGCTATTCTTGTTCCTAGTCGTGCCATTCTTCAAATCATGGATAAAAACTTTATCTATGTTGTAAATGCTGATGGTGTAGTAGAACAAAAAAGTGTTGAAGTTGGCGGTACAAGTGGTAGCGATACAATTATTAAAGCCGGTTTAGCACCTGGAGACACAATCATCGTTGATGGCTTAACTAAGGTTAAAAACGGTGTGAAGGTTAATGCTAAATTGCTTTCAAAAGAACAATTAAAAGCTACAAAATAGAAGGGGGCTAGATCGTGTCGAAATTCTTTATTAATCGACCTATCTTTGCCATTGTAATAGCCATTGTTATTACCTTGGTAGGTCTCATTTCTATGATGAACCTTCCGATAGCTCGATATCCACAAATTTCTCCACCTACAGTTCGTGTAAACACTGCCTATACAGGTGCAACGGCTCAAGTTGTTAATGATACGGTAGCCAGTGTTATTGAAACACAAATCGTAGGCGTACAAGATATGGACTATATGACATCTAGTAGCTCTAGTAATGGTAGTTACTCTTTGACTGTTCAGTTCAATCAAGGCACAGATGCCGATATGGATACGGTTAATACACAAAACCGTGTACAAGCAGCACTTGCTCAATTACCTGCAGAGGTACAAGCAGTTGGTGTTACAACTACTAAATCTTCTGGTGATATGGCTATGGTATTTTCCTTGAACTCACCTGATGGTACTTATGATTCTACATTCTTAAAGAACTATGCTACCAACTATATGATGGATGCTATTAAAGCCATTAAGGGTGTCGGTTCTGTACAAGAGTTCGGTTCTGATTATGCTATGCGCATTTGGTTAGATCCAGCGAAGATGCAAAATCTTGGTGTTACCATTTCTGAAGTAACAGCAGCTATTAAGGGACAAAACTTACAGGCTGCTGCAGGTACAGTTGGTCAAAATCCTACTAATGGGGAACAAGCATTTCAATACCCTATCAAAATTGAAGGTCGTCTTGTAACACCTGAACAATTTGGTAATATTGCTATTAAAAGCTCTAATGGTAAGGTATTGCATCTAAAAGATGTTGCTCGCATTCAAATTGGTGCTAAAGGATATGACTTTATTGCTAAGTCCGCACATAAAGAGGTAGCAGGTTTTGCTATTTCCTTACAAAATGATGCGAATGCATTAGAAACTATTGCGAATGTTAAGAAGGTACTAGATGAACAATCTAAATCTTTCCCACCAGATATGCAATATAACGTAGTTGTAGATAATACTAAATTCGTAAGTGCTTCCATTAAAGAGGTAGAGCATACCTTTGTAGAAGCATTGTTACTCGTTCTTATCGTAGTATATGTGTTCCTACAATCTTGGCGATCTACGATCATTCCTATGATTGCTGTTCCAGTATCCTTGCTAGGTACATTTGGTGCTTTCGTATTACTTGATTTCTCTATCAATACGTTAACATTATTCGCCATGGTATTGGCTATCGGCCTCGTTGTTGACGATGCTATCGTAGTAGTAGAAGCGGTAGAGTATGAATTAAAATATAATGGCTTACCTCCGAAAGAGGCGGCTATTAAAGCGATGGAAAATGTACAAGGCCCTGTAATTGGTATCGCCTTTGTATTGGTAGCTGTATTCGTACCAGTTGCCTTCATGGGTGGTATGACAGGTATTCTTTACAAACAGTTTGCATTAACAATCGCTGTATCTGTTGTTATTTCTGCGATTGTTGCCCTTGTATTAACACCAGCACTATGTGCTACGATGTTAAAACCTCACACACCTAAAGAGCGTGAAGATTGGGTACATCGTCAGTTAAATAAATTCAATGCAGCTTTAGAGCGTTTTAGCAATTGGTATGGTATCCAATTGGCTCGTTTAAGCCATCGTTTGAGCTTAACTGTTATTGCATTATTAATCTTTGCTGGTGGTACAGGTTTAGTATTCCACTTCTTACCAACATCCTTTGTACCTGCAGAGGATAGTGGTTACTACATGATTGCTGTTAATGAGCCACCTGGTGCTACATCAGAACGTACTATGGCTACACTTGAAAAAATCGCATCTTTCTTGGAAGGTAAAAATGATCCTGAAAAGCCTAAGGATGAACAATTATTCCAAGAGGTATTTACTGTAGCAGGCTTTGATCTCTTAGGTGGTGGTCAAAAATCTAGTGCTGGTGTAATTTTTGCAACCATGTCTGACTGGAAGTATCGTACAACACAAGCTACATCCATTAATGCTATGATTGGTCAAACATTTGGCTTTGCTGCACAAGGTGTTCCTGAAGCTACAGTTATTGCATTGAATCCACCATCTATTCCTGGTCTTGGTACTACTGGTGGTTTTAGCATGTACATCATCAACAAAGCTGGTGATAGCCCACAAGTTATGGCGGAACGTGCTAATGAATTCTTAGCAGAAGCTCGTAAGAGCCCTGCCATTCAATCTGTTTACACTACCTTCGATACATCTACACCATCCTTACAATTTGATGTAAACCGCGAAAAAGCGGCCCAAGATGGTGTGGCATTAGCAGATATTTTTACTACATTACAAGGTTTCTATGGTAGTATTCAAGTCAATGACTTTACTACATATGGTAAAAACTACAAAGTAGTAGTTCAAGCTGAAGACGCTTATCGTCAAAATGCAGATCAGCTTAATATGTTAGCTGTTCGTAATAGTAAGGGCCTTATGGTTCCAGTTTCTAACTATATTACGAAGGAACAAACTGGTATGCCATCTAGTATTACACGTTTTGATAATGCTATGGCTGTACAAATCGGCGGTTCTCAAGCACGTGGTTACTCCTCTGGTGATGCTATTAATGCATTGAAAGAGGCGGCAGCTAAAACGTTACCAGCTGGTTATACATATGACTGGGCAGGTCAATCTCGTGAAGAATTGAAAGCTGGTTCTCAAACCATCATGATTCTTGGTTTAGGTCTAGTATTTGTATTCTTAATCTTGGCTGCTTTGTATGAATCTTGGAAGGTTCCATTTGCCGTATTGTTCTCTGTACCATCTGGTATGATTGGAGCTTCTTTAGTTCCATTCTTGTTGAATTTTACAGGTAGATATTCCTTAGCTAACGATATTTATATGCAAATCGGTCTTTTGACCCTTGTTGGTTTGGCCGCAAAAAATGCGATCTTAATCATCGAGTACGCTAAGATTCGTGTAGACGAACGTGGTATGAACGTTGTTGATGCCGCTATCGAAGCTGCAAAAATTCGTTTACGTCCAATTTTGATGACATCCTTTGCGTTTATCCTTGGTGTATTGCCATTGGCAGTATCTACTGGTGCTGGTTCTGGTGCTCGTACATCCATGGGTATTACTGTAGTAGCAGGGATGACAACAGCAACATTGTTTGGTATCTTTATCATTCCAATGCTGTTCATCATCATTGAAACACTTGGACCTGGTTTGTTGACAAACCGTAAAAAAAATCACGACTAATCATTTACATTAGATAATTTTGTAGAATGACAAAAACACGTCACTACTTAGTAGTGGCGTGTTTTTTTATATAATTTATGATATAATAATAGAGTTAAAAATCGGATTGACGTAAGTCGATATTAAGTGTGAAATTTATATAAAAGAGGTATATTATGAGTGATGTAAAAACATATGTAGCAGGTCATAAAAGCCCTGATACAGATTCTATTTGTTCTGCTATTTCCTTTGCTAATTTCTTAACACAAATGGGCACACCAGCTACTCCAGTATGTGCAGGTGAAGCAAATAAAGAAACAACATACGTATTGAATCATTTTGGTTTTGAACACCCTCAAATTGTTAAGAATTGGGAAGAATTTGCTCCAGAAGGTGGTAACTTATATTTAACAGACCACAATGAATCTAAACAAATTATTGACGGTTACAAGTCTATGAATATGTGCGGCGTTGTGGATCATCACCGCATTGGTGATTTCGAAACTGATGGTCCTGTATTTATGCGTTTAGAACCAGTAGGTTGCTCCAATACAATCATTACTAAATTGTACATGGAAAACAATCAAGAAATTCCTAAAGCTATTGCAGGCTTGATGTTGTCCGCTATCATTTCTGATACTGTTTTATTCCGTTCTCCAACATGTACTGAAACAGATAAAGAAATGGCTCATAAATTGGCAGAAATCGCTGGTGTAGATATCGAGTCCTATGGTCTTGATATGTTAAAAGCTGGTGCCGACATTTCTGATTTGACTAATGATGATATCGTTCGTACAGATATGAAAGAGTTCTCCGAAGCAGGTAAAACTATTTCCATTGGACAAATTTCCGTTATGGATACTACAGATGTGTTGGCTAAACAAGGCGAACTTGTACAAGCTTTAGAGGCTCTTCGCAGTGCCAATAACTACGATGCATCTTACATCATGATTACAAATATTCTCGATGAGAGTACAACATTGTTGTTTAGTGGCGATGTAGAAGCTGTAGTTACTAAAGCATTTGAAAAAGAAATAAAAGATAATGGTGTATTCTTACCTAATACTATGTCTCGTAAAAAACAAATTGTACCACCAATTCTTGGTGCTATGAAATAGTATACAAACTAAAAAAGAACGTTGCTCGCAACGTTCTTCTTCTCTATTTATAGGGCTTCAAGTATATTGCATGAATATGTTAATTGCTATTATAAATGTGTTTATTTGCATATAATAATTTAGCTTTTAACTATACATACTTATTTCACAGATTTATAAAGATCATTTATGTATATTTGGAGTTTGTATTGCATAAGTAAGGGCAATAGGTGTGTTTCGATGAATTCATTATTAACAGGTTTAAATAAAGAACAACAACAAGCAGTCCAGCATACGGAAGGCCCTTTATTGATTTTAGCTGGTGCTGGATCTGGTAAAACAAAGGTCTTAACAGTTCGTATTGCACATTTATTGGCACAAGGTGTTAATCCTTATGAAATCTTGGCCATTACTTTCACCAATAAAGCGGCGAAAGAAATGAAAAGCCGTGTAGAAGGTCTTGTAGGCGATGTGGCAAATCGTATTTGGCTCAGTACATTCCACAGCTTTTGTGCTAAGTTTTTACGTTTTGAAATAGATAGTTTCTTAGGGTATAACAGCAATTTTACTATCTATGACACATCTGACTCTCAAGCTGTTATTAAGGCCGCATTGAAAGCGTTAAATTTGGATGATAAATACTATCCTGTAGGGGCTATGATTGCTGCCATATCAGATGCTAAGAATAAATTACTTTTTGCTTCTGATTTTAGAAAACAAGCACGAGACTTTTACCAACAAAAGGTAGCTGATGTTTATGAGTATTATGAGCGGGAGTTGCGCAAGAATAATGCATTAGATTTTGATGATCTATTATTAGTAGCCGTTAAATTATTACAGTCTAATGCAACTGTTCTTGATAAATATAGTCATCGTTTCCGTTATGTCATGATTGACGAGTATCAAGATACAAACCATGCACAATATTTATTGGCGAAATTATTAGCTTCACATTGGAAGAATATCGCCGTCGTGGGTGATGCTGATCAAAGTATTTATGCTTGGCGTGGCGCTGATATTCAAAATATCTTAGATTTTGAAAAGGACTATCCTAATTGTACATCTATTAAATTAGAGCAAAACTATCGTTCTACTAAGATTATTCTCGATGCAGCCAATGCTGTTATCGATAATAATGAAGGTCGCCCAGAGAAAAATCTTTGGACCGATAAAATAGAAGGCGCAAAAATTCAGCATTTTACGGCTCAATCCGAACATGAGGAAGCAGCTTTTATCGGTGACACAATCGCTAAAAAACATGATATTCACGATGTTCCATATGGGGATATGGCCATTTTATATCGTACAAACGCCCAGTCTCGTGTCCTTGAAGAAGCACTTATTAAGCGGGCCTTACCCTATACGATGGTAGGGGGCACAAAGTTCTATGATCGTAAAGAAATCAAAGACGTTTTAGCTTATTTACGCGTATTATACAATCCCTTTGATGATTTGAGCTTATTGCGCATCATTAATGTGCCAAAACGGAGTATTGGGGCCACTACAGTTGCTAAACTACAAGACTATGCTCGTGAAAAAGGAACGTCTTTGTTTATGACGCTTACGCAGTTACACTTAATTGATTCTATCAAGGGAAAAACTAAAGAAAAGTTAGAAGAATTCGGTATTCTCATCTTTACTCTTGTTTCTGAAATGGAAGATAAAACTGTACTCGATATCTTAGAGTCTATTCTAGATAGAACAGGTTATTTGGCACAATTAGAAGAGAGTACAGACCCACAAGATCAAGCTCGTGCTGAGAATATTGGTGAGCTTTTATCTGTGGCAAAAGACTTCCAAGATACAAATCCATCTGGTACTGTAGAGGACTTTTTAGAGCAAGTAGCACTTGTTAACGATGTAGACTCCTTCGAACAAGAAGAGGCTAAAGTGACATTGATGACATTACATGCTGCAAAGGGTTTGGAATTTCCTATCGTATTCTTATGTGGGTTGGAAGAAGGTTTATTCCCTCATAGTCGTACCTTGATGAACCCTGAAGAAATTGAAGAGGAACGTCGTCTTGCTTATGTAGGTATTACGCGTGCTGAAAAGGAATTATATATTTCTAATGCCACTACTAGAACCGTATTTGGCCGTACTAGTAGTTATTTACCATCTCGATTTATCGATGAAATTCCCGAAGAATTAGTAGATGGCTTACGTGCTAAGCGTAAAGTGCCTGACGATATTAAACGTCATGTACCCCAACATATGAGTGTTACTAGCCGCCCTGTGACAAAGCCAATTGTTCGTAATGAAGTAATTGCCGACTGGAAGGTGGGCGATACGGCTATTCATAGTAAATGGGGTAATGGTAAAGTAATCAACGTAACTGGTGAAGGGGCGGGTATGAAATTGACTATCGAGTTCCCTACACAAGGTGTACGTGTCGTAATGGCAAAATTTGCGCCTGTTAAAAAGGGATGATTCGTCTAATTACGTTTATATTTAAATAGAAAACACATACAATCATATAACTAAATATATTTGTGTATAAAAGGGTATAAAATGAATCCGAAAGATAGAATTAAAGAGTTGCAACAGGAGCTTACTCATGCGCAGTATTTATACTACGTAAAAGATGCTCCTACTATGAGCGACTTTGAATATGATAAAAAATATCGTGAGCTTGTGGATTTAGAAACTGCTCATCCTGAATATATTGTGCCATCTTCTCCAACACAACGGGTCGGTATGAAGGTGGAAGGCTCCTTTGAAAAGGTCGTTCATGGACGTCCTATGTTAAGCCTTAGCAATGTATTTAATGCTGATGAAGTACGAGCTTTTGGAAATCGTGTAGAAAAGGAACTTGGCCATAAGCCATCTTCGTATGTTGTAGAACTAAAAATCGATGGCTTAGCAGTTAATTTACACTATGAAAATGGTATGTTTGTCCGTGCTGTTACGCGTGGTGATGGTCGCATTGGTGAAGATGTAACAGCTAATGTACGTACCATTAAATCTATTCCATTATTTTTAGATAATGCGCCTGAGTTTATCGAAGTTCGTGGTGAAGCGTATATGCCTCATAGTGAATTTAAACGTATTAATGAAGAACGTGATGAAGAAGGTCTCCCGACCTTCGTAAATCCTCGCAATGCTGCAGCAGGTTCCTTACGACAACAAGACCCAGCTATTACTGCTAACCGGAATCTTGCATTTTTCGCATATGCTATAGGTTCTGAAGTGGGAGCCAATATTCATAGCCAAGAGGAATTGCTTAAGAGTTTAGAGAACTTTAAGTTTTCTGTAAATCCTCATTATCGTGTATGTAAAACAATTGATGAAGTAATTGAAGCCATTGATTATTGGGGTGATAAACGGCATGAACTTCCATATGATACAGATGGAATGGTTATTAAGGTAAATAGCTTTGATGATCAAGAGGTTCTTGGTAGCACTGCAAAGGATCCTAAATGGGCCACTGCGTACAAGTATCCACCTGAAGAAGTGGAAACAATCCTTAAAGATATTACCATTAATGTAGGTCGCACAGGGGTTCTAACTCCTACTGGTGAGCTGGAATCCGTATTTGTATCTGGTACGAATGTAAGCCGAGTTACATTACACAACCAAGATTTTATCGATGAAAAGGATATTCGTATTGGTGACCACGTTATTATTCACAAGGCGGCGGAAATCATTCCGGAGGTTATCCGTGTTGTTCCTGAAAAGCGAAATGGCTCCGAAATTCCTTTTACAATTCCTAATACATGTCCTGTATGCGAATCTCCTGTAGTTCGTCGTGAAGGAGAAGCGGCAGTTCGATGTACGAATAAACATTGTCCAGCTATTGAAAAGGAACAAATTATCCACTTTGCCTCTCGTGACGCTATGAATATCGATGGCCTTGGTCCTAGTATCGTAGAAAATTTGATCAACAACAAGTTAATTACAAATGTTGTTGATTTATATCATTTAACTGTAGACCAACTTGTTACGATGGACCGTATGGGTAAAAAATCTGCAGAAAATTTGGTGAAAGCTATTGATGACTCTAAATCACGTGGTTTAGACCGTGTATTATATGGATTGGGAATTCGTTTAATCGGCTCAAAGGCTGCAACTACAATTGCTAATGTGGTGCAATCTATAGATCGGTTCATGACTATTACGAAGGATGAACTAGTAGCAGTTGAAGAAATCGGGCCCACAATGGCAGATAGCATCGTTGAATATCGTCAAGATCCAGCACATAAGGAAATTATTGAAGGCTTAACTCAAGCTGGTCTTAAGATGACCGTAGATGTAGTAGAAGCTGCAGGCAATCAAATGGAAGGCGAAATCGTCGTTCTCACAGGTAAGCTTGAGGTTATGGGGCGCAGTGAAGCCGGTAAAATCCTTGAAGCTCATGGAGCCAAGGTTACTGGTTCTGTTTCAAAGAAGACAACACTCGTCGTAGCTGGAGAAGATAGTGGTAGTAAACTCACTAAAGCAAATGAATTGGGTATTCGTGTGATAAACGAAGAAGAGTTCGTAGAACTATTAAAAGAACTCGGTGAAATCCAATAAATATATAGTCTTACAATGTTTTGAAAATATATACTATTTGCTTTATAATAAGTAATTATGAAAGGATGTGTTCCGATGAAAATCAGCCAAGAGGAAATAAAAAAAATCGCCTTGCTTTCACGTTTGGAAGTTAAAGAAGAACATATGGCACATGTAGAAAAAGAGTTGTCCGACATCTTGACCTATGTTGCTGAACTAGATGCATTAGAACTAGATGGTGTTGAACCAATGGCTCATGCTGTACCTTTACACAATGTATTTAGAGAGGATGAAAAGAAACCATCCCTTGATCATGAGTTAGCTTTATCCAATGCTCCAGAAGCAGAAGATGGGTACTTTAAAGTGCCTCGTGTTGTACAAGAATAGGAGATTTTGCTGTGCCGACAATTCATGAATTACATAAAAAACTTGTGAATAAAGAAATCAGTGCCGTTGAATTGACGAATGCTGTTATTGCTCATAAAGCTAAAGTGGAACCGACTGTGCATGCGTACTTGTCAGATTCTCATGACCGTGCTTTAACTATAGCTAAGGTTGTAGACGAAGCAATTGCTAAAGGTGAAGCGATTTCTCCACTAGCTGGTATTCCTGGTGCAATTAAAGATAATATTTGTATCAAAGACGAACCCGCAACTTGTGCGTCTAAAATGTTAGAAAACTTTGTGCCTCCATATAATGCGTCTGTTATCGAGCGCTTACAAGACAATCATTATATTAGCCTTGGTAAACTTAATATGGATGAATTTGCTATGGGCGGTTCTACAGAGAATTCTGCATTAGCAAAAACGACTAATCCATGGAATATTGACTGTGTACCGGGTGGTTCTTCTGGTGGTAGTGCAGCTGCTGTTTCTAGTGGTTCTGCAATTTGGGCTCTCGGTTCTGATACAGGTGGCTCCATTCGTCAACCAGCCTCTTTCTGTGGCGTAGTAGGTTTAAAACCAACCTATGGTAATGTATCCCGTTACGGCCTTATTGCTTTTGCATCTTCTTTAGATCAAATCGGACCTGTTACACGGGATGTAACGGATGCTGCATTGGTATTGAATGCTATTTCTGGTTACGATGCAAAGGATTCTACATCGATTCCAGGTGCTCGTGTGGATTACACTACAGCTCTTGTAAATGATGTAAAAAATCTTAAAATTGGTGTGCCAAAAGAATTCTTTGGTGAAGGTCTCAATAGTGAAGTTCGCAAAGCTATGGAAGAGGCTATCGAAACATATAAAAAATTAGGTGCTGAAATCATTGAGATTTCCTTGCCTAACTCTAAATATGCGTTGTCTGCATACTATATCATCGCATTGGCAGAGGCAAGCTCCAATTTGGCTCGTTATGACGGCGTAAGCTATGGTATGCGCGTACCTGCAGATAATCTAGTAGACATGTCTACTAAAACTCGTACAGAAGGTTTTGGCCCTGAGGTACAACGCCGTATCTTGTTAGGTACTTATGTATTGAGTGCTGGTTACTATGATGCTTACTATTTGAAAGCATTAAAAGTCCGCCGCCTCATTAAAAATGAATTTGATGAAGCATTCTCCAAAGTGGATTTGATTTTAACACCAACGGCACCTAATACGTCTTATAAATTTGGTGAAAAAGCAAATGACCCATTGGCAATGTATTTAGAAGATATCTGTACGGTACCAGCAAACCTTGCAGGTATTCCAGGCATTAGCATTCCAGCAGGTATGAGTAACAGTAATTTGCCAATCGGCTTACAATTGCTTGGACCTGCTATGGGTGAAGAAACATTGTTACGTGCCGCTTTCACATTTGAACAAGCACGTCCAGACTGTCAATTAGTAGCACCAACTGGGGAGGTTTCTCTATGAGTAGTAAATACGAAACAGTCGTTGGTTTAGAGGTTCATACAGAGCTTAAGACTAAGTCTAAAATCTTCTGTGGTTGTACCACTGAATTTGGCGGTGATCAAAATACACATGTATGCCCAGTGTGCCTTGGCTTACCTGGTGCAATGCCTGTGTTAAATAAACAAGTAGTAGAATTTGCTATTAAAGTAGGTTTAGCATTGAATTGTGAAATCCTTAACTTTAACAAATTTGACCGTAAAAACTACTATTATCCTGATTTGCCTAAAAACTATCAAACATCTCAATATGATTTGCCAATTTGCTTAAATGGTCATTTAGATATTGAGGTTAATGGTGAAACTAAACGCATCGGTATTACCCGTATTCATATGGAAGAGGATGCAGGTAAACTCGTCCATAGTGGCAACACTATTTCCGACTCTAAATCTTCTAATGTTGACTACAATCGTACGGGTGTACCTCTTCTTGAAATCGTATCTGAACCAGATATTCGTTCCGGTGCAGAAGCGAGAGCATACGTTGAAAAATTACGTTCTATTTTGCAATATTTAGAAGTATCTGACGGTCGTATGGAAGAGGGTTCTTTGCGTGGTGACTGTAACGTATCCGTACGTTTACGTGGCACTACAGAATTTGGTACACGTACAGAAACTAAAAATGTTAATTCTTTAACTGCAATCCAAAAAGTTGTTGAATATGAAGCATTGCGCCAAGCTAAGTTAATCGAAGCTGGCGGTACTGTAGATCAAGAAACACGTACTTGGGATGATGCACAAGGTATCACTCTTGGTATGCGTAAAAAAGACGAAGAAAACGATTACCGTTACTTCCCAGAACCAGATTTGGTACCAATCGTAATTACAGATGAAAAAATCGAAGAAGTACGTCGTGCACTGCCAGAATTACAAGATGCTAAGATTGAACGTTTTGTATCTGAATATGGCTTGTCTCGTGAAGATGCAACTATTCTTACTGTATCCCGTAAAACAGCGGACTTCTTAGATGCTACTGTAAAAGCAGGTGCAGATCCTAAGACTGTTGCTAACTGGATGCTTGGTGACTTGTCCAAGATGATTAATGAAAGCGGTTTAACATTTGCTGAATCCAAGGTAAGTCCTGAAAACTTGGCTGGTATGATTGCCCTAATCGACAAAGGTACAATTTCGGGTAAAATTGCGAAAAAAGTTATCGTATCCATGTGGGAATCCGGCAAGGATGCTGATACTATTGTAAAAGAGGAAGGTCTAGTTCAAATCACAGATACTGGTGCTATTGAAGAAATTGTTAAGCAAGTTATTGCTAATAATCCACAACCAGTAGCAGACTTCAAGAGTGGTAATGGTAAGGCTATAGGCTTCTTAGTTGGTCAAGTTATGAAGGAATCCAAAGGCCGAGCTAATCCTGGAATGGTAAATGAATTACTTAAAAAATTCTTAAATGACTGATATGAGTGTTAATATATATTAGCATTAATCAATATTAAAAAATACAATCCCTTCAGATATATGAGTTTATATCTGAAGGGATTTCTATTTGCCATTATGATGGTAAAATATGGTATAATAAATTGTATAAAATTTATTATTATTTGTTCATATAAAGGAAATACATATGAATGATCAACACAATATAAACAATAATCAATATACATATAGAAATGGTCAATCAGATGATACTTATAGTCGCAGTACTTATTCTGGTGAACCTAATACACGCGTATTATCCGATGATGAGAGACGAGAATTTGATGGTGTAACTATTGAAGAGGTAGGCGATTCCGTCCATGTAGATTCAACGCCAACCAATATCAATGACGAGCAACAATATTACGATGAAAACAATCAATATGAACCGAAAGTTAAGGTGTATAGCTTTACTAGTACAAGCTGGCTTAGTCGAATTGTCTTGTTTATTGTTTTAGCGATTATTTTGGCAGCTGTCGTATTCTTTGGTAGTGTCATTCTTACGGTAGTAACTGTTGTTATTTTAGTGGGTGCTATTATTTCTATTATCTTTAGTCTCTTTTAATGGTATAATACATATATTATGACTAGACGGTGGCTGAGCCATTCGATGATTTAAAGGGGACCTATGAACGTAGTTTTATCCACATTAAATTCAAAATTTATACATTCTTCTCTGGCTTTGCGTTATCTCAAAGCTTATGGGCAGGCTCACGGACAGGCATACGATATAGTAGAATATACTATTAATATGCCTGTTTTACATATTCTTAGTGATATTACAGAGCGCAATATTGATGTATTGGGCTTTGCTTGCTATATCTGGAATATCGAGATGACTTTACATGTAGTAGACATGGTGAAAGCTGTGCGACCAGATATTAAAATTATTTTAGGTGGGCCGGAGGTGTCTTTCACAGCCGATGAAATCTTAAATCGTTGTGCTGCGGTGGACTATGTCGTACAAGGTGAGGGGGAAGAAGCTTTTTATCAACTTATTAGTGCACTAATCGCTGGCAAGGATGGCTTAGAAGAGCAGATTCCTGGCGTACGTGGTCGCCACATTTCTGGCCGACTCCTGGGCTCTACTGATACGGTGGAGGTAAAAGATCTTAGTACCATACCATTCCCTTACGTAGAAGAGGATATGATAGATTTAGAACATAAAATCATCTACTATGAATCCTCTCGAGGGTGCCCATTCTCTTGTCAGTACTGTTTATCTGGCAATAAAAATACAGTTCGCTTTTTCCCGCAGGAAAGAACTTTTAAAGAACTACAGTGGTTTATCGATCATAAGGTAAAACAAGTTAAATTTGTTGATAGAACTTTTAACTGTGCGCCACATCATCATCGACCTATGATGGAATTCATGCGTGATGCTGATACGGAGACGAATTTCCATCTAGAAATGGAACCAGAGCTAATGACGAAATGGGAGACAAATATTCTCTGTGAAACACCACCAGGCCGTATTCAAATTGAGGTAGGGGTTCAAAGTACACATAAGAAAACCTTGGATGCTATTAATCGATATAATGATTGGCCGTATATTCAAAAGGCTATTCGTCCTATTATTGAAGCAGGCCGAACTCATGTGCACATGGATTTAATTGTAGGCCTGCCTTACGAGAATAAACAACGATTTGGATTATCCTTTAATGATCTTTTTAGTTTACAGCCACATGCGTTACAAATTGGTTTTTTAAAACTGTTAAAGGGTTCTGGTGTACGCCGTATGGAAGAGTATCAATACATTAGTGATCCCTTAGCGCCATATGAGGTATTAAGTACTCACGTGCTTCCTTATAGAGATATACGCTTCTTAAAACACTTTGAAGATGTCTTTGAACGCTTTTATAATAGTGAACGATTTAGAACTGTGTTTGGCTATATTGGTAGTAAGCTTATAAAAGAACATACTGATACATCTATAACTGGGGAAAATACAGAAACTAATCATGTACCACCTATGAAAAAGTACGATCCATCTAAAGTGGAGATAAAAAAAGATGCCTTTTCCTATTTCTGTGATATGACACAGGCTTGGCTCGATGCGGGTAATCATAAGATTAATTTAAAAGATATTGACCAAATTGAGTTCTTGTATAATTTCTTCTTAGCTAAAGGCGATACAGTGGCTGCCGAATTATTACAATATGATACACTCGTTAGCTATCGCGGTAAGGTTCGCAGTGAAGCTGTTGGTTTACCGAAGCAGACAAAGGAACTTTTACAAGAAGGGGAAGCATTCTGGCGCAATGAAGAAATTGCATCTCAATATATTCCAAACTATACATTTAAAGAGTGGCGCAAAATTCGCCAACAATATGTAGAAATGCCTATGTCTAAGGACACGGCTAAAGTGTTAGGTATAGAGAATGTACCAAATGTACCTTTTACAGTTGTAATCGACGTAAATAAAGAGGTAAAACCTTTTATACGTCCTGAAATAGAGGCTTGTTAGTAATATAAAAATAGTTTATCTAATTTTATATAATCAAAAGATTAGAGAATTTATGATAGTTGAAATATTACATAATAAGCGATGATTGGTTAGTTTAATAGGAGTGTTATGACCGATACAACGAGACCAAAACGATACCGCATGGTATCTAAATATTATAAAGAAACATATGGGGAAAAGGTTTATAAATTACCTGTAGCACTACCCTTGACCTGTCCTAACCGTGATGGTTCGGCAGGCGTAGGGGGATGTACATTCTGCGGTGAAATTGGTGCAGGCTATGAAAATCGTCCAGCGTGGATGACGGTACGCATGCAATTAGAGGAAAATATTGCTCACATAGGCCCTAAATATAAAGCAAAGAAGTTCATCCCTTATTACCAAAACTTTAGTAATACCTACTTGAATCTTGATGATTTTAAAAGCTATATTGAACAAGGTTGTATCGATGAAGCCGTGGGCATTGCTATTGCAACAAGACCCGATTGTATTGCTGATGAATATCTTGAAATATTAGCTGATATTGGGGATCGCTTTCATAAGGATATCTATATTGAGCTAGGTCTTCAAACGGTTAACTATGATACATTAGAGAAAATTAATCGTGGTCATGATTTAGCCCAGTTTATTGATGCCGTATTACGGATTAAGCGATATGGATTTAACATAACTACTCATATGATAGTTAATTTACCATGGGATACCATGAAGGATACTATTGAAGGGGCTCGCATTTTGTCAGCCCTTGGTGTAGATCAAGTTAAATTACATGCGTTATATATTGTTAAAAATACATTGATGGCCAAGTGGTATCAAGAGGGGCAGTTTACCCTAATTAGTGCGGAAGAATATGCTGATCGGGTTGTTAATTTTGTACGTCATTTACACCCTGACATTGTTTTACAGCGTCTTGTAGGTAGAGCGCCTGAAGATAATACGCTTTTTACAAACTGGTCCATGGGTTGGTGGCGCGTACAAGATTTAATTGATGATAAACTAGACGAACTAGATGCTCATCAAGGTGATCTCTGTGATTACCTAAATGGTAAAGCAGTTCGTAAATTTATAGATTAGGAGGTTGTATGAGCGAACAAGTATTTACATTTCCTACATATGACCTAGCACAATCCATACTAGGTCAACATAATCGATATTTACATATGATGCTTGAGGTAATTTCTGCCGATGTAGTAGCTCGAGGTGATACGGTAGTTATCAAGGGGGATGAAGACCAAGTCAATGCCCTCTATCGTACTCTTGAAGAATTAGTATTTCTCTATCGTGAAGGCAGTACGATTACTGAGTCTCAGGTGCGCATTGCGGCTAAACTCGTGGCTAATGGTAAGGCTGATGCTGTTCATACTATGTTTGAGGATACTTTATCCGTTAATATGCGCGGTAAAAATATTACGCCTAAAACTGAAGGTCAAAAATACTATGTAGATAGTATCCGAAAAAATACTATTACTTTTGGTATTGGTCCTGCTGGTACAGGTAAAACATTCCTAGCAGTAGCTTTAGCTGCATTCTATTTAAAAAACCGCAATGTAGATAAAATTATTTTGACACGCCCTGCCGTAGAGGCTGGTGAACGTTTAGGCTTCTTACCTGGTGAATTACAAGACAAAGTAGACCCATATTTGAGACCTCTTTATGATGCATTACACGAAATGTTTGGTATCGAGCAAGTGCAACGCTTTATGGAGCGCGGTACTATCGAGGTAGCACCACTAGCGTACATGCGTGGTCGTACCTTAGAAAATGCCTTTGTCATTCTCGATGAGGCTCAAAATACGACGGCAGAACAGATGAAGATGTTCTTAACCCGTTTGGGTAACAACTCTAAAATGGTAGTCAATGGTGATAAGACACAAATCGACTTGCCTCCACGTGTCGTATCTGGTCTCGGAGAGGCTGAAAAGGTATTGCGTCATGTGCCTGGTATTAATATGGTTTACTTTAGTGATCAAGACGTTGTTCGTCACGATTTAGTAGGCCGTATTGTAAAAGCTTACGATCAGTATCATGAACGTAAATTAGCTGGTGAGACTGCGGAAACTAACGCAGCATCTAAAGAGAGTGTAGCGAAAGGATAAGCATGTATATAAACATTAGCTATGATGAAGGAATTCAAGAGGATTCGAATATTGAGGCTGTTATACGCAAGGTCTGTGATGAAGTGAGTCGCGTATATGGTCTTGAAGAAGATGAAATGAGTATTTTACTCTGTGATAATGCTAAGATTCACAAACTTAATAAGGAATATCGAGGCATCGATAGACCAACGGATGTATTGTCCTTTGCCCTCAATGAAGGGGATGATTACGAAGGTAGTGAAGAGGAACATCACTTACTTGGTGATATGATTATTTCTTTAGAGCGTACTCGTGAACAAGCTATTGAATATGGACATAGTTTTGAACGGGAATTAGCATATTTAACGACTCACAGTTGCTTACATATTTTAGGCTATGACCATATGAACGACGAAGATAAAAAAGAGATGCGCATAGAGGAAGAATTTATCCTAGGTAATCTGGGTTATGTGCGGGAGGATGCACCATATAATGAATAAGAACGAACATTTTAAATCAGGCTTTGTTGCCGTTGTAGGACGCCCTAATGTGGGTAAATCTACTTTAATCAACGCTCTTATTGGCGATAAGATTGCTATCGTATCCGATAAGGCTCAAACAACGCGTAACCGTATCATCTGCGTATATACGGATGAATCCAAACAAATCGTATTTATGGATACACCTGGTGTGCATAAACCTAAGCACAAGTTAGGCGAATTCATGGTAGATGCTGCTATTGAGTCCTTAAAAGAAACGGAAGCTGTTTTATTTGTCGTAGCAGGCAATGAAAAACGTGGCCCTGGGGATAATTTTATTATTGAACAATTGAAACGTGTAAAGGTTCCTGTATTTTTGGTAGTTAACAAAATTGATACACTCAAAAAAGAAGAACTTTTAGAAGCAATCGTTTCTTATCAAGATGCATATCCTTTTGCAGGGGTCATTCCTATTTCTGCAAAAGATAAAGAGAACTTATCTGAAATTCTTAAGGTTCTAGAAGAAACATTGCCGGAAGGTCCACAATATTTCCCAGAGGATATGATTACGGATCAACCGGAACGCCTTATTATTTCCGATATCGTTCGTGAAAAAATCTTGTTAGCTACACGAGATGAGATTCCTCATGCTATCGCTGTAGACGTAGATGAAATGAAAACACGTGATGACGGTACTACCTATATCCGCGCTACAATCTACTGTGAAAGAGACTCTCAAAAGGGAATTATCATCGGTAAAAAAGGTGCTTTGTTAAAACAACTTGGCGCTGAAGCGCGCGCAGACATTCAAAAGCTATTAGCTACAAAGGTGTACTTGGACCTTTGGGTTAAAGTAAAAAAAGATTGGCGAAATAAATCTGGTATGTTATCTGAACTTGGTTATAGAAAATAATTTGATATAATAAAAAGAAATAAGTGTTTCCATATTCATATGAAAGGAATAAAGATGGATAGTGTAGATGGCCTGTTACCCATAGGGTTTGGTCTGTTATGTATTTTTTTAATTAACTTTTTTGTGGTTGCAAAGTTCTCCTTTGCACGCCTTCGTAAAGAACATGTAGAGGATATGGACATCCTCTTGGAGAAGGATAGAGAATTTTTATTAAAGCTTTATCAAAATCCTGAGTATTTTTTAAATACTACACAGTTTTTGATTCTATTCTTTATTTTGGCCCTTGCAGGCACAGGTACTTTTGTATTCGATAATATTGTTGATCGTATAGTGGCGGTTCTTAATATTCATAGTACTTGGATGCATTTAGTGTTAGATATTATTCTATTACTATTAATTAGCTTAATCGTCTTAATTTTTGGGGAAATTGTACCTAAAGCATTGGGCCTATCCTTCCCTACAAAATATGTAAATACCTATAGCCGTATCGTCGTGGCTGCAGGTAAATTGGTGTATCCATTTATTTGGATTGCTAGTAAAATCTCCAATGTTATTTTAGGCTTTTACAAAACAAAATATTTTACAGAGCTTGACCTTGTGTACTCAGAAGAAGAAATTCGCATGATGATTTCTCGAAGTCACGAGGAAGGGCAATTGGACCAAGTAGAGTCTGAGTTAATCGATAATGTCTTTAACTTCGTAGATCGCATGGCGAAAGAGGTTATGGTGCCTCGTCAAGACGTAGACTGCGTATTCGTAGAAGATGGTTACGATGAAGCGATGAAGGTTATCCGCTCTAAAGTACATACACGTTATCCACTCTGTGTAGAGGATAAGGATCACATTATTGGCCTCGTTCATATTAAAGATTTAATGGAACGCCCTAATCAAGCCCGTAAGGATTTGCGCAATATTAAACGAGATATTCTTACTGTTCCAGAGGTAATGAAATTATCTACCTTGTTGCAATATATGAGAACTCGCCGTATATATCTAGCTGTAGTAGTAGATGAATATGGTGGCATGGTAGGTCTTGTAGGCTTAGAAGATATTATAGAAGAGCTAGTTGGGGATATACAAGACGAGCATGAGCCGCATTTACCAGCTACGATGTCCTATGCAGATGGTTCCTTCGAGTTTGATGGCAAGGTCCTCGTTGACGAAGTAGAAGAAATTATGAATATTGAAATTGATAATTCTGATTCTGATACAATTGGTGGCTATGTCTTTGGTTTATTAGAACGTACACCAATCGTAGGTGATACGGTGGATGCTCATGGTTACACCTTTGAAGTTACTCAAATGCAAGGATATCGTATCTCTCGCATTAAAGTAACACCTATACCAGTAGAGGAACCAACGGAAGAAGAAAATGAAGAAGCTTAATGGTGGTTTTAATACGCCAGCCATCGTCATAAGTCGAAAAAAGTATAAGTTGTATTCCGTATTTACGTTTATTACGCCTAGCTTGGGGCTTATTAAAGCATCGATTCCACATAAGCGAATGATGACGATGCGCAACAGCTCCTATTTACGTCCATTTAGTGCCATGTATATTACAGTCGTACCTGATGGGGAATATGTTAATGTTACGCAAATTGATGGCTCCTATGTGGTGGAGTCCTTAGATGTAAACCTCGATAATATTGCTTATGCAGCGGTAGCGAGTGAGCTCATTCAAGAGTTATTTGCCATGTATGACGTAGATCGCAAGGTCTTTGATACCGTTGTAAACTATTCCAAGCAAATTCGACGTCGCAATGTACAATTGGGAACGATAATGCTTGGATGGCAACTATTATCTCTCGCAGGGGTTGTCCCTAGTGCTAATGCTTTTAACCATCAAGACGGAATTGAGCCATTCTGGATGCAGGTACGGGAAACTACAAATCTTAGCATTTCTCGTTCTGTGAAAGCTACATTACCTCAGATTCTAGCTTACCAGTGGGGTGAAGATACGCCTTTAGAATTTCCCAAAACAATTTGGAAGGAACTTGAAAAGCTACTATTTGCATACTGCGAGCAAGAAATAGGTAAGCCGTTGCAAAGCGTAAAGTTTTTAAATTCCATAATTTAATGACAGTAAAAAGGCAGTTTGAGAAATCAAACTGCCTTTTGTTGAAATATATTATGAGGTACTATATGGATACAATATTTTCTTCGTTGCCTATAGACAAAATAAATGAAGATAAAACGTTAGAACTACAAGAAATTCAACAGATATATAATTTTCTTTTAACTAACGACTATTATTATATATTTTCTGATTATGAGTTAGTAAATAAATTATATCAAACGATGGTCTTAAACAATCGTTGGGATTACAAGATAGCACTTAGATACTTTGATTATTTATGTTTTCTAAGTTGGGAATATGAAGCCATCATTGTTAGAGATCTTCTATTAGATAATCATGTTAGCTTAGCTGGTGAATTTTGTTTAGATACAGAATTAGTAAAAGATGGACTAAGTTATTTTAGAGATGATGCTATTTGGAGAGGGAAGGATTATGATAGTGACAGTATTCCGGCATCTATATCTGAATGGGCCATTTATTATGATGAAGAAGAACAAAGATTTCATAAAGTAAAACCATCAATGATAGAAAATATTATCATTGAGGTAGTTGATGCTGAACAGGGTCTTTATATTATTGGAAAAGAATAATTCAAATAGACAAATGTACATCTGTAATTGACACTATAAATAATAATTATTTATAATATAATAATGTTATATTATATGTTTTTATAGGAGGTCATTATGCAGCTTTTGGGAAATCTCAAAATACATTTTCTAGCGCTCGTACTAACTGTAGTCGCTGAATTTATAGGCATAAAAAAACTAGGTCCTGTTGTATTATTGCCATTATTGTACACATTGATTCTAGGTTTATTAATTTCTATTCCTAAGTTTAAAATCCTAACCATTAAACAGATGGAAAAATCTGCTGATTATATCGGTATCGCCGTTATGATCTTGATGGTAAAAGTCGGTTTAGGTATCGGTCCAAATCTTGGTATTCTTACAAGTGCTGGCTGGGCATTGTTATTACAAGAGCTTGGTCATTTCTTTGGTACTATTGTATTTGGTTTACCTGTAGCTTTATTAGTTGGTATGCGTCGTGAAGCAGTAGGTGCTTGTTACTCTGTAGACCGTGAGCCGAACGTAGCGATTATTATCGACAAATTTGGCTTTAGCTCTCCTGAGGGCCGTGGTGTTATGGGCATGTACATTTGTGGCGTTCTTATTGGCGCTATGTGGTCTTCAGTATTGGCGGGGATGTTGGCACAATCTGGTTGGTTCCATCCATTGGCATTGGCTATGGGCGCTGGCGTAGGTAGTGCTAGTATGATGGCTGCTGCTACAGCTCCGATCATTGCAGTATATCCAGATTATGAACAACAAATTATGGCTCTTGCTGGGGCTGCAAACTTGTTAACTACCGTTCTAGGCGTATACTTTGGTCTATTTGTTTCTTTACCTGTTATGGAAAAAACATACAACTTCTTTACAGGTCGTACCCGTGAACAAGATTTAGCAGAGGAGGCAGCAAGTCATGAGTAAAAGCGAAAAATTAACACAATTTGTCATCGTTATCTGTATTGCTGCTATCATCACTGCAGTAGGTAATGTAATGGATGGCAAACATCTATTTAGTGATAGTTTAGTTGGCGTAGCTATCTTGGCAGTCCTTGCTACAATTGGCGCTTTGATCTCTAACTTGCCATATGCTAATAAATTGCCTATGGTATTCTGGGTATCTTTAGTTGGTGTTATTGCATCCTTACCTGGTATGCCTGGCCAAGAATGGATTATTGCTAAAACTAGCCAAGTTACATTCCTTGCAACAACAACACCTGTACTTGCTTATGCAGGTTTATCCTTAGGTAAAGACCTTGGTGCATTCCGTCGATTATCTTGGCGTATTATTCCTGTTGCACTAGCTGTAACAGCAGGTACTTTCATCTGTGCAACAGCATTAGCACAATTAGTACTTCATTTAGAAGGTTTAATTTAATACTAAATCATAATGTTAGATGTCTAAACTATGTTAAGATATACATATAGATTTATATTTTATAAGATATCTATACATTATGATTCCATGATCGACCGTATTTTATACGGTCGATTTTATAAAGGAGATATTATGAGCCGTATGACAAAGGAAGAAGTAAAACAACGTGTTTGTAAAGCTATTGTTGATGCACAACCGCGTTTACGAGAATTAGCAGAATCTATTATGGCTGAACCTGAGCTAGGTTTTAAAGAGGTGAAAACATCTAAAAAGGTTCAAGCTATGTTTGATGAACTTGGCATTTCTTATACTACAGGTCATGCACTGACAGGTGTAAAAGGTAGAATGAAAGGCCGAGATAGTAAATATACGGTTGCCATGGTTGGGGAATTAGATGCCATTCTCTGTCCTCGCCATCCTCGTGCCGATGATTTAACAGGGGCTGCTCATTGCTGTGGTCATAATGTGCAAATTACTAATATGTTTGCCGTAGCTATAGGCCTACAAGCAGTGATGGACGAATTAGCAGGCGATGTTGTGCTATTTGCTGTTCCGGCAGAGGAAATGATTGAGATTGATTACCGCAATAAATTGCGTGAGCAAGGCAAACTTAAGTATATGGGTGGCAAGCAACAGCTCATCTATGAAGGTGCTTTTGACGATATCGATATGGCTATGCAAATGCATGTGGAGACAGCCAAAACTCCAGCTGGTGAAATGGGGCTTGGTAGTACCTCTAATGGTTTTGTATCTAAGCTGATTGAATATCACGGTAAGGTAGCTCATGCGGCTCAGGCACCTCATGAAGGCATCAATGCTCTTAATGCTGCTTTGATGGGCGTTATGGGGGTTAACTCCATTCGTGAAACTTTCAAAGAAAGCGATTATTTCAGATTCCATCCCATCATTAATCAAGGCGGTACATTGGTAAACTGTGTGCCTGATTATGTTCAAGTTGAAAGTTACGTGCGTGCTTCTAATATTGAAGCTATTGTAGATGGTAACCATCGTATTAACAGAGCCTTAAAAGCTGGTGGGGATGCAGTAGGGGCAACATGTGTTATCAATGACCTACCAGGCTATTTACCGATGCGTAATGATGAGCGTATGAATGCTCTATTACGAGAAAATTCAAACCCTATCTTTGATGAAGCCAATGTATACCAAGGCCCACATATAACAGCTAGTACAGACATGGGGGACGTATCTCACTTAATGCCGGTCATCCATCCATGGGTTGGTTGTATCAGTGGTGTACTACACAGTGCGGAATATGAAATCTCTGTACCTGATGTAGCGTACATTAAAACAGCACAAGCCTTGGCTATGACTATTGTAGACTTACTATACGATGATGCAGCGGGCGCTAAAGATGTATTAGACCACTTTACACCAGCCTTAAATAAACAAAGCTATATTGAACTCTTAGATCGTATTGCTAAGGGTGAATAAAATAAACCACCTATCGAAGATAAATTGATTATCTTTGGTAGGTGGTTTACAATTTATTTATATAACTATAATGATTCATTTAAGTCTATGTTCTTATATATTATATAAGTATATTTAGTATATGTTAGAGGCGATTATGAAAGAGAATATTGCTTTACTACTAGCCATCTTGTATCTAATTTATAGATATAAGACTTATAAGAAAGTTAATAAAACAATAGAAGACAGAATAGAAAATGTACACAAACCATTCTTTAAACGCGTACAAGAAACTTTACAGTGCTCTGAAAAAGAGGCAGAGAAAGTTGGTCTAGCATTAGATAAATATTTTGTACCCTTAGAAAGTGAATTCTATAAAATTAATGATAATACCTACTCATTTGTTGATGCAGGTGGCCTTAAAGGAAAATTTTCAATAGATCAAAACTATAAGTTATTGACTTTAGTATATAATAATGTAGATTTATTAGCTTTAGAGCAAAACTTGTAAATTAGTATAATTAGGATTGAAGCAACCTTATAATAATAAAGTTACTAATATACCTTTTGTATTTACCTCAGAAGAATTAAGGAGTTTTTATGCCCATTAGAAAGCTTATAAAGATAACTTGTACAGTAGTTTTATCGTTACTAGTAATTATTCTACTTTTTGTTGGAATTAGAATATACGAATATCAAATATTTATAAACTCTCTTGTAGATTATGGCAAACAAACAGGGCTCAATAAAAATATGACTGGTTTTGCTACAGATTTTCCCTATATATATTCTAATGGTGATTTCGGTATAGTTGTTGTTAACGTATTACCCTATGGAACAGTACGAATTATTCCAAATCATAAAGGCTTTAGTAAAACATTTGAATCTCCAGCAGATAGTAATTTACAGTATTTGCAAAAAGCATATGGGGATGAACTTATAATTTTAGACAGTATTGATCAATTTTCAGAAGATGAAAGAAAGATTATATCTGAGATAACTAAGAAGGACTCAAAACCACGATATGATTGTGATACTTGGGTTACTAGATCATACTAATTTAAGGTAAGTATGCTCTTAAATTAATTTGGAGAATAAATTATGTTCGAGATAGTAACAATTTTAGGGCTTATATATTTGTTATATCGTATTAGATTCTTTTATAAAGAGGATAGTATATTTACTAAATAAGCCATGTGAAAATATTCTGGAGGATGAAGAAGTAAAAATGAGGAGTAATTAAATCAATGAACTTTATATATTATTTTGCTACTATATCCTTATTTTTAGCATTTGCCTATAGTGTAATTCAATATATCCGAAGATCTAATGAAGACATAAATGAAAAATATAGATTGATTAGTTTTGGCATATTTTTATTTGTAATGTTTACGGATTTAAAGTTCTTGGATACTATAAATAAAGAATTTAAATACCTAATTGAGTTTTTATTGCTATCATTTAGTACATACCTGTTTTCACTAATTTATAAAAATAGTGACAATAAAAGGACTTATTACCTATTTTCTTTTTTTACAATATTGTTATTTTTAATGGCTATCTTATTCTCTATGTAATTGAAAATTATATATATATATAATTGTAGTTATGTTTATTTTATGGATTGTATTGCATTAACTAAATTATGTTATTAGAATACATTTTTTATGGCTAGAATATTTCCTCAGGGGGAAACGTGTGGAAAAACAAATAGTAAATATATTTTTACTTTTAAGTTTTAATTATTATATGATTAAATCTTGGGGTACTCGGAAGGTTACAATTTTAACACTAATTGGCAACTATTTCTTAATCAGTATTTTAATAGAATCGTATTTTGGTTTGCCTAAATTCATTGAGGACTTTAATGCACTATTTATGCTTGGAATAGGTATGGTAGGTACTTATATCTTATGGCGTAAAAATAAAGCTGGAACACTAACGGAGTATGAAAAAAGAGGATGGATTCTGACTCGTACTTTCTTAGCATTATTTGTCTTAGCTGTATTAGTATTTGCTTTAATATTTATATTTATGGAGTATATTTATGGGATATATATTTAGTGTAATAATATATTGAGTTCTAATCTGGAGATAAAATAGTAGAAATATTACCTCTGAAAATAATTATAGTCTTCGTTATAGAGTTAGTAATTTTTGGATTGGTAAGTCTCCTGATTTTAGGTATTTTTATAGAAAAGAGATCTTTATACTTGAGCGATTAAATAACTTGTAATATTAATCTTACAATAATGATTATTTTAAGTTGATATTTTTTATATTTTATTTGATTAAAAATATTTTCTTATATTTTGATAGATAATAGTTAAAGTTTTTGAGGATATTTATGGATAAAATACAAATTATAGAATCTGAATTAATTTCATTGCAGTATGCTGATGAACAAATGTTGGACTTTTTAGTTACTGATTTAGGTAATAGAGCTGTTTTAGTGGCAGAGACATTTTATCTAGAATTTAAGTATTGTACTCAAATTAATATAGATAATGATTTAATGAACACACTTTTTTTACCTAGATTTAAAACTGGTAAATCTAGTCTTTTTATTCAAGATATTTCTATAGAGACTAAAGACGTTCGATCAAGAGGTGTTATAAAAAATAGACATGTTGATAAAGGTTATGCTACAGCAGTAGGCTATGAGTTTACTATTAACTTTGCATTTATGGATATAGCTATCGATTGTTTAGATTTTAGCTTAGTGAAGAAAAAAGATTTAGAAAGAGATATTGATTCGTTGATACATTATAAAGAAATCGAGTAATAGAATGTTAATCATTAGTTTTATTAATAATCTTTGATTTCATTCTTATATAGTTGATATATTTACTTGTGTTGACATTCATCCCTCTGTATTGCTACAATATTGTCTATAATATATGCGATGAAGCAGAGTAGTAAACCTCTCTAGCGAGTGAGGATGGTGTAAGCTCACATTTGGTTGAAGGCGCTGTAGAGCATTGGCAGGAACGCAGGTATCTGTTAGTAAAGGCCAACATAGAAAAAAGAGGGCGCAAGCCAAATAGGGTGGAACCGCGGGTATACTCGTCCCTGTAACGTTTTTCGTTACAGGGACTTTTTTGTTTGTAACGAAATGGTTGATTTTATGTCGGTTGTGTAAAGTGGAGGCAGCAATGACATTTCAAGAGATTATTTTAAATCTACAAAAATTCTGGAGCGATCAAGGTTGTATCGTTCAAAATCCATATGACATCGAAAAGGGCGCAGGTACAATGAACCCTGCTACATTCTTACACGCTATTGGTCCTGAACCATGGGCTGTATGTTATGTAGAGCCTTCTCGTCGTCCAGCAGACGGTCGTTATGGTGATAACCCTAATCGTTTGTTCCAACATCATCAATTCCAAGTTATCGTGAAACCATCTCCAGATAATATCCAAGAATTGTACTTACAATCCTTGGCAACACTTGGTATTCATGCTGAAGATCACGATATCCGTTTCGTAGAGGATAACTGGGAATCTCCAACATTGGGCGCTTGGGGCCTTGGTTGGGAAGTATGGCTCGACGGTATGGAAGTAACTCAGTTCACATATTTCCAACAAGTTGGTTCCATCGACTGTAAACCGGTTTCTGTAGAAATTACATACGGTTTAGAACGTTTGGCTATGTACATTCAAGGCGTAGAAAACGTTTATGACCTTAAATGGAATGAAAATGTTACATATGGTGACGTTTGGCATGCTAACGAAGTTGAACAATCCGTTTATAACTTTGAATTAGCTGATACAGATATGCTTTTTAAATTGTTTGATATGTACGAAGCAGAAGCAAAACGCGTTTGTGCAGCTGGTTATGTATTACCAGCTTACGACTATGTATTGAAATGTTCCCACACATTCAACTTGCTTGATTCCCGTGGCGCTATTTCCATCAGCGAACGTACTGCTTTCATCGGTCGCGTACGTGCATTGGCTCGTATTTGTGCACAACAATACCTCGCTAAACGCGAAGAGTTAGGTTTCCCACTTTTGAAAGGAGATAAATAAGATGGCAAAAGATTTATTATTTGAAATCGGTGCAGAAGAAATTCCTGCCGGCTTTATGCCAAATATCTTAGGTCAATTGAAACAATTGGCTGAAACAAAATTAAATGATGCCCATCTTCCTTTTGAAAGCATCGCAACATACGGCACACCACGTCGTTTGGCTCTTATCGTGAAAGGTCTTGCTGACACATCTGCTGAAATCAGCGAACGTCATAAAGGTCCTTCCGCGTCTATCGCCTATGATGCTGACGGTAATGTAACAAAAGCAGCTATCGGTTTTGCTCGTGGTAAAGGTCTTGATGTAGCTGATCTTGTTGTAGAAGACGGCTATATTTACGCTGAAACTAAAACTGCTGGCGTACCAGCAAAAGATATCGTCACAGATATGTTGCCACAATTGATTACAGGTCTTAACTTCCCTAAATCCATGCATTGGGGCAACCTAGATGCTAAGTTCGTACGTCCTGTACGTTGGCTTGTAGCATTACTTGATGAAGAAGTAATTCCTGTAGAATTTGCTACTGTAAAATCTGGTAATGTAACACGTGGTCATCGCTTCTTAGGTGCTGATGAAATCACTATCAAAAATGCAGCATCCTATGTCGACACATTAAAAGAAAACTTTGTTATGGTTGATCAAAATGCACGTCGTGAATTGATCTCCAAACAATTACATGATATTGCAGCCTCTAAAAATGCATCCATCGTTTGGGATGATGATTTGTTAGAAGAAATCAACTATCTTGTTGAATGGCCTACAGCATTGTGTGGTGGCTTTGAAGAGTCCTACTTGGCACTTCCAGATGCAGCTATTATTACACCTATGAAAGACCATCAACGTTACTTCCCATTGGTTGACCAAGACGGCAAATTGTTGCCAATGTTCTTAACAGTTCGTAACGGCTCCGATCATTCTATCGAAGTAGTTCAAGCTGGTAATGAACGTGTATTGCGTGCACGTCTTGATGATGCTAAATTTTTCTTTAACGAAGACCGCAAGAAACCTCTTATCGACCGTCAAGATGGTTTGACTAAAATTGTATTCCAAGAAGGTCTTGGTAACTTAGCAGATAAAACTGAACGTTTACTTAAATTGGGCCGTGTGTTTGGTGAAGAATGTGGCTTGCACGAAGATACAGTTGTTGTATTGGAACGCGCTACAGAGCTTGCTAAGACTGACCTTACTACAGGTATGGTTACAGAGTTTACTGAATTACAAGGTGTAATGGGGAAAGAGTATGCTTTACTTGATGGTGAATCTCCTGAAGTAGCAGAAGCTATTTTTGAACAATATTTACCTCGTTTTGCAGGTGATGTATTGCCTCAAACGGAAGCAGGTAAAGTATTGTCCATCATCGATAAAGTAGATAATATCGTAGCTACTTTCAGCCGTGGCCTAATTCCTACAGGCTCTCAAGATCCATATGCATTGCGTCGTCAAACAATTGGTATCTTGAACATCTTGCTTGGTAGCGAATGGAATATCAGCTTACGTCCAATCTTCAAAGCATCTATGGAGTTACTTAATGTACCAGCTGAAAAACAAGACGAATTGCTTGGCCAAGTAGAAGAGTTCTTCACACTTCGTTTGAAAAATATTTTACTTGATCGCGAGGTTCCTCATCATGTAATCGACTTGTTGTTGTCCAACAACGAATTGTCCGTTGCTGATGCAGAAGGTCTTGTAAATGCATTGTTAGTTAACCGCATCGATGAAGACGTTGAACTTGTTCAAGCTTATACTCGTATGTACAATCTTGTAAAAGATGTGGAATATACTGGTGTTAATAGCGATTTGTTGAAAGAAGATGCTGAAAAAGAATTGTTCGAAGCTGCTTCTAAAGCATCTGAAGCAAGTAGTGCTGCTTGGGAAGCTGGCGATTACGATGCAGTCGTGGCAGTTCCGGCTACTTTAGTTCCAGCTATCAACAAATTCTTTGAAGATGTAATGGTTATGGACAAAGATGAAGCTATTAAAGCAAACCGTTTACAACTTGTTCGCTTAGCGTACAGTGTAATGGCTATTATCGGTGATATTAGTGCATTAAAATAATATGTTATAGTAAAAGTTTAAATTTTTACAATGATATACAAGAGAAGAGGTACCATGTGTACCTCTTTTTTGCTTTTACGAAGAATATGCAAATTTTATGCAGGATTTTTAGAGACTATAGCGAATACTTTATAATATACAAAGTTGTATGAGGAGATAGATGATTATGAATCATGATGAATTATATAAAGCCTTATGTAAGGTGCCAAGCGGCAAAGAAAAGTCTCGTGATAGAATTATTATTGAATTATATATGCGTTCTCAAGGAGCATCACAGAAGCAGTTAGTAGATGCTCTAAATATGCGTCCTGCTACTGTGTCAGAGCAGACAGACATTCTCATTGAATTGGGATATGTTACAAAACATATTGATTATATGGACAAACGTATATCTGTAGTTACTTTAACAGATGAGGGGAAACGATTAGGCAAAACTCTTTTACATACATATAACGAATTTCTTAATGTAATGTTCTCTGATTTATCGGATGAAGAACAGGAGAACTTATACCGCTTATTAGGTAAGTTAAAACGACCAATTATACGTAAATAATACGTAAATATTTGGATTATTAAAATAATATAGAAAATACTTGCTAACAGTACGTGATTTATGATACTATATTGCTGTTAATTTGAGACAGTCCGCTGCCTATAAGGTGTAGGTATTGAATGTCTGCAAACAGGAGGAAACAATGAACATTATTAACGTACTTGAACAAGAACAACTTCGTACAGACATCCCTACATTCCGCGCTGGTGACACAGTTCGTGTACACGTAAAAGTAGTGGAAGGTACTCGTGAACGTATCCAAGTGTTCGAAGGTTTGGTAATTAAACGTCAAAACGGTGGCGTACGTGAAACTTTTACAGTTCGTCGTATTGCATCCGGAGTAGGTGTAGAACGTACATTCCCACTTCACAGCCCACGTTTAGCTAAAATCGAAGTTATGCGCCGTGGTGTTGTTCGTCGTGCTAAATTGTACTACTTACGTAACCTTACTGGTAAAGCTGCTCGTATTCGCGAAAAACGCTAATGTTCATAAAAGGCTGCCGTTGGCAGCCTTTTATTTTTGCTAAAATTAGATATGAATAGTTCTATTTTATTATTCTATGAATCAAAGAGTTATAATAGAGAAATATAGAACTGTAAAAAAAATATAAAATATACTAAGTATCTCTATGAGATGTATATATAGTATGTAGAAAGGATATAAAATGGCAGATTCACCTATTGTACATTGGTTCCCTGGGCATATGGCGAAAGCTACTCGTATGATTACAGAGTACATCAAAAAGGTAGACGTAGTTATCGAATTATTAGATGCGCGTATTCCTCGCTCTAGTGCGAACCCAGTCATCACAGAACTCGTTGGTCAAAAACCACATATTGTACTGTTAAATAAAGTTGACTTAGCAGATCCTAAAGCCACAAAGGAATGGACTGAATTCTTTACTAAACAAGGCATTACAGTATTGGCTATCGATTCTAAATCTGGCAAAGGCAATAAAAAATTACTATCTACCGTAGAACGTCTAAGTAAACCTATCATTGATCGTTGGGTAGCGAAAGGTATTCGCAGTCGTTCTGTTAGGACTATCATCTTAGGCATTCCTAATGTTGGTAAATCTACATTAATTAACTCTTTAGCTGGTTCTGCTGCAACGCGTACAGCTAATAAGGCAGGTCATACACGTGGTCAACAGTGGGTTAAAATCGGTAAAAATCTTGAATTGCTTGATACACCAGGTGTATTATGGCCAAAATTAGAGGACCAACGTGCAGCGGCTCGCCTCGCTATGACAGGTGCCATTTCCGATGATGTTTATGATTTAGAGCATGTTATAAAACAGCTATTAAATTACTTATTGACGAACACGCCAAATATTCTGGTAGAGCGTTATAAATTAAAAGAAGAAGAGATGACTGATGTTGATACCATTCTTGAAAGCATCGGACGTCGTCGAGGTTGTCTTGTAAGCGGTGGCATTGTAGATTTTGACAAGGCTCGCCGTATTATCTTGCAAGACTACCGCAATACTAAATTAGGTACAATTACTCTCGATCAAGTTGATGAAGAACCGTACTACCCTGCAGATGGTGAGGAGAGTCATAATGGATAAGGATGTATTTTCTAAGTTAAAAGTAGCAGATATTAAAGCTCTCTTTGAAACTGAACAAGCCTTAGAGATTTTGTCTTTTGCTCAAGAGGATACACGTAGTTCTGTACAGAAATTGGCTGCGTCTTATATTAAGCGCCAAGAAAAAGAGTTAAAAGAACAGCAACGCCTCATGGGTATGTATGACTATGAAGGCATGTTCTACGATCAAGGTATCTATCATGTGGCTGGCGTCGATGAAGTGGGGCGTGGTCCTATTGCGGGGCCTGTTACGGTAGCTGCTGTTATCTTGCCACCTATGACATTAATTCCGGGGCTCAATGACTCTAAAAAACTAACAGAGGAAAAACGGGAAGCACTCTATGATATCATCATGGACGAAGCCGTTGCTGTTAGCTGTATTTCCTACGGTCCAGAAAAGATTGATGAGCTAAATATCTATGAAGCAACGCGACAAGCGATGTATGAGGCTATTCGTACGCTCAGCGTACCAGCTGAAGCAGTAGTGGCTGATGCCATGAAGTTGCCTGATTTAACGATTCCTGTTGAATCCATTATTAAGGGCGATAGTAAAAGCGCTAATATTGCTGCTGCATCCATCATTGCAAAGGTTACGCGAGATCGATATATGAAGAGCCTTGATGTTGAGTTCCCTGGTTATGGCTTTGGTATTCATAAAGGTTACTATACGGAATTACATAAAGAAGCTATCGAGCAACAAGGGGTAACACCGCTTCATCGTAAGAGCTTTGAGCCTATTAAATCTATTGTACGTTGGGTTAAACCTGAGTAAATCTTAGTTATTTATATATGGGTAATAGATTTACTTTATGATTCGACTATTAAGTTAAGTCCTATAGTCGTATTAGTTTTATTCGTTATATCATTATAAATTGCATATAGTTTATATCCGTAAAGAGGTTCCTATTGGTCACCTATGTGACTATTAGGAACCTCTTTTGTATTTACTTTTGTTACCTCCATAATTTACGCTACAAGTAAGTATTACCTGTTGAAAGATTAATATAGTATAGATATTAAATTCTATGAGTTATTGTTGCAGATACACCTTATTAGGAGGTATATATGAAAACGATTAGTACTGGTAAAGCATTTAATGAACTCGATTCAAAAGAACTGGGCAAATGGGGGGAACGAGTAGCTACCAATTATATTGAAAAAATGGGACTTACGGTAGTAGATACAAATTATCGAACCCGTTTAGGCGAAATAGACATCATTGCTAAACGTGATTTAGTCTATCATTTTATAGAGATTAAAGCTCGCCGAGGTATGCAACATGGACTAGCACGTGAGGCAGTTACCAAGAAAAAACAAAAGCATATTAAACGAGCTGCTATGTTGTTTCTATATGATTTAAATCAAAAAAAGCGCCGTTGGAAGGAAATATCCTTTGATGTAATAGAGGTGTATTTGCACGAGGACTTTCAAAGTTCTATTCATTATTTACCACAGTGCTTTTAGTGAGGTCAGTTTATGTACGCAAAATTAAATGGAGCCACCTTACACGGCATTGATGGATGTATCATTACTGTAGAGGTTGATATATCACAAGGTTTGCCGGTCTTTGATATCGTTGGACTACCTAATCAATCTGTTAAAGAGGCTCGTGAACGGGTACGAGCGGCCATTAAAAATAGTGGATACGAATTTCCAATGAGACGCATCGTAGTCAATTTAGCCCCGGCTACAATTCGTAAAAGTAGCGCTGGGCTCGATTTAGCAATCGCTTTAGGGGTTCTGCTTGCATCAGGACAGATAAATGGGCGTAAAGCTAAAATTTCGGCTTTATTTGATAAGAGTTTGTTTATGGGAGAGTTAGCGTTAGATGGTTCGTTATTACCGACCTTTGGGACTCTAGCTATGTCGCTAGCAGGATTAGATGCTAATTATTCAAAAATTTATACAAGTATTGAAAATGGTAAAGTGCTACAGTCTATTCCTAATTTAACTATATATGGTGGATCATCACTACAAGAAATTATTACTATTTTAGAGGAACAAATTAAGCCAAAGGTAGTTGATAAAAATAAACAAATAAGTATCAAAAAAGGAAAAGTAGATAAACACAATGCCAATAAATCAATTCTAGGGCCTTTAGAGTCTATGCCATTAACCGGAAGCAATGAAAATCTAGATACAATCAGTAAACCACAAGTAACTATGATTAGTAATAATTGTGTTGATACGTCTGTTACGGATGAAAGTATAACTATAAAGACTAATCAACCATATACAGTTGATTTTGGCGATGTACAAGGTCAAGAGTTAGGCAAACGAGCCATGCTCATCAGTGCTGCAGGTCATCATCATTGTATTATGATAGGGCCTCCAGGTGGGGGTAAAACGATGATGGCCGAACGATTGCCGACCATATTGCCTCCTATGACTTGGAATGAAATTGTTGAAGTGAGTCGTATACAAGATGTAATAGGTTTACTAGGTGATAATGGGCTAGTGAAATCTAGACCTTTTAGACATCCTCATCATACGGCAACTTTGGCTAGTATGGTCGGTGGAGGGATACAGGGACGTCCTGGAGAGGTAACATTAGCTCATGGAGGCGTATTATTTATGGATGAAGCGCCTGAGTTTCAACGCCAAGTAATCGATGCATTACGACAGCCTTTAGAGTCTAGAACGATTACTATAAATCGGTCTCAAGGAAATTATATATATCCAGCTAATTTTATTTGTATTCTTGCGGCCAATCCTTGTCCTTGTGGGTATTACCATGATCCTTATAAGGAATGTGTCTGTACAGAAACGATGGTTAAAAACTATCAGCAACGGTTATCAGGGCCGATTATGGATCGTATTGATTTGCATATTCCCGTTGAGAGACCGACCCTTGAACAGCTGTTAGATACATCATCTTCAAATATGACGAGTGAAAGTATGAGACAACAAGTTATCATGGCCACTGCTATGCAACAGAAACGATATGAAGGTTTTGACTTTAATTCGAATGGAGCAGTTCCCCATAAGGCAATTAGTGAACTATGCAATATTACAGATAAGGCTTGGAGTGTTTTAGGCAATATATTTGACCATTTTCATTTAAGTGGGCGAGCTTTTGATCGCATATTAAAGGTGGCTCGTACAATTGCTGATTTAGAAGAAAATCCAAAAGTAGAACCACATCATATTTCTGAAGCAATGTTATTTAGAACTGGCAAATAAAGTAATTATCTCATAAATTTAGTAGTTGTTTATTTGCCAAAAGTAGTTGTTTGATTCTATATAAAATTAATGATTATATACTTAGAAAGAATTACTAGGTGTTTATATGATTAGATACGATGACAATATTTATATTGCAGGATTACAAAGCTTATACAATGTTGGAGCCACATATGTAAGGCGTTTTATAGAGGATTTTGGATCCCCTTATGATGCGTGGCAAGCTATTAAGAATGTAGAAAACTTAAAATCTTATACATATATTTCTGCATCTGATAAACGTGCCATTTCAGCATCGGCTAAAGATGAAAAATTAGAGTATATTATCCATAAAGTAGACGAATACCAGATGGATTTTACTACCTTTTTAGACAAAGACTTTCCGTCTATTTTAAATCATATATATAATCCTCCAGCCATTTTATTTATGAGAGGTAATCGGGCACTCTTAGATGGACGCTTAAATCGTATTGCTATTGTTGGAGCAAGAAGTTGCTCCTTATATGGTCGGAATGTGGCGAGAATGCTCGGCAAGGAATTAGGTAAATATAGTACCATTATTGTTAGTGGTGGGGCGCGTGGTATAGACTCACATGGTCATGAAGGCCTTCTGGCTAGTCAGGGGTATGGAATCATTGTTATGGGATGTGGTTTAGATATTACCTATCCTCGAGAAAATGCAAAATTATTTGATCGTATATTACAAAATAATGGGTTACTTCTCTCCGAATACCCGCCAGGCACACCGCCGTCTGCAAAACATTTTCCTGCACGGAATCGTATCATTAGTGGATTATGCAGAGGTGTTATCGTAGTGGAGGCCAAGTCCAGTAGTGGTTCTTTGATTACGGCAGATATGGCGGTTAGTGAAGGTCGAGATGTATTTGTGGTACCATGTAATCTATTAGACCATACGGCAGATGGAAATAAATTCTTAATGAAAAATGGTGCATATGTACTTACTGGTTATGAGGATATAGTTGAACAATACCATTTAACAATGCGGGAATATTTTTCTAGTGAACATAAACTTTTACCAACAAATAATAAAGGTAATAAAGGCGTAAAAGCTAGCGTTCAAATAGGGAATCATAGTCAAAGTGTTGATAGAAAAGGGTGCTCTATGTTAAGCTTTAATGTGGATAGGAGTGTAATATTGAATGAAATACCTCATGATCGATGTATTACGGTTAGTGATATTTTGAAAGCGACTCGTATTCCATTACAACAACTACAGCCCTTATTACTAACATTAGAAATGGAAGGGGCTATAGAGAATCATCCGCCGAGAGGCTATATTAATATGACTAGGAGTGATATACTTGTCCATTAAACGATCTATCGTTATTGGCGAGCCGAAAGCAGCTAGTACTAGTAAAGATACAGAAAAGAAAAATACTAAGAAAGAGAGTACTACTATAAAGCGTAAGGTTACTAAAGAAGCCCTTACTCCAATGGGGATTGTACGGGATAAATCTGTACTACAAACTTCCGTGCCACCGGAGCAACGGGAGCCTCGCATATATAATCCAGACGGCAAAGTCTTGGTTATCGTAGAATCTCCTGCTAAATCTAAAACAATTGAAAAATTCTTAGGTCCTAACTATGTGGTAAAAGCAAGTATGGGCCATCTACGAGATTTGCCTAAATCTCAAATGGGCATCGATATCGAGCATGATTTTACGCCGCGCTATAGCAATTTAGTAACACGTAAAAAGGTTATTGATGAACTCATTTCCTATGCTGATGAGAGTAGTGCCGTATTGCTCGCAACAGACCCTGACCGTGAAGGGGAAGCTATTTCTTGGCATTTAGCGTACATTCTAAATGTAGATCCTACATCTACATGCCGTATTACGTTCAATGAGATTACTAAAAATGCGGTAGCAGAAGCATTAGGTTCTCCACGTACTATCGATATGAACATGGTAGATGCTCAACAAGCACGCCGTGTATTAGACCGTATCGTAGGCTATAAATTGAGTCCTTTATTATGGAAAAAGGTTTGTAAAGGCCTCAGTGCAGGTCGTGTGCAATCCGTTGCAGTTCGACTTATCTGTGAAAGAGAGCGAGAAATTCAAGCTTTCGTGCCACAAGAATATTGGACTATTGAAGGCAATTTTGAAACGCCTAAAAAAGAGGCTTTCACAGCGGAATTAACCCATATTAAAGGTGAAAAAATCGATATTACTACTGAAAGTGATGCACAAGCCATAGTTGATGCTATTGGCAATGAAGATGCAGTAGTGACTAATATTGAAAAGCGCAAGCGTTCTCGTAAAGCGGCACCTCCATTTACAACATCTACCTTGCAACAAGATGGTGTGCGTAAATTGAACTTTGGTGCTAAGCGTACGATGATGATTGCTCAACATTTATATGAAGGTTTAGAAATTGGCTCCTATGGCCACGTAGGTTTGATTACATATATGCGTACAGACTCTACGCGTATCTCTAAAGAGATGCAAGCTATGGCTAAGGACTTTATTCTTCGCAATTATGGGGAAGACTATTATCCGTCTAAACCAAATGTGTACGGCTCTAAGGGTTCTGCACAAGATGCGCATGAGGCTATTCGTCCTACATCTCTCGAGTTAACACCTAAAATGGTGGAACCATTCTTGAGTCGTGATGAACTTAAGCTATATACGTTGATTTGGAATCGTTTTATGGCTAGCCAAATGGCGCCGCAACTAAATGAATCCACAACGATAGAGTTGAATGTAAAAGATGACTATACATTTAAAGCGACTGGCTCTCGTGTTATCTTCCCAGGTTTCAGTACCGTTTATGAAGATGCAAAAAAAGAGGATGTACCTCAATTACCTGTTTTAAAAAAGAATGATGCTGCCCATACGGTAGAGGTATTGCCTGAACAACATTTCACACAACCACCTCCACGTTACTCCGAGGCGAGTCTTATCAAGACATTAGAAGAACTCGGCATTGGTCGCCCTAGTACATACGCACCAATTCTAGATACTATCGTAAGCCGTAACTATGTGGAAAATACGAATAAACAATTCGTGCCTACAGAGCTAGGCTTTGTGGTGGTAGATTTCTTGATTGCATACTTTGAAAAAATCATCAATACTGGCTTTACCCGTGATCTAGAAGAAGAACTAGATGCTATTGCGTCTGGCAAGGATACGTATGTAAAAGTATTATCTGATTTCTACGAGGTCTTTGCGCAAGAGCTAGAAGATGCAAGTGACGTAGACCGCATTGAAATTGCATCTATGGAAAGTGATGAAATCTGTGAACTTTGCAATAGCCCAATGGTATATAAATTTGGTCGCTACGGTAAGTTCTTAGCATGTTCTAACTTCCCGGAATGTAAAAATACTAAACCTATTACAGTAGGAACTGGTGTAACATGTCCTAAATGTAAAGAAGGGGAAATCGTAGAACGCAAGTCTCGTCGTGGGCGTATTTTCTATGGCTGTAATCGATACCCACAATGCGACTTTACATTATGGGATAAGCCAACTCATGATTTCTGTGAAACATGTGGTTCTATAATGGTTGAAAAGACATATAAAAATGGTACAGTTAAAAAGTTCTGTTCCAATGAAACTTGTCCTACTAGGCCACCAAAGAAAACAAGAAAGAAAAAAAGCGAAGCTAGTGAAGAAACTGTAAAAGAATCTAAAAAGTCTAGCAAAGCTAAAAAAGAGGAAACTACAATTGAATCATAAAAATGTTATCGTTATTGGTGCAGGCCTTGCAGGATCCGAAGCAGCTTGGCAGCTTGCTAACCGAGGCATTCATGTAGACTTATATGAAATGCGTCCTGTTAAGAGTTCTCCTGCGCACCAAACAGATCAATTTGCAGAGCTCGTATGTAGTAACTCGTTGCGCGCTGGTAATATTGAAAATGCGGTAGGTCTTTTGAAAGAAGAAATGCGTCGTCTCGGTTCCATCATTATGGAATGTGCTGATGCAACTGCTGTTCCTGCAGGTGGTGCTTTAGCCGTTGATCGTCATTTATTTAGTGAAATGGTGACGAAAAAAGTAAAAGGTCATCCTAATATTACAGTTCATCTAGAAGAGGTCACTGAACTTCCTACAGAAGCAACTGTTATTTTTGCATCTGGTCCGCTTACATCTGAAGCATTAGGAGATAAGATTAAGGCCTTAACTGGTGAAACAGGCTTTTACTTCTACGATGCTGCTGCACCTATTGTAACGGCTGAATCCTTAAACTATGATAAAGTTTTTACTGCCTCACGTTATGATAAGGGCGATGCGGATTATCTTAACTGTCCTATGACCGAAGAAGAATATAAAGCGTTCTGGCATGAGCTTACAACGGCTGAAGCCGTACAACCAAAAGATTTTGAAAAGGAAATCTACTTTGAAGGCTGTATGCCCGTAGAAATTATGGCGAGCCGTGGGGAAGATACATTGCGTTATGGGCCCTTAAAGCCTGTGGGCTTAGTGGATAAACGCACCGATGAGGAATCTTATGCAGTTGTGCAATTGCGTAAGGAGAATAAAGAAGGTACCATGTTTAATTTGGTAGGCTTTCAAACTCATTTAAAATGGGGCGAGCAAAAGCGTGTATTCGGTATGATTCCAGGCCTTGAAAATGCCGATTTTATTCGTTATGGTGTTATGCATCGCAATACGTATATCAATTCTCCTGAGTTATTGAATCATGCATTCCAGCTTAAAAAGGAACCGCGTTTATTCTTTGCTGGTCAAATGACTGGAGTTGAAGGTTATTTAGAATCTGCTGCTAGTGGTCTAATGGTAGGCCTACAAGTAGACCGTTACTTAGAGGAACAACCATTTATTGAGTTTCCTAAGACGACGGCTATCGGTTCCCTTAGTCACTATATTTCTAACTACGAAGGCTCTAACTTCCAACCGATGAATGTCAACTTTGGCATCATGGATCCATGGCCTCAAAAAGTACGCAAGAAAAAAGAAAAAAATGCACTGATTGCAAATCGTGCTTTAGAAGAACTGGATGCTCTAAAAGCTAAAGAAAATTTATAAGAAATAGCCTTTTAAGAAATAGTTTTATTTCAAAAAATAGTAAAAGTCCTACATTCATAGGTAAAACCCATGAGTGTAGGACTTTTTTGTTAAGTATTTTTGTATTTATTATTTACGTTTTTTAGTTTTTGTTGTTGATTCTGTAGCTACTATAACAGCTTGATTTTTCTTTTCAAGATAGCCTAGATAAATGAATACACAGATACCTACAATGATGGCTATTAAACTCGTCATTTGAGCAGATTTTAAACCTAGCGTTAAGTTTACGTAATCGCCACGTAAGAACTCTAAGAAGAAGCGAGCCGTAGAATAGAGAATGGCATATAGTACGAACACTTGGCCCTTAGCATGTTTGAAAGATCCAAATAATAGAAGGGCTACAAAGATGAGAATATCAATTTGACCTTCCCATACTTCGGCAGGCCAAAGCGGCTGATTACCGTAGGTGCGATAGGCAAGGGTACTTTCAGGATAGATAATACCATAATTACCACCCGTAGGATGACCGAAAGCATCACCGTTTAAAAGGTTTGCCATACGGCCTACCGATTGAGCTAAAATCAATGCAGGGGCAAATAAATCGGCAAAAGCCCAAAAGTCAATTTTGTTTTTACGAAGATACCAATAGCCAGCAATTGTGCCTAGTACCACGCCACCTTGAATGGCCATACCTCCTTGCCAAACAAAGGGAATTTCTAATAAATGATTACCGTAATAATCCCAATCAAAGAAGAATACGTCCCATAGACGAGCACCGATGAGACCAGCTACGGCTACAGTAATGGAAAAGTCGATGATGTGTTCATGCCAACCGCGGCCATCCTTTTTCAAAAGTACATAGGCAACAGAGGCACCACAAATGATAGCCAAAGCTAACATGGTACCATAGGCTCTAATAGGGAAGTCCCCTATGAAAAATAAATATTGATGCATACAAAACTCCTTATGTGATAATTTTTTATTAGTACATAAATTAAATTATAAATTACATATATCCTTCATGCAAGAAAAGAGATGAACTATATATAATATGGTATAATATAGAGATTGGTATTGTATCCCAGTATGGGACCTAGAATTAGGAGAGTACATGATTCGTAAATCTACTATTATAAAATCATTAACAGCTTTAGTAATGTCTGCATTATCTAGTACAATCGTACAAGCAGAGGTATTGGTACCATTAGATCAATTTTTAGCCACTACTACACGTCATTACGAAGCAAATCAATATAAAACAGCATATACAGTATATATTCCACAAAGTGAATTACAAGGTGATACGGTTATTTTAAATCCTGCAGCCGTAGGTGAACCTGTTAAATTGCCCATTACCAAAAAAGATGGTATATCCTATGTAGATATTGAGTCTGAGCCAGCTATGCTGGGTGTTAGTTATACAAAAAATAATGGTCAACTTATTTTAGGACCTGCACCAGAAGCATCTACGGTGAAAGCACCTTATACATTGCAAACACCATTGGCTTGGGCTTTTGATCCATGGACAACAGAGGGAATTCCGTATCAGGCAAAACTCAATACGAGTGGTGATAATATTATTTCTCCAAGTTGGTTTAAATTGCATAGCTTAGGTTTAGAAGCAAGTTCAAATGTAAATATTGATTATGTGAAAGCGTATAAGGATAAAGGCTATCATATTTGGCCGTTAATTACTAATCGGTTTGACTCTAATTTTACAAGTGGTATTTTGTCGGATCAATCGGTATGGAAGAAATTTGCTCATAACCTTGTTCAATATGCCTATATATATGGGTTTGATGGTTATAACTTTGACTTTGAAAACATTAATTATGCTGATCGTGATCGTTTAACAACATTTGTAGCATATTTGTCTAATCATTTACATCAGTATAATATTAAAACTTCTATCGATGTGACTGGCTATTCTGATAGTCCAGAATGGTCATTAGTGTATAACCGTAAAGCTTTGGCAGATACAGTAGATTATGTAGTTCTTATGGCGTATGACGAAACTTGGGCTAAGAGTACTACTGCAGGTCCTGTTGCAAGTTATCCTTGGGTCCGTAGCCATACAGAAAGAATGCTATCTGAAGTTCCTTCTCAAAAGTTAATATTAGGCGTACCATTCTATATGCGCTTATGGCATGAAACGAATGGTTATGCAAAAAGCGAGACATTGGCTATGAAGAATACAAGTAATTACTTTGCTAATTACAGAGATAAAATGACTTGGGACGATCGATTAAAGTTATACTATTTATCTATTCCAACAGCTTCTGGTTCAGATCGTATTTGGTTTGAAGATAATACATCGTTAGGCTTAAAACTTGATCTGGTAAAAGAATTACACCTTGGTGGGTTTGCAGCATGGCGTAAAGGGTTTGAAGATATTTCTACGATTACTATGATTCAAGAAAAAGACTTAGGACGTGGTATTCCTAAATCTCCTACAGCAGTTGTTCCTGAACCTGTAGTTCAAGAAGCTAAACCATTAACAAAGCTTGAACAATACAAATTACGCTTAGAAGAAAAAGAAAAAGAAAAAGCAGCTAAAGCGGAAGCAAAACGGAAAGCTAAAGAAGAGAAAGAAGCTGCTAAACGCAAAGCAAAAGAAGAAGTTGAAAAAGTAAAAGCTGAGAAAAAACGCTTAGAAGAAGAGGCTAAAGCTAGAAAAGAACACAATAAACAAACTGTTAAAGAGCAAAATGATTTATATACTAGTCATAGTTCTGATCAAAATACAAGCCCTAAAAATGATTTAATAAAAACTATTCAAGTCGTAAAACGCTAGTGTTTGACTGCTTTTACAGTACGTAGTAAAATAAAAATATTAATTATAAAATGGCAACCTATGAGGTTGACCATATGAGGAGGCCCCTACATGAACGAAAAGTATGTAGCCCAAGATATTGAAAAAAAGTGGCAACAGTATTGGGAAGATAACCATACATTTAAAACAGAATATGATGAATCTAAAGAAAAATACTATGTATTAGAAATGTTCCCGTACCCATCTGGTAACTTACACATGGGTCACGTGCGTAACTATTCCATCGGTGACGTAGTAGCTCGTTTCAAAAAAATGAAGGGCTTCAACGTGTTGCATCCAATGGGCTGGGACTCCTTTGGTATGCCTGCTGAAAATGCGGCTATCAAACATGGTATTGCACCTAAAACATGGACTCTTGATAATATCGAGAACATGAAATTACAACAAAAAGCTCTTGGTTTGTCCTACGATTGGGACCGTGAAGTAGCGACTTGCAAAGAAGATTACTATAAATGGACTCAATGGTTCTTCCAACAATTTTATAAAAAAGGCTTAGCGTACAAAAAAGAAGCTAAAGTAAACTGGTGTGAAACTTGTCATACTGTATTGGCAAACGAACAAGTCATCGATGGTGCTTGCTGGCGCTGTGATAACCCAGTTGAGAAAAAAGACTTGTCTCAATGGTTCTTGCGCATCACTGAATATGCAGATCGCTTGTTAACTGATTTGGATACTCTTGATCACTGGCCACAACGCGTTAAATTGATGCAAAAGAATTGGATTGGCCGCTCAGAAGGTACGGAGTTTTCCTTTGAAGTACCGTCTATTAATGAACGTGTATCTGTGTATACGACCCGTGTAGATACAATTTATGGCGTAAGCTATGTAGTACTGGCTCCTGAACATCCATATGTAGAACGCATTATTGAAAACGCTCCTAATAAAGCTGAATTAGAAGCTTTTATTACACGTATGCGGAATATGAGCGATATCGACCGTACATCTACAGAGGCACCTAAAGAAGGTATGTTCACAGGCTCTTATGCAGTAAACCCTATGTCTGGCGAACAAGTACCGGTTTGGATTGCTAACTATGTATTAGTAGACTACGGTACAGGCGCTGTAATGGGTTCTCCTGCACATGATGAACGTGACTGGGAATTTGCTCATAAATACGATTTGCCAATTAAACAGGTTGTAGCTTGTGAAGGCGAAGAATATAGCCTTGAAAAATGGCAAGAATGGTACCATGAAGATGGCATTCTAGTTAACTCTGGCGATTATAACGGCCAAACATCTGCAGAGGCTCGTAAAAATATTACAGCTGCTCTTAATGAACGCGGTATTGGTGAAGGTAAAGTAAACTTCCGCCTTCGTGACTGGTTGATTTCTCGTCAACGTTACTGGGGCGTGCCAATTCCTGTAGTATATTGTGAAAAATGTGGTGAACAACTCGTTCCTGAAGAAGAGTTGCCAGTACGCTTGCCAGAGAATGTTAAATTTGAATCTGGTGCCGTATCTCCATTAGCTACATCTGAAAGCTTCCTAAATACTACATGTCCTAAGTGTGGTGGCCCTGCACGTCGTGAAACAGATACAATGGATACATTTATCGATTCTTCTTGGTATTTCTTGCGCTATGCAGATGCTAAAAACGATCAAGCTCCATTCGATAAAAAAATCGCTAACTACTGGATGAATGTAGACCAATATATCGGTGGTATTGAACATGCTATCTTGCACTTGTTGTACTCTCGATTTTTTGTGAAAGTTATTCACGACTTAGGTCTTATCGAAGCTAACGAACCATTCCGAGGCTTATTGACGCAAGGTATGGTTCTTAAAGAAGGCAGCAAAATGTCTAAATCTAAAGGTAATGTAGTTTCTCCAGAAGAAATCATCAATACCTATGGTGCAGATACTGCTCGTTTGTTTATTCTATTCGCGGCTCCTGTCGATCGTGACCTTGATTGGTCTGATCAAGGTGTTGAAGGTTCTTACCGTTTCTTAGGTCGTGTATGGCGTATCATTGATGCGTATAACGAAGAAGCTAAGAAGAATGTAACCGGTGAACTTACAAAAGACGAATTCGGATTACGTCGTGAGTTACACCGTGTCATCAAAAAGGTTACGGAAGACTTAGATAATAATTTCAACTTTAATACAGCAATTTCTGCAATCATGGAACTTGTGAATGCTATGTACGCTCATAAGGACAAAGCAGAGACTATCAATAGCGCATTAGCAAATGAATTGACTCGTTCCTTATTGCTTCTTTTAGCGCCATTCGTTCCTCATATTACAGAAGAGTTATGGCATGAATTGGGTGAAGCTACATCCATTCATACTGAAAATTGGCCTGTATACGAAGAAGCTGCGCTTGTAGTAGATGAAGTAGAAGTAGTATTGCAAGTAAATGGTAAAGTTCGCGATAAACTTACTGTTTCCGTAAATATTACGAAAGAAGAATTAGAAACAATGGCTAAAGAGTCTAGCCGTGTTCAAGAGTTTACAGAAGGTAAAAACATTGTAAAAGTTATTTATGTACCAGGTAAACTTGTAAATATCGTTGTTAAATAAATATAAATGATGATATTTTTGGTTAATAATGTAAGCCCCCAACTACATAGGTAGATGGGGGCTTATTTTTAAGAGAGGTAACTATGGCAAAACGTAACGATTATATTTCCTGGGATGAATACTTCATGGGTGTTGCCATTTTAGCGGCACAGCGTTCTAAAGATCCCAACACACAAGTAGGTGCCTGTATTGTGAGCAATGATAATAAAATATTGTCTATTGGCTATAATGGGATGCCATTAAATTGTAGTGATGATGATTTCACATGGGAACGCGATACGGCGGATGATAATAAATACTTTTATACCGTTCATAGTGAACTGAATGCCATACTTAATTATCGGGGCGGTTCTTTAGAAGGTTCTAAAATATATGTAACACTTTTCCCTTGTAATGAATGTGCGAAAGCCATTATTCAAAGTGGTATTAAGGCCGTTATCTATCGTGATGACCTATATAAGGATACGAAAGAGGTAAAAGCTTCTAAACGAATGTTAAAAACCGCAGGTGTAGAAATTATTGAATACAAGCCTACAGGCCGCACTTTGAATATCACATTGTAATGTAATAAAAATTTAATTGCTTTTAAAATCCCCTATATACAGTTGTATATGGGGGATTTCGTTATCTTTTATTTATGTTTATACTTGTAAGCGACCATCGATCATGATGTCTACTTCTTGGCCATCACGTGTATAGCCTTTGATATTCATATGTTCATGACCAATCATAAAGTCTACATGTGTTAAAGAGTGGTTCAAACCACGTTCTTTTAATTCGTCGTCAGATAAACCATCACTGTTTTTGAGGCATGTAGGGTAAGAGGCTCCAATTGCTAGATGGCATGATGCATTTTCATCGAATAATGTTTCATAGAAGATTTGATTAGATTGGCTGATTGGACTAAAATGATCAACTAATGCAACTTCGCCAAGGTAGTGTGAGCCTTCATCTGTCTCAACTAATTCTTTTAGTACTTCATAACCTTCTTTGGCAGTGTACTCTACAATTTTACCTTCTTTGAAAGTGAAGGAGAAATCAGAAATCGTATTGCCATGGTAAATTAAAGGTTTTGTGCTATATACAATGCCGTTTACACCATTGTACTGTGGTGCAGAGAAAATTTCTTCGGTAGGAATATTAGCATTGAAGATAGTACCATCTTTAGACGCTTCTTCACCGCCTTGCCAAATATGACCTTCTGGTAATTCTAGTAAGAGGTCAGTACCATTTTCACAAGTGTAACGCAATGCTTTTAAGTCTAGTTTATTAATTGCTTCGCGACGATGGCGTAATTTAGCCATGTGGTGACGGTATGTATCCTTTGCCTCAATGCCTTCGATGCGACAAAGTTTAAGCAAAGTTGCCCACAATTGGTCAATTTTTTCTTCATCGGTACCTTCATAACCGAGTAAATCTGCCCATAAGACAGTTGGCACAGAAGCAACGCACCAAGTAACAGACGAATTCATAATAGCTGTGTGATAGAAGGATAAGGCTTTGTTTAAATTACGAGAATGTAAAGAAATACGTTCTGTCGGGATGCCAGCAAGGGCTTTAGGGTTGGCACTAATTAAAGATAAGAATGCCGCTTTATCATCGATATATTGCTTATAGAATTCAGGAATCCAGTTAGCAGGTTTTTCTAAGACTGTTTCTTTGGCATGCATTAAACGTTGACGTGCAATAGGTGAACAGCGCCAGTTGAGGACAACCTCTTTAGCCCCCAATTGATAGGCTTCTTCTGTAACGATAACTGCAAAGTCTTTATTTTCCACATCAACAGAAATAACTAAAGTTTGATCTTGTTGTAAATTTACGCCGTATTGTAATAATGTACGGGCATATTTTCTTAATGTATCTTGATTCATTGAGTCTCCTTATATTCGACATCAATTATAAAACTCCTGCTGGTGTGACCAATAGAGTCAACGGTAGGAGTTTACTCTTTCATAGGGAAATCTTTCAGTAGGAGGTGCACTATGAAAGTAAAATTGAAGCCATATATGACAATTATATTAATCCTATGTATTTTAGTAGGAATTTATTTCCTATGGCCTATTATAACAGATGAAAGCGATTCTGTCTTAGTTGAAGGAGCAATAGATGGAAATTCTTCTATATCAACTGTTGAACAAACATCCAACAAACCTATAGCTTATATTACGGGCGCCGTAGTTTCACCTGGTTTATATGAGTTTGAAAGTAGTGCTACTGTAGGTGATGTAGTTAAGTTAGCAGGTGGGCTATTACCTTATGCTGATGTAGAATCAGTCAATATGGCAAAGTCGGTTAATGCGGGAGATCATATCCACATAGTATTTAACTTTCACGGTAATCCAGAGGCTTTATTGCGTGGTAATAAAATTAATATTAATATAGCTTCTGCAAAAGAGCTTGATGCATTACCAGGCATAGGCCCCGCTATGGCAAAAAGAATTGAAGAGTATCGTTCACAAAAAGGACCCTTTACATCCGTTGAAGGTATCAAGGGGGTGAAGGGCATCGGTGATGGCGTATTTAAGAAGATTAAAGATAAAATTACAATCTAAATTTAGGAATACAGAACGAGCGTTTGAGGAATCAATCTTCAATACTCAAGTATTAGTCAATACAAAGCCATTTATAACTCATAGCCAATGGGCACATACTATATTGGGATCTATAATAATTGGCACTATATTAGGATATGGGAAATATTATCCTGTACTGGGTCAAATGTATTATATTTTTGCTATTGCTATAGCCATTATTGGTGTAACTATTATTAGAATAATACAATCTCGTTTTAGGTGGCGTTTGTTTACTAAATTACTAATATTAGTTTTCGTCGCAATGGGATTATCCTATTATCAAACAGACTTACGAATTATTAACTATAACAGCTATACATCTTTCTATTTACAGCAAGAAGGGGAATATTTTGGCACTGTCATATCATTTCCTGAATTAGTAACTATCGATAAACAGGAATATTACAAATATAATGTAGAGTTACATGGATTACATCCCTATAAAGATACTGCTAAAAATGACTATATTAAGGCACAGGGTCGATTACAGATTTACTCAAAGGTATCTACTACAAAGTATTCAATACGGCTAGGAGAACAAGCAATAATTGAAGGTACACCAAAAAGCTTATTTCTTATCGAAGAGGAAGGACGCATTAATCTTAGAGGTAGATATATGAGCTCTAATACAAGAGGTCGAATCTATGATGGTGTATATCGATCTGCTACTAATAAAGATTTACAAGCATTCCACTTTAAAGAAACATTTTCTGAAAAACTATATGGAAAAAGTTTATATTTATGTGGTCAAATACGAGAATCTATTGAAAAAAATATTGCTAGTAATCTAGATGGTCCACAAAAGGTATTAGCACAAGCCTTATGCTTGGGTGGTCATTATAGTGAGCTAGGGGAAGAGCGAATAAAAGATTTTGCTTATACGGGTCTCATCCACATTCTTTCTATCTCTGGCTCACATATTGCACTGCTATTAGCCTTAATTTACGGTTTAGGAAGACTCGTTAAATTACGGAAGCGCACATGCTTAATTTTAGGTATATTAGTAGCTTGTACATATTGCTGTATCATTGGTGGAGATGCACCAGTTATACGTGCAACGATGATGAGTATACTCATGTGCATGGCTTATGTAAAAGGACGATTATATCAAGCTAAACAGGCTTTATGTATATGCGCTATTATATGTCTTGTATATGATCCTTTTTCTTTATTTGATGTAAGCTTTCAGTTATCCTTTGGTGCAACCTATGGTTTACTCATATGGGGAAAGGTACTATATGAACGGATACAGTGGTTACCAAGGTGGATAAAAACACCTTTTGTATTATGTGTATCCGCACAGTTACTCATATTGCCATTACAACTCTATTACTTTCACTATATTAGTATTGCTAGTTTGCTAGCAGCCTGTATAGTAGCGCCCCTATTAGATATATCCATAGTTTTAATTTTTGTAAGTACTTTAGTCAGTTACGTATTCCCTATATCGTTAATATGGTCTTTAGTAGATGTACTATTGCGAATATCTTTATATTTAAATCATGTGTTAGGACGTAGTTATAGTCTACTTTGGCTTGGTATGATGCATCTTTATTGTGTTTATATATATTATGCTCTATTAGGTTTGTTTACGTATTTTTTGACACATAAGAATAAGTATACTGTATATATAGTGATGTCCTTATTATGTATGGTTGCAACCTTTGGTGCTTCATACTATGTGACTCAGTATCATAAGGACACAATAATCCATTATATTCCTATGAAACAGTGTAATGTGTTACTTTGCATAGACCCAAACCATAGAGGAGCATATCTATTAATCGATGCACCAGATTATATTAAAACTATACCTAATGAAAGACTTATTAATCAGGCCATAAGGGCATATGGTGTAAAGCCTAAAGATGTAAAAGTTGAGTACTTTCATAGTAACAGTTCTGTACAGGTGGTATATAAAAATGGTATGAACCAAATCGTCGTATATAATGGACAAAGTAGAGAAAAAAATCTAAAATTAAATGATAAGACTAATGTGTTATATATAACGAGTCGATCCAGTGTAATGAATGAAATAGGGCGTATTTCACCTCATAGTACAATTCTATTTGGCAGTCCCCACGGTGCGTTACGCGATGTGGATCCATCAACAGAACATATGTATATAATGGGATACGGCTATATCAAAGATATCTATCTGTGAAAGGAGAAAACATGGCACATATTCAACTCATTTATGGCGATGAGCCACAATTAATTGAAGAAGAAAAACGCAAATTTTTAAGTGCCTATCCAGACCTTCCAGTGACCGTATTAGACGATGAGGCGGGCCCACAGAAGATTAGTGAAAAGCTCTGTGAAGATTCACTCTTTGGAGATCAAAAGGTATTCTGTTTAGTTAATTTGCCCATTATTCGTAAAAGCGGTAAAAATAGTGATGCTTGGGTCCCATTATATGAGCTCATCATGGAATATAATGGGGATAATCCAATTGTTTTGATTTATCATAACATGATAGATAAACGAATCAAGCAGAATAAAGAGCTTTTAAATAAAATATCGAATCGTGAATGCAAGCGCCTTGAAGGGGCAGACCTTGTGATGTGGATTCGTCAATATTGTACATCTAATGGATTTAAAATGACTCCTGATGCACAAGAATATGTAGCCCATCTTATCGATTTGTGGCAAGAGGTACCTGTTTCTTTTATGAGAACTGAGTTTGACCGATATTTCTTGCAAATTACTGGGGAAAAGGTTATTACCAAAGAATTTCTCGAAGAAAACGGTAGTGACTATGGAGCTAAAAACATTTTTACTTTTAAAGAGGCTCTGTTAAAAAGAGATATCGATACATTACTTGAATTATTTCCATTTATGTTCGGCTATAAAGAATTAGACCGTGCTATGAGCTATATTGAGGGGCAGTTACGTTTGCAGCTACTGGTTAGCGAATGTCGCCAAGCGGGAATGTCTGTTCAAGCCATACAAAACTTATGTAAGGACCATGATTCGTCATTTAAACCATATCCGATTAAGTTGGCTTACGAAGCAAGTCCTAGAATTTCAGTTAAGGCCTTGCGAGCTTTATTAAAAGGGCTCTATGAGATTATTTTAGATAGTCGTAGCAGTAAGGGCGATATTTGGCGATTTAGAGATTTATGTATTACCTATTGTGGGTATAAAGGATAAAAATGAAAGTACGTTATCGTGTTGTACCAAAACAGAATAAGAAATCATCCTTCTATGTGAACTGTCATAGCCAACATGTGACGATTCAAGCAGCGGACTCTGCATTTTCCACATTGCTTAGTCTACGTGAAAGGTTGTCTGAATGGTATAAGGAAAAAAGTATCTCTTTTGATGATATTCCAACAAATACAGATACAGCTTGTTGCTTTGCGTGGAAGATAGATACTGAAACGGGTGAAGGGTTAGATACCTATTATTATGGCGGTGGCTGTGGTGCTGGTGAATGGATTGAAGCGGCTGAAGCACAACGTGAAGCTGAAGAGGCTAAAAATCAAGTACCTAGAGGTAAGTCTTTTGCAGGTTATGATCAACAAGATGAATATGATGATGTAGACGAAGATGATTTTGCCCCATTTGTAGAAGCTGTTGAATTAGGCTATTTCAACAATAGTCCAGTTGTTGTGTCTCGTTCTAATCATACGGCTGCCGAATCTAGCAGTAGCGATACTATCGCATCTGTGAGCAGTACACCTAAAGCAAGCAAAGGCTTTGGACCTAAAAAAACTACAAAATCTACGGCTAAAGGAAGTGAAGGGGATGGCAAATATCCTCGTCGTGCTCCAAAGGATGCACCTACTGATGAAGGCATGATTTTAGGGCCAAAAATTCAAGGGGTCACCTCTAAAATCATGGGCACCTTGGATACACCTAGTGTAATTTTTGAAGGTGTCTTTGTAGGTTTAGATAAACGTGATACTAAGACTGGTAAAAGTATCGTTAATGGCAGCATTGTAGATGATACAAACAGCATTAAATTTATCAAGTTTACGAATAGCCCTGAAGAAGGGGATGCGCTACTTAAACAATTAAAAGGCTTACAACGGGTTCGTGTACAAGGTAGTGTCAACTTTGACGATCGTTTTGATAAAGATTATATCTTATCGATTCGTAGTATTGAAGCAGTGGAAACTACAAGTGTAGAGCGAACTGAAAACCGTCCAGATTCTCGTGTAGAGCTTCATTTACATACTAAGATGAGTGATAAAGATGCTCTCGTATCTGTTAAGGATTTATTTAAAACAGTTAAAAAATGGGGTCATCCTGCGGTTGCTATTACTGACCATGGTGTTGTACAAGCCTTTCCTGAAGCGCAAGCCCTTGGTAAAGAGCTAGGTGTTAAGGTTATCTATGGTGTAGAAGGTTATCTTATTGAAGATGAAACGGTAACAAAAGATGAGGAACTTGTATTAGATAAAAAGAAGAAGAAGGAAAAAGATAAACGCTATCATATTATTTTATTAGCTAAAAATATGGTTGGTTTGCGTAATTTATATAAAATGATTTCTATTTCTCACCTTGAACATTACAAGGTTCGTCCTCGTTTGCCTCGTTCCGTTATTGAAGAACATCGTGAAGGTATTATCATCGGTTCTGCTTGTGAAGCAGGGGAACTTATGCAATCTATTGTTCGTGGAGCTACAAAAGAAGAGCTTTTGGAAATAGCATACTTCTACGATTATCTTGAAATTCAGCCACATACTAACAATATGTTTTTGGTTCGTAAAGGTCTCATGCCAGATGAGCAAGCCCTCATCGATATGAATAAGACCGTTATCGAATTAGGGGAAGCCTTGAATAAACCTGTATGTGCTACTTGTGATGTTCATTATTTGAAACCAGAAGAGAAAATATATCGTGAAATCATGTTAACTGCATGTGGTTATCCAGATGCAGATGAACAACCAGATTTACATTTACGTACTACAGATGAAATGCTTGCGTCCTTCCCTTATTTAAGCGAAGAGAAAGCATACGAAGTAGTCGTTACTAATACACGTGCTATTAATGATAGCATTGAAGATATTAAGCCCGTTCCTGATGGTACATATTCACCTAAGATTGAAGGTGCTGACGAAGCTTTTACAGAAATGTGCTATAGAAATGCGAAGGCTATTTACGGTGATCCATTGCCGCGTGTCGTACAAGAACGTCTCGACTATGAACTAGATTGTATTATCTCCAATGGTTATGGTGTATTGTATTATATCGCTCATAAATTGGTAAAAAAATCTCTTGATGATGGGTATCTCGTAGGTTCTCGTGGTTCCGTAGGATCTTCCTTTGCAGCAACCATGTCTGAGATTACAGAGGTAAATCCATTACCGCCACATTATGTATGTCCTAATTGTAAATATTCAGAGTTCTTTGAAAAGGGTGAATATGCAGGGGGCTTTGACTTGCCTCGTAAAGATTGTCCTAAGTGTGGTCATGCGTTACAAACAAATGGTCACGATATTCCATTTGCTATCTTTCTTGGTTTTGAAGGTGACAAGGTTCCAGATATTGACCTTAACTTCTCCGGTGATTACCAAGCAAAAGCTCACAAATATACGGAAGAATTATTTGGCCGTGACAATGTATTTAAAGCAGGCACAATCGGTACAATTGCTGATAAAACTGCTTTTGGTTATGTTAAAAAGTACGCCGAAATTAGAGACATTCAAGCTCGTAATGGTTTCTTTGAACATTTAGCAAAGGGCTTTACAAATGTGAAGAATACTACAGGCCAACATCCTGGTGGTATTATGGTATGCCCTCGAGATATGGATGTGCATCACTTTACGCCCATACAACATCCAGCGAATAAAAAGGAAAGTGGCGTATTAACGACACACTTTGATTATCACTCCATCGAAGGTCGTATGACTAAGCTTGATATTCTGGGCCATGATGATCCCACAATTATTCGTATGCTAGAGGATTTGACAGGTATCGATGCTAAGACAATACCATTTGATGATCCAAAGACATTGAGCTTGTTTTCCTCTACAGAGGGGATTGGTTTAACACCTGAACAATTGCAAGGTGACCAGGTAGCCAGCTTGGCCGTACCAGAATGTGGTACGAAGTTTGTACGAGGCATGTTGGAAGACTCTCGTCCGCAAACCTTCTCTGACTTAGTACGTATCTCTGGTTTCTCTCATGGTACGAATGTATGGCTCGATAATGCGCAAGACCTTATTAAAAATGGAACTTGTAAGTTAAACGAAGCTATTTCCACCCGTGACGACGTAATGAATTTCTTAATCCATCGTGGTATGGATAGAAAGCACAGCTTCTTCGTTATGGAAAACGTACGTAAAGGGAAGGGGATTGAAAAACGAAATAAACAAGGTCAAGCTACGACGGAATTTGAAGCAGAAATGCGTGAAAATAATATTCCTGAATGGTTTATTGAGTCTTGTAAAAAGATTTCCTATTTATTCCCAAGGGCCCATGCGGTAGCATATGTAATGATGGCCTTCCGTATTGCATGGTTTAAGGTATACCATCCATTGGCATTCTATGCAGCATATTTCTCCATTCGCGCGAAAGCCTTCGACTTACGAATCATGACAGGAGACCTTAAAACACAATTGACCGAGTTTAACCGTATCAAAGCTCTTGATCGTGCTGCCAGTCCTAAAGATAAGGACCTTATGAGTGCCTTGGAAGTATCTATGGAAATGTATCAACGGGGCTATCGTTTTATCAATGTAGACATTCAACACTCCGAAGCTAGACGCTTTAGTATTAAGGATGGCGCTTTATTGCCACCATTCTTAGCTATTGATTCTCTAGGTGAAACAGTGGCTGATGCTATCGTTGAGGAAAGAAATGAACGTCCATTTACATCTTTAAAAGACTTACAACGCCGTTGTAAAGTATCAAATACCATCATTGATCTTATGAAAGACCTCAAATGCTGTGGTGAACTGCCTGAAGACGAACAAATGTCACTATTTGGAGCATAATAAAATACAAGATAAGATTTAAATACAAAGTAAGCACTATATCTCAAATGTGGATATAGTGCTTATTTTTATGTAATTTGCTACAATATATTTAGGATATGTCTTTGATACTAGGGAGTGTTGAAATATGATAGAGCGACTTCAAAATCAAGTGGATGAAATAGAACTTTGGGATGTTGAGTTAGAGGATATGCCTAATCTAGAAGCATCAGATATTCCAGGAGTATACTTTAACGAATTCCGAGAATATGTTGATGAAGAGGGGAATATACTGTCCCCATCAGAGGTCGATCGATTACGGTATAAAGGTGACTACGAGGACGATTATTATAGATAGAAATAATTAAAATGTCATATTTATATTATTTTTATATTACAGTGAGTGGGTTAGTTATGAGAGTTCCAATATATGAAGCTTTAGCACACTATAAAAAAAATGAAGAGCTACCTTATACAGAATATTTTGGATTAGGATTTTTTTCTGATATATCATTAGCTGAAGAGGCTCTAGTTGAATCTAAAATATTGTCTGGATTTTCTAAGTTAAATGATGATTCCTTTTCTATAAAAACTCACTATTTAAATGATTGTACTCATATAGGTGATGATATTAACTATGAAATAGTAAATAACAAAATTTATGGTGTTTGGTATGATTACGATATAGATCCATATTATTCCAGTTCTGGATACATAGGTTTATTTAGCACTTTAGAATATGCAGAGAAAGCATTAGATTGGTATAAGACCTGGGATATATTTAATGTATATGGTTTAGATTGTTTAGGAATTGATACAATTACTCTCAATTTAAGGGGCTGGACTGAAGGTTTTATAACAGTATATGATTAAAATTATGCAATAAAAGAGGTGTCATCATTTGATGACGCCTCTTTTTGAAAGTTTTGCAGTTTATTTATTTTGGCAGATTTTGTAAATTGGCAATATTAGTATAGGGATTTATATTTCATCCAGTTTGTTTTGGCCATTTCTTTAAGCTCTGTACCACGGCCATCAAGGATTGCATTGATCAAGTATTTGCTGAAGCCCTTAGCTTGTTGATATGCAATTTTAGGAGGCATAGCAAGTTCTTGTTTATCTACGCGAACATTAACGATGACTGGGCCATTATGGTTAAGGGCTTCCATGATTTTTTCATCAACTTCGCTAGAGTTATGAATGCTCACACCTTTGATACCAGCAGCTTCAGCAAGTTTACCGAAATCTGGATTTACAAAGTCTGTAGCGTAGTCTAGATAGCCCGAAGCTTTCATTTCCATAGCGATAAAGCTAAGTTCTTCGTTATTGAATACAAAGATTTTAACAGGTAAGTTAAGTTGTTTTAATGTTAACATTTCGCCCATCATCATTGTAAAGCCACCATCACCAGAGAGGGAGATGACTTGACGGTTAGGACATGCATTTTGAGCGCCAATAGCATGCATCATAGCATTAGCCATGGAGCCGTGGCTAAAGGATCCTAAAATACGGCGTTTACCATTTGTTTTTAGATGGCGAGCAGTCCAAATAACTGGAGTACCTACGTCAAAGGTAAAGATCGCGTCTTCTGCTGCTAGTTTATTGAGGCGATTTACGAAGTATTGAGGGTGAATTGCTACACCATCTGGTTCAGCTACGGCATAACTATCTAAATCAGCTCTAAATTTTGTATATGCTTTACGTACAGTATCAATAAATTCAGTATCACCACGTTGGCCTACAAGAGGTAATAATTCTTTTAACGTATCTTTTACAGTACCAATGATACCTTGTGTAAGAGGTACGCGACGACCTAAAGCACTAGGATCTCTATCTACTTGTATTACTTTCGCATTTTCTGGATAGAATGGACGATAAGGGAAGTCTGTACCAAGCATTACCAATGTATCACATTGTTCAATAGCACGGTAGCCAGATGTATAGCCTAATAGGCCAGTCATACCTACATCATATGGATTATCCCATTCAACCCATTCTTTACCTCTGAAAGCATGTACAACCGGTGCTTGTAAGCGTTTTGCTAATTCTACTACTTCGTCATGAGCACCTTCACAGCCGGCACCACAGAATAGGGTAATACGTTTGCCTGTTTCTAAATGAGCCGCCATTTCTTCAATATCTTCTCGTTGTGGAACGATATGAGGTAAACGAGGTGGGTTCCACACAGGTAATTCATCAATTTCCATTTCCATAACTGCAACGTCCCCAGGAAGAACGATAACAGCAACATCTTGGTTACCAACAGCAGCGTTCATAGCACGGAATAGAATTTCCGGCATTTGTTTAGGATTGGATACAAGTTCGCAGAAACAAGAACATTCTTTAAATAAGTTTTCTGGATGTGTTTCTTGGAAATAGTTCAAACCTACTTCAGATTGAGGAATGTGAGAAGCAATGGCCAATACTGGAACACGATTGCGATGGCAGTCGAAGAGACCATTAATTAAGTGTAAGTTGCCTGGACCAGAGCTACCAGCACATACAGTTAGTTTATGAGTTAGGGATGCTTCTGCACCGGCAGCAAAGGCTGCTGTTTCTTCATGTCGTACATGTTCAAAAGCAATTTTACCATTGCGGCGTAAACTATCATTTACAGAGTTTAGACTATCTCCAGTGATACCGTAAATGCGTTCGATGCCCGCATTGGCTAAGACTTCTATAAGTACATCAGAAATTCGTTTTTTTGCCATATTATCACCTATATTTAATAATTACTATCATTAAAATATGGTTATCCAAACCATATATACTATATTAGACTTGTTTAACTTGTAATTATGTGATAAAAGTTACTATTTACTGTATACATAGTTTATATATGTTTATATTAAAAGTAAATATATATTATTATTTATATTGTTCTAGTATTTGTGTTCTAAAAATTATATTTTAATTAAATTATTTAATATTCTTTCTCAATACAAAACTATTATTCTTGCATAACATTAATAAAAGTGTTACTATTAATTCATAAACAAAATAGATAAGTCTTTGGGGATAGGTGAAATTCCTTACCGGCGGTAAAGTCCGCGAACCTTTTTGGTATGAATCGGTGCAATTCCGATACCGACAGTAGAGTCTGGATGAGAAAAGACGAGGCACGTTTGTTGTGCGCATTTATGATGACCCAAGGACTATGTAATAGTCCTTTTTTTATTGAGGTGATATGGTGGATGACGTAGTATATATGAAGCGCGCCATTGAACTGGCAAAATTAGCCACAGGTCACACCTCACCAAATCCTTTGGTTGGTGCTGTTGTGGTAAAAGATAATACAATAATCGGTGAAGGTTATCACCATAAAGCTGGTACAGCTCATGCTGAGGTGCATGCACTAAATCAAGCAGGTGATAATGCCAAAGGTGCTACTTTATACGTAACATTAGAGCCATGTTCCCATTATGGAAAAACACCACCTTGTGCGCTTCGTATCATTGAGGCTGGTATAGCTAAAGTAATAGTAGGTAGTACGGATCCAAATCCACTAGTTTCTGGAAAAGGAATGGAGTTACTTCGTGAAGCAGGTATTGAGGTTGTTTGCCCCGTATGTAGTGATGAATGTGCTGAACTAAATGAGCATTTCTTTACCTATATACAGACAGGTAAGCCTTTTGTCACTCTAAAAAGTGCTATGTCACTAGATGGGAAAATTGCTACATCTACTGGACAATCTCAATGGATTACAAATGAGTCCTCTCGTCGTGATGGACATGTGTTGCGTGCCACGCATGATGCCATGCTCGTTGGAATTGGTACAATTTTGGCAGATAATCCACAGTTAAATTGTCGTTTAACGGATAGTGAATTATCAGATGCGTTATTAGATAAAAGCATACTTGATGAACCGATTACGATTCATCAACCAAATGTAATTATCTTGGATAGTCTTGGTAGAACACCTACTACTAGTCGTGTCTTTGAAATAAATAATCGCAAGATTCATATATTCGTATCTAAAGGTTGTCCTAAGGATCGGATACAAGCCTTAGAACAAGTTGGTGCTCAAGTAACCGTAGTAGAATCTATTTCTACTCGTAAAAGCAAGAGCACAGACATTGTCATAGATATTAAGAAATTATCTATCGATGATATTCTTACAAAACTAGGTGAACTAGGTTACACATCTATTCTTGTTGAAGGTGGATCTGCAATTATCAGTTCCTTTGTGGAAACGAAGAACTTTGATAAGGTCGTAACATATATTGGAAATACCATTATTGGTGGTAACGATGCAACACCTGCTGTAGGAGGTCGAGGTTTTGAAAGTTTAGAGGTTTCACCGCAATTAACTTTTACCAAGACTAAAGTATTAGATAATAACATTCGCATTGAAGCGTATCGTCAAGGAAGGAGGGGCACTTATGTTCACGGGAATCGTTGAAGAAATCGGCCGCATCGAGAACATTAAAAAGGGCCCTAAATCCTTAGCCATAACAATTCGAGGAGAAAAAATTTTTAGCGATTTAAAAGTTGGTGATTCCGTAGCTGTTAATGGGGTGTGCTTGACGGCCACAACGATTGGCAATAGTATATTTACAGCGGATGTGATGCCAGAATCCATTAAGATGACTACGTTTACTAATTTGAAAGTCCATCAACCAGTCAACTTAGAGCGAGCTATGCTTGCTAATGGTAGATTTGGTGGTCACATTGTGGCAGGCCATGTAGATGGTACAGGTCGTATTATTAATCGTGAACAAACCGATAATGCCATTATCTTTACTATCGAGGCTCCAAAATCTGTTATGGATTATGTTATCTATAAGGGCTCCATTACCATCGATGGGATTAGCCTCACTATTATGCGACGAACAGACAGCAGTTTTTCCGTCTCTATCATTCCTCACACTTTGAGTGAAACTATTTTAGGTTTTGCTCATATTGGAACAGAGGTCAATTTAGAAACGGATATTGCTGGACGATATATTCGTCATTTTATGAATCTTGGTAGTGAACCTACCGAAGAAAAGCCTAAAAAATCTATGCAATCCCTCTTAGTAGAGAATGGATTTATATAAGTAAGGAGCGTTCCTATGAGCGAACAATTACATTCTATTAATGAGGTCTTACAAGACCTTAAAGCTGGTAAACCTGTTATTATCGTTGATGATGAAAGCCGTGAAAACGAAGGCGATCTTATCATTGCTGCAGAGTTTGCGACGCAAGAAAACATTAACTTCATGGTTAAATACGCTCGCGGTATCGTATGTACGCCTATGCGCCGCGAAGCGTTAGAAAAACTTGGCATTCCTGCAATGGTTACCAAAAATACTGATAACCATGAAACTGCTTTTACTGTGACTGTGGATCATGTAGATACTACAACAGGCGTATCTCCTGCAGAGCGTGCTTATACAATTCAAAAACTATTAGATCCTAATGCGAAACCTCAAGATTTCCGTCGTCCAGGTCACGTATTTCCACTTGTATATAAAGAGGGCGGCGTATTGGTACGTCAAGGTCATACTGAGGCATCTATCGACCTTTGTCGCCTAGCAGGGTTACAAGAGGCTGCCGTTATTTGTGAAATTACTAAAGACAATGGCGATATGGCCCGTTTGCCAGATCTTATGAAATTTGCTAAGGAGCATGACTTGAAAATTGCTTCTGTAGCAGAACTTATAGAATATCGTAAACAACATGAAGATATGGTTGAGCTTGGTGCTTGTTCTAAGTTGCCTACTAAATTTGGTGATTTTAATATCTTTGTATTTAAAAATGAATTAGATCATAAAGAGCATTTAGCTATCGTAAAGGGCAATGTTCAAGATTGTAGCGATGTGCTTGTACGTATTCATTCTGAATGTTTAACAGGCGATGTATTTGGTTCTAAGCGCTGTGATTGTGGCGAACAATTAGACAATGCGTTGCGCGCTATTGAAAAAGAAGGCAAAGGCGTTGTTGTATATATGCGACAAGAGGGCCGTGGCATTGGTTTGACCAATAAAATTAAAGCCTATGCATTACAAGAACAGGGCCTTGATACAGTAGAAGCAAATGAACAATTAGGCTTCCCTGCAGATATGCGTGAATACTCCTTAGCGGCTCAAATTATCCGTTTCTTGGGTATTAAAAGCATCCGCTTATTAACTAACAATCCCGAAAAGCGTCATGGCTTAGAACATTGGGGAATCAATGTAACTAGCCGTGTACCACTCATCATTGCTGCAAATAAATTTAATGCAGGCTATTTAAAAACAAAAGAAGAGAAAATGGGTCATATGTTAGAAGACTAATTAACTTTCACCATATAACTCGGTCGTTACATATATATTTCCTTAGATGGAATAAAGGAGGTCAATATAATGATGGTTCAAGAAGGTAACTTATTAGGTACTGGTAAGAAATTTGCTATTATCGGTTCTCGTTTCAACGAGTTCATTACATCTAAATTAATCGGAGGCGCTGAAGATTGTTTACTTCGTCACGATGTTAAACAAGAGGATATTACAGTAATTTGGGTTCCAGGTGCTTATGAGATTCCTTTGATTGCTAAGAAAGCAGCTTTATCTGGTCGTTATGATGCAGTTATTTGTGTAGGTGCTGTTATTCGTGGGGCCACTACTCATTATGATTATGTATGCAACGAAGTAGCCAAAGGTATCGCACATGTATCTTTGGAAACTGGTATTCCTGTTATGTTTGGTGTAGTAACTACTGAAAACATTGAGCAAGCTATCGAACGCGCAGGTACAAAAGCGGGTAATAAAGGTTATGATTGTGCGATGGGTGGAATCGAAATGGTTAACCTTATCGATCAAATCTAAGAACTGTATATATAACACTCAGTATCTCATGGTACTGGGTGTTTTTATATCATCGAAAATATGTTCTTTTAACTTTAAATCAGACTAGACGAACATATATTCTCTATTATTGAAAGTTAAATATTTGACATGATATACTATATAAGCAATATAAATATAATATCTTATATAAAATAAGTAGAAATAAGGAATGATAGAATGGATTATATAAAACGTTTTACAACCCGAGAAGGGGTTCGTATGTCTTTAGCTGTAACAACCGATACAGTTGAAACAGCTCGTGTACGTCATGATTTATGGCCTGTAGCAACAGCTGCTTTAGGTCGTGCTATGACGGGAGCTATTTTATTAGCTGGTGATTTTAAAAACCATGAAAACGTAAGTCTTCGTATCAAAGGTGATGGTCCACTAGGTGTAGTTCATGTAGATGCATTCTCTGATAATACGGTTCGAGGCTATGTAGACGAGCCACATGTTGATGTACCTTTAAAGCATGCTGGTAAGCTTGATGTTGGTTCTGCCGTAGGTCATAATGGGGAAGTGCAAGTGACTCGTTTCACGCAGTTAGCGCAAGACTATACTTCTACAAGCCCGATTCAAAGTGGTGAAGTAGCAGAGGATTTGGCATATTATTTATATGCATCTGAACAAGTACCGTCTACGATTAGTTTAGGTGTATTAGTAGATCCAGATTACCATACGGTTGTAGCTGGAGGTTTTATCGTACAAGCCTTACCGGATGCTACAGATGAAGCATTAGCACAAGTAGAAAAGAATATTAATGAACTTGGTCCTATTACAGAATATTTGAAAGCAAACCCAGATGGTAAAGGTCTTATGGAACGTGTTCTCGATGGTTTAACTGTGAATGAAGTATATAATGAACCAATTCATTTCCAATGTCGTTGTGGTCGTGATCGCTTTGCCAGTGTGCTAATGACATTACGTGAAGAAGATAAGAATGCTATTTTGGAAGATGACGTAACAGAGCTTGTTTGCCATTATTGTAATGAAAAATATCATTTCACACGTGAAGAGTTACAAGATATGTTCATCCCAAAAGGTCCAATTCAATAAAAACTTTATAATATGTAGAAAAAATACAGGCTACTAGGTTTTTCCTATAGCCTGTTTTTCTATTCTATGAGAAAATAAAAGATAGAGTTATTAATAATAGGAGGTCACAATGAGTGCAATTGGCATAATTGGTGGTACTGGTGTTTATGATCCGTCCATCTTTGAAAATATTCATGAAGAATCCTTAATGACACCATATGGTGAAATAGATTATGTACAAGGTACATACCATGGGAAAACTGTAATCTTTGTAGCTCGTCACGGCAAAGATCATACAATTCCTCCACACAAAATTAACTATCGTGCTAATATTTGGGGCCTCAAAAAACTAGGCGTTACATTTATTATCTCCACGACAGCAGTAGGTTCTTTAAATGAGAACTTTAAGCCAGGTCATTTTGTTTTGACTGACCAATTCTTAGATTTTACAAAGAACCGCATCACTACGTTTTATGAAGGTGGGGACCGTCCAGTGGCACATCTTGATGTAACAAATCCATACTGCCCTGAATTACGTGATATTCTTCAAAAGGTAGGTACGGAACAAGGCCTTACGATACATAATGGCGGTACCTATGTATGTACTGAAGGCCCTCGTTTTGAGACTCCTGCAGAAATCAAAATGTTCCACATGCTCGGTGGCGATACAGTAGGTATGACAAATGTACCGGAAGTAAATTTAGCGAATGAAGCTGAAATGGCATATGCTACGATCTCTATGATTACCAACTATGCAGCAGGTATTTCTGAATCTGCTTTGACACATGCGGAAGTTGTAGAAATGATGGGCAATATGGCGGCTCAACTAAAATCTCTTATCTTAGGAGCTATTGATGCAATCGATGTGGATGCTCGTTATGATGCTCATAATCGCATGCATGAATATGGTGGTTTTAAACTATAATCAACTCATAATGATACACAATAGTTTATCGAAGGAGAAGTTATGATTAATATTGAATGGCGTAAAGATACGCTGGTACTATTAGATCAAACTAAATTGCCTACTGAAATTACATACGTTCACTGTACAGATTGGCGCCAAGTGGCCGAAGCTATTAAAATGCTTCGCGTTCGTGGCGCACCTGCTATTGGCGTAGCTGCTAGTTATGGTCTCATTTTAGCTGCTATGGAAGCAGGACGTTTAGAGGCGCCATTTAGTGAACAACTTACAAGCTTATATGAGTTTAGTGAGATCTTAAAAGAAACTCGCCCTACGGCAATCAACTTAGCTTGGGCTGTAGATCGTGTCATTTCTCTTGTGAAAACTAATGTTGACAGTATGTCCTCAATGAGTGAAGTAGTAGACCTCATTACAAAAGAGGCTATTATCATTCACGAAGAAGATGTGTCTTTGAATAGACGTATGGCCGAAGCAGGTTCTACATTATTTGAAGGTAAAAAGAATATTCGCATCTTAACTCATTGTAATGCGGGTGCACTAGCTACAGGTGGTCTAGGAACAGCACTTGGTGTTGTTCGTAAATTACATGAAAATGGACAACTGGAACGCGTGTATGCTGATGAAACACGTCCATTATTACAAGGTGCTCGACTCACAGCCTTTGAACTTTACGAGGATGGTATTCCTATTACTCTTGAAACAGATAATATGGCAGCCTATGCGATGCAACATGGATTAATTGATGCCGTTATCGTCGGTGCTGACCGCATCACTACAAAAGGGGATGTAGCCAATAAGATTGGTACCTATGGTGTGGCTGTACTAGCTAAATTCCACAATATTCCGTTTTATGTAGCCGCTCCTTATAGTACATTTGATTTTACTTTGGAAAATGGTAGCGATATTCCTATTGAGATGCGTAACGATGATGAAGTAACCGCTTTACACGGTGTTCAAACAGCCCCTAGTGGTATTGATGTACTTAATCCTGCATTTGATGTAACACCTCATGAACTTGTAACAGCGATTATCACCGAAGAGGGAGTATTGACTCCAAATTATGAAGAATCAATCGGTAAGCTACGCCAGATTGTAGAATCTAAATAATCTATTATCTTAATGATTAGCTTATTAAGCATTCAAAATATAAGCAATATATTATCTATATAAGTAAGTATCTACAACGATATTAACAACATTATATAATATCAATAAATCTAAGTAGATTTACTATCAACTATTTATTTTATTGTATCTACTTGTATGAGTAAAAGGAGATATTATGCAATCTTTAATTAGAGACATAAATTTAGCAACAGAAGGTCGCAAAAAAATTGATTGGGTTTCTAACTTTATGCCTACATTAAACACATTAGGTGACCGTTTTGAAGCAGAACAAACTTTCAAAGGCCAAACAATTGTTGTTAGTGTTCACTTGGAAGCAAAAACAGCATACCTTGCGACTGTATTAAAACGCGGTGGTGCAGATGTAATTGTAACGGGCTCCAATCCGTTGTCTACACAAGACGATGTAGCTGCAGGTCTTGTAGATATGGGCATTACTGTATATGCTTGGTACGATTGTACTGATGAAGAATATTTTAACTTCCTCCATAAAGCACTTGATCATAAACCACATATTATCATTGATGATGGTGGTGATTTAGTAAATCTATTGCATACTACACGACAAGATGCAAAAGAACGTTTGTTAGGGGGGAGTGAAGAAACTACAACAGGTGTACATCGTTTATATGCATTAGAGAACGCTAAACAATTAACATTCCCTATGATTGCTGTAAATGACTCTTACTGTAAATATCTTTTCGATAATCGCTATGGTACAGGTCAGTCCGTTTGGGATGGTATCATGCGCACTACGAACTTGACTGTAACAGGTAAGAACGTTGTTGTTGCTGGTTATGGCTGGTGTGGTAAAGGCGTTGCGATGCGCGCAAAAGGCCTTGGTGCACACGTATATGTAACTGAAGTAGATCCAATTAAAGCTATAGAGGCTGTATTTGATGGCTTCAAAGTATTGCCTATGATTGAAGCCGCTAAGGTTGGGGATATTTTCTGTACTGTAACAGGTTGTAAAGATGTTATTGTAAAAGAGCATTACAAAGTGATGAAAGATAAAGCTATCTTATGTAATGCTGGTCACTTTGACTGCGAAGTGAATGTTTCTGATCTTACTGAACTTGCTGTAAGCCACGAAAGGGTTCGCCAAAACATCGAAGGCTATACTATGTCTGATGGTCGTAAACTCTATGTATTGGCTGAAGGCCGTCTAGTAAACCTTGCAGCTGGCGATGGTCACCCTGCAGAAATTATGGACTTGTCATTTGCTATGCAAGCCCTTGCTGCAGAGTATATCTTGAAAAACGGTAAAGAAATGGATCCAAAAGTATACGTATTGCCTCATGAATTAGATGTGGAAATCGCTAAACTTAAGTTGAACTCCATGGGCTATGACTTAGATTCTTTAACACAAGAACAAATCGATTATCTAACAAAAGTAAACTAATACTGTATTGAAATATAATGGTTTCTGTAATACATTTTGTATCTAAACTATACTAGCTTTCAAATTAAACAAATATAACCGAGCTATCATGGCTCGGTTATACCTATGAGGGAAGACTATGTCTGATTTATTGATTACTCATGTAGACGTCCTCACCGATGAGGGGGTTCTAAAAAATCATGCCATTGCAATTAATAATGGTTATATTACAGCTATTTTAAACGATAGTGAAGCTGAAAAGGTAAAAGTCTCTGCTAAGGAAGTACTAGACGGTAAAGGTCAATTGGCTACGCCAGGTCTTGTAAATACACATACTCATATTGCGATGGGTCTATTTAGAAACTATGCAGATGATCTTGAGCTTATGGAATGGCTTGAAACGGCTATTTGGCCAACAGAAGCAAAATTAAATGACGATTATGTACGGTACGGCACACAACTCGGTATTGCTGAAATGTTGCGCACTGGTACCACTACATTTAGCGACATGTATTTCTTTATGAATACTACTGCTGAGGTGGTAAAAGAAACAGGTATTCGCTCTGTATTGTCACGTGGCTTAGCCGGTGTATCCCCAACAGCAGATCAAGCATTAGTTGAAAATGCTGACTTATTCCGCACTTGGAACGGCTTTGATAATGACCGCATCAAAGTATTATTAGGACCACATGCACCATATACTTGTCCAGATACTTATATGGAGAAGGTTATCTCTTTATCTCATGAATTAAACTGTGGCATTCACATGCACTTGTCCGAAACTAAAGGGGAAGTGGAGAATGTAATGAAAGCTACAGGTAAAACTCCAATCGCTCATATGCATGACCTAGGTTTATTCTGGAATACTACATTAGCAGCACACTGTGTACATGTTACAGACGAAGATATGGCAATTATGGCTGAAAATAATGTAGCAGTAGCACATAATCCACAATCTAACCTTAAATTAGCAAGTGGTATTGCACCCGTTCCTGAAATGATTGGTAAAGGTATTACTGTTGGACTTGGTACGGATGGTTCCGCATCTAATAATAATGCGGACATGCTTGAAGAAGTACGCCTTGCGGCTACCTTACATAAAGCACGTCTCTACGATCCTAAAGCCATTCCTGCACAAGCAGCTTGGAATATGGGTACTGTAGAAGGAGCGAAAGCAATTGGCTATACAGACCTTGGTATTTTAGCGAAAGGCTATCGAGCAGATATCGTGCTATATGACGTATCTGGTATGCACTGGATGCCACGTTACAACGATTTAGCGGCACTCGTATACTCTGCAAACAGTTCTGATGTAAATACTACAATTGTAGGTGGCAAAGTTCTTATGAAAAACAAAGAATTGCTTACTATTGATGAAGAAAAACTTCGTGCAGAAATCACTAAGGCTCAAAAGTATTTCAGTAACTAGTATATTAGTAAAGAACTATATCTGTAACTGATTTGCTTTTTCTTGTCTATTTTCGTATTCTTTTAGGTTTATATTTATATAATATAAGTTTGTATGCGAGGTACTGCTATGCTAAAAAGAATATTTCAATACCTTTCACTTTGTATCGCCTTAGTTAGTTTATTGATATTAGCTGGTTGTAGTAGTAATAGTGCGTCTTCTCAGTCTAAAAGACCTGAAGGTGAATGGATCGCTTACTCAGGCTATACCGTTCAAAATGTAGTAAGTGCTGTTGACACACCTATTTTTACGATGAATCTTACAGCTCGAAATGATAGTAAGACGATTTATACAGCAGATATGAAAGCCTATAACTATCAATATACGACGCCTGAAAAGAGACCTGTAATTGAATCTACTCAAATGGTAGGGGATATAAAGGAAGCTCGTCTAAATTATATTACGGCACTTACACTTGTAATGAGTGCTAACGATATAGTAGGTAACGCAGATAGCTCAAATTCAAATACAATCAAGATGGATATTAAGGACATACCAAATACTGATCTTATTTATGATTCAAAAACAGATACTATTAAATTTATGGATCAAACCTTTAAACGAGTTAGTGATACGAACAATTTACAAACATTGGCCGATGCGTATAAGCAAGACCTTCAACTAGCTTCTAATAAATATTTAGAAGACGTTGGTAATGCTGCTAATCCTAAAACAAAATTTATAACAACCTATAGCTTTGATGACTCTATCATCAAGGATAATAAGAAGTAATAAATAAAAGTAAACCCACTCATACTATGATATATTCCTTTATTAGATACTTAATAAAGGAATATATCATTAATATGAGTGGGTTTATTTTGTAATATCTTATTTTGAAGGCTATTTTATTACCTTCACTAAGAACATTGGTACAGGAATATAAAATTCATCTTCTTCGCTGTAAATACGAGGTCCTACGGTGGTATCAATGGTAACAGAGCTAGCACCTAACTTTGTAAGTAGTTCTTTATCCCATTGAGGGCGTGTAAAGGATGAAATTTCAAGCATATGATAAATCGTATGGCACCGCTCTTTTAGCTCATCGCTTACATGTTTATGGGCATGATGAACAGATTGTGGTAAGTCATGGTGATTGCGAGCATGTTCCGCATCATAATTGAGGATTAAACCGCCTGGACGAATGATGCGTAACCATTCAGCATAGGCTTTATCTGGATGTGATAAGTTCCATGTTACATTGCGGGCTACAACGATATCAAAGGTATTAGAGTCAAAGCTGAGATTTTCAGCATCCATGACGGAGAAGGTAGCATCACAATCAAGGGATTCTGCTAGTTGATTTGCTTCGTCTATCATATTAGGCGTAATATCGATGCCGTGTACTGTATGTCCTAGTTGAGAGAGGATAATACTAAAGAAGCCTGCACCACAACCAATGTCTAAAATACGTAAAGAGCGATCAGAATCAAAGATATGACTCGTTAGTTCATCTCTCCATAATTTAAGTTTAGGGCTCTCTAATTCTTTAGCTCGTAAGGTTCCAAAATCGTGAGCTCGATCTGTCCAATAGGATGTAATAAATTCTTTATCATCCTTCATAGGATGGTTCTGTTCAAAAATATCGTTCATACGTTAGTTCTCCTCATATTTTATAATCTTTATAGTACCATAAACAATGAATAAACTATACAGCAAAAATCACATTTATACTATAAATACATAGGGATAGATATGTTATAATATTTTTATATTTTGTTTAATGAAAGGGCAGCGATATGATATTACAAACTGGACAACGTACAGATATACCTGCCTTTTATGGTCAATGGCTGATTAATCGTATACATGAAGGTTTCGTAGACGTTCGAAATCCTTATAATTCACTACAAATAACGCGTTATACTATTAATCGCGAAGTAGTAGATGGTATTGCTTTTTGTACGAAAAATCCCTTGCCATTTATACCATTAATAAATGAAATTGAAGAGTATCGGCAATATTGGCATATGACGATAACACCTTATGGCCGTGATATTGAGCCCTATGTACCGCAATATGAGTCTATAATAGATGGTTTTAAACATATTTCCAATGAGCTTAATCCTCAGTCTATTGTGTGGCGCTATGATCCAATTATTTTAACCAATGAATATACCATAGATTTTCATTTTGAAAGCTTTTATAAAATGGCAAAGTCTTTAAAGGGCTATACTGATACAGTTATCGTTAGTTTTTTAGATATCTTTGATAAGGTTGCTCATAACTTTCCTGAAGGCTATAGACCGAGTTTAGATATTCAAACGAAGATCATTAAAGAATTAGTATCTATAGCGCATTCTCATCAGATGATACTTAAAACCTGTGGAGAAGGGGACGTTTTCAAAGAATTAGGTGCTAATACAGAGGGCTGTCTTACACTAGACTGTTATGAACGTGCTTGGAACGTAAAATTAAAAGCACCGAAACGTACACCAGCTAGACCAGAGTGTAATTGTTATTTACATGGAGATATTGGCGCTTACGATAGTTGTAGTCATTTCTGTCGTTATTGTTATGCCAATACGAATCAAGCCTCAGTTCGCCAAAATCAAATGCAACATGATCCAAATTCTAGCTTACTCATTGGATCACTTTCAAAAACAGCAATTATCAAAGAAAGCACGGAAAAGAGCTGGATTGTAGACGAAACTTTTACACAAGATAGCTTATTTTAACTAGAATTATGGGGAATTACGAAACTCAAATCATTGACGTATCGTGTACAATATAAACAAAAGGGGTTGGGTCACCTCAAGAATATAAGAGAGTTAAACGACTTTTAATTGTTTATGTATTATTACAAGGAGGTGGACTATGATCACCTATAAGACTGACAGTAAAGCATCCATAGAATCTTCTGAATCATCTATGCCAGTACTAGCTATGTGCTACGATTTTGATAAAACCTTAACCCCTGATGATATGCAGGCACAAGGTTTTATTCAATCTGTTGGCTATAACGAAGAGCAAATTAAACAATTCTGGCAAGAATCGAATGAATTGGCTAAAAAGAATGACATGGATAATAACTTAGCCTATATGTACAAGATGATTCAAGAGGCTGTAGGTCATTTCTATATAACGAAAGAAAAGCTTATGGAATATGGCAATCAAGTAGAACTGTATGAAGGCGTTCGTACTTGGTTTGAACGTATTCGGGACTATGGCTTAGAACATGGCGTACGCATTGAGCATTACATCATTTCTTCTGGTTTAAAAGAGATGATTGAAGGCACTGAAATGGCAAAAGAGGGGGCTTTCACAAAAATCTACGCTAGTGCATTTATGTTTGATGATAAGGGCGTAGCCGTATGGCCAGCTCAAGCCATTAACTATACAAATAAAACACAATTTTTATTCCGCATACAAAAAGGGATTCTCGATATTAATGATACAGGAGTTAATGATTATATTAAGCCTGAGAATCAACGAGTGCCGTTCCGGAATATGATTTATATTGGGGATAGCGATACAGATATTCCTTGCATGAGCCTTGTAAATGCCAATGGTGGTCATTCCATAGGTGTATATGATCCTATTAAAAAGGATAAAGATAAGGTCTATAAAATGATGCGTCATCACCGTATTCGGTATTATGCACCAGCAGACTATTCTAATGGTTCAAAGCTAGATACCTTAGTGAAGCAAATTATACGTAAAACAGCGGCGTACGAAGTATTAGAGGGCGAATATATTCATTGTAAATACGAAGCAGAGGAGTAACATGGATAAATCTAAATTAACTAGCGAATGGATTCAAACATTCAACCGATTAGGTTCCGAAGGTAAGTTAAAACCTACTGTACCATATCACGATTTATTTTCTCGTAAAGAGTTAAAAGGGTTTCCTTTACATACATTGCCTATGTGGACTGTAAACTTCCCAACAGGTCATATTACATGCTGTGATCCATTGGTAACGTTACCGAGCAAACCTGATACCTATATTAGAACGGTGGAACCAGGCACGTATTTATTGGAAACTAAAATCATTGAAATGGAACCAAATCAATATCGTTATGTAGCGAGCCGCGTTATATTTAATGGAAATGAGCCGGTAAACTACGAATTAGCCTTGAAAGGTACAGAAGATATTGAAATTCTAGATGATGGTGAAAGCTTTATCGGTTTTCCGGTAGACTCTGGTCTTGCTACAGTTGTGGATGCTGAAACAATTGAGACCTACAGAAAGTTCTACGATCAATGGCATACTAACTATCCGGATAAGAACATTTACGATGATTACTATAGCGATTTATTCCAATTAAATGCTATGGCATATCCTCAATACCAACGATCTAAAGGGGACTGGATTAACTTTACCATCCCTGAAACAGAATTAACTGTACCAATGATTCAATCTGGCTTTGGTGATGGTTTATACCCTGTATATTGGGCATTTGATAAAGATGGACAAATCTGCCAACTTATTATGGAATATATTGATTGCAGCGAAGCGTATCAGTAATCACTAATTTATAATGTATTTCATAAATTTTAGGAGAAAATACTAATGAGGAATCAGCTTTCTAAAGAATGGCTAACTATATATGATCAATTAAATAGTGAAGGAAAATTAGAGGCGCCTATCAATTATGATGATATATTTAATGCTGAAGAACTATTTAATAAAAAGTTATATAGATTACCAATGGGTGATTTTACATTTACAACAGGACATATCTTTGCATGTGATCCCGTTGTAAATCTAGGTACTTTAGAAAATCTTCCTTATTTTAGGAGTGTTGAACCTGGGACATATCCAGTTGAAACATTAGTTGCTGAATTAGGTCCTAATGATTATGGTTATGTTTTAACTAGAGTGTTATTTAAAAGTACAAAACCAGTACGATATGAATTAGCGCTTATTGGCGATGAAGACCTTTCTGAATTAACAGGTGAAGAAAGTTTTGTTGGCTTTTCTGTAGATAGTGCTTTGGCAACTATTGTTGATGTATCTACAGCAGAGGCTTATAAAAAATTTGAAAATCAATGGTATCAAAACAATCCAAATGGTAATATTTACTTAGATTTATTAGAGGAAAAGTTTAAACAAAATGCATTAGATAATCCTAAATATCAACAACCTTTCGGAGATTGGATTATTTTTGAAATTCCAGATACCAATTTATCATTTCCTATGATACGCTCAGGATACGGATGTGGTCTTTATCCTGTATATTGGGGTATTGATAGGGATGGAGATATTTGCCAAATAGTTGTAGAATATATTAGCTGTGATACAACTAATCATCAAATATAATTGAATATAAATAAGGCGCTTAGATAACTAAGCGCCTTTTATAGTATCTTATTCAGTTTAGATCTTTAAATACCAAAGATCCAGTTTACAAGTACACGAATAATACTTAGGGTAAGAACAATTTCCGCAAGAAATCTTAAGGAACTTTCCATACCATTACCAAGATGTTTTAAACCGCCAATTTTGGCTTTGCTTACAATATCACACCAGCACATATAATACCTCCAAAAGAGTTGATATGAGTAAATTACATAGTTTATATGCTTATTTTACAACCTAATTCTAAAAAATTCAATATAAAATTGCTAATATATGAATTACTTCAAATAAAAATCATTTCCATATTAGCTCATTAAGTATGAAATGATTCTCTTAATTATAGTATTAAAATATGGTATTATGAGATTAATTATTATTGTTTTGTATACTGGAGATCTATATATGAGAAAGTTTGTATTAGGCTTAGCTATAGTATTGGTTGCATGTAATATAGCATCTGCAAAAGAATATATTACCTTAGAATCCCCAGCTGGTAATACTATCGTCGATGAAAAAGGGAGTTGGATACTTGGTCCATATGATAACTTACACGTTGATTATATGAAAGCCTCTAATGAATTTGTGTATGGATCCTTTTATGAAAATGGTCAAAAACGATATGTTAATTTAAGTAACCTATCTTATTTACCGGCAGGCTATGAATATGAATTTGATTACTATTATGCGAGAGCCTTAACTGATGGAGGATTTAAACTAGTTAATTCTAATGGTACCTATGCTATTAATGACGTAGTACATAACTATAGCGCTATCAATGATAAATTAATATTAGGACAAAAAGGGGACTATTGGTATCTATATAATAAAACTAATGGCGTTCAAATTATGGGGAATCCTATAAAGGGTGGATGGGAGAACATTAAATTTTATTGGTCAGCAGTAGATAAAAAGAATTTGTTTGAAATATATACTGCTGATGGATATATAAAATACGTAACAGATGAGGGAATATTACTAAGTGAAAGTGAAGCTCTGAACTTAATACATACAAATAACTATGAGAAATCAACTACAGGCGATGGTTCTGGATATGGTGACTTTTCTACCGAGAAGTTTTTCAGTAGATCACCATCAAATGAATATGTTTTATTTGCAGAAATAGATAAAAAAGGCAATACATTATATGGAATGAGAACTAGTGAGAATACGTTGGTAATTCCTGCAGTATATACCTCAATCAAACATTTAGGTAAAAAGTTTGACTACTTTGTAGTTACTGATAAAAATCATAAGTATGGTATTATTGATTCACTAAATAAAATAGTTGTTCCTTTTGAATTTGACTCCTATGAACGATTAAGTGATCGTAGTTTTGTATTAAAATATTCTAAAGGTGTTCAAATATTTAATGCACATTTAGGTAATTTATATAATGATGGATATGATAGTATAGATACATCAAAGCCTATTTATGTATTGAATAAGGTGACGACCGCAACCAAAGGCCAGAAAAAATATGTCATAGATACTAATTCAGGATATGAAGTATTCCAATTACCGGATTATGATGACGATATAACATCATTCTATAATGATTTATATGTTTATAAGTCGGACGGAAAATATGGTCTCATGGATTATGAAGGACACATAGTCGTTGAACCTAAATTTGATAAGGTTACCATAGATGAGCCATTATTAGCTGCATATATTAAAGAAATGGAATCCTTTGATAAATAATGAGTGCATATCTTGTTATTTTTAGAAGTAACTTACATAAACTAGCTTATAGAAATATAGGCTAGTTTTTCTTTTGTTTTTAAATTACTTCCGATAACGATATATTATCGGAAGTTATTTATATAAGAAAATTGGGCCTAAATGGCCCAATCCCTTATGTTATCAAGTTTTTTGCTTATTTTTGCTTATTTACGTTTAAATGTGTATGGTTCGTATTCTACATCATTATGACGGTTAGTCCACCAGTTCCAACCAATTCTTGCTAACTTCCAGGCAATAAATCCTACGATAATCCCTAATACTAAGCCTGTTAATACATCTGTTGGATAATGTGCAAATAAGTAAACTCTAGAGAACGCTACTACTATTGAACCTAACAATGCTAAAATCCCTAAATATCGCTTCTGAGGCGCTATTTGAGTTAAGCCTAGGTAAATGGTCATAGATGATGCAAATGAACCAAAACTATGACCTGATGGGAATGAATAGCTTGTAGCTTTTGGTAGTGCAGATTCTAACGGCACCGTTACATTTGGAAAATCAACAAATGGTCTTAATCTCGCTACATTTGGTTTTAAACCTTGGTCGCCAATTATAAATACAAATCCTAAAGCAATAATAATTGCCACGCCTAAAACGCGATATTTTTTTTGTAGCATTAATAATAAGGCTATTATAATCCATAATGCGCCATTACTTGTGATTTTTGAAATAAATGCCATAATTGGTGTTAAAAAACTATATACAAAATGTTCATGTACATAGAAGATTAAAGAGTGATCAAATTGTAAAATTGTGTCCATAAATTCCTCTTCTATTCTACTCTCATCTAAATGATAATTATTGAGAATATCTTATGCTTTTTATTTTAATAATTAATCTATACTAATTTATTTACGTCTATAATGATTTCTCATTTACAGCCCAAATTATAGCCTAAACTATTTATATCTAATGGTCAATAGTTTAGGCTATATTTCATAAAAACTATAATTATGTTTTCTTTTTGTCACCTTTTTTTACTGCTGCTTCAGATGTAGTAGGCATTGTAATAATTGTATCTACTGGGTCATATACAGACTCAAAGGAATCGGTTTGAGTAACCCAGTTGCCATATGTAATGGTTCTATATGTATTCATTTTCAAGCCTACATGCCCTTCTTGTACCTCTTTTTCTTTTAAAGATGGATCTACCTTAGTTATTGTTTTATTAGGAATCTCACTGTAATCGCCTACAGAGATAGATATATTCTTTGGTTTATCTTGAGCTGTACCGATAATATAAATAGTTAAGGTTCCATTATTCATAACGCTTAAAATATAAATAGAATTCTGATATGGATTTCTAAATTTAAAATCTAAATAGCCCCAAGCTACAGTAGCATCTCTGCCAGCTTGAATATATCCAACTGGCTCAAAATGAGGAGTTCGTTCAACAATATTCATTCCGGATAATAAAGCTGTATTAAAAATAGTAGAACTTACTTGGCAAATACCGCCACCAATGCCAGGAACTAATTTGCCATCAATCATAACAGGTGCATCATCATAGCCAGCTTCTGCAGTACGTTCGCCTACAACATCGTTAAAGGAGAATTGTGCGCCTGGCTTAATGAGTGTACCATTTATCTTATCAGAAGCTAATTGGATATTATGTGTTCTGCTTTCATTGCCTGGATTATACTCCGTTGTGAAAGATGCTAATACAGTATTTAAAGGTTTTAGATCAGTATCGGTAACTTTTACTGTATTCTGCGTAGTAAATACCATAGAAAGTGAATTTATACTATCGCCAGATTGTAAATCATCTTTCAGCTTTTTGAGGGTGGCATCGATATCAATACGTTTACCTTCTTTTGCGGGATGTATTACTACTTGTCCATTTTCAACAGTAAGATATGCATCATGACCAGGTGTATCAATTGTTTTTGCTAACTCAGTGAGATATGTTTTCCCCTTTACTTCGTCTAACTTATATTGTGGTTTAAAATGATGACCATAAAATAAGCCATTAAATCTATGTGACAGTACTGTCCACATATCATCCTCATAGCCGTATGTGGAAATAGCTTTTACCATACCCTCTGTATCGAATTGAATGCCTAAATCATGATATGTAGCTTGTTGTTTTTTATTATTTCCCATATCGATAGATATAGTCTGAGGTATCTTATCGTTCAGCTCTTGTAAACGCGCTTGTAATTTGTTCTTTGGTGTATTTGATAGATCTGTATCATTATAATATACACCATAAGAAATGTTTTCTGTTGGAATGTATGAGCAGCCAGTTGTACCTAAAAGAACAAAGACTGTTCCTACTAATATATATTTCTTCGTCATGTATTGGTAAATTCTCCCAAATAAGTTATTATATTCTCTAATTATAGCATATATAGATCTAATCTATGGTACAATTATATTGATATTTTAAGGGTAAGGGTGAATTATGTCAGAGTCTAAGAAACAACAAAAACATTTCTATTTGCGCAATAACGATGCGCTTATGAATAGTACAAAGTTGTCTATGAAAGCAAAACAAAGCATATTGTTATCTAAGGCCGAGAATACTGTTGATGCTTACGAATCGGATTGGGACGATTTTGTAGATTGGTGTACCTATCAAAAGATATCTTATTTTCCAGCTACACCAGAAACAATAGTAAATTATATTAACGATCTAGCAGATTATGCAAAGGCAAATACAATTTCACGTCGTATAAGTGCTATATCTGAAAATTTTAATGCTTCTAGTCAAAGAAATAATCCGTGTATGGCGCCTATTGTAAAACAGGCCTTACGTGGTATTAGACGGTTAAAAGGAACGTTTCAACAAGGGAAAACACCAGTTTTATTAGAAGATATTGAAGATATTATAGACTGTATGGCTAAGCTAGATGTTCCAGAACTTCAATTATTGCGTGATAAAGCTATTCTTTTGATTGGCTTTATGGGTGCCTTTCGTCGCAGTGAGATTGCAGCTATTACAGTAGAAAATCTTCAATTTTCACCACAAGGTGTTGAAATCTTTGTAGCATCCTCTAAGGCCGACCAAGAAGGTCAAGGGGCCGTGGTAGCTATCCCACATTTATCTGGTTCTCCGTTAGATGCAGTACGAGCCTTACAACAATGGTTACGTGTTTCTGGTATTACTGAAGGACCTGTATTTAGAGGGTTTACAAAAAATATGTCATTACGTAAAACAGCCATATCCGATAAGATGATTTCAGAAATCGTAAAAAAATATATTTCTCTTATTGGTCTAGATCCGACTATGTATGGCGCCCATAGTTTACGTCATGGCTTTGCAACGACTGCAGCAGCTTATGGTGTTGAAGAACGTAATATTATGAGGCAAACACGTCATCATAGTGTAAATATGGTTCGTCGTTATATCAATGAAGCGAATAAGTTTGTAGATAATCCTATCTCTACAATTTTTGAAAAGCGATTTAGATAACAATCATAAATCAGTTGATTTAGACAATAACTATAAATCGTTTAATAACATACATTAGATAACAAAAAGCAGCTATCTCTGTTAGAGTAGCTGCTTTTTTGCGTGGGATTAACCCATATATATTTAGTTTTGAGCCATATAGTCCAAAGCTCTAACTGGACTATCAGATTTATTTGCTGGTACTTTCAAAACGGTACCAGGTACAAGCGCACCAGAATCACTAATATTGTTAAGTTCCTTCATAGCATATACCATTTCACGAACATCCATATCTTTATGAGCTGTACGTGCTGCAATATCCCACATTGTATCGCCTGCTTGAACCTTTACTTCACGTACATTATTATGTGTATTTACCTCTGTTACAGAATTTGACATATTATAACCAAATAATACTGTTAAACACATTCCTAACATCATCAATATATTTTTCATCTCATACCTCACATTTACATCGAACATAATATCTGAGAACATTTGTTTGTTTACATGTTTATAATAGCACACGAACGAATGTTCGGTCAAGCATTTAAGAACAAATGTTTGCAAAAACTTTCAAAATTTCCTATAATAGGGATATAAGTTAAATAAATACCTTATGTTTTTATTATATAGTATGATATGAGTTATTTTTTACGCATAGAAATGTTAACATTATTTTTACATTAAATTGGCTTTGGAGGTTTATCGTGAGACGCCCTGCTACAGATATCAATACAAAACAGCGCCGTATATTAGAATTTATAAAAGATTCATTACATAATGAATATCGTTGTCCTACAGTTCGTGAAATCTGTACACATGTAGGGCTAAGTTCTACTTCCACCGTTCAATCTCACTTAAATACTTTAGAAAAATTTGGTTATATTAAACGTGATCCAAATAAAAATCGTGCTATTACTGTATTAGAAGATACTAAACCTTCTATTTCAGTAGCCGGTAATGAAACGTCTAGCTCTGATAACTTTGAATTTTTAGGTGCTGGACTTAAACAAGTACCTCTTATCGGCACTGTACAAGCAGGTATGCCTATTACTGCAGTAGAAAACCTAGAGTCCACGCTTACATTGCCAGTTCAATTGACTGGTGATTCTGACTGTTTCTTATTACGTGTTCAAGGCGAATCTATGATGAATATCGGTATGTATGAAGGTGATATGCTCATTGTGCGGCATCAAAATACTGCTAATAACGGTGATGTTGTTGTTGCTCGCATTGATGATGAGGCTACCGTAAAACGTTTTTATAAAGAAAATGGTCACATTCGTTTGCAGCCTGAAAATGATGATTTTGATCCAATTATTGTAGATGATTGTCATATTGAGGGTCTCGTAATCGGTCTTGTGCGAGATAGAATATAAACAAAAAAACGGCAACATATTGTTGCCGTTTTTTTGTTACATATATAAAGTTTATTTTTAATGTAAACTATTTTCTCTCCGTAGAGTAGCAAAAATAGCACCTGATATATTATGCCATACACTAAAAATAGCCCCTACTAGCGTCGCTAATGGATTTAATGCAAAATTTGTTGCTGCCAATGTTACGGCTAAACCACTATTTTGCATTCCTACCTCTATTGCTAGCGCTGTAGTTTTATCATATCTTAATTTAAGCAGTGCTCCTACACCTAAGCCTAGTAGTAGACCTAGTATATTATGTATACCAACAACAATAAGTGTTTCAAGCCCAGAAACGAATAGTTTATCCTTGTTGATAGCAATAATGGCTGCTATTAATAGTATAATAGCAATCATTGAGAAGATCGGACTAATGCTGGTTAAAGTATTAATATGTGATTTACATACATATTGGATTGCTGCGCCTAATAAAATTGGCACAATAATAACTTTTACCATAGTAATCATCATAGGTAGTACTTGAACATCTACCCATGCGCCACCGATATATAAGATTAATAATGGTGTAACTATGGGAGCTATTAATGTTGAAGTAATTGTCATTCCTACAGATAAAGGGACATCACCATTGGCAATATAGGTTATAACATTACTGGCTGTTCCACCAGGACAACAACCTACTAATATTACACCAATAACAATATCTGGTGATAATGTGAATATATGGCAAATTCCCCAAGCTAATAGAGGCATTATCGTATATTGTGCAAGTACACCAATACAAATATCTTTTGGATGCCTAAGGATACTACATAAGCTTTCAAACTTAATAGTAAGCCCCATTCCAAACATGGCTATACCAAGTAAAAATGGTGTATAAGCGATTGCCCAAGTAAAGTATTCTGGTACTATATAGGCAATACATGAAAAGCCTAGGATTATAAAAATTAAGTATTTGGAAAGAACGTTGTTGAGTGCAAGTAAATGATTCATAACTTCTCTCCTTAATTTGGATCGTATGAGAAGTTATCGATAAGTCGTGTAGAACCAATATATATAGCCATAGCCACTAATACTGGGGCAGTAACCTCTTGTACAGGTTGCATAGTCTTAGCATCAACAACTGAAATATAATCTATTTTAGCAAGCGGTTCGGTTTGTATTGTTTCTGTCATAGTATCAATGATACATTTAGCAGGACAACCATATTGTATAGTTTGTTTTCCCAATTGAATAGCTTTATACAATATGGTAGCGACTTTCCGTTCTTCACAAGATAAATATGTATTACGAGAAGATTTTGCTAAACCATCTTCTTCACGAACAATGGGAACGCCAATAATATTAACAGGAAAATTTAAATCAAAGACCATTTTACGTATAATTGCTAATTGCTGTGCGTCTTTTTCACCAAAATACGCATTTGTTGGTTGAATAATATTAAAGAATTTTGCCACCACAGTGCAAACGCCTTTAAAGTGAATTGGTCTGCGAATACCACACAATGTATCAGATAAATCCGTAATATTTACAAATGCTTTTTTATCTTGGTACATTTCCTCCGGATTTGGAGCAAAAATAAGATCGACACCATGTGATTCACATAACTTTTTATCGCTATTAATATCACGAGGGTAAGTACTTAAGTCTTCATTTTCTCCAAATTGAATAGGATTTACAAATATAGAGACAATGACCTTATCGTTATTTTTTCTAGCTTGATCTATTAATGCAGCATGTCCTTCATGTAAGAATCCCATGGTTGGTACAAAACCAATTGTGTAACCTTCTTTTCTCCAGCTATTTACTGTATTCCGTACATTTTCGATAGTTGTTATAAATTCCATTATATTCCTCCGTTATATTGTAAATACGAAGATAGTCTCCTATACAGTCTACTGTAATTCGATCAATGACAATTATTTTTGATCAACTAATAAACCATGTTTCTCATAGTTTTTTATATGACTTATCTTGTTATTGTTATCTACAAATACAACGAGAGGATTATAGCTCTCAACTTCGCTTTCATCAAGCTGTGCATAACACATGATAATTATCTTATCATGTACTTGCACATGTCGTGCAGCAGCACCATTTAAACATATAACACCACTACCTGCTTCTCCGGCAATAGTATATGTACTAAAACGTGCTCCATTATTGATATTTACAATTTGAACTTGTTCATATTCTCGTATTCCGGATGCATTCAATAAATCTGTATCAATTGTAATGCTCCCTACATAATCAAGCTCTGCTTGTGTCACAGTAGCTCTGTGAATTTTACCTTTTAACATTGTTAGTATCATGCTAAACTCCTTGTGTTTTAAATGTACCCGCCATATTGGTCGGTTCGAACTTTCACAATTTGTCTGTTTATCATGAATTAACAGTAGACTAGAGTATAGTTAAAAATACTATCTCCAGAGAAATTATACCATAATTATAAATTTTTACATTAAAATACAATTAATATAATACAAATAATGTCACTCTAATCAAAAATAACAGTAAGATTGTAGTATAAAATAAAAACCAGTAGCTACAATGTAGTTACTGGTTTTTATTTTATACTGATATTTTATTTTAGATATTCTGCTAATGCTTTATCAATATATGCTGCTTCATCAGCCGTCGGTTCACACATTGGTAAATTAAATTTTCCCACAGGTAAGCCAATTTTACGGGCTGCATATTTGACAGGAATCGGATTTGTGGTGATAAACATTGCTTTTATGATTTCTGATAAGCCTTGATGAATACGAATCGCTTCGTGGTTATGACCAGATTCATAAGCTTGAATCATAGCATTCATATCTTTGCCTGCTACATGAGATACTACGGATACTACCCCACATCCTCCAATAGATAACATCGGTAATGTAAGACCATCGTCCCCACTATATACCATGAAATCATCTCCAGGCATTAAACGCTTAATTTCAGAAGCAATCATTAAATTACCACTTGCCTCTTTGATAGCACAAATATGTGGATATTCGTTATGTAGTTGTACTAAGGTAGTTGGGAAAATACCTGTCCCCACACGACTTGGTACATTATACACCATAATTGGCAATGTAGTAGCTTCTGCAATAGTTTTAAAATGCAAATATTGGCCTTGTTGGTTAGGTTTATTGTAATAAGGTACTACAACTAGCAAACCATCGATACCATCGATTTTAGAGACTTCCTTTACAAATTCTGCAGAAGCTTTTGTATCGTTACTGCCTACATTGGCAATAATCGAACCTTTATGTCCACATTCTTTTGCAATCGCATTAAATAGAGCTAATTTTTCGTCTCTAGACATAGTTGGGTTTTCACCCGTTGTACCACAAACTACAAGACCATCAGAGCCATTATCTAACAGATAATTGGCGATATCTATACAATTTTCAATATTTACAGATCCATCACTATTAAAGGATGTCACCATAGCTGTTAACACTCGACCAAAGGTTTTCATATATATCCTCCCCTTGATAGATTAAAATGCTTGTTTTTCCACCAAGTACTCAGCAATTTGCAACGCATTAAGAGCTGCACCTTTACGAATTTGGTCCCCTACAATCCAGAAGTTCATACCGTTGTCATTGTATAAGTCTTTACGAATACGACCTATTTCACAGTCGTTTTGATTAGATGTATACAATGGCATAGGGTAAATTTGTTCAGCAGGATTATCTTTAACTTGTAAACCAGGGAATTTTTCACATGCCGCCTTGAAAGCCTCTACAGATACAGGTTCTGCTGTTTCTACCAAGACAGATTCAGAATGAGAGCGATATACAGGAACACGAACTGTAGTTGGAACTACTTGAATAGTTTCGTCATGAAGAATTTTTTGCGTTTCGTAAACCATCTTCATTTCTTCTTTAGTATAATCATTTTCTAAGAACACATCAATTTGTGGCAATAAGTTGAATGCTACAGGATAGTGTTTAGGAGCAGAGCCGGTTGGCAACAGATTTGCTGTCATTTCTTCGCCTGCAGTATATTGTTTTACTTGATTTTCAAGTTCTTCAATACCTTCTTTACCTGCCCCAGATACAGCTTGGTATGTACTTACAACTACACGTTTAATTGGAGAGAGATCATGAAGAGGTTTTAATCCTAAACTCATGATAATTGTAGAGCAGTTAGGATTTGCAATGATACCTTTATGTTTCAAAATATCTTCTGGGTTAACTTCTGGTACTACGAGTGGAACTTCAGGATCCATACGGAATGCACTAGAGTTATCGATTACAATAGCACCGCGTTTAGCGGCTTCAGGCGCTAATGTTTTAGATATAGAGCCACCTGCAAATAGCGCAATATCAATATTATCAAAAGATTCAGGTTTTGCTTCTTCTACAATATATGTTTTACCATTCACAGTAAGTTCTGTACCTGCAGAACGAGCGGAAGCTAATAGTTTTAAGTTTTCATAAGGAAAGTTACGTTCTTCAATAAGTGTAATAAATTCAGCACCTACTGCACCAGTAGCACCTAGAATAGCAACATTAGGTTTTTTCATTGATACATCTCCTTGCACAAAAATTATAAATAATGTTCTAAACCGTATGTTAAGCCAGTTTTAGAACTAATTTTTTTACATGCTAATACTACGCCTGGCATAAAAGATAAACGGCTTAAGCTATCATGACGTATGGTTAATGTTTCATCATAACCACCAAATAATACTTCTTGATGAGCCACATAACCTGGAAGGCGTACACTATGAATTGTTACATCGTCAACCTTAGCACCACGAGCACCTGGTAAGCTTTCACGAGTTAAGTCTTCATCGGCAGTTACCTTAGCAGCTTGTTTAGCATCATTAATTAATTTTGCTGTTAAAATCGCTGTGCCAGAAGGAGCATCATATTTGTGATTATGATGTAATTCTATAATTTCCACATTAGGGAAATATGGAGCTAATTCCGCAGAAACTTTCATCATCATAACAGCACCAAGTGAGAAGTTTGGAGCTACTAGACAATTTGCATTATTGGCACGACCAATTGTATCTAGTTCATCACGTTGCTCATTTGTTAATCCAGTAGTGCCAATCACTACATGAATACCGGCAGCTAACATTTTCTTAGCGTTTTCATAGATAACAGCTGGATTTGTAAAATCTACGATAACATCAGGTTTATTTGTACCAATTACCTCATCGATGGAGGCATTCATCTTGATACCTACTTGTTCGATTCCTGCTACGGAGCCTACATCTTCCCCTGCCTTAGTCGGATCAATACCACCAACTAAAGTTAAATCAGGATCGTTATGTACTGCTTTGACCACTTCACGACCCATTTTGCCGCCAGCGCCATTTACCATTACTCGAATCATATATACCTCCAAAAAAGCCAGTGGATGCATCCACTGGCCTTATAGATTATATAGCTATATATACTCTTACGAAAAGCTCAATGATAGCACTCCACCAATACAAGATTGATGACAGTTGTCTATCTATTAAATAGACAACCAGAACGATGAGTCGCAATCATCGAACTTCGGCAAGCATCCCTTTTATCATGGATCAATGCATGCCTACTCCTCATGATTACTCTTAATACTCGCACCTCTATCAACATATTCATTTAATACTATTAGTATAAGTAATTATGCGATATTAGTCAATTAAAATGGTCAATAAGTTCTTTCGCCGCCGCAAGTGCTGTAGCAGACATTCCCTTACCAGACATCATAGACGCGATTTGTGTTACTCGTTCTTCCTCATTTAAGACTACTAATGTAGAGATTGTACGATCATCTTCCTCGATTTTAGATAGATGATAGTGTTGTTTCGCAATACTTGCAGTTTGAGGCAAATGGGTAATACAAAATACTTGATTTGTTCTAGATAAATTAAGTATTTTTTCTGCCACCTTAAGTGCTATATCACCGCTGATACCAACGTCAATTTCATCAAATACCATCGTTTTAAAAGCGTCACTGCGGAATACTGATTTAAAGGCTAATGCAATGCGAGCTAACTCACCGCCAGATGCTACTTTATGTAGAGGTAATAACTGTTCCCCTTTATTTGCGGAGAATAACATTTCAATAGACTTTGCACCTAATGAGGATAATTCAGTTCCCTCTTCAATATGAAATTGAATATCCCCTTTGGGCATCCCTAGATCCACTAATTCTTGATGTAAGGCCGTAGCAATCTCTTTTGCATTTTTTTGACGTACCTCGTGTAAAACTGTTAACGCTTCTTCTGCTACCCTTTTTGCTTCTTCAAAACGTGTTTCTAATTCATCTTGAGCAAATACAAGGCCTTCTAGTTCTTCTAAACGAGATTGCGCCTTTTCTTCGTATGCTAGAATATCTTCTACGGTTTCACCATATTTTTTCTTTAAGCTATAAATTGTGGTATCTCTGTCTTGGCAATACTTATAACGTTCTTCATCGTAGCTGATAGTATCCCTGTAACGATCTAAAGACTGTGCAGCTTCTTCTAGTTGGAAATAAGCAGAGTCCACCATTTCTGAGACTTCTTTTAACTCACTGTCATATTTTACTAGATCATTAACCTCTACCTTAATCGAGTTAATCGTATCAAGTAATGGTTGACGTCCATTATAAAAGGCATCATAACAAGAACCTAATACCTTATCGATATGTTCAAAACTGTCTAGACGCTTAAGTTCTTCAGCAATAGTTACATCTTCACCAACACTCAGACCAGCATCTTCAATTTCGTCGATTTGGTATCTAAGCATATCAAGCTCCCGGGCTCGCTCAGACATATTCTCTTGTAAATGATCTACATCTTGTTTTGCTTGCTTATAAATTTTATACGCATCAGTATAAGCTTTATAGGCTTCTTTTCCTTCTTTATTAAAAGTATCTAAATATTCATGATGTATATCAGTGTCTAGTAAACGTTGGTTGCTATATTGTCCGTGAATATCTGCTAAGTATTGACCAATCTCCTTTAAAGCTTTTAAAGGTATTGGTTGATCATTAGCCAATATACTAGATTTGCCATTACGATTAAAAGATCTAGATAGAATTAACTGGCCTTCTTCTATCATGATATTTTTAGACTCTAATAGGTCTTGAATACTTTGGTGATTAGCAATATCAAATATTCCATCAATAACAAAACTATCTTTACCGTGACGAATAAACTCGCTACTTGCGCGTTCTCCTAATAGGATACTAAAGGCATCCATAAGAATGGATTTCCCTGCCCCAGTTTCGCCGGTAAAGATAGTAATGCCATCATTAAATGAAATATTCATTTGCTCAATCAACGCAAAGTTGCGAATGCTCATTTGCGTTAACATATTATTAGTCCTTCATTAAATCTTGAATTTTCGCTAAAATTGCTGGAACTTCAGCTTCGGATTTTGCAATTAACAAAATAGTATCGTCCCCTGCTAATGTACCAATAATTTCAGTCCATTTTGCATGGTCGATAGAAAATGCTACAGATTGAGCAGAACCAGGGATTGTATGTAATACAACTTGGTTTAAACTGTGATCAACCTTAATCAAAGAATCTTGGAATAGTCGGTTAATACGGCTACGAGATAAAACTACATTTTCCTCTGGAGATAATGCATAACGATAATGTCCATCGCCTGTAGGAATTTTGATTAACATTAATTCCTTAATATCACGAGAAACTGTAGCTTGTGTAACTTCAATACCTTCTTCTAGTAAAGCCGCAGCTAATTCCTCTTGTGTTTCAATCGCCTTGGACTGCACGATCTCTTTAATTTTGTTATAGCGATAGCGTTTCATTTTGAACTCCCTTTTTTAAACCTTGCACATAAAAGAGAATAGTATCTTTCTGATAATATTATACCATATATTCATAATTAATATATGGTATAAATCGCATATATTATACGTCTTATGCATATTATATTAATATTTAAAATATTGTTAATATTCTATATATTGATAACGTACAAATTCATAGCTCATAAGGTTCATCTATTTATAGGGAATTAATAATTTAAAAATAGAAAAATATACATGTATAATTAAAATCCCCTATAAAGGGGGTTTTACTAACTGAGTATGAGTTTTATTCATAATGAATAAAGATATATTTCGTTTTATCGTTTTTGCAATATAAATAACTCAGGTGGATTATGTATTTGGTTCATCGGATGCCAATGACATACATTATATATTTTCTGATCTAAATCTGATAAATACGATTTAAGAGACTGCATTTCTTCAAATCCCTCTGTTGTTCCAGGGTAAGCAACTATTGTAATAACTCCAGACTTGGAAAGTTTTTGTAAACCTTCATTTATGGCATCAATGGTTTGGTGCGGTTTTGTTACAACTTGGTGATCTCCTCCAGGTAAATATCCGAGGTTAAAAATCATTAAATCAATAACTTCATCTTTTAATTGATGAGCTACCGCCAAATCATGAGAGTCATGAATAAACGTTAAACTTACTTCTGGCGCAATATCATTTGATTGTAAAAGCTCCTTGCTAGTTTTAATAGCTTTCATTTGAATATCAATTCCATATAGATGGCATGCTTTTTGTGCCCGTTTAGAAAGGTATAAAAGATCATGGCCATTACCACATGTAGCATCTACTACCACTTTGGCATTTTCCATGCATCGATCCCAGATTAAATGTTGGAATTGAACAGCATTGTTAATGTTAATCACAAAACCACCCCACTTGAGATTTGGTTATAACAATTCATCTCGACGAGATGCTAACTTTTTAAATAGAGTACCAAAGAAACATTGATCCTTGAATCGTACAAATAAACAATATACAGGGTTAGAACTTATATGTAAGGTTTCTTTATTTGTAAAAGTATAGTCAAATGTACCATCAATACAAATATGTAATTGTGGTTCTCTTTCCGGCATTGTAATTTGAATCGTATCATGTTCCTCCAAAACAAGGCTTACACCTTGAATTAAATGTGGTGCTACTGGGGTGACAATGATTGATCGATTATCTGGTTTCATGATTGGACCACCAGCCGATAGATTATAGCCGGTAGAACCTGTAGCAGAGGAAATAATTAAACCATCCGATGGATACATTTGCGTGTGTTGATTATTTATGGACATATTAATTCGAGCCATTTTAGCAGGCTCAGCACGAGTGATAACAATTTCGTTAATGATAGGAACTAGTTCTTCCTCTTTACCCTCATGACGTTCTATATAAGCATATAAATGTCCACGCTTTTCAATATTATAATCACCATTAGCAATACGTTTAATATGACTTTGCATTTGATGAATTTCAATTTGATTTAAAAAACCTAGTTCGCCAAGATTAATACCACAAACAGGTACATTATATGGATAAATTTGTCTTGCAAGATGGATGATGGTACCATCACCACCAAAACTAAAGGCAATATCGATTTGTTTGAAGATTTCTGGGCGACTTAAAATATGAGTTTTAGGAATCTTAAGTACTCGTGCAGGTGCATCTGATTCGAGATCATCTGGCAAAAATACTTCGATACCTTCATCTTTACAAATATGTGCAGCCATTTTTAGAACTGCCATAATATTGCTTTTCCCCATATTGGGGAAGAATCCGATACGCATAGTAATCTCCTATAATGAATGGGCTTCTGCAACCACTGTATCAATCAAAGTATTATCAATGGTTAAGGCCCCTTCTTCGTACTTTTTAAAATAACCTAAAAACTCTATATTACCTTCCATACCTTTAATTGGTGAGAAAGTTAAGCCATGTGTATACAATCCACAATCATACGCAACGTGTAGAATACGATGTAAAACTTCTTTATGGATTTCACTATCTCGCACTATACCGCCCTTACCAACATTTTCTTTACCCGCCTCAAATTGTGGTTTTATTAAGGCCACAAGTGAGCCCGTATCTTTTAATAAATTAGTAGCTACTGGTAAAACTTTGTCTAAAGAAATAAATGCTACATCAATAGAAATAAAATCAACAAGTTCACCTATTTGTTCAGCAGTAACAGTACGGATATTTTGTTTCTCCATATTAATTACACGTGAATCTTGGCGTAATTTCCAAGCTAATTGATTATATCCTACATCGATGGCAAAGACCTTAGACGCACCGTTTTGTAATGCGCAATCTGTAAAACCACCTGTACTAGCTCCTATATCAATCATCACAGTCCCATGTAAATCGATAGGGTAAGTTTGAATAGCCTTTTCTAATTTAAGTCCTCCACGACTTACATAAGGTAAAGTATTGCCTTTTACAATAATATTGGCATCCACAGGAATCTTGGTGCCTGCTTTATCTATGCGCGTAGTATCCATAAATATAAGGCCCGCCATAATAGCTGCTTTTGCTTTTTCTCTACTTTCAAAAAGGCCTCGATTAACGAGGAGTATATCTAATCGTTCTTTATTGCTCATATTACACCATGATAAATACAATAAAACTGAATAAAGGCCACAAGAATACCGAGAATTAAACCACCAAATACTTCGATAGGTGTATGTCCCAACAACTCTTTTAATGCTTCTTTACGTGTAATGACAACAGGTATATTTTTTTTCGTAAAGTAATCTACAATTTGATTAAGTATTTGAGCTTGTCGTCCTGCCTCTAATCGTACACCAGACGCATCATACATAACAACAATTGAAAATACTAAGGATAATATAAATAGATCCGTTACACCATTTTTAAGGTAAATCGCTGTTGTTGTAGCAATTACAAATGATGTATGTGAACTTGGAAAACCACCAGATCCAACAAGGCGCTCTGGTCGGAATTTACCATGTCTTAAGAGTTGCCATACAAATTTGATAGCTTGAGCCGTAAACCAGCCCCAAAATGCAGCTTGTGCGATATAATTATGTGCTATTTGTGGTAATATATCAATCATTGTTTATACCTTCTACAGGTAATACCCATTAATTCGTACGTTCTAAAAGATAATCAATTAATGCTGATAGTATAGTTGTATCATAAGAAACCAAGTTTAACGCATCATGAGCTTGGCTACCTATTAAGTAGGCTTGATGTTTTGCTTGCTCTAAACCTAGTAAAGATACATAGGTAGATTTATGTTGGCGAATATCACTACCGGGTGTTTTCCCTAATTCTTCAATAGTACCGGTTACATCTAAAATATCATCAGTGATTTGGAATAATAATCCCAGGCAATTAGAATATTCCATAAGGGCTGTTCGCGTAGTCTTATTAGCACTTCCAAGAATAAGACCTAATTCTACAGAAGCGTTAAATAGTGCACCTGTTTTACCAGTATGTAAAACCTTTAATTCTTCTAAAGGAATATGTTTATCTTCACTGAGCAAATCAAAGGCTTGTCCCCCAACCATACCTTCTGGACCAGCCGCAGTAGCAACACATTGTATAGCATCTAGTTTTTGCTGTGCACTAGCAACTGTATTTGAAGTCATCAATTGAAAGGCATATGTTAATAACCCATCACCGGCTAAAATAGCAAGTCCCTCACCGTATACTTTGTGATTGGTCAAATTACCTCTGCGATAATCATCATTATCCATAGCTGGTAAATCATCATGAACTAATGAATACGTATGGATACACTCCATAGCACATAGAAATTCCTTATAATCAGCTGGCTCTTTATGAAGCATTTCCAACACAGCCTTAGTTAAAATAGGTCGTATTCGTTTGCCACCTTGCATTAAACTATAATTCATAGATTCATAAAGTTGTTCAAATTCTTGATTTGGGCTATTAAGTACTTCGCCTAACCATTGTTCAATATTTTGTTTGCTAGATGCTAAATAATCTTTGAACATAGAATCTCCTTATTCGCTGATGCGGACTTCTTCGATAATTTGTTGTACTTCATTTTCAACAGAATCGAGCATTTCAGCACATTCTTTTACCAAAGTTAAGCCCTTTTTATATTGTGATAAAAGCTCAGAAATGGTCATATCCCCATCATCTAATTGCTTAACAATATCTTCTAAGGCCTTATATTTTTTCTCATAACTTTTTAGTGATGCGGCCATCCTTGTGCGCCTCCTTTACCGTAGCAGTAATATAACCATCAGCTAGTGTAACTCGTATATCGTCATTTGGTTGTAATTGGGCAACCGAAGTAATAGGTTTGTTATCATGCTCAACCTTTGCAAAACCTTTAATCATCATTTGTAATGGATTTAGTGACTCTAACTGTTGTGCCAATAATGCTAAGCTATGTCTCTCTGCATTACATCGTTCTTTAGTTGCATTAGTTAGAGTTTGAGAAAGCTCTTGTAAGTGTGATTTTTGCTTATGTAAAAATTGCAGAGCTGGAATACCAAGTTTTCGATTAAAGAGCAATGTTAAATCTGTACGTTTTTGTTGTAGTGTATAGCGTATATATTCGTGTAAATACTCTTCTTTTTCTGTCAGCTGATCTTGTAATGTAGTAATTGGAAGTACTGCCATTTCTGCAGCATGGCTAGGCGTAGCACCGCGTGCGTCAGCAACATAATCACATAAGGTGTAATCAGTTTCATGTCCTACAGCAGAAATAACAGGAGTATTGGCCTTATAAATAGCTTCTACCACTACTCTATCATTGAAGCACCACAAGTCTTCCATAGAACCGCCACCACGACCAACGATAATAACATCTACATCGGGATCTGCATCAGCAGCAGCAATACCTTTAGCAATAATCGGTCCAGCCGTATTACCTTGTACAGGAACAGCGAATAATTTAAATTGAACTAATCGATTACGTCGCTCGCTGACATGCAAAATATCGTGTAATACGGCGCCAGATTGAGACGTGACAATACCAATGCAGCTCGCCATATACGGTAAACTTTGTTTGTGGCTATCATCAAAGTATCCTAAAGCAGTTAATTCTCGTTTTAAAGCGTCAAATTCAAGCTGCAACGGGCTTTTAGAACCTATTTGCATATCAGATGCAATGAGATTTAAACGACCCATTTTATTGTAAAAGTTAACAGATGCTTTTACAGTCACTAATAAACCATTTTGAATGGCATTGGCTAGACCCTTTTGCATAACTGTACTAGACCACATTGTCACATCAATAGCAGATTCCTCATCTTTCAAAGAAAAATACATATGACCACTACTATGACGTTTTGCATTAATGATGGTACCACTTACGTATACATTCTTTAATAGATACTCACGATCTAAAGTACGCTTTATGAGATTGTTTAATTGTGTAATGGTTAATACATTCACGATTATCCTCTAGATTCTTGTAAATAAGCAGCACCAAAAGCATTGCCTGTAGCATTATCAATAGAAAATTGTGGCTGTGCCACATGTAATTTGAGATGATTTCGTTTACAATAGGTTTCCATTCGCTTACGAAGTAAACTATTACTCATCACACCACCTACAGCGATAAGTGTACGTACAGGTTTCTCTTTAGTATGATAAGTTATCATTTTCTCTAGAGCATTTCCCATAGAAGTAAAAACAGCTCTAGCTAAATTAGCTTTATCCGTATCACTCATAGCTTCACTTGTACGGCGCATAGCAGCACTACAAGGGCCGGCAAAGCTAATCCAGCCATCTTTTACAGATGATGGCAATGGTTCATACTCTGTAGTTTGTAATGCTAACGCCTCTAAATGTTTACCTGCAGGAAATGGTAAGCCCATAGCGACACCGATGCGATCAACATATTGTCCACCTTGTAAATCTTTAGAACCGCCAACAATCTGAGATTCAAAAATCCCTTCACCTTGATAATGACAATATACTAGCTCTGTAGTACCACCTGACAGATGTAATGCCAAAAATGGATCAGTCGGAATATGTGCTAAATCTCTCAGTGCTGCTAATATATGATTCTCTTGGTGCGCAAAAATGTGTAAAGGCACATTCATAAAATGACTCAAGGTTTCCCCTTGTCCTAAACCAACCATAAAAGCCGGCATATACGAATTTTCTTCTCGCCGCGGAAAACCACTAACACCGATACCGCTAATCGGTACTTGAGGTAATTCTGACATTAGTTTAGGCAATGCCTTTGTATGCTGAAAGACCATATTTGATTGTTGTAGTCCTCGTTCACCTGGTTTTACCTCTAAGATTTTACGTGCTTCCCCTACTATGTGAAAGTCGCTATCTACAATGGCACAACTTGTGGTGTAACAGCTCGTATCAATGCCTAAGTAATATCGTTTCATTATTTACTCTTATTATATGCGTCTAAGATTGCATTAATTAATTTATAAGATGCATCAGAGCCAAACTCTTTAGCTAATTGAATGGCTTCATTAATAGCAATAGATGGCTCTAAAGGTTCCACTTTATTTGTCATTTCCCAAACGGCAATACGTAAAATAGACCGATCCACCTTATCTAGATTTGCTACCTTACGAGATTTACAGAATGGCTGTAATATAGCATCAATTGCTTCAGCGTTTGATAGTACACCCTCTATAATACTATTTGCATATGCCTTATCCATAGCTTTATGGATATTTCCTTCAGGAAATTGAACATCATTTTGATCGGTATGAAATTCATTAGCATATAACATTTGGAATGCGTATTGACGAGCTTCTCGTCGATTTCGCTTAGTTACCATGTAAAACTGGCTCCTTTTCTTTTACAATCCCTTCAATATGTACATCAACCTTAACATGATCAAGATCTAGCATATTTTTTAAGATTTGTTTGATTTCTGACTGCAGCTGTTTAGATAATTCAATAAGATTATATCCATACAATGCTTTGATATAAATGTTAATTTCAATAAACCCTTTACGATGTTTTACATTGATACCAGGTAAACTACGTTGACCAAACGCATGGGTAATACCCTCTACTAACTCATCGTAAAAGCGTGGACTTAAAGAATGAATACCAGGAATAGTACCTAAAGTTTTCGTCGCTACATCAATGATGACAGAATCTGCAATATCAATGGTATCCGTATCTAAGCCATAATTTAATTGATTGTCTGAACTCATAGAGATACCTCCTATGGTTGTTGCGGCGTTACTAAGTCATCAAAAATAATGTCTTGTACGACCACATCAATAGTTTGAACCTCAATTTCTGTATAAGATACTAAGGCCGTTTTAATACGCTCTTGTAGGCGTAAAACAACATCTGGAATACGATATCCGTATTGAATGCATACATAGAGTGTAACTAATATAGCTCCTTCATCATTAAAAGATATCTTAACACCTTCATGATCAGACTTTCGTCTAAAGAAGGTATTAACACCATCATTAAAGGTGGAGCTCATATGATGTATGCCCTTTGTATCAAGTGCAGTCATTGTTACAATTGTGGCATATACATCTTCGTTAATCTTGATTTTACCAGACTCTAGTTCAGTATTTTTCTTTGTCATACTGGCCTCTTTCAAAAAAAGCACTTGTCCCTATATATAATTACATAGACGACAAGTGCTTACAGTGCAAATGTTACGATATATGGGGAATAAGATTCCATGAAAAGATCTAGCCCCAATACATATCAATGAGTATTAGGCACGTTCGATGTATTGTCCTGTACGAGTATCAATACGAAGTACATCATCTACTTCAATGAAGAGAGGTACTTTTACAGTGTAGCCTGTTTCTAATACAGCTGGTTTATTACCACCAGTTGCAGTATCGCCACGGATGCCAGGATCTGTTTCAACTACGCGAAGCTCAACAGCTACAGGCAAGTCAAGACCGATTACGATACCTTGGAAGAACATGATAGAAACTTCCATATTTTCAAGAAGGAAGTTTTTAGCATCACCTAATTGTTCAAGGGTAAGTTCAACTTGGTCGTAAGTTTCGTTATCCATGAATGTATAAGCGCCATCAGATTCGTATAAGTATTGCATACGACGACGATCAACATGTGCTTTTGGCACTTTTTCACCTGCATTGAATGTACGCTCTACTACGGAACCAGTTTGCAAGTTTTTCATTTTAGTACGTACGAATGCAGCACCTTTACCTGGTTTAACGTGTTGGAAATCAACTACTTGCCATACATTACCGTCAATTTCAACGGTTACACCTGGACGAAAATCATTACTGGAAATCATCTAACTCTTCTCCTTTTAAATACCTATTTCAATTAACTCTTTTGGACTATGTGTCAACACCTCATAGCCGTCAGATTTGACGATGACACTATCCTCTATTCTCAATCCGATAGTACCTGTTATATAAATGCCAGGTTCTACCGTAATGATCATATTTTCTGTAAATACCGTATCGGATTTAGTATTGGCTACTGGTTCTTCGTGAATCTCAAGACCTACGCCATGCCCAGTACCATGATTAAATTCCTTGGTATATCCATGTTCTTTAATATAATCACGACAAACTGCATCAAGTTCTTTACCAGTAATACCAGCCCGAACTGCAGCTACGCCACGTTTTTGTGCTTCTAAAACTATACCATACAGCTTCTTTTGTAATTCAGAGGCAGGCCCCATTACAATAGTTCTAGTCATATCAGAATGATAACCCTTATATACTGCACCAAAGTCAAAGGTAACAAAATCACCTGCTTCAATGACCTTATCACTGGCTACACCATGAGGCATACTAGAACGATTACCAGAAGCAACAATGGTTGCAAAGGAAGGTTCCTCTGATCCACGTTTTAACATTTCTGATTCTAATATAATGCGCGCTTCGTTTTCTGTCATCCCTACCTTTAGTTGTGGTAGCAAGGCAGCAAAAGCATCATCACCAATTTTAGCAGCTTTACGCAATAAGTCTAATTCGTCTTCACGCTTAACCGCACGTAGTTTTGCAAAATTGATAGATGTAAAATTAAAGCGTTCATCTAATGTATCACATAAAGTTTCATACGTATCCACAGGCATTTGTTTGCCTTCTATACCGAATAAACCTTCGTGAATATGATGTTCATTGAATATATCTATAAGAGTATCCATAACAGTTGTTTCATATTGAATCACTGTGTACCCTTCACATTGTTTTGTTGCTTGTTCAGTATATCTGAAATCAGTAATCATAAAGGCTTTATCTTGAGTAATGATAGCAAAGCCTGTAGTACCAGTAAAGCCTGCAAAATAATGTAGATTTATAGGGCTTATTAAAATGACGCCTGTTAATTCTTGCTCTTTAATATACTGTTGTAGCAGATTTAATCCATTCATAATCATGCTCCTAGTCTATAAAGTACAATTAATCTTACCATAAAATACCTATATTGAATAGAATTTTATGCTATTTTTTAAAGCCCTCTATCTGTTCAAAGGTCAATTCCATTGCAGAACCAACCTCTTCAATGCCACTTAAATCAATATGACCAATCGTAAGACGTTTCAAATATGTTACAGTACCACCTGCAGCACCAATCATGCGCTTAACTTGATGATACTTGCCTTCTTCAATCGTTATATGTGCTGAGTGTAACGATACAAATTTAATTTCTGCCGGTTTACATTCCGTACCATCTCCAAGAAGAATTCCCTCTTTAATACGTTGTATACCTTCATCAGATAGCGTTCCTTCAAATTCTACGTAATAAACCTTAGGCACATGTTTTTTACCATTGATGATAGAATGTCCCCATACACCATCATTAGTTAATAATAAAAGTCCTTCTGTATCCTTGTCTAATCTGCCTACTGGAACAACTCCCATTTTTACGAATTCTGGAGGGAGTAAATCCATAACAACAGGGTGACTAGAATCTTCTACGGCGGTAACATAGCCCTTTGGCTTATGAAATTTTACATAATATAGTTGAGTAGTACTAACAATCTTACCATCAACAGCAACTATATCAACATCAATATCAATATGAGTATCTTTTTTCGTTGTTATACTACCATTGATGGTAACCCTTCTATCTTTTATGATTTGATGGACTTCTTTTCGACTACCATAAGCTTTATTGGCTAATAATTTATCTAGTCGCATTATGCATGACCTTGTAATACATCTACGTGTGCTGTATCATTGAGCAAGTTTAAAATATTATGATCAAATTCTCCCATGCCATTATAGAATATACGATTTATTGCTGTATTACCTTGACTAAAATTCCAACAATGACTAATGGAAATATCTAATAATTTACACAATAATGTTCGTATAGTTCCACCATGACAAGCAATGAGAAGTGTTTCCTCCTCATTATTAACATTGATGAATTCCTCTAGACCTGCCCATGCACGGTCTTGTAAATTCTTAAAGCTTTCACCATTAGGAACCTTAACTAGATGTGGTCGCAAATACATTTCATCTATCAAACCAGGCCAACGATCTTCGATATCTGAAAATAACATAGCTTCCCAATCACCAAAATTAAGTTCTCGTAAGCGTTTATCTACTGTAATAGGAGTAGTACGTTCACCGCGAATGACTTCAGCTGTAACTAAAGCACGACTCAAATCACTAGATAATATGCGATCAAATTTAACATCTTTAAGAGCCTGACCACATGCCTTTGCTTGATTTAAACCATTTTCATTAAGTGGAACATCTGTGATGCCTTGGTATTTTCCCATTTTGTTCCAATCAGTTTCACCATGGCGCACAATATACAATGTTTTCATAGTCTTCCTATACTTTCAAAATATCTGTTAATTTTTCTACTAACTTAACATTAGTATCATGATCTTTTATTGCAACGCGAACCCATTGATTATTTAATCCCATATAAGAATCACAGTTGCGAACAATCATATTATATTTTTTAAGCGCTTCATTAATCGACTCTGCTGTTATTCCTTCTTGTTCAATGTGGAACAATATAAAATTAGCTGAAGGCGGATATACAGTAATACCATTTATAGTATCTAATGAGTTATACATAAAAAGTTGCTCTTCATGTAATACTTGTTTTGTTCGTTTCACATACTCTACATCATTCAAAGCCGCCTCTGTATAGGATTGAGCTAATGTGTTAACAGACCAAGTTGGAATAAAACTATTTAGTTGCTCAATGATAAGAGGATTGCTGAAAGCAGCACCAATTCGTAGCCCTGGCACGGCATAGAATTTTGTAAAAGAATGAACCACGATAATATTATCAAACTCGTTAACTAGGGAGCGCATGGAGTATTCATTATCTTGTAATGTGTCGTTACCAACAAAATCGATAAAGGACTCATCTATAACAAGTAAACTATTAGCATCTTTCAGCATGCTTGCAATAGTACGAATATGGTTCTTATCAAGTAACGTACCATCTGGATTATTGGGATTACCTAGAAATACAATAATACGACCATCTTGCCCTTTTAACTCGGCTGCAAAAGTTTCTAATGCTAAATAAGGAACCTCAAAATAAGGTTTTCCATGTTCATCTTCCCGTGGTCTATAATAAATATCGCGTACTGGAATTCTACTTGCTTCTAAAGCAGCTTTATATTCAGAAAAACCTGGTGCGGGAACAAAAGCGCCCGTATAGCCAGGTAACCGACAAATTGCATATAATAGCTCTGCCGCTCCATTGCCAACTACAATTTGATTTTTATTCATACCATAGATATCAGCAATGGCATTTAATATATCATCATTTGTAGCATCCGGATAATGTGATATATATCGCAATTGAGGTTCTAATGCAGATAAGCCACGTTGGCTAGGGCCTAGTGGATTGATATTAGCACTAAAGTCAATAACCTCATATGGTTCAATTCGTTGTTCATGGGCAAACTGAAAGATATTGCCCCCATGTATTTTAGACATACTATTCTCTTTCTATGAAATACTTTATCGTTTGATATAAGTTAATCCTTCATTCGTAGTTTCAACCGTATCTACATAGGATAATTGTGGCAACTTACGCAAAATCTCATTCTTACAATCATTAATACGACCATAATCAACGGGGAATAATAGTCCCATAATGGTTCCGCTATGAGCGATGATTGTTCCTACACTATTATAAGAATTACCTACATCGTGAAAGTCATATAAATTAGGTTTATATAAAATACGCTGATTGCCAAAGGCACTCAATGTAGCAGCTTGGCCAATAAGCTTTATATCATGCGTTGTAAGCCCCTGTTTAAACAAATCAAAGGATTCTTGTATAATAGATTCTTTTTCTAAAATTTTATTTTGTAAATCTGCTTGTTTATTAAAGCTAACTGTATCAATGCTACCGCCTTCGTCAAAAACGAGGATTTTTAAAGGTGGGCACATACCTAATGGCTTAGAGATAGTCCCTTTAATATAATCAAACTGAGTTACACCTTGATAAAAAGAGGCATCTGTAGGCTCTACAGATAGACAAATTTGCTCAAGTTCTTTTAATGATAAATCATAGTCCATGGCCAAAGCTGTAGCCATAGCTGTTACAGAAATATCTGCCGAACTTGAAGCCATGCCTTTTCCTTGCAGAATATCAGATCTTACATACACAGGCGGGCAAATTTGATTTTTATTTTTTTGTTGGACCAACTCTTGTACTAATTTACGAGCTTGTGCAGACTTTGGTTGAAGTGCACAAAATTCTTTAGAAAAAGGTTGTATTACATTACTCAATGCATAGGAGTATCGATTAATTGGACATGTCACTAAAAATGACTGACCATCAATAGAACCTTGTAGAAATTCCCCACATGTACCTGGGGCTCTTACATAATAGGTCACATTAAACTCCTTTCACATCAAATAAAGTATACGTTCTAAAAATATTAAAACTTTGAAAATCAAAAATTTAGAGTTAGAACATAGTTGGATTATTAACTACCGTAGCTGATAGTATAGATACAATTATGCTATATACCAATATCAATAATACTTCAGTTACTTCCACAACAAATCCATATGTATCACCAGTAGTGCCACCTAACGCTTTTACAATATAGCGGTTTAATAATCGGTTAATAATATACGTAATAATCATGCTAACAATATTGATTTGGAAAATACCTATAGTAGCATATACTAACACACCTAATCCTACTAAATACCCTACATCAGGTGCTGAAAAAATTGCATAAGCACCATATAAAAGTGTATATAATACTAAACCGATTAATAGTAATAGAATAGGCATAAAGAACGTAGATATGGTGTTATAAGTAATAACATGTTTAGGTGCTAAATTAGCAAATGCTGCCCCCATCCCCTGTTCTCTAGCATATGGATAGGATCGAATACTAAAAACCATAGACCAACGGCTCATTAAAGGCATCATAATGAGTGCCATAGGTATAAATTCAGCCGATGGAATCGAAGCTAATAATTGCCATTTCAAAAGTGTAACAAATACAAAAGCAACAACTCCAAAGGAGCCTATACGACTATCTTTCATGATTTCTAGTTTACGTTCTTTTTCACGGCCGGAAAACAAACCATCGCTTGTATCCATCAAACCATCAGCATGAAGGCCACCAGTTATTAAAAACTCAGCCACAACGATAATTAACATCAATGGCATAATCGGAATAAATGGCGATAATACGCCATATAATATAGCTAATATGAGACCAATAATAAGGCCCACATAAGGAAAGGCTACAACAGATTTACCAAAGTCCTCTACAGACCATTCAGTTTGATTTACAATTTTTAAACGCGTTAAAAATTGTAGTGCTATAAAAAAAGGTGTCATTATACATTCATCCCATAGGTAATGACTGTACTAATGATAACCATTAGTATAGTCGTAACATACATCATATAAATTGTTCGAGTAATATGGTTACGGTTTAGCTTTTCAATAGGATCGCCCATATATTCACGGAAGGTCATTTTTTTGAAATACTGATTGTAACCACCTAAACGGATATGTAAGGCCCCTGCCACAGGTGCTTCTGCATACCCCCCATTAGGACTAGGATGTTTTTTTGCATCACGTAAACCGATTTCTATTGCCTTTTTAGCATCAAAGCGTAAAAAGAATGCAGAAATTACAAATAATACAAAGGTAATTCGGGCAGGAATCCAATTTAATATGTCATCAAAGCGTGCAGCTACGCGACCAAAGTACAAGTACTTTTGATTCTTATAGCCTAACATAGAATCCATAGTATTAGCAGTTCTATAAAGAATAGCCCCCATAGGGCCACCGATAATAAAAAAGAAAAAAGGTGCAATAATACCATCTACCGTATTTTCCGCAATCGTTTCTACTGTAGCCCGAGTGATTTCGCTTTCATCTAAGTCTTCCGTATCTCGTCCCACAATCCATGATAAACGTTTGCGAGCATCTACAATATTACCTTGTTTTATTAACTGACTAATGGTAAAACCTGCGCCAGCCAATGAACGTGGAGAAATGGCAATGTAGAGGATCACTACTTCGAAAGCATAGTATACCCATTCGTCTACTACTCCACCTAGCCATAACAATAAAGATACTATGATATATACCGATATAAGAATTAAACCTACTGCAATACCACCGTACCACAATTTCTTCGTATCATTATCAGTGTCTTTATAAAGAACGGCTTCAAAAAAAGATATTATACGTCCAATAATGGCCACTGGATGATATTTACTATTGGGATCTCCAATAATTAAATCCAATAAAAATGCTAAAACTGGTATGCACACAAAGTTATACTTTGAAAACCAGTGAAAAATTGCTAAATGTTCCATATATCGCCTCTACTATCCCAAGGTAGACATAATATAATCCATATCTAGATGTTCCTCCACAATATCAGCTAAGCGATTATATGCCGCATTTTTATGGTCAAAATAATGGAATACTACATCTAATGGTTGTAATCCCTTGCGTTCACGTAATTGATTGATAATAAAACGTCTAAACTCGTCATTATCAAATACACCGTGAATATATGTACCCATTACTTGATGATTACCATCAATAAAACCATCAATAACATTGACAGCCTCTTCACTGCGACTTGTAATTGTAAAGCAACGAGACACCGAATCTGCTAGTGGCGTAGTATCCCCCATATGAATTTCATAGCCTACTAATTTTTCACCCCTGAAAGTACCATTTAAAAACTGTAAATTAGATACATTGAATTGTACTTGATGGGTAGTTTTTTGAGCCTTCATAGTCGTGGAGGATTCAACAAGGCCAAGTCCTTCAATTTCCTCGATATCACCTTCCATATGATGCGGATCATAAATAGTTTTACCTAACATTTGGTTACCGCCACAAACACCGATAACAGGTGTACCTTGAGCAGCCAATTTTTTGATTTCATCAGCAAAGCCTGTATCACGTAAATATGTTAAGTCAGCCAATGTATTTTTAGAACCAGGTAATATAATTAAATCTGGCGTACCGATAACATCTCCAGGGCCTACAAAACGGACAGATACATCTGGCTCATAATTAAGTGCATCAAAGTCTGTAAAATTAGAGATTTTAGGTGTTTGCATAACTACGACCTGAATATCTTTAGTACCACTATTGCGTTTGTTCTCTAATGCAACAGAATCTTCTTCATCAATATCGAGGTTCTCAATGGCAGGAATAACACCTACCACTTTTTTACCTGTTTTTTCTTCAATAAATGTAAGAGCTGGTTCTAATAGTTTGATATCACCACGGAATTTATTGATAACGATACCTTTAATAAGATCGCGTTCTTCTGGTTCTAATAATTCTAAGGTACCAACAATGGACGCAATAGCACCACCTCGGTCAATATCTGCAATGAGAAAAACTGGAGCTTGAGTCATCTTGGCAATACGCATATTTACAATATCATTTGCTTTTAAGTTAACTTCTGCAGGACTACCGGCACCTTCGATAACCATCATATCAAAATTTGAGTCTAAGAAATCAATAGATTCTTTAACCTTATCTAAAGCGGTTAGTGAATATTTTGTATGATATTCTTTGGCACTATATACGCCAACAGGTTTCCCCATCAATACAACTTGAGACGATTGATTTCCTGTAGGTTTTAATAACACAGGATTCATTTGAACAATTGGATCAATACCAGCGGCTTCGGCTTGAGCGACTTGAGCACGGCCAATTTCATCGCCCCATTTTGTCACATAAGAATTGAGGGCCATATTTTGTGCTTTAAAAGGAACGGTCTTAAAACCTTTTCTATAAAAAATACGGCATAATGCAGTACAAAGAATACTTTTACCTACATTAGAACTCGTTCCTTGAAACATGATTTTCTTAGCCATTTATATGAACCTCCTGTGATTTCAATTCAATGGTAACACCACTAATTGTTAAATAGAGTTTATCTGCAACAGAAGCTACTGCTCGATTCACACGACCAGCAATATCTCTAAAATATCTAGCCAGTTTATTATCCGGCACAATACCTAACCCAATTTCATTGGTCACAAATATAACTGTTTTACCTTCACATGATTGTATCGAGTCTAATAAAGTGTCTAATTCTGAAAGTATTGTCTGTTCTAATCTATTAGCATCTTCTTGACCACGAATGGAGCCATAAGCCATCATGTGATTGGTAGTGAACATGGTTAAACAATCTATAAGAATTACATCTGCTGATTGACTGATATTTTCCCATTCATCAGCTAAATGTAAAGGTACTTCAAAATTATTCCATATTTTTCCTCGTCGCTCTTGATGTTTTTTGATGCGATCCACCATTTCCTCATCAAAAGCTTGGCCCGTAGCTACATAAGCTTTTGGCCCCTTTGTAGCCAATGCTAAACGTTCAGCAAATTCACTTTTTCCACTGCGTGCCCCACCGGAACACAATATAATTTGTGATTTCATAATGCACCTATACAAGAATTTATAATTTCAGTATCATTATAAGTATAACAAAGGAGCGATACTATGGAAATTATGAATATGAAACTAAAAATGATGGCTACGCTATGGGATAATACATATCGTGTTGCCATCGATGACGGACAAGGTAAATATATTGGTACTGCACGAGTAGTAGTGAATGTTCCTCTACCACCAGAAGCTTTACCTGAAAACGCACCGCAAGTTGAAGCACAACTATTAGTATTAGTTGAAGACTTTGATTTCGGCGCTGATAAAATTATAAACTTTGAAACAACATTAGCCAATTTATTAAGAGAAAAATTCCGTTATGAAATTCCTCATATCTTCTTTTACTATCCTAGCCCTCAAGATGTTTTAAACCAAACAATTTCACAATAGGTCTATAACGAGCAAAAAGCTATGTAAAATACATAGCTTTTTTTGTTTATTCAGCCCCAAGTTCTTCCTCTACACGACACAAGATAAAGCAAAGGTCGGATAGACGATTTAAGTATTTTAAATTAGATTCGTGAACACTTTCACCAGCGTCTAATACTCGCCATAAAGCGCGTTCCGCACGTCGAATAATCGTTCTAGCTACATGTAAATAAGCAGAAGATTGTTTTTCACCGGGAATGACAAAACTAGATAAAGGTTCTAACTTTGCATCAAAGCGATCAATAACTTTTTCTAAATGCTTTACATATTGCTCAGTAATTACCGGAGCGGCATTTAAACTTGCAATATCGGCCATTAATGTCCATAAGTTTCGCTCAATATCGTATAATTCAGCAGCAACACGTGGATTTTCAGCATAAGCGCGAGCCAATCCTAAAAAAGCTTGTAATTCATCGATTGTACCATAAGCTTCTACGCGTAAAGATGATTTCTGTACACGTTCGCCCGTGTATAAACCAGTTGTACCAGCATCACCTGTTTTTGTATAAACGCTACTTGCCATATGATTACCTCCTATAGATAACATGGATGTAGAAATAAAAGCTAAAGAATCCCAACCTTGAGATTATTTGTATTCAGGGAACCAAAGATGAATTTCACGAGCAGCGGCTTCTGGAGAATCAGAAGCATGTACTACGTTAGCATCCATTGTTAGGGCATAGTCACCACGAATACTACCAGGGGCAGCATCTACAGGATTTGTTGCTCCGTTTAAAGCACGTACGGATACAATTGCGTTCTCACCAGCTAACACAAAAGCAAGAACTGGGCCTGATGTAATAAAATCAACTAATTCACCAAAGAATGGCTTTTCCTTATGTTCTGCATAGTGTTCTTCCGCTAATTCACGAGGTACTTGTAAGAGTTTTAATGCTTTAATAACAAGGCCTTTACGTTCATAACGGCTAAGAATTTCACCACTTAATTGACGTTTAACTGCATCTGGTTTAATTAAAACTAATGTTTCTTGCATAATACCCTCCAGTAGATACTAATTATAATATTGCCTTTTCTTTATACTTTGGATTCATAGCTTGTTTCTTTAACTTTTGAATACGTTCTTCCGTGCGAGGATGTGTACTAAAAAGATTGCTCAAGCTTTCACCAATTCCCATCATAGGGTTAATAATAAACATATGGGCTGTAGCATTACTTGCATTAGGCAATGCACCATGTTTAGAGTAGTAGTCAATTTTTGCAAGTGCAGAAGCCAGTGCTAATGGATTGCGACACATATCTCCGCCCCCCTCATCAGCTAAAAACTCACGAGTACGGGAAATACTCATCTGAATAAGACCAGCTGCGATAGGTGCAATAATTATTGTACCAAGAAGCGCCAAAGGGTTAGTACCTTCTCGATCATCGGAACGCCCAAATATGGCAGTAAATTGAAGTATATTGGCTATCATAGAAATAGCACCAGCCATCATAGCTGCAATTGTACTAATCAATGTATCTCGATTCTTAACATGTGTTAATTCGTGTGCAAGCACACCTTCTAATTCTTCATCAGTTAATAGACGTTGGATACCTTCTGTAACAGCAACTGCTGCATGACTAGGATTTCTACCTGTTGCAAATGCATTCGGTACTTCACTGGGAATGATATAAACCCTTGGCATTGGTAAATTACCATTTTTAGTCAATTTCTCTACCATTGCATATAGTTTTGGATTAGACTGTGCAGTAACAGGTTGAGCATTGTATTGGGCTAAAACGATTTTATCGCTGTACCAATAAGACATAAAATTCATACCCATGGATATGACAAACATCATAATCATACCGCTTCTGCCGCCAATCATATCACCAATAACCACTAAAATGGCCGTTAGCGTAGCTAACAAAAGTGTTGTTTTTATATTGTTCATAGTTTCCTCCAATTATTGTTATGGACTATGCCTAACACTATAATTATACCATAAACTATATAATTAACGCTCCAGTTGTATCAGCTTCTAAGCAATATATTTTATTTTCAATCTCATTTGCTGTGAATACAGCCCCCATAGCCTTTGCTACCTCTTGTACATGAGCTTTATCAACATATGCAATTAGAGTAGAACCCGATCCACTGATAGTAGCACCGTAAGCTCCAGCAACTTTTGCGGCTTCAAAAACTTCATCACAATGAGGAATCAATGTCTTACGATAAGGTACATGCAAGTTGTCATCTAAGGCAACAGATAAATTACTTAATTGATGCGTAATTAAGCTTGTTACAAATAATGAAGCATGACTTACATTTTGTACAGCTTCTTTGAATGGAATATGATTTGGTAGCACAGAACGAGCATACTCAGTAGATACCATGACTTCTGGTACTACAACAGCAAAATGTAGCTCCGGAGGAATAGAAATGACCGTGTTTAGTACCTTATTTTTTAAACCTGTAGCACAACATAAATTTCCGTAAATAGCTGGCGCTACATTATCTGGATGACCTTCCATACGATTTGCTATAACCAGTAACTCTTCTTTTGAAAGTGGATGCTTTACTAATGCGTTCGCCAGTAAAAGTCCCCCTACTATAGCCGTACTACTACTACCTAGTCCACGAGAGGGAGGAATCAAGGTTTCAGAAGTTATATGACCATATCGAATTGGTTCTTGAGCAGTAGCAAAAACTTGATCCATAGCGAAACCAATTAGATTCTTTTTAGGATCTTCAGCGCGTAAAATATCTGCACCAAAACCTTCAAAAGTATATGTATATTCTGTAGCATTTTCATCTGGTGTAAAGCTGAATATATTATAAAGATTTAGTGCTAATCCTAAGCAATCAAAACCTGGGCCACAGTTTGCACTAGTGGCAGGTACTTGTACACGAACAGTATTCATAATTAAGCTTCCATAATACGAATAACACTATTAACAGCCTTAACGGAGCGCAAGCTATTAAAAGAGTCTATAAGATTTAAAATATAAGATCTTGGGCATTTAGATGTAACAATGGCAAGAACTGCAGTTTCTGGATCCATATTTCGTTGAACGATGGATAAAACAGAAATTTTTTGTTCTGCTAATTTTGCAGAGATTTTTGCTAGAACACCTGTTTTATTATCCACTGCTAAACGCAAGTAGTAGCTAGATTGGATTTTACCTGGAGAATAAATATCTTTTTGATCATAATAGAACGGTTTCAAGCGCCCTGTTTCATTATAAGAGACATTCTTTGCCACTTCCATTATGTCAGATACTACAGAACTACCTGTCGGTAAGCTACCTGCACCACGACCATATAGCATGACATCATCGATACCATTGCCCTTAACATAAATTGCATTGTAGGATCCTCGAACAGATGCTAATGGATGTGTCGTAGGAATAAATGCAGGATATACATTTAAAGATAATCCTTGAGCAGTTTCTTTAGCAATACCTAATAATTTAATATTGTAACCAAACTCTTTCCCAAATTTTATATCTTCAGTATCAATACAAGTAATACCTTCTACAGTTACATCTTCAAAGAAAATACGACGGTTAAAGCTAATAGATGCAAGGATTGCCAATTTACGAGCTGCATCAAGTCCTTCTACATCAGCTGTAGGATCTGCCTCTGCATATCCTAAATCTTGTGCTTCTTTCAATACATCTTGGTAGCTTAAACCTTCTTCAGACATTTTAGTCAAAATAAAGTTTGTAGTACCATTCATAATACCAATGATTTCAGTAATACGATTACCGGCTAACGATTCATATAATGTGCGGATTATAGGAATACCACCTAGAACAGATGCTTCAAAACGTAGATCTACCCCATTTTTACTCGCTAAGTCTAATAAGTATGGACCAGCTTCTGCTAGTAAGTCTTTATTTGCAGTTACCACATTCTTCTTAGCTTTTAAGGCTCCTTCTACGCAATTTTTTGCAAAGTTTGTACCACCCATCAATTCCACTACCATTTGGATGGAATCGTCTTTTAACACTTCATCAATATCAGTTACATATTTAGCTGTTTCTGGTAATGTAATATGACTATATTTTTCTGGATTTCGTACATAAATTTTTGAAATTTCAACATTGACACCTGTACGATTTTTAATTAATTCAGCATTGTCTTGCAATAAGTTAAAAGTACCTTGTGCAACAGTACCAAAACCTAATAAAGCAATTTTTATAGTGGTCATAATCGTCCTACTCTCTTAATTAGCCTATGCTTGGCCTAAAATCTCTACCTTGATAATACCCTTCATAGAGCGAATATCTAGCAATAAATCTTCTAATGAACCTTGTAAATCCTTGGTTTCAAAAGAAATACTACTATTCGCAATGCCTTGTAATGGAATATCTTGATTAATCGTTAAAATACTACCGTTACGTTCAGCAATGGCTTTCAAAACGCTTGATAACATACCAGATTCATTTGACATAGAAACATAAATACTAACAATTTTCCCTTGAGCAATTTCAAAAAATGGAAAAACATAATCCTTGTATTTATAATACGCAGATCGACTTAAATCCATTTTTTCAACTGCTTCGTTAATTGTTTTAACCTCACCTAGTTTTAGAATTTCTTTTACTTTTATCGTCTTTTTTATAGCCTCTGGTAAAATATCTTCTTGAACCAGATAAAATTTATCTTTTTTTGGTTTAGACATAGAGCACACTCCCTTATTGTTCTCTTGAAGTTTCTTGGGCAACGAATTGTCGTCCATATAATGTTAATACTGCATACATACCGATGAAGAATGGCATATATTCAGCCACAACACGCCATCCTACAGCGATGATGCCCACTGTTCCATTAGGTACAAAGGCACTAAATAATACTACAAATAGACCTTCTGCAATGCCTGTTCCCCCTGGGGTTGGTGCAAAATACAAAATAAGATTTAATAAAATCATGCGATCTAAAATATCGATAATAGGAATATCTGGTGTGAAAGCATACATTAAAGCGGGTGCAATACAATATAAGCATAATAAACTCAAACCAGATTCAATAAAAACTATTAAAGATTGGACAGGTTGTTTATAAAGTAAACCAAGACCTTGATTTAATGTTTCTAATTTAGAAAGCCAATCTTTAGTGTTATGTGCTTTAAATCGTTGTGCTAGATTATAGACAAATTGACGCATATATTTAGTCTGTAATATATAAGTTCCCACTAAGGCCGCTATAACAGCAAGCACGGCAAAAATCAAAAGCATATCACGAGAGATATATGGAATTTCAATAGCATCTCGTAAGAATACTAATGGCAGCATAATGACCAAAAACATAATGGAAAATACGGTACGTATTAATACAATCGGTGTACCTTTAGATATAGGTACGCCATAACTTCTCAACACCAGTACTTGCGCGACAGCCCCCCCGCTAGCTCCAGGTGTCAACATAGCCATAAAATAATTACTAAAAATAACTCGTAGCACTGCTCGTATCGATAACTTGTAACCACCAATTTTTACGAGCCTTTGAAGTCGTAATCCATCAAAATACATACCTGATACTAAAGCAACTACAGCTAATAATAAGGAAATACTATTAAAAGATGATATGGCTTTCAATGCATCTAAATCAATAGTATAGTAAATGATACCGATTGATACAGCCAACAACAAGAGAAACATAAAGATGCCTCTCTTCATCATTTTACTCATACCAAGTCTCCATAATTAATGAGCTCTATATCATGTTGACTTATATATAATCGCGTATGACTGGAACAGAGTGCTTGCAACTCATCTTCCCAATGATAACCCCAATTATAAAGCTTACTAAGAATACTACTATTACTACCTGGGTGAACCATCAATTCATGGGTACCAGAATGTTTATTTACCGCTTTTAGGATACCCATTAGAGATTTCTGATTTATATGGCCTCCATTTGCCATGCCCCAAAAATATTGGGTTGTAGTCATACAATTATTTCGTATGATTGGTCGCGCATTAGCCGCAACCGTTGATAAACCAACTTTACCAAGAAATCGAATTGGGGAATACATATAATTCATAAAACCAGTAGACTCATCGGGTATACGTATAGCATGTATACCAAAGGATTTTGCCTGTTCAATCACAATTGGCAATACCGTTGGTAGAACATGCATATGTTGATGTCCATCAATATGAGTTACCCTTAAGCCGGTATCCATTATTTGAGCTATTTGTCCATGAATCTCTTTACGTAATTCACTATAATTGATTTTGCCAGAGTAAATACGTTTAATAAATTCTACATAGTTCTCTGGAAATACACCTTCTGGTGTGAGAAGTGATGAAACTTCTGATGGATCACATACTGGTTTCACCCCACCTACCAAGGTAATATGAATACCAATGCCCAACTTAGGGTTCTGTTTTGCCATACTTACGGCTTCTGTAAAAGCTTCTCCTCCTGCCATTAAAGAGGTACTGGTAATAATACCCCTACGATGACCATCAATAATACCAGCATTAACTGCACTATGAAGGCCAAAATCGTCTGCATTTACAATTAATTTGGACATAGTTATCTTCCTTTTCATGAAAAAAAGGGAGAACTTTGTTCTCCCACAAAGGATATATGTTATTGTACCAAATACACAACTAAAAAATCAATACAAAAGCCCTCTACTTGTATACTAGTAGAGGACTTTTTATAAGGTCATAAATTTTTATCATATATACTAAGGCATCAATTGTTCTTGTACTTTATACATACATAATGCAGCAGCTACGCTTACATTTAAGGATTCCATATCACCATACATAGGAATCATAATACGATTTGTACATAGATTCATAACCTCTGGTGTTACGCCATTCCCTTCGTTTCCTAATACTAGCATAGTTCGCTTAGCATAACGTACAGTATGATAAGGATTGGAATGTTCTAAAGCAGTTACATAGGTAGTCATATTAGACTCAGTTACCATATCATGTAACAGAGATAAGGTAATATCCTCATATAAAGGTATTTTATGTAAGGCGCTCATAGTACTGCGCACTGTCTTGTCATTAAAAGGATCCACAGTTCCTTTCATCAAAAATATACCTTTTACACCTGCTGCAACTGCTGTACGAATTATGGTACCTAGATTGCCAGGATCTTGAACTCCATCTAATGTAATATATAAACCATCATCAATGTGAATGCTTTCCATATCGTATTTTGGTTTTGATACAATAGCAACTACACCTTGTCCATTTACGGTATTATCCACCTTATCAAATATTGGATCTTGTGCAATAAATTTAGGTACAAATTGAACAGTATCTAAGTCTAATAAATCTAATACATGTTTATCTTGCGCTTTAGATTCACGTATAACAATTGTTTTTACTGCCCCCATAGCTGCAATATCTCGAATAGATCGAATACCTTCAACAATGTACTCTCCATATTTTTGGCGATTTTTACGCTGCCCTAAAGAGATAATTCGCTTAATGGTCTTATTATCTTTAGATTGGATATATTCCATACTAACTCCCACTGTGTTGATTATTCCAGAGATTATAAAAGGCCCCTTTTAAGTTGATAAGTTCATCAAAAGATCCTATTTCTATTATTTTACCATATTCCATATACACTATTTTATTGGCATCTTTAACTGTTGAAAGGCGATGAGCAATACTTACGATTGTTTTACTACCTCGAATATTTTCAATACTTGCTTGAATTTGCTTCTCCGTATGACTATCAATGTTAGCCGTTGCTTCATCTAACAATAGAATAGGTGTTTTTTTAATCAAGGTACGGCCAAAAGCCAATAATTGCTTTTGCCCATCAGATAATAAAGAGCCTAAATAACCAACCGGTGTGTCATACCCTTCCGGAAGGTGTTCAATCATAGAATGCAAGTTAACTTGTTTTGCTGCATTGACCATATCCTCATTAGAAATTGATGTATCAAAAAGTGTTAAATTATCTCTAATGGAACCCTTAAATAGATAAGCTTGCTGAAAAACATATCCCATTAAATGACGAAGCACAGAACTATCATATTGAGCAATATTTATACCGTTAATATAGATAGCCCCTCTTGTTGGTTTGTAGATTCCCATCAACAATGATAAAAGTGTTGATTTACCACTACCAGAAGGGCCTACAATACCTATGAATTCTCCAGCTTTAATAGTGAATGTAAAGTCCTCTAGCGCATAAACGTCGTTATTCTCATAGGAAAACCATACATGCTCGAATTCAATAGTCTCTATATGTTTAAATTCATCAGGAACTTCATTAGCCATCTGACGCTCTTCTTCCTCTAATAAGGGAACTAATCTTTCAGCACCAGCTAATGCGCTTTGTAGGGAGTTATATTTATCTGCAATTTCCTTTAATGGTTGGAAAAATCGGTCCATATATTGTATAAAGGCAAATACTGTACCAGCATCAGCTACGGAGTCTATTAAATTCGTAGTTGTAAAAATAACAATTAACGCAACAAAGAATAGACCATCTACGAGCGGTCTAAAAATAGAAAATGTGGTAACCTCAAAAAGACCTGCTTCTAAGAAACCTTTATTAACAGTATTATAACGTTCCTCAATTGCTCTTTCGCCACCATAGGATTTTACGATTACAATATAATTTAACAGTTCCTTGATGCTTGCATTAGAAGCCGCTACAGAACGTCTTACCTGACGGAATGCTTTGCGAGAAAACTTTTGAAACACCCAAATAATTCCACCCATTATAGGTAGTAAAATTGTCATGATTATTGCTAAAGGTACATTAATGGCATACATAAATCCTAATATACCAATAATCATTAAACCGCTACTTGCCAAATTCAGAATTACATCTGTATATAATGTACGTAATGACTCTACATCATTAGTAATGCGAGTTACCCAATTCCCAATTGGCAACTTATAAAATTCATCATGTGGTTTATTAAGAATCTTTTGGAATATAATACTACGAATATTATAGATAATTTTTTGACCAAAACTTTTTAAAAAGTAATTCTCTACAAAGATAAATAATACACTACCAATTATAGTAAAGCCATACATTAAAGCATAGTATTCAATAACAGCGATATCATTAGTGGCAAATCCAAGATCGATAACTTGCTTAGTTAAATATGGGCGTAAAAGTAATAGTACTAAATTTCCTGCGAGCGCAACAGTTGCTAAAAATAGAATACCTAAATAAGGCTTAATGTAGGCAGTTATATAGAAGAATAGAGCCCAGTCATTTCTTAGATCACGCTTCTTCATGATGGTCTCCTCCATTCTGCGCTTCATATAAGGTACGGTATAAACCATTGTTAGCTAATAATTCCTCATGAGTACCTTCTTCTACGATACGCCCCTCATCAAATACTAGTATTTTATCTGCTTTCTCTACAACCTCTAGTCGTTGTGAAATACATAGAATCGTCTGATCTTTTACATTATGTAATGAATTTAATATTGTTGTAACTGTTACTGCATCTAAAGCGGAAAAACAATCATCTAGCAATACATATGGCGCATTTTTATAAAAGCCGCGAGCCATATTGATTCGCTGTTTCTGTCCACCTGATAAATCATGACCTTCTTCAGCAAGCTCATGTAAATCATCGTTTAACAAATCGCCTAAATCTCTATATAAGTCTGCCTTTTGTGCTGCCAACTCTACAGTTTCATGCATGGATAAATCTTTACCAAATTTAATATTATCAGCAATGGTCGTACTTAATAGGTAAGATTGTGTCGGCACATAAGCAATTGAGTTTCTAAGCTTTGATAAAGAAACAGTAGCTAAATCTTGACTGCCAAAATAAATAGATTTTTCCGGACACTCTTGTAATCCAATAAGCAATTTAAACAATGTACTTTTGCCAGAACCGGGTTTACCAACTAAACCAATAAATAAACCTTTTGGTATTGTCGTTGTCAACTGAGATAATGCATGCCCTTTAGAGTTTTCATAAGTAAAATCTAAGTATCGAATATGAATATCCTCAAGCGGCAATACTTCATCAGTATCCTCTATTATTTCAGTAGGCAAATGCAAGAAATCCATGATACGATCTAAGGAAGCAAGACCTTTTTGTACAATAGAAATAAGTCCCCCAAAGCCTATTAAAGGCCCTACAATTAACATGATAAAAGAATTGATAGTAACAAATTCGCCTATAGTCATTTTGCCTTCTACAGCTAAATGTCCACAAATAAATATACTAATACTGATACAAATAAAGGGTGCAATTCTTGTTAACGGTGTTAATATTGCATCTAGTAGTGCAACATCCATATTCTTCTTATAATTAAGTTTATTTATTTTTTCAAAAGAATTAGAGATTATACTTTCACGATTAAAAGCTCGAATAACATCCATCCCTTGAAATAACTCTTGTCCAAACTCTGTTAAATCGCTATAAGTAGCTTGTGCACTACGTTGTTTAATACGTAGCTTTCTGCCTAGTACAAATATAGCCACAATAATTAAGAATACAGGTGTCATAATTTTAAAAGCTAATACAGTATTAATCTTTTGAATTAAAATTATGGAGCCCACAATGGAATAGAAAATAATATCCACTATAATCATTACACCTAGACCAAGGGCAACACGTAGCGATGTTACATCGTTAGTCATGAGCGCCATAACCTTACCAGGTCCATTAGCCTCATAGTACGTTGTTTTTACTTGTAATGCTTTACTACACAAAATCTCACGAAAAAGATACTCCATGCGACGAATAGAGCCTAATAGGGTTCTGCGTGAGATAACTTTTAAAATAGTGATAATAATAAATAATAAAATGAAATAAAAAATATAAGTGACTAACCCTTCCTTATTATTGCTCAACGTATCTATAGCATTACCAATAAATTGAGGAACAAATAAAAAAGCCACGTCAATTGCCATCAACATAGTTAAGCCAATGGCATAGATCCAGCCTTCACGCCGGAAAAACTGCATAAATAAATCTATTGGTTTCATAGGTCCTCTCTAACATATCCTATTAAGTCTAATCAAAATCATTGCCTATATAATTACTAGTATCATTATATTGTAATTGAATTTAAATCAATACTGTAAAAGCTAAATCAACAAATTTTATTACGTTAACTTTTCTCTTTATAGTATACACATTTTTTATGATACATTAATACACCTATACGTATAACAGTTAGATTAAATATTTTATTACAGTAGCAGTTCTATTTCATCAATATTAATATTAGTTAAATGGCCTCTTTAAATTTTTACAGTAATCAATCGTAAAGATCTTTTTAATTAATACTATATCGAATTTTTTAGTTTACTTATGGTAATGTAAATGTTATACTATGCATATAAAGAAATTATATTTTACATAATTAGAATTAAAACTCTTAGGAGGAATACAACATGAAAAAACGTACTGGCGTAGTAACATTTGCAGGTGGCCCTATCACATTAGTTGGCCCAGAAATTAAAGTAGGTCAACAAGCTCCAGACTTCACTGTATTGAGCAATGACTTGCAAGCTAAAACTTTAAAAGACTTCGAAGGTAAAGTAAAAGTTATCTCCGTTGTTCCTTCCCTTGATACAGGTGTTTGTGATGCTCAAACTCGTTGGTTCAACCAAGATGCAACAGCACTTTCCGAAGATGTAGTCGTATTGACAATTTCTATGGACTTACCATTCGCTCAAAAACGTTGGTGTGGTGCTGCAGGCGTAGATAAAGTTATTACTTTGTCTGACCACAAAGATGCTTCCTTCGGTGAAAACTATGGTTTCTTGATTGAAGAGCTTCGTCTTTTAACTCGTGGCGTTGTAGTAATCAACAAAGATAACAAAGTAACTTATGTTGAATATGTACCTGAAGTAACTCAAGCAGTTAACTTCGATGCTGCATTAGAAGCTATTAAAGCTGATATCTAATCTTAAGATTTTTGCTAATAGCTTAATATAAAGGTAAAAAGACCGTACGGTGTACGGTCTTTTTTATGTAGTATAGTATTTAGATTTTTATTGTAGGTGAATTATATATGTGGATTCGTATTTCTAAACTATTATTAACGATAAAAAATATAGCCCTTGTAGGCGTTGGTATTGCACTTTGTATTGCACTTATTAATACATTGATTAGTCTTGTCTATGTTACGTGGGCGAATATTCAAGGTTATAGTACATACTCTTTATTGATTGAAGAACTAATTACCTTCTTTCTATACTTTGAGTTTATTGCACTCATCGTTAAATATTTTAAAAATAACTTCCACTTTCCGCTTAACTTCTTTTTATACATTGGCATAACTGCAATTGTAAGACTTCTAATTATCAATCATGAATCATCATTTGATAATTTAATTTGGTCTGTTGCAATTTTTGTACTTGTATGTAGCTTAGTATTAGTAGAAAAATTTATTGGACATAACGAATAAAATTTAAATCGTTTTGTTTGAATATATCTAATTTATTTAGATATATTTAAATGAAAAATGGCCTCTACCGTAGTAGAGGCCATTTTTATTAATAAATTGATTTTATTAGAAGATATTTTTAGCGTAGTTAGCGTACTTAGCTTCTAATTCTTCCATTTTATCATTCATTTCGATTTGTAATTGGGATGCTAAATCATATTCACCATCATTAAGTACATCAATTAAACGAGTGAATAAGGATTTACGATCATCACTATCTTTCGCAAGGTAGAAACGTAAGTCATTAACTTCTGCAAAGCGTTTATCATCTACACTATTTCGGCTGTCAGTATGAATTGCAACCATGCTACGAACTGTATCCAAATTGTTTGGGATTAAGCGGTTAGCCAATACTAGTTTCCAGCGTTTAAGAATGGACGCAATAAAAGAGTCCATTAAATCTTTAGCAAATGCATTGCCTTGAGCCAATGTTTCTACTAATTCAGGATTATTTTGGTAACCCTTTATATTTTCCCATACAGTAGCTGGAGCAACACCAAACATTTGATTACGTTCTTCTTGTGTGAAATCATCAAACACATCTTTTTCAGTACGGTATGCACGATTTGTAGCAAGATAATCAGATGTTTCACCTACTTCTTTGGAAAGCTCTGCTTCCAATTGAGCTTGTGTTTTACCAGATGTAATGGCATATTTCATACCATCAAATGCAGAGATAAAGATCAATGCTAAAGCAGTATATGTATTAGTGTAAGGATTTGGAGAACGCAATTCATAACGTGTCGCCATAGGATTATCGATATCTCGAATTAAACCGCAAAGGATTGTACGGTTACGGCTAGGTTCAGATGGATCAGTACCTAAAGATGTAACAATACATACTGGCGCTTCAAACCCAGGTTTTAAACGGTTTAAAGAATCTGTTGTAGAGCTGATGAATGGATTAATGGCTTCATAGTGTTTTAAAAGTCCCATAATTGCACCAATGCCTAAAGAGCTAGCAGATTCTTTACGCATATCTTCTGGGCTAAATAAGTTAACAACTTTACCAGATTTTAATTTAGCCATAACACCAAAATGAGTATGTTCACCAGAACCAGCTACACCAATTATTGGTTTTGCATTAAATGTTACATCAAGACCATTTTCACGGAATACTTCACGAACAATGATACGAGCTTGTAATTCATTATCTGCTGTTTGTAATGGATTATTTGAGAATTTCCAGTCGATTTCTAATTGTTCTAATACAACTGCTTCATGACCATCTTCATCAAGTTTAGCTTTAACGCCACCTACTTCTTTATGACCCATTTCAGCAACCATACCATATCTATCAAGACGTTCAACAGCTTGTTCTAATGCAGTGCGAACTGTACCATGAGTACGTTGCCAGTATTGTTCTTGTAATTTTTGGGATACGGATAATTCTTTTTTGGTAACTGTTCTAGATGGAGTTTTTACCCAGAATTCTAGTTCTGTTGCAGATGTGAAAATGATATCTACAACTTCATCAGCTTTCACATGCGGCATACCAGGTAAACCATGTTCTTTAATCAAAGCCAATAATTCAGCACGTACATAGTCGCAGCTGCGTTTTAAAATAGAACGAGAATCTACATAGCGATAGTTATGCATCAAGAATGCAGGAATACGAAGTGTACCAGTTGGTAATCCTGTAACAGGATCAATATTTTCGTAGTTGTAATCAACAAACCAGTTTACACTTGGATCGCCCCACATATCTACACGAGCATTATTTAATGTAGCAATATTTGTAAGTACTACAGAGGAACCATCTGTTTGAACAGCACGACCTTCAAAGAAAGATTCGTAGTCATCGAAGAATGCTGACATAGGAATCTTTTCATCAGTATCATTACCTGCTAAGTCAATCCCTACAAGAGATACGAACTTGATTTCAGGATGTTGTTCTAATAATGCAAGAACGCCTTCTTTCCCATATTGACCCGCCGGAATGTAATATAATAATTCGTTAGTTGTCGACATATTTGTTCCTCCTAAAAGAAAAAGACTCCAACAAATAAATATATAAATCTATATATCTAAAGTGGAGTCTTCGTTGACCAATTATTTTATTGAGTTCATATTATCATATGTTGAAAATATATGTCAATAACTTTCTATAGAATTTCATTATTCTTTTAAAGTTACATCTAACACATCCAATACTATCAACTTTAATCAATAACTGTATATAGAATGGTCGTTGATATCACTATATATTATCCAAGTAATTCTTTAACAATATTATTGACAACCTTACCATCTGCACGCCCTTTTGTTTTTGGCATTACATGTTTCATAACATTGCCCATATTTACGTTATCACCACATGCAGCAATGGCTTCTTGTACAATTGTACGAATTTCATCTTCTTTCAATTGCTCTGGTAAATATTTTTGTAATACAGCCATTTCTTCTTTTACATGACTAATTAAGTCCTCACGGCCTGCTTTTTCAAATTCTGTTAAGGAATCTTGACGAGTTTTCATTTCCTTAGCTAAAATGCCAAGAATGCCAGCATCATCTAACTCAATTTTGTCATTGATTTCTGTATTTTTTATGGCACTATTGACCATACGAATTACAGATAACGCTGTTTTACCTTCTTCACGAGCTTTCATAGCTGCTTTCATATCTTCCTTTAATTGATCTTTTAAACTCATATTTCCTCCTTATGTATATAATAAAGAAACCCTAATTCTGGATTTCATAAAGCCATGAAAAGGCAGAATTAGGGTAATCATCTTATGCTCTGAATTTGCGTTTTCTTGCTGCTTCAGATTTTTTCTTTCTTTTTACGCTTGGTTTTTCATAGTGTTCGCGTTTTCTTACTTCAGACAAAACACCCGCTTTTTGGCAGGAGCGTTTGAATCGACGAAGAGCACTTTCAAGCGTTTCGTTTTTACCGACTTTGATTTCAGACATCTATATCCCTCCCTCCAAAAATAATCTCGGGAAGTGCTGATAATTTACATACGCACATATAATATTATATGTATAGGTATAGATGTTGTCAATATTTTCAAGTATATTTTATAGGTTTTTTAATGAGTATTATAAAAAGAATGCATAATACTCAAAATTAGGCTTCTGGCCAGCCCATCTCTTCTCCACCTAAAAGGTGTGCATGCATATGGAATACAGTTTGGCCTGCTTTTTCACCAGTATTAAAAATTAAACGATATCCATCTTTAGAGATACCAAGCTCTTTTGCTACATCACGAACAAATGGCAGTAACCCTTCAACATAATCTGCATTCTTTTCATTAAGATGTGCAATATTAGACACGTGATTTTTAGGTACGATTAATACATGAACTTTTTTTACAGGTTGAATATCATAAAAAGCATAGAATTTATCATTTTCTAACACTTTTTTAGACGGAATTTCACCATTGATAATTTTGCAAAAAATGCAGTCACTCATAATCTAACTCCTTACTCAATAATTAAATAATTATCTTCTAAACCTACAACAGTTCCACCAACGAGATCACCAATTTTACGTGTCCCATCAGACTTAACTTTACCATTTATATATTCATTTGTTAAGCCCATATAGTATCCATTCTCTTCCTTTTCGATGAGAATCTCACCAGGCTTACCAATGCGAGATTTTGCGTATCGTTCATAACCAGATTGGCTAAGGCCATTTAAAAGTGCTACACGAGTCTTCTTAACAGCTTCTGGTACTTGATCCGCCATGGTGGCTGCAGGTGTACCCTCACGAATGGAGTATGGGAAGGCATGAATGTGCGTAAATCCAATTTCACGTACTGTATTCAATGTTTCTTCGAAGTCTTCATCAGTTTCTTGAGGGAAACCAGCAATAATATCAGTTGTAATTGATAAATCTTTAATACGAGAACGTAAACTTGTAATTAAATCTTTATATTCTTGTAATGTATAATGGCGTTTCATCAACTTTAATACATGATCAGAACCAGCTTGTAATGGTAAATGTAAATGAGGACAAACACGTTTATTGGTAGCCATTAATTCTACTAACTCATCAGAAACCTCTACGGATTCAATGGACCCGAAACGAATGCGGTATAAATTAGGAATCTCTAATAAAGCTTTTACCACATCAGCTAATGTTGGACGACCTGGTAATTCGACACCGTAATTACCCAAATGTATACCAGTTAATACGATTTCATGGAATCCATGATCTACTAAACGTTTTGCCTCTTGTACAATATCATCAACTTTACGAGATTTTAACTTTCCTCGAGTATAAGGAATGATACAAAAGGCGCAATAGTTATTACAACCTTCTTGAATTTTCATGAACGCACGAGCTTTGTCAGATTCATTACCATATAACGGCATTTCCTCGAAGTTAGATTCCTTCATGATATCCCGAACAGCATTAATTTGTCGTTCTGTAGATTCTAATTGCTCTACTAATTCAACAATTTTAGAGCGATTATTGGTACCAATAACGAGATTAACACCATCTATAGCGGCAATCGCATCTGGATCAAGCTGAGCATAACAACCAGTTACAATAACATAGGCATCTTCATTTTGACGCTTTGCCTTGCGGATTAATTGACGGGATTTCTTTTCCCCCATATTCGTTACAGAACAGGTATTAATTACATATATATCAGCTTTTTCATCGAAGTCTACCGCTTCGTAATTATTTTGTAAAAATAAACCTTTCATGGCATCTGTATCATATTGGTTTACGCGACACCCTAAGGTTGTAAAAGCAACGGTTTTCATTGCACCTCTCTATTCTTATTTAATTTATAATTCTAATTCATATCGAATCATCGCTAACGATCCAATAGCAGCAGTTTCAGCCCGTAAAATTGTATTTCCCAGCGATACTGATTTTCCACCATATTTTATAATAGCATTGATTTCCTTCTCTTGATAGCCCCCTTCAGGACCTATACAAATTAAAACATCAGTTACAGACTTATCGGAATGTAAAGTTTTAAGTACATCTTTGATAGTCTGCCCTGCTTCATTTTCATAGGCTACCAATTTCAACGCCTCAGATTCAATGTCTAATGCTTGTAAAAGCGTCTCTCCTACTACGAGTGTAGGCAAGTGATTTCGTCCACATTGTTGAGCTGCTTCTAGCATTATTTTTTCCCAACGATTTACTTTTGATTGAAGCTTTTTTTCATCATATTTAGCTACGCAGTTAGCTGTGGGCACAAGATAAATTGTATCCACATTTAACTCCGTCGCCTTTTGTAACACCCATTCTAGCTTTTCACCTTTTAATAATGATTGAACTAGAATAGTACGATACGATGCTAGATTTGCATCTACATATTCAATCAGTTTTGCTTGAGCTTTACCGTCTACTTCTTCTGTAATTTGATATGTACCACAACGATTGTCACTACCTGTTACAGTTATAGGCTTCTCAATATTATGGCGAAATACATGTAGTACATGATGGGTCACATCTTTCGGCAATTCTATTATTTCATCTAATGGTGTAGGAATAAAAATCTTTTTCATCGTTTTTCTAGCGCAAATGTATGCCAAGGTCCTGCAACGCGCTCCTCAATAATATGCCAATGAGCCTCAATATATGGCATGATTTCATCATAACGATCATCAATAATGCCACTAATAATCAAAATGCCCTTATCATCCAGTTTCTTACCAATTTGAGGTAATAGTATTTTAAGGGGATCTACTGTTAAATTAGCTAAAATTAATTGGGCAGTACTATTGAAATCACTATCCAAATTACCACAAATGATTTCAGCAGATACATGATTATTCTCACAGTTAATTCGAGCTTGATTTGCAGCATACTCTTCTATATCTATACCAACTAAATTTTTAATACCTAAATGGGCTGCTACTAATAAAAGAATACCTGTGCCAGTACCAATATCCAAACAAGTAGCTGTATCAAGATCCATAGATTCACTATAGGATTTTAATAACTCTGCACAAGTCCGTGTTGTCTCATGAGACCCGGTACCAAAGGAAATATCTGAATCGATTATAATAATAGTTTTATTATCTACATTATTGTATTCCTGCCATGCTGGTTTAATGACTAAGTTAGGTAAAATTTCTGTAGGTTCAATATACTGTTGCCAAGAGTTTAACCAAGTTGACTCATCAAGAATATGTGTATCTATCGATATAATTCCAATATTTGCTTCTGTAAGACGTTTTTTCAAATCAGACTTAATCATATCGTCATCTAGTGATGGATCACTGTACATAGACAATTTTATTAAATTAGGCTGATCTTCAACATCTTCTTCTATAATTCCATTGTCTGCATAATTGTCAAAAAGAGTAGTCACCTCATCGGTGGCTACTCTTTCACAGACAACGGATATTTCTATCCATTGCATATATGCTCCTTTATAGGGAATGTGATGGAACAAACCATTCCTTCACATGAGCTGTTCATTTCGTTAAACAGTCCTTGATTTTTTCAAAGAGACTTTTGCTCACTTGTAAGTTATTTACATCTTCATTACTTTCATTTGCAAAGCGTAACAATAGCTCACGTTGAGTGTCTGTCAACTTCTTAGGCGTTTGGACGGTTACCACAATGTGTTGATCACCCCTTTGGTTAGGGTTACGCAAATATGGAATACCTTTGCCCTTTACGCGGAATGCCGTTCCCGTTTGAGTACCTTCCGGAATCTTTAACTCTACTTTACCATCTAAGGTGTTAACTTGTATAGTCGCACCAAGAGCAGCTTGAGCAAAGCTAATATTTACACGGCTAATAACGTCATTACCATTTCGTTCAAATTCCTTGTGAGGACGAACAAAGATATATACATAGAGATCCCCTTTAGGACCGCCTAAAATACCAGGTTCCCCTTCATTAGCTACACGTAAACGAGATCCGCTATCTACACCAGCTGGAATCTTAATGGAAATCTTCCGTTTAGCCAACATTTCACCAGTACCACGGCATTTAGAGCAAGGTTTTTCAATGCTTTTACCCGTACCATGACAGTGGGAACAAGTGCGAACGGACTGCATACGTCCAAATGGAGTATTTTGAATAACCGCTTCTTGACCAGAACCATGACAGTTTGGACAAGTATCGACACGAGAGCCTGGTTCACCACCAGTACCATGACAGTGATCACATTCTTCATGACGATGCACTTCAATTTCCATAGATTTACCAAAGGCTGCATCTTCAAAGGAAATATCGATATCTTCACGCAAGTCATTACCTTTTTGAGGGCCTTGTTGTTGGCGTCCACCACCAAACATGCCACCAAAAATGTCGCCAAAGATATCACCAAAGCCTCCAGCTTGACCACCAAAACCGCCAAAGCCACCTTGGAAACCACCGGCACCAGCGCCGCCTCCTTGTTTGAAGGCGTCGTGGCCGAATTGGTCATATTGAGCTTTTTTAGTTTCATCAGACAATACTTCGTAAGCTTCGTTAGCTTCTTTAAACTTTGCTTCCGCTTCCTTTGGATTATCTTTATTTACATCTGGATGGTATTGGCGTGCCTTTTTACGGAAGGCTTTTTTGATTTCATCTTGAGAGGCATTTTTACTAACCCCTAGGATGTCATAATAATCTCGTGCCATTCGTTACCAACCCTTCTTATTTCTTGTCATCATCCACTACTGTGTAATCAGCATCAACTACATTGTCATCAGATTTTGTTTGTTGTTGACCTTGTTCAGCACCACCAGCTGCTTGTTGAGCTTGTTGAGCTGCTGCATACATTTGTTCTGCTAATTTATGTAATGGTTGTTCCAAAGCTTCACTATCTTTTTTGATGTCTTCGATATTGCCAGCTTCGATAGATTTTTTCAATTTATCTTTCGCTTCTTCTACTTCTTTCATCAAAGCAGCATCGCCTTTACCTTCAAGGTCTTTCAATGCTTTCTCAGCTTGATATACTAAGGAATCAGCATTGTTTTTAACATCTAATTCTTCTTTTCTAGCTTTATCTTCCGCTGCATGAGCTTCAGCTTCTTTAACCATGCGGTCAATTTCTTCTTCTTTCAAGCCGCTAGAAGAAGTAATGGTAATCTTTTGTTCCTTTTGAGTACCTAAATCTTTAGCTTTTACATGTACGATACCATTAGCATCGATGTCAAATGTTACTTCGATTTGAGGAACCCCACGAGGAGCAGCTGGGATACCATCCAAGTTGAAACGACCCAATGTTTTATTATCTGCTGCGAACTCACGTTCACCTTGCAATACATGGATATCTACAGATGGTTGGTTATCTGCGGCAGTGGAGAATACTTGAGATTTAGATGTAGGGATTGTAGTGTTACGATCGATAATACGTGTGAATACGCCACCCATTGTTTCGATACCAAGGGACAATGGCGTTACGTCAAGTAACAATACGTCTTTAACTTCACCTACTAATACGCCACCTTGAATAGCAGCACCAATAGCTACACATTCATCAGGGTTAACATTTTTAGTTGGTTCTTTACCCAATACTTTTTTGATTGCTTCTTGTACAGCTGGAATACGGCTAGAACCACCAACTAACAATACTTTATCGATATCGGATGCAGATAAGCCAGCATCACTCATAGCTTTACGAGTAGGTTCTATAGTAGCTTGTACCAAATCAGCAGTTAATTCTTCAAATTTAGCACGAGTCAATGTTACATCCAAATGTTTAGGACCAGTAGCATCAGCTGTGATAAATGGCAAGTTGATATTTGTGCTAGCTACGCCAGACAATTCAATTTTTGCTTTTTCAGCAGCTTCTTTTAAACGTTGATCAGCTAATTTATCATTAGACAAATCGATACCAGTTTCTTTTTTGAACTCTTCAATAAGGTAGTTCATAATGCGTTGGTCGAAGTCATCGCCACCAAGGTGGTTATTACCAGATGTTGCTAATACTTCAAATACACCATCACCAAGTTCAAGGATAGATACGTCGAATGTACCACCACCAAGGTCAAATACAAGAACTTTACCATCTTCATCTTTATCTACACCATATGCAAGAGCAGCTGCTGTAGGTTCGTTGATGATACGAAGTACTTCAAGACCTGCAATGGCACCAGCGTCTTTTGTAGCTTGACGTTGAGCATCTGTAAAGTATGCAGGAACTGTAATAACAGCTTGTTTTACAGGTTCGCCCAAGTAAGCTTCTGCATCAGCTTTGATTTTTTGAAGAATCATTGCAGAAATTTCTTGAGGAGTATAAGATTTACCTTCTACAGTTACTTTGTAGTCTGTACCCATGTGACGTTTAATAGAAATGATTGTGTTTTCTGGGTTGGATACAGCTTGACGTTTAGCCAATTGACCAACTAAACGTTCTCCATTTTTTGCAAACCCAACAACGGAAGGAGTTGTACGTGCACCTTCTTGATTTGTAATAACCGTAGGTTCGCCGCCTTCCATAACAGCAACACAAGAGTTTGTTGTCCCTAAATCAATACCAATTACCTTTGCCATAATATATACCTCCTAAAACTTTATAATCTATTCAACAACTTTTACCATTGCTGGACGTATACAACGACCATCAACAGTATAACCAGTTTGCAAAACTTCACACACCGTATCGGATTCATATTCATCTGACGGTACACGCATAATCGCTTGATGGAAATTTGGATCAAATGGTTGACCCACAGCTTCAATAACAGCTAAACCATGTTTAGATAACATAGCCATCAAATTTTGATGAATCATAATGAATCCATCGAGGAATACTTTTGCTTCCCCTTCTGCAGGACTTTGAACGGCCCGTTCAAAGTTATCCAATACAGGAAGAAGGTCCGTTAATACATCCCCTTTTACATATCCAGCAAGTTGCTCTTTTTCTTGGTTAGTACGACGTTTGAAGTTTTCAAAGTCCGCTTGTAACCGTTTATATCGATTATCAAAGTCGGCTTTAAGTTCTTCTAACACTTGAGCAGCATCAGCCACAACCTCTTCAGTTTCCTCAACAGTTGGTTCCTCTACATTCGTAGTGTCCACTGTTTCCTCCACTATTTCTTGTTTAATGTCTTGTTCTTCAGCCATTATATGCCCTTTCTATTTTTGTTCTTTTACCATAGTTTCCATTATATGTTTCATATGGGACAACATGCCAATGATACGTCCATATTCCATTCTCGTTGGGCCAAGAATAGCAAGAGTTCCTATAGGCTGATCTTGATTCGTAAAATCAGCTTGTACCACACTCATAGAATGAAGTGCTTCAGTTTGGTTTTCTATTCCTATCTTAACCTTAACAGGTGTTGGGGAATCATCTTTTAATAACTGTCCTAATTGATTTTGTTCTTCCACTAATGAAAGCAAGGGTTGCACCTTCTCAACAGACTTAAACTCTGGTTGATTCAACAACTCTGTGGTACCTACCGAATAGAACAACTTACGTTTATTAATAACTCGTAATAATGTTTCCGAAAGGATTAATAAAATTCCTTGCGGACCTTCCATATGGACCAATACAGTTCCTAAAGCCTCAGCCGTTACATGACCAATACTTACATTCTGTAGTGCATTGCTAAATTGCATGGCTAGACTTTGTAGAAGCTCTGGTGAAACACTTTCACCAAAGTACATCAACTCATTATCGAGTGCCCCTGTTTCAGTGATAACAACCATAATGGCTTGATGACTATCTAGCGGTAATACATGAATGTATTTGATTAATGCTCTATCATGGGCTGGTGCTAAGAATAAACTCATGCTATGGCTTACCTGTGAAAGTAGTTTAGCCATATTTAGAAAGAGTTCACTCGTTGACCTATTGGAATGTTTCCATAACATTTCAATTTTTTCAGCATCCTGTAATGGAACAGGTTGTCGACTCAACATAGAATCAACATATAAGCGATAGCCCTTAGCTGAAGGAATACGCCCAGCCGATGTATGAGGTTGCTCTAAATAGCCTAATTCCTCTAAATCGGACATTTCGTTCCGCACCGTAGCAGGACTGATGCCAAGATCATAATTTTTAGCAATCGTTCGAGATCCTACAGGTTCTGCGGACTTAACATAGTCTTCAATTATGGCTCGCAAGATGCGCTGTTTTCTTTCATCCATAATGACACCTCTTGTTAGCACTCATTAACTTTGAGTGCTAATCGCATGTATAATATTATCATATTCAAAAAAAATGTCAAGCAGAAAAATCCTTAAAAAGTCAAATAATATCTATTTAGTCAAAAAGACAATTCAATATTTTTAATTAATTGGTCAAAAAATCAAAGTGTAACAATAAGAAAACACTTATACTATCTACGTTTATGTCATATCCTAAAATTTAAATATTAGAATATATTGGTCTAATAAAATTTATATTATTAAAACCTGAAATAGTATAAGTGTTTATATATAATAATTTAGTTGTCAATAAACTCTTAGTTAAAATACTTTTTTGGCCCAAGAATTTACGGACTATAAACTATAAATCAATTAGAACTAAAATGTACTAATTAATTTATAGATCTACCCCTTCTAATGGATTACCAAGACGCTCCAACAGTTTCCCCATACGTTCACGAGGTTCACCATATTTAGCATACCAATCAATCAAAATATCTACAGCTTTTTTAGATTGCTCAATAGTTAGTTTTCTTGCTAAAATTTTTCCTGCTTCAGGTCTCATGCCTGTATTACCACCAACAGCCAACATAAAACCTTGAGATGTACCGATAAAGGCAATATCCTTTACCATTGCATCTGGGCAGTTACGTCCACATCCACTGATGCCGATTTTGCACTTGTGAGAGGTTTTTCGGCCGTAATGTTTTCTCTCTACATAATCAGCCAATTCTTTAGTTTCCATTTGTCCATTTTTACAATGGCCTTTACCTACACAAGCAATTAAGGAATTAACACCTCTATGAATAACAGTTGTCACGCCATCAGGCAATTCAGAAATAAACTGTTCCTTATCATCTTTTTCAATACCTGTAATTTGTATACCTGTTACAACATGACGGAAGGATCCACCATATTTTTCAGCAAGTTCTATGCATGCTTTCATTTGATCTAAAGTAAATTCATTATGTAAACCGTGTAATATTACAGATGTCTTCATCGCTCCTCCTCAAAACTAGCATGCTTATTCACCATCATCCTATTTATACTAACATATTAGATTTTGAGAAACTGTGAGAAATTACTCACGAATAAATTGACTAAATACATAGTTCCCATGCTTGGCACCTTCAGCGGTTAAATGATAACTTGCATTTTGATACTCTAATAGACCTTTACTAACTAAATCCTCTAAAGTAGTAGCAAACAAATCATGGATAGATACGCCAAATTTATCTTCGAATTTTTGCTTATCAAGGCCCCATTTAGTGCGAAGAGCTAAAAAACAAAAATCCTCTTGAGCTCGTTCTAAAGTAATCGTCTCCGTATCGATAGTAGGCATAATATATCTGTCAACAGATTGTATATAGGGCATTACATTACGATTATTACTACGGCGTACTCCGTCATAGAAGGAATGAGCACCAGCACCAAAGCCTAAATAATCTATATAGTGCCAATATTTTAAATTATGACGACTATAGGAATTAGCCTTGGCGAAATTTGAAATCTCATATCGTTCAAAGCCTAAATCTTTTAATCCTTCCATCATCGTATCATACATGGATTCATCAATGGTTTCACTAGGAATAGAAATAAGGTTCTTTTGTACTAAATGATATAGATACGTTCCTACCTCAACTTGAAGTCCATACGTTGAAATATGATTAATCGGTAAATCTTTTACAATATCTAAATTATGTTGAATATCCTCTAATGTTTGTCGTGGCAAACCATAAATCAAATCAATATTGATATCGGTAAAGCCCGCCTCTTTAGCATCATAAACGGCTTGTTTTGCCTGTTCCCCGTTGTGACTGCGATGAAGCAATGTAAGCGCCTTATCATCAAATGTTTGAACACCAAAGCTTATACGATTAAATCCTAGTTTAACAAGTTTCGTTAAATACGATAGATCTACTTCCCCAGGATTTGATTCAATAGTCATATGACAATCGTCAGAAATTGTAAAAGTATTTTTGATTTTATCAAGAATCATCTGTAGTTGTTGAATCGATAATTCTGTAGGCGTACCTCCACCAAAATAAATTGTATCAATAGCTTTAGATGTAGACTCTGGATGTTCAAAGACCCATAAATCGATTTCTTGAACTAAAGCATATACATAGGTTTCGTAATAATCTTGTAAATTTTGATAAGCAGGAAAATCACAATACATACATTTCTGTTTACAAAAAGGGATATGGACATACAGCCCCATATCCCTCAGCGTAGACAGATTCAGAATATCAGAATCTGTTTTCATTTTATTAGTCCTCAACCTTGAGAATCGCCATGAATGCTTCTTGCGGGATCTCTACGGAACCGACGGACTTCATGCGTTTCTTACCGGCTTTTTGTTTTTCAAGTAATTTACGCTTACGAGAAATATCACCACCGTAACATTTTGCCAAAACATCCTTACGCCAAGCTTTTACAGTTTCACGAGCCACAATTTTTGTACCTACCGCCGCTTGAATAGGAATTTCAAACATTTGACGAGGAATCAATTCTTTCAATTTCTCAGCTAATGCACGACCACGTGTAGCTGCACGGTCTTTGTGTACAATAATGGATAATGCATCTACAGGATCTCCATTTAAGAGAATATCCATCTTAACCATTGGAGATTGTTTATATCCAATCAATTCGTAGTCAAGAGATGCATATCCCTTTGTAGCGGATTTTAATTTATCAAAGTAATCATAAATGATTTCACTCAATGGCAAGTGATAAACGACAGATACGCGTGTTTCATCCAAATATTCCATAGATTGATATTCACCGCGTTTATCTTGAGATAATTCCATGATAGTACCAACAAAATCTTTAGGTACAATTGTTGTAGCCTTTACATAAGGCTCTTCGATATAGTCAATTTCCGTTGGAGGTGGTAATTTAGCAGGATTATCGACTTCGAGCATTTCCCCATTTGTTTTGTACACTTTGTAATTTACAGATGGAGCCGTCGTAATAAGCGTCAAGTTATATTCACGTTCTAAACGTTCTTGAATTACGTCCATATGCAAAAGACCGAGAAACCCACAACGGAAACCAAAACCCAATGCCAATGATGTTTCTGCTTCATATTCTAAGGCAGCATCATTAAGCTGTAACTTTTCTAATGCATCCCGAAGGTTTTCATAATCTTTAGATTCTGTTGGATAAAGGCCACAGTACACCATAGATACAGCCTTACGATAACCAGGCAATGGTTCTGATGCAGGATTATTAGCTAATGTTACAGTATCGCCTACATGGCAATCTTTTACATTTTTGATGCTAGCTGCAATACAACCTACTGAGCCACATGGTAATTCTTGCACAGGTACAAGATTGGGAGTAAAAATACCGAGTTCTGTAACATCAAAGTCCTTTTTATCATGCATCATGCGAATTGTATCTTTTGCTTTTATAGACCCTTCTTTTACGCGGAGATAAGCAATAGCACCTTTATACGCATCAAAACGGCTATCAAAAATCAAGGCTCTTGTTGGCTTATCAGATTTATCTGGTGGTGCAGGAACTTTATTTACAATAGCTTCTAAAATATCAGGAATACCGATACCTGATTTGGCAGAGCATAATACAGCATCAGAAGCGTCTAAACCAATAATATCTTCAATTTCTTGTTTAACGCGATCAGGATCTGCTGACGGCAAATCAATCTTGTTAATAACAGGAATGATTTCAAGATCATGTTCTAAAGCGAGATATACATTTGCCAACGTTTGTGCTTCCACACCTTGTGCAGCATCGACTACGAGTAATGCCCCTTCACAGGCTGCAAGAGAACGAGATACTTCATAGCTGAAATCGACGTGGCCCGGAGTATCAATGAGATTCAAAATATATTCTTCACCGTCTTGAGCTTTATACAAAATACGAACAGATTGCGCTTTAATAGTAATGCCGCGTTCACGTTCAAGGTCCATGGAGTCCAAAACTTGAGCCTCCATTTCACGTTTTTGTAATGTACCAGTATATTCAATTAATCTATCAGCGATGGTTGATTTACCATGGTCGATATGAGCTATAATACAGAAGTTTCGAATCTTTTTCGTTGACATACTATGTAAACAAGTTCAAAGAACTTGTATTCTCCTTTCTAACATACGCGATCGATAACAGCACCTCCCAATAATTGAGTGCCATTATAAAAGGCTACAGACTGACCTGGGGTAATAGCCCGTTGTGGTTCTTCAAAAATAACCTCCATTGTATCGTCATCTAAAATACGTGCTATGCAAGGAGAAGGGTTAGCTGCATAGCGAATTTTTCCTTCTGCCTTCAATTCCTTATGAATTGTATCATCTAAGAAGTTATAGAACTTACAAATCATGCGATTTGTAAAGAGACGTTCGTTAGGACCCACGATGACCTCATTACGATCCCCATTAAATCCAATAACATATAAAGGGTGTTTATATGCAATACCAAGACCTTTACGTTGACCAATCGTATAATTAAATAAGCCGTTGTGCTTACCTAATACCTCACCATCTTCGGTAACGATATTACCAGACTCTGGTTTACCCTTCATTTCTTCGACCACTAGCTTTTGATAGTTCCCATGAGGCAAGAAACAAATATCCACGCTATCTGGTTTTTTAGCGACTGGCAAATCATATTCAGCAGCTAATTTACGTGTTTCAGTCTTACATTGACCACCTAATGGGAACATAAGATGACTCAAAATACGTTGGTTCATATTGTACATAACATAACTTTGATCTTTTGTGGGATCAACACCTTTATGTAACTCATATAGACCTGTTTCTTCATTATAATTTACTTGTGCATAATGACCAGTTACCATATGTGTGGCACCTAATTCAAGAGCACGATTGAGCATCAAGTCAAACTTGATGTTCTTGTTACAAAATACACAAGGATTTGGCGTACGACCATAGGCATATTCTTTTACAAAGTAATCTACTACGTTTTCGTAGAATACATCACGAGCATCGATAACATGATGCTCGATACCAAGAAAATCACACATCTTCTTAGCATCAGTTACGGCAAGAGGCACCTCATCATAGGGCGTACCACTCACCCATAACCATAGGGTAATACCAAATACTTTATAGCCTTGTTTTAATAGCATTGCAGCAGTTAAAGAACTGTCTACGCCGCCACTCATAGCTACAGCGATAACTTTTTCCATACTTTCTCCTTTTAATGATCTCTTGATCATAAAACTAATCAGGGTGAAAGCCTGACGTGTAAAACACTAGTTCGGTGTAAAAGTCCGAGTAGTATTGCTATAAAATTATAGCAACTTATATTATAGCCTAGAAATAGGTATATTGAAAAGATTTGAAATAAAAAGAATCCCTTTCACAAAAGAAAGAGATTCTAAATATTATCTATGTTTTAATAGTTCTTCAGCAGCTCCTAAAATACCAAGCATGGAATGTTCAAATACTAGGCCACCCTGCATGAAAATTGTATATGGTGGACGTATAGGACCATCGGCACTGAGTTCAATAGAGGAACCTTGTACAAAGGTACCACCAGCCATGATGATTTTATCTTCGTACCCAGGCATATCCCCAGGAATAGGATGTACGTGAGCATCTACAGGAGAATAGGCTTGCATACCTACACAGAAATGCTCCATTTCTTCCCCATTTTTCAGATTAATGGCTTGAATCAAATCATAGCGATCAGCATTTACCTTAGGGAATACATCATAGCCTAGTAACTCACCTACAGCAGCCGTATATACAGCACCTTTAAGAGCTTGTAATACTACGTGAGGTGCCATAAATAAACCTTGGAAGAACAAGCGATAACCAGGAGCATATGAACCCATATGATCGCCAAGTCCAGGAGCTGTCAATTGATACGCTGCATCCTCTACAAGGTTTTCTCTACCAACAATATAACCACCAGTTGGTGCTAAACCGCCACCTGCATTTTTAATGAGAGAGCCAGCCATAATATCAGCACCAGCTTCTAATGGTTCTTGCAGCTCTGTAAATTCACCGTAACAATTATCTACGAAACAAATCGTTTTAGAATTTTTAGCTTTTACAGCATCTACAATAATCTTAATATCTGCAATAGATAAAGGTTCACGAGTGCTATAGCCTCTAGACCGTTGAATGACTACTACCCGCGTATTATCGTTAACAGCGTTAGCAATAGCTTCAACATCATAAGTATTATCTTTCAATGGTACCTCAGTATAGGTAAAGCCTTTTTCTACTAAAGAACCACGTACTTCACGAGCGGCACCGATAACGGATTGCATCGTATCATAAGGAGCCCCTACGGCATAGATAAACTCTGTCCCTTTAGAGCCATTTCCCATCAAAGAAATTAATGTAGTAGCTAACGCATGTGTACCAGAAACAAAATGAGGACGAATGATAGCCTTTTCACCTTTAAATACATAGGCAAATACTTCATCTAATTTTTCACGCCCTACGTCGTTATATCCATAACCAGTAGTACCAGTGAAATGATAATCAGATACTTGGCATTCCTTAAAGGCTTCTAATACTTTTTTTGTATTGGCCAATGCAATAGGTTCAAATTTCTTAAATTCTGGTTCAGCCATTTCTAGGGCTTTACTACGTATTTCTTCTAATGTCATGCTAATCCTTCTCTACGGATTAAATCCATAGCTTTATTAAATATAAAATCTTTAGATGTATTGCTATCAATATGTATCCATTCTATATATGGCATACGTTTATACCATGTAATTTGGCGCTTAGCAAAGTGACGTGTATTCTTCTTAATTAAGTCACGACACTCATCTAATATTATATTGCCATTTATATAGTCAACAACTTCTTTATAGCCAATACCTTTAAATGCTTGGCAATCTGGCTTCACACCAAATTTTATGAGTTGTTCCACTTCTTCAATCAAGCCTGCATCAAACATCATATCAACCCGTAAATTGATGCGCTCATATAGTTTATCACGATCTCTCATAAGACCGATAACAGGTCCTTTATAGGATACACCATCTTTTGTCTGATTTCGCAACGAATCTACATCACCATGATGTAATATCTCAATAGCTCGATACAAACGATGTTTGTCGCTATATTGTATCTCTATATTATGCTCTTTACCTAATGTGAAAGCATAGTCTCGTAAGCCTTCAATACCTTTTGTACTATAGATCTCATCGAGTTCTGCTCGCAAATATTCGTCAGGTTTAACATCATTAAAGTTGTAGTTCTCCAATAATGATTGGACATACAGTCCTGTACCACCAGACAGAATAGGAAGAATATTTCTATCTTTTAATCTTGCAATTATTTCTTTAGCTTGATTTTGAAAAATAGATACCGAATATGAATCATTTGGTTCCAGTATATCGATGAGATGATGTTTCACCCGATTAAGTTCATCCACCGATGGTTTAGCGGTACCAATATTAAGTTGTTTATAAACCTGGTAAGCATCACCAGAAATAACCTCAGCATGTAGCTGTTCTGCTAATTCCAAGGTAAGATCTGTTTTGCCTACCGCAGTAGGTCCAACGATGGTAATTAAGGGATTCACAATAACTCCTTCATATATATTCCATAACCTATACGGCTATATTTTCCCCCCACCCATTGGTGAGGTGGATATTTCTGAAAGACAGAACTAAATGGTCGTTCTTTAATAATAACACCATAAGAGGCAACACGCATAGCTTCCTCCATAATTTTATCATCAATACGACTTTCCACAGTATGTCCACGAAGTGGTTTAAATTGAGGACTATCCTCTACAGGGACCTCAAACATAGGATCAAAATAAATAATATCTATACTTTCATCTGGTAGATTAGGTACATAGTTTTCAAAGGTATCATAACTTACCTCAATACGACGTAATGCGTCCGTCACACTTTTCACATTATGCGAATAATGAGATAAACCATAAGATGTGGCAAGCCATATAGATAGAGAACCTTCTAGACCTTTTATTTTAGCCTGAGGAAAAGCATAGCTCATGACGATACTGTCACTACCAAGACCAATTGTACAATCAAGAAACGAAAATTCTTCTTTATCAGTTATTTCATTAGTACTTAGTATTGTCTGAACAGCATTAATTAAATGATCTCCTTCTCCACGTTGCAAACGTAGTATACGTAATTGAGCCATGGATAAATGAAAGCTATGTTGCTGATTATCAGGAAAATGAATAGTTAAGCCATTACCAGAAAGAACAGCAATAAAATCACATGGATGAGCATTAAATAATGCTGGTATAGATAATTTTCCTCTTTTTATATAGGCCATATGCATAGAGGAAGCCAAAGCTTTGGCTTCCTCTTGAATGGCCTCATTAGATTTTTGAGCTGTAGTTAATATATTCATATTAAGACCGTAAGAATAATTTACCTAATTCATCAGGTGTAAATTTGATAATCGTAGGACGACCATGAGGACATACATATGGTTTTTCGGTACTAAATAAGTCCTCAATTAAGGTAGTCATTTGATACATATTTAAATTATGACCTGCCTTGATGGCCCCTCTACAAGATGCATAAGCTAACATTTCATGTCGTAATTGGGCCTTAGTAGGCTGTTGATGATCATGTAAGTAAGAGAATATATATTGCAGAATTTCAAATGCTTTTGACTCTACTAAATCTACTGGAGCCCCTACTAATTTTATCTTAGTAGGACCACCTAACTCTACATCAAAGCCAAGATCAAGTAATGTTTCTCGTTCTTCCTCTACTAAATTCATTTCATCATTTGTGGTCTCACTATACTGAGGAACCAAAATAGATTGCATAGGAATCGATTCAGAAGACTTACACAACTTATCATAACGCACACGCTCATGTGCAGCATGTTGATCTATGATATATAGATCATCACCTTTTTTAGCTAATATATAACAAGATGCAACTTGACCCATTGGTAAAAAGCCCGAGTTTTGAATTGTACGTTCTTCTATCTCTTCGTTACGAATATCGTGAGACAAGGATTTAAACTTCTCTACATCTTCCGAAGTATAACTAGTGTATGCAGTAGGAACAGCTTCAAAACTTTCATCTACAAAAGAGGATTGTTCATAAGTAGCTTTAGGTGCAGGTGGTGTATACCCCTTTGTTTTAAGATTTTCCACAAACTGCGAAGTTTCACCGCGCATGACTTCATAGCCTTTTGTACGGCGTCCACCAAAAACCTTATCATAATCTATAGCTGTTGCTATATGTTCAGCTGACTGCATCGAATCGTGTACAACAGTAGGTGCTTGATAAGAATCATAAGTAGTATTACCAGCTAAGAATGTACTATTAGAACTAAAATTCTTAATATCACTATTACTATTACTATTACTAGCAATATCATTACCATATTTATCGGATATGTTAGCAACTGTACCAGTCATATAAGATGATGACTCTCGTTCGTATCTCTCATGGAGTGGATTATTTAAAGCATTTAAGATACCGTGATATACGGCTTTAAATATAATCTTATCATCTGAGAATTTAACTTCACTCTTGCGAGGATGTACGTTTATATCAACCATTCTCGCAGGCACAGTAATATTTAGTACCACTAAAGGATGACCATTTTTCGGCAATAGTGCATGGTATGCATTATCGATAGCCTTCATTATGGTTTTATCAGAAATCACGCGATTATTGACGATAATGGTCTGCCATATCCTTGTACTTTTAAGAAGTGTGGGCTTACTCACTACGCCATCGATATAGATAGAATCACTTTCATAAGCAACAGTAAAAATATCATCTTTGGTTTTATATCCATATAGCGCAGCTACAGTATCACTAATATCGCCATTTCCTGGTGTGATAATAGCTACCCGATCATCTATGATAAGCTTAAAAGAAATATGTGGATTACTTAGAGCTAATTTCCCTACAATATCTTGAATTTTAGAGGCTTCTGTACGCTCCGTTTTTAAGAATTTACGACGAGCCGGCGTATTATAAAATAAATCTTTAATTTCGATAGTTGTACCAGGTGCCGCACCATAAGGAATGCAATCGGTAAAAGTGCCGCCATCAACAGTAATACGAGTCCCCAAATCAGAGTCTGCTTTACGAGTAGTCAAAGAGAAATGAGATACAGAGGCAATACTAGCCAAAGCCTCCCCACGGAAGCCTAGGGACGCAATATCAAAGAGGTCCTCTACTTGTTGAATTTTAGAGGTTGCATGACGTAGAATCGCCAAGCGAGCATCTTCCTCCGTCATACCGATACCATTATCAGTAATCCGCATATAGGCCACACCGCCTTCACCAATTTCAACCTCAATATTAGTGGCAGACGCATCAATAGAGTTTTCAATGAGCTCTTTAATAACTGATGCGGGACGTTCAACGACTTCACCGGCAGCTATCTTATTGATTGTCGTTTCATCCAATACGTGAATGGTTGCCATTATTTCCCGCCTCCTTTACGAGCCTCCTCTTGTAGTTCATATAATTTATTTAATGCTTCAATTGGAGTCATGCTCATTACATCGACTTCCAGTAAGCTATCTACTACGGAATGGGTAAATAAATTGCCTAGTGGAGAATCACTAACTTGCTTAACCGCTGGTTTTGCCACATTAGTAAGTTGAGCACCCATAACTCGATTATTTAAGTCACTTGCATCATGACTTTGATCTTCCAAGGATTCTAAAATCACTTCAGCTCGTTTTAATACAGAGTTAGGTAGGCCCGCCAGTCTGGCAACATGGATACCATAACTGCGATCTGCACCACCTTTAATGATACGACGCAAGAAAGCAACATCTTTCCCTTTTTCTTTAACTGCAACGGTATAATTTTTTAATTTACTATAGCTTTCTTCTAAGCAAATCAATTCATGGTAGTGCGTTGCAAATAAAGTCTTGCTATGAATGTGCTTACAAATATGTTCCACTACGGCTTGTGCGATACTCAAACCATCAAAGGTACTCGTACCCCGACCAATTTCATCGAGAATAATTAAACTATTATGAGTAGCATTTTCTAAAATATACGCTACCTCTTTCATTTCTACCATGAACGTGCTTTGACCAGTAGAAATATCGTCGCTAGCACCGACACGTGTAAAAATACGATCCACAGGTGAGATAGACGCTTCACGAGCAGGGATAAAGGAACCAATCTGTGCCATAATCATTAAGATAGCCGCTTGACGCATGTAAGTAGATTTACCTGCCATATTAGGGCCTGTAATGAGTAAAAATTCTTCTTCATCATGATTTAAAACGATATCATTTGGTACGAATACCTCACGTTTTAAGAACTTTTCAATAACAGGATGACGACCATCACGAATATTGATTTGACCATTCATCACAATAGTTGGACAAATATAGTTTTCTTCGTATCCAACTAATGCTAATGAGCATAATACATCAAGGTCTGCAAGAGCACGAGCCGTTTCTTGCACATCTTTGATAACGAGTTTAATATCATTACGCAATTGTTGATATAGTTCGTGCTCTAAAGCGATGATTTTATCTTTTGCGCTGAGAATTTTAATTTCAAACTCTTTTAACTCAGGCGTAATATAGCGTTCAGCATTGGCCAGGGTTTGTTTTCGTATGAAATAGTCTGGTACTTGTTCTGATTTACTATGGGATACCTCGAAATAGTAACCAAACACTTTATTGTAACCAGTCTTAATTTTTGAAAGCCCTGTAGCTTCTTTAATATCCGCTTCCATCTTAGCAAGCCATTGCTCGCTATTAGTCGCTAAAGAACGTAGCTCATCTAAATCAGCATTAAATCCATCTTTAATAACACGACCGTCTTTTAATGTCAACGCTGGTTGCTCTGCAATAGCTCGACATAATAAGTCATAAATATCTTTATGATCTTGCATGCGCTCATTAATAGATGTTAAAGCTAGACTTGAACATGTACCTAATACATTCTTAATATCAGGTAGAACTGCTAATGACTCACGAAGAGCCGTTAAATCTCTGGGAGACACAGATCCGGTTTCAACACGACCAACGATGCGTTCAAAATCGTAAATACAATCTAAAAAGTTACGAATATGAGAACGTTCAGCACCGCGTGTAATAAGTTCTGAAACGGCTGCTTGACGACGTTGTATTTGATTTATATCAGTTAATGGACTTTCAAGCCATTGTTTTAAAAGGCGTGCCCCCATTGGTGTCAACGTACGATCTAGTACATCCAGTAAAGTACCTTTTTGTCCACCATCGCGTAAATTATGAGTAATTTCAAGGTGCCGCAAAGAAGATGTATCAAGAATAAGGCGATTACCTACACTTAATTGATGTACATAGTTGATATGAGAAATTTCAGATTTAATGATATCCTCTAAATATAAAAGCATATAACCTAATGCTTCCCATACATCCTCTTCCATAAGGCCTAAATCACCGAAATGAGTTACAGCTTTTTCAGCTACTTCACGTTGTGTATAGTATGTAGAAAAAGGAGAAAATACGACATTACTAAATTGATTTTCAATAAAATCCTGAATATCTTGCGGTAATATCGTTCCTTCAGGCAATATGATTTCACTTGGTCTATACATGCTGAGTGCATCGTACATATCACTGCGTTTTTCACAATCAGTAATGCGGTGCCAAATAACTTCCCCTGTAGATACATCAGAAAACACAAGAATCCACATATCTTTTACCATATAAAATAATGATAAAAAGTTATTTGACCGTGCATCGTTACCATTTTCTGTCATCACTGTACCAGGAGTAACAACTTTAATGACATCGCGCTTAACAATGCCTTTAACTGCTTTAGGATCTTCTAGTTGTTCACAGATAGCAACTTTATATCCTTTTTTTACAAGCGTTTCTATGTAGCTTTCAGCCGCATGAAAAGGAACGCCACACATCGGTGTGCGTTCCTCATCTCCTGTAGGACGACCTGTTAAGGTAATATTAAGTTCACGTGATGCGACTAAAGCATCCTCATTAAATAATTCATAAAAATCACCTAATCGAAAGAACAATAATTCTTCAGAGTATCTAGATTTAATATCTAAATACTGCTCCATCATAGGTGTTTGCTTTTTACTCATATTCACCTCATATATTATGAGTCATATCACAGATTCCGCTTATATTCGTATATTCCCATACGATTATTAAACAAATATATAAACGGGTATAATAATTTATAAACAATAGGTGCTAAGGACAACATACTTCCTGTAAAATTAATCAATCCAGTCTGTTTAAGCTTAGGATTCATAACTACAATTTCATGACCGTCCTTAGTTCCCCACTGAAAAGAAACATTCATTTTACTAAGCATATCATGTTGTTTAGTGCGTTTCGCCACATATGGAGAAATCATATCAAGATATAACGTAAACTCTTCAAAAGAATCAGTCAGCAAGCCTAAAAACTGCTTCATTTCATCCAATGTAAGATACATAACTACACCTTCACTAACAAGCAGTAGTTTTCGTCCATTTATCTCAATATTTTTAGTCCACAATTCATCAGTTATAGAACTCACTAAATTATGGACTCGTTCATGAGGCTCAAAAAATTGTGTACGTGCTTCAATCACTCCGGCAAAATCGATATTATACCAATCAATATAACCGTTGTCGACTCGATAAAACATAGTATCTAAACCGGCACCTAATGATACGACGATACAATCTGGATATAGAGATATAAAGTTTCGTATCTCTTCATCGATTACTTTTGCTCGTCCTAAAATTCCATAATAAGACATCTTAACATCTTTAAATTGATCAAAATCATAATCAATATGCTTTAAAATATCCCAGGATTTCTGATCCTTTAATACAGATTGATCTGACTCATAATCTTTCGCTCTTGCATATAGTGTCAATAATGCCGTTTCGCCTACAGCGTTTAAATCAAGTTTCATAGTTACACCTTCTTTGTAAAAATACAAAATGTAAATGGTGTTCATACCTATGAATGTCTTCAATATACAACTTTTATATTATTTTATTATTATAACACATATGATTTCTAATCAGCATCTATGGTAAAAAAGAACATCGCCACCACATGTTTAGCAAACTAATTTTAGATAAAAATTCTAACCTTAGAGTTAACATAATAGTGACGAGTTCTTTTTGATTCTAATAGTTTATTTTACAATACTACCATAACAAACCCATGTTTGAGCTTTATCGATATGAGCTGGTACAGTTTGACCAATTGATAGGGAGTCATCCTTAGGGAATAAAACCATTTTATTACCAGATGTACGACCGAACCACATGTCTTCATCACGAGGACTTGGTCCCTCTACAATAATATCAAATACTTGTCCTTCCATAGGTTTATTTAATTCATAAGAGATTTCATTTTGTACATCCATCAATGTTTGTAAGCGAACGCGCTTAATCTCTTCTGGAATTTGATCATCCATAGTTGCTGCTGGCGTTCCAGATCGCTTAGAGTAGATAAACGTATACGCCATGTCATAGCGCACATCTTTTAATAATTGTAATGTAGCTTGAAAATCTTCCTCAGTTTCTCCTGGGAAACCTACAATAATATCCGTAGTCACCACCACATCTTTTATTTTTTCACGGCAATAAGAAAGTAATTCTTTATAATGCTCTACCGTGTAATGACGATTCATTTTCTTTAAAATACGATTGGAACCAGATTGAATAGGTAAATGTAAATGCGTCACAATATTGGATGACCTACCAAGAGCATCAATCATAGACTTACTCATATCTTGAGGATGACTTGTCATATAGCGAATACGTTCTATACCAGGAATACCATCAAGAGCATCAATTAATGTACCAAAATCTGTACCATCTTTAAAATCTAGGCCATAAGAGTTTACATTTTGCCCCAATAAAGTGATCTCTTTAAATCCTTTAACCCCTAGGTCTGTAACCTCTTTAACAATGGCCTCTACAGGACGGCTAATCTCTCTACCACGTACATGGGGAACAATACAATAGGTGCAAAATTTATTACAGCCATTCATAATAGGTACCCATGCATAAAAAGAGCCATTTGGTTTTGCCTCTAATTCAGGCAATACAGAGTTATCCATATCTACGCTGATTTGATGCGTATGTCCATGTTGTACTTCTTCAATCATCTCGTTAATATGTTGAATATTATGAGTACCCAATACAATATCAATATGAGGAGCTCGTTTAAACATTTCTGCTTGATTTTTTTGAGCCATACATCCTGTGACGGCGATAATCAAGTTTTTATTATTACGTTTTAGTCTTTTTAGCTCACCTATACGCCCATAAACTTTAGTTTCTGCATTTTCACGCACTGCACAAGTATTTAGCAGAATTAAATCTGCAGTTTCAACATTCTCTGTTGGTATATACCCAACAGATTCCAGCTGATGCGATAATCGCTCAGAGTCGGCGGTATTCATTTGACAACCATAGGTGTAAATATAATAAGACTTCATTCTAACTCCTACACTTTAACAATCTTACGTTTTGTTTCAATAATATTCTTAACTTTAATGGACATGCGTTCAATAGACATGCCGGTAATATATTCAATTTCATTGCGAACAGATTTTTGTACCTGTTGCATCAACGGTTTAACAGGATATCCATGTTCAATAACTACAGCCATATCAACAACAAGACCGTTTTGACCTTTGTCGCTTTTTTTAAAAGAAATTATACTGGTCTCATCGACACCAGCTACTTTTTTTAACCCATTTCTAATCAATTTAATAATTACTTCATCGTCAAAAGTGAGTCGACCATAGTAGCTAAAAGCAGGCCGTACAACAGAACGTTCAAATCCTTCAGAACCAATTTGACCTAAGGTATCTTGATCTTGTTTTTTCAAAGTCCTGCGGCGCCACATGGTTTTGATTGGATCAATCAAATACCCCCTAAAGTGTGGCTTTAATTCCATAGTCGGCACAGGAATTATATGTTTACCCTCTTTAAGACGTGCATGTTGTGCCTTTTCAATTTCCTTAGGTGTTGCAACATCTTCTATACGAATATATCGATCAGGTTCTTGTAAGCCTAAAGCTTTAGTAATCTTCTTAACCATATTATCAGAAGTGCCGATAATCATAAGCTTATTAGGTTTAATCTTATCTAATTGTTCTCGTACGGATTTAACTTGTACTTCGTCTTGAAAAATAGCACGACGAACAGCTTTTAAACGACTAGACTCTTTTTTTGCAGAAAAGCCAGCTACAATTTTATTATCATGAATCAAAATACCATCATCGATGATACATTCAATTTTATTTTCATGAGCAACTACGAGGGCACGATGACTTTTACCTGTGCCACTACTACCTACAAAAGCAACGACTTCCATAGCCTACCTCGTCATTTATAACAAACTAATAAATTCTGATACATCCTTACCAGATACTAAGTAATCACCAAATCTATCAGGTTTCTTGCCTACAATACCATGGTAATCAGAACCACCAGTAATAAATAGCTTATGCTTTTTAGCGAATTCTTTATATCGCTCCACATCATCATCATTATGCTTTGAGTGATATACCTCCATACCATCAAAATCATAATTTAACATTTCCAACACATATTCATCACTAGTAACCAATTTAGGATGAGCCATAACAGCAAGTCCTCCAGCTTTATGTATAATATCAATAATATAAGGAACCTCTACTTTTACCTTAGGAACATAGCAAGGACTATCTTTTCGAAGAATACCTTTAAATACATCATTAATATCCTTGGCATAACCACCATCAATTAAAAGTTTACCAATATGTGGGCGACCATAAGCTTTAGTATCAGGAAATTGTTTAATGAGCTCTTCTTTTGTAATATAATATCCTTCATTATTACAACGACGGATAATTTCATCGATACGTTCTTCACGTTTTCCTTTAAAAAACGTAATAAAATCGATTAAATCTTTATTATTTTCATCAAAACAATATCCTAAAATATGAATTGACTTATCTTTATAATCAGCACTAAATTCACAGCCATTTACGATTTTAATAGATTCATTAGGATCTAACTTCTTTTGAGCAGCACGCAATGCTTGAATGCCGTCTATTTCATCATGATCGGTTAAAGCCATCATAGATACATTACAGTCTATGGCATGTTGCAATAGATCTTTAGGTGTTTCAACACCATCTGAAAAGATGGAATGCATATGAAAATCTACAAGCATATAGCACCTCCATTCCAAATATTCTATCATTTAATTATGACTTATTTAATCTATTAATTCAAGTTTAGAAAGAAAAATTGCGACCCTAATGAACATTCACTAGAATCGCAATTCTATTATAAGTTTTGAAGCAATTCTGTTACTTTATCAGCTACAGAATCAATAGCACATGGAAGAGCTTCTCCAGACTTACGGATTTGAATTTCTACTTCGTTATTCTCAAGAGTATTTTTACTTACTGTAATGCGAAGTGGATAACCAATCAAATCAGCATCTTTGAACTTAACACCTGCACGATCTTTACGATCATCTAACAATACATCTACACCAGCATTTTGTAATGCAGTATAAATAGTTTGACTAGTAGACATTAATGCTTCATCTTTTGCATTAATTGGGACAATAACTGCTTCAAATGGAGCGATAGAACATGGCCAAATAATACCATTTTCATCGTGATATTGCTCAATAGCAGCAGCTAGTGTACGAGATACACCGATACCATAGCAACCCATAATCATTGGATTAGGACGACCATTTTGATCTAAGAATGTAGCTTGTAATGCTTCAGAATATTTTGTACCCAATTTAAATACTTGACCTACTTCAATGCCTTTAGCATGTTCTAAAGCGCCACCACATTTAGGACACACATCGTCCTTCGTGATCAAACGAATTGGAGCAACAATAATATCTTCTACATTAAAGTCCCGTTTTGGATTAATATTAACATAGTGAGCATCTTTCTTATTAGCGCCACCACAAACATTGTAAGTTTCCATAACAGATTCATCAACAACAATAGCAAAATCTTCTGTTTGTTTTAAACCAATAGGACTGATGAAGCCAGCTGTTAAACCTACTTTTTCTAATTCTTCAGGGGTAGCCATCTCAGGCTCTACAGCGCCAAGAACGGCATGTTGTACAGCGACTTCATTTACTTCATGGTCACCACGAACAATGGCTAATACCACTTTACCATCAATAGAAAATACTACCGCTTTAATAGTTTTATGTAATGGTAAATTTAACATGTCTGCCACAGCTTCAATAGAACTTGCATTTGGTGTATCCACAACAGATAACTCTTGAAGAACTTCTTCGTCTTGTTTCATGATACTAGGCTTGCCGATTTCAATGTTAGCTGCATAATCACACTTAGTACAATATACGATATCAGCTTCACCAGCTTCGGCAATGGCCATGAACTCATGCGTACCACTACCACCGATTGTACCACTATCAGCCTCTACTGGGCGGAATGTAAGACCACAACGTGTAAAAATACGTGTATATGCATCGTACATAGATTTATAGGATTCATCTAAACCGGCTTCATCTACATCAAAAGAATAAGCATCTTTCATAATGAATTCTCGGCTACGCATCAAGCCATAACGTGGACGACGCTCATCACGGAATTTACTTTGAATTTGATATAAGTTGACTGGTAATTGACGATATGAGTTAATCTCATTTTTAACGAGGGTTGTAATCATCTCTTCATGTGTTGGTCCTAGACAGAATTCATTATCATGACGATCATTGATACGCATCATTTCTGCGCCATATGCGTTCCAACGGCCAGACTCTTTCCAAATTTCTGCAGGCTGTAAAATTGGCATCATAATTTCTTGAGCACTAGCACGATCCATTTCTTCACGTACAATAGCTTCAATCTTTTTGATACTTCTCCAACCTAATGGTAAAAAACTATATAAACCATTTGCAGTTTTACGCATAAAACCAGCGCGAAGCATAAGCTGTTGGCTTACTACATCAGCGTCAGATGGAACCTCACGCAATGTAGGTGCATATAATTTAGTGGCTAACATAAAGACTCCTCATCTAAATTTTCTAAATATTGGTCAATTTCTCTAAACAATGTATCTACTAATTCGGCTTCTGGTACAGTCTTAATAACTTTCCCTTTACGGAAAATAATACCTTGACCATCACCACCAGCAATACCAAAGTCGGCCTCACGCGCTTCCCCTGGACCATTTACAACACACCCCATAACGGCAACCTTAATAGGCGCTTTTATGGATGCTAGACGTTCTTCTACAATACTAGCCATATCAAATAAATTTACTTGGCAACGACCACATGTAGGACAAGATATCATAGTGGCCCCAAAATTTCTTAATCCTAAGCTACTTAAAATACTTCTACCTACTTCAATTTCGTGAATTGGATCTCCAGTTAAGGATACCCGTAATGTATCACCAATGCCATCGAGCAATAATGCACCAATCCCCATAGCAGATTTAATAGTGCCTTGTTTAATAGTACCAGCTTCTGTTACACCTAAATGTAACGGATAAGGAATCTTATCAGATAACTTACGATATGCTTCCACCATTAGAGGTACTTCCGTTGCTTTAATGGATAATTTCATTTGACGATAATCGAGTTTTTCTAAAATTCTTACGTGTTCTAAAGCTGTTTCAACCATACCATCCGCTGTAGGATGTCCTCCATGAGCATCGAGAATATGCTTTGGTAAAGAGCCTGCATTAACACCAATGCGAATTGGGATTTGTTTAGGTTTTGCCTTTTCAATAACGGCTAAAACCTTATCTTCACCACCAATATTTCCTGGATTAATGCGCAATCCATCAACATTATTTTCAATAGCTTCTAAAGCTAATCTATAATCAAAGTGAATATCGGCGATCAAAGGAATTGAAATGCCCGCTCTAACAGCCTTTAAAGCCTTTGCAGATGCCATTGTAGGAACGGCGACACGAACCAGTTCACAACCAGCCTCTGCTAAATGATTAATTTCTGCAATTGCCTTCTCTGTATGTACTGGATCCGTAGTAATCATAGATTGAATACTTACCGGTGCATAATCGCCGATTTTAACTGTACCTACATAGATACCATTTGTTGGTTTACGTACAATCATTGTAATCTCCCATCTGTCTTATAGTAAACGGAAAATATCCTGCGTTGTTACATATAAGAATAATGCTACCATTAAGGCAACCCCAACCATTTGTATATACATAAGAGCTTTAGCAGGTAATCTACGGCCTGTTATAGCTTCCGCCAAGATAATAATCAAGTGACCACCATCTAAAACAGGTAATGGTAAAAGATTAATAACCCCTAAGTTAATACTAAGGAATGCAGCAAAACTTAATAGTGGTGCAAATCCTGATTGTGCAATAGCACCTGCCATTTGGGAAATTCCTACTGGACCAGATAATTCGGCTGCTTGTGTGCCACGAATCATATCGTAAATCCCACTGACCATAGCAACAATAGTTTGCCCCGTCCGACTAACAGCAAGGCTCAAAGATTCACCAATACTATAAGTTTCACGAGTAAAGCTAGGGTAGATGCCAATCTTAGGACTATCTTGTTCCATTTTAGGTATTACCGTAGTCTCTATAGTTTTTCCTTCACGCTCTACAACAACAGTTACATCATGGTTTGCTGTGCCTTGTAAGCTAGGACGAATATCATCCCAAGTACTAATTTTTTTACCATCAATCGTAATAATTCTATCGTTAGCTTCTAAATGAGCCTGTTCTGCAGAACTACCCGCAATAATGTTACCAATTACAGGTTCATTTGTATATGTAAGATTTCCTACAGTCACATTTAGGCCAAAGAAAAGTACAATGGCTAATATAAAGTTAAATACAGCCCCTGCAGAAATAACAATAAATTTTTTCCACGCAGGTTTATTATAAAAGGAGCGCTCATTAAGAGGCTCGTCAGGTGTCATACCAGCAATACGATTAAATCCTCCAAGAGGAATTATACGAATAGAATATAAAGTTTCCCCTTTTTGTACTTTAAATATGGCTGGACCAAAACCTATAGCAAATTCATCAACTTGCATACCTGACATCTTAGCTGTAATAAAATGGCCTAATTCATGAATAAACACGATTAAACCAAATACAAATATTGTGGCTAATGCCGTAATCATATATTCTCCTATAACATCAACGATGTTGCCTTTTCACGGGCCCATCTATCGATGGATAATAAATTATCTAATGTGAAATCATCTTCTGGTCCCATAGATTCAAGAACAGAAGTAACGACTTTATAAATATCACCAAAGGCGATTTTATCTTCTAAAAAGGCATATACTGCCGTTTCATTAGCTGCATTAAATACAGCAGGTTTAAATCCACTAGCACGTCCCACCTCATACGCAAGTCGAAGTGCAGGAAAATCGTCATACCGTGGAGGTAAAAACTCCAATTGTAGTGCTTGAGTAAAATCAAGATGATTCATACTTAAAACTTCACGTTTTGGATACGTCAAAGCATATTGAATGGGCTCGCGCATATCTGGATTACCCATTTGCGCTAATATCGCACCATCCTTCATACGTATCATAGAATGAACAATACTTTGAGGATGTACTACTACATCAATATGATCAAAATCAAAACCAAATAACCAATGAGCTTCTATTACCTCTAAGCCTTTATTGAATAAAGAGGCAGAGTCTATAGTTATTTTATTACCCATATTCCAAGTAGGATGTCGCAAACAATCTGCAGCAGTTGCAGTTTGAATTTTACTAGAATCCCATGTGCGTAAAGGACCACCAGAAGCAGTGACAATTAAAGAATCAACATTGTCACGTTTCTGTCCTTCTAAGCACTGAAATATAGCACTATGTTCACTATCGATAGGTAGGATTTGCACGCCATGTTCTTTAGCTAAAGCCGTAATTAATGGACCTCCAGCAACAAGAGTTTCCTTATTAGCAAGACCTATAGTCTTACCTTGTTTTATAGCTTCCACTGTGGGCTCAATTCCCGCAGCACCTACAATAGCAGTAACAATCATTGTTGCTTCTTGAATTGTAGCTGCTGCAATGAGGGCTTCCTTACCACCTATCAATTTTGTAGGACCTGTATAGCGTGCTTGTAATTCTTTAAAAGCACCTTCATCTACAAGACCCGCCACCAAAGGTTTATATTCTTTAATCTGATGTTCTAAGAGGTCAATATTATGATGTGCCACTAAGGCAACCACCTTGAATTGATCTGGATGTTGAGACACCACATCAAGCGTCTGTGTACCGATAGAGCCAGTACTACCAATAATACTTAGGTATTTCATAAGTGTACCTCTATGAAATTAGTACAAAAATAGTAATATATATACTAATGTAATAGGAGCCGCAAATAATAAACTATCAAAGCGATCCAATACACCGCCATGACCTGGTAATAATGTACCAGAATCTTTTACATTACATAGTCGTTTAATCTTTGATTCAAACAAATCACCTAATGGTGCTAATATACCGCTAATCATACCTACATGGATTCCCATCCACCAAGGAATGCCAACGATATACGAAAATACTGCACCTGTAAGGATACAGCCGATAAATCCACCAATAAAACCTTCTAGTGTTTTATTAGGACTAATGGATGGTACTATTTTACGTTTACCAAAAGCTCGACCTGAAAAGTATGCAAAGGTATCGCTAGCCCAAGTAGTAAACAATAATAACCAAAGTGTAATAGTGCCCCAGTTATATAGTTCAAAAGGCATTGATAAATTCATGTAAATTGAGTCATGACGAATCAAGAGCAATGAAGTCATACCCATACCAATATATAATAAACCAAATACACTAAAGGATACACTAGACATCGAGTACTTAGTTTCACCAAATGTACACAACATATAATTGGCAAATAAACTTAATACTAAAATAGCTATAGCTATAATATACTGATGACATGCAAGAGCAATCATTAGCAATAAAATGCTAATATATCCCCATATAATGGATATCCGAACACGTTTAGCTTTACCAAGTAATACAAACTCACGCCACCCTAATAAAGCTAAAAGTGTAATTAGCACATCATACACTAATCCACCAAATGTAATGGCCCCTAAGGCAATAATAAAACCAATAACAGCGGTAATAACACGTGTTTTTAACATTTTTTATTCCTCATCACATAAGCCACCAAATCGGCGTTCTCGTTTCTGATATGCCGCCACAGCTTCAAGTAAAGTTTCCTTAGTAAAATCTGGCCAATGCAAATCGGTAAACCAAAATTCAGCATACGCTAGTTGCCATAACAAAAAATTACTAATTCTAAAATCACTACTAGGACGAATTAATAAATCTACATCACTAAACTCTTTAGTGAATAATTGAGAACTTACATATTCTTCAGTAATTTTGTCCATTGTAATAACGCCATCCGCAACGGATTTTACAATGTCGCGGATAGTTCTAACTATTTCATCACGCCCACCATAGTTAATCGCTAACTGTAATGTGAGGCCTGTATTATTCTGAGTTAATAATTCTGCATCTTGAATGATTTTTTGTAGGTCTTCTGAAAGCCCTCCAATAAAACCAATAAATCGAATGCGTACATTATGTTCATGCATATACTTAACATTATTATTTAAGTATTCTTTTATGAGAGACATAAGTAAAGAAACTTCCTGTTCAGGACGTTTCCAGTTCTCCGTGGAGAAACCATATACCGTAAGAGCTCTAATTCCGATCTCATCTGCGGCCATAACAATTTCTTTTAATACATCTGCACCAGCACGATGCCCCATGGAGCGCGGCATGCCTCTGCGTTTAGCCCATCGTCCATTACCATCCATAATAATAGCAACATGTTGTGGAATTATATTACGATCAATGACAGGCGTATCAGAACGTTTACGGTTAAATAATTTCTTTAGCATAGTCTACCTCGATAGAATTTCCGAAGTCGCTGGCAATCATTGGTCTATATAGTAGTATATGTAAGCACTCATCAACCTTTGTAATACGTGCCACATAAAATCCTTTATCTGAAATTTCAAAGAAGCGATTAAAGGATCCACCAATCATTACCTTAAAAGGAATATGGGCAGCCTGCAAACGAGACTTTGCAAGCTGCCATGGTATTCCAATAAGGCTATTAGAATCTAACATTATACTTCTAATACGTCCTTTTCTTTTACTGCTTTTAACTCATCGATTTGCTTAACTTTAGCATCGGTAAGCTTTTGGATTTGATCTAAACCGTCTTTAGCATCATCTTCAGTAATCGTTTTAGCTTTCTCTTCTTTTTTTAATGCTTCATTTACATCGCGACGAATGTTGCGCACTGCAACTTTTGCATCTTCAGCCTTTTTATGAACTACTTTAACGATTTCTTTACGACGTTCCTCAGTTAATTGAGGAATACTTAAACGAATTTGTGCACCATCATTACCAGGGTTCAAACCTAAATCAGATTGTAAAATTGCTTTTTCAATAGCACCAATCATTGTTTTATCCCAAGGTGCAATCACAATCATTCGAGGTTCAGGCACGGAGATATTCGCAACTTGATTAATGGGTGATAGACTTCCATAATAATCAACCATTACTTTATCAAGTAGTGCTACACTAGCACGGCCTGTACGAATAGATGCGAATTCATGTTTTAAAGCCTCAATAGACTTATTCATGCGGTCTTCTGCTTGTTGTAACAATTCTTTAATTTCCATATGAATTATTCTCCTCGAACAATGGTCCCTATCTCTTCACCTTTAGCAGCTTTTGTAATATTACCAGGAATATCCATGCTAAATACAATAATAGGAATATTGTTATCTTTACATAAAGTTGTGGATGTAGCATCCATTACTTTTAATTCTTTTGTGATAATCTCGTTATATGTTAATTCGTCAAATTTAACGGCATTAGGATTTGTCTTAGGGTCAGAATCATATACGCCATCAGCAAATTTCTTTGCCATTAAAATAGCATCGGCTTCAATTTCAGCGGCCCGTAATGCAGCTGTTGTATCTGTAGAGAAGTAAGGTTTACCAAGGCCAGCACCGAAGATGACGATACGTTTTTTTTCTAAATGACGAATAGCGCGACGACGAATATAAGGTTCTGCAATTTCTTGCATTTCGATAGCCGTTTGTACACGTGTATCTACACCAGCTTGTTCTAATGCATCTTGCAATGCTAAGGAGTTCATCACTGTTGCAAGCATCCCCATATAGTCAGCAGTAGCACGATCCATACCTTGATTGCTACCAGCTAAACCTCTCCATAGGTTACCACCACCAACAACAATTGCGATTTCTAAATCAGTGGATTTTGCTAAAGCAGCAATTTCTTTTGCAAATTCTTCGACAACATCAGGATTAATACCAAAACCTTGTTCACCTGCTAATGCTTCACCACTCAACTTTAAAACAATACGTCGAAAGTTTCTTTTTGCCATATTTTTACTCCTCTATTGCAAAATAAGAGAACACTGTACGGTGTTCTCTTATTGTTTATTAATTATTTACCAACAGATGCCATTACTTCTGCTACGAAGTCATCTTGGCGTTTTTCAATGCCTTCACCTAAACCATAGCGAACAAAACGACGTACGTTGATGTTTTCACCGATTTTTGCAATACTTTCATTAATGATGTCTGTAACAGTTTTATCACCATCTTTAATGAATACTTGTTCTAATAGGCAATTTTCTTTATAGAATTTTTCGATACGGCCAGCAACCATTTTTTCTAAAACAGCTTCAGGTTTTGGTTTACGACCAGCTTTAACGTCTTCTTCAGCTTCTACTTTAGCTTGTTCCAACAATACTTGTTTTTCGTGTTCAATGACTTCAGTAGGAACTTCTTCACGGTTCAAGTATGTAGGATTTACAGCCGCAATTTGCATTGCGATATCGCGTGCTAAATTTTGGAAATCATCAGTTTTTGCAACGAAGTCAGTTTCACAGTTAACTTCCACTAAAACACCGATACGACCACCTGCATGAATGTAGGATTGTACTACACCTTCAGCTGCAATACGACCAGCTTTTTTAGCTGCCGCAGCCAAACCTTTTTCACGAAGAAGGTCAACCGCTTTATCGATATTACCGTCAGTTTCAACCAATGCTTTTTTAGCGTCCATCATACCTGCGCCAGTCATGTCGCGCAATTCTTTTACCAAAGCAGCAGTAATTGCCATTATTTTGTTCCTCCTAGTATTAATTAAGGTAAGGATATAGTCCTTACCCCAATTATATATGTTATAGATTTATCTTTCAAATGCTAATACGACAACGATTAAGCTTTACCGTCTCGAACCATTTCAGCAGAGTCAGCTACCATGTTATCTAATGCTTCTTCGAAGGATTCGCCTTGACGACCTTCAAGAACAGCGTCAGCCATTTTGCCAGCCAACAATTTAACAGCACGGATAGCGTCGTCATTTGCTGGAATTGGGAAATCAACTTCATCTGGGTCACAGTTAGTGTCAACTGTTGCAACCACTGGAATGCCCAATTTTTTAGCTTCCGCAATAGCAATTTTTTCTTTTTTAGGATCTACTACGAAAAGAGCACCTGGCATTTTAGGCATATCTTTGATACCACCAAGATATTTTTCCAATTTATCCATTTCATGACGAAGACCGATAACTTCTTTTTTAGGCAATACTTCGAAAGTACCGTCTTCTGCCATAGCTTCCAATTGTTTTAAACGTTTAATACGAGTTTCAATTGTTTTGAAGTTAGTCAACATACCGCCCAACCAACGTTCGTTAACGAAGAACATGTTAGCACGGATAGCTTCTTCTTTAATAGCTTCTTGAGCTTGTTTTTTAGTACCTACGAACAAGATTACTTCGCCTTGGGAAGCAACTTCACGCAAGAAATTGTAAGCTTCTTCTACTTTTTTAACTGTTTTAGACAAATCAATGATATAAATACCATTGCGTTCAGTGAAGATGAATTTCGCCATTTTAGGGTTCCATCTTCTAGTCTGATGACCAAAGTGTACACCAGCCTCTAATAATTGTTTCATTGATACTACTGCCATTGTGGCACCTCCTGTTAATTAACCTCCGCCGCTTCATCCTTCGGGTCACCCAAAATTAGGCACAGTACCGAAGTCCACTGACGTGCATATTTTTCATACCTAATAATTCTAACAAAAAATCATGGCAAAAGCAAGCAAGGAGTGAGGAATTCTTTAAGTATTCCTCACTCCTTATTTTAAATACATTCTCTTTCTTATTGATGTACAATCTTATGTTCAAATTTGAATTATAGAATATTATGAAAATATTTATTTAATTATTGCGAATGGAGTCAATCATACTTGCACGATTTTCTGCTCCAAACACTGCAGAACCAGCAACTAAAACTGTAGCCCCCGCTCTTTTAATCGGTACACAAGTAATATCGTTAATACCACCGTCCACCTCAATGACTGCCGTTGAATTGTCTACTTCTTCTAACAATATCTTGGCTTGTTTAACTTTTTTTATGGCATTCTTAATAAAAGATTGTCCTCCAAATCCTGGATTCACAGACATAATTAAAATCATATCTAAATCTGCAGCTACATCTTCTAGTAGAGATACAGGTGTACTAGGATTCAATGCTACACCAGCCTTCATCCCACACTGCTTGATATGTTGAATCAAACGATGCATATGAGGTACAGTTTCTTGATGAAAAGTAAAATATTCTACACCAATTTTTGCAAATTCTTCTACATAATCACCAGGATTAGTAACCATCAAATGCACATCAAATGGTAATTTTGTATATGGACGAATTGCTTTCACAATGGGAGCACCAAAGGTTAGATTCGGAACAAAGTGTCCATCCATGATGTCGATATGTAATAAATCAGCCCCCGCTGCTTCAATAGATTTTAATTCCTCGCTTAACACCGCAAAATTTGCGGAAAGCATAGATGGTGCAATTTTTATCATATTAAAACCTCTTTCGTTGACTTTCTATATCATTACGTATAGACATATAAGCATCATATCGTCCTTGATGAATATGACCAGCTTCTAGAGCAGCTTTAATCCCACAAATAGGTTCATGTTCATGATAGCAAGGATTAAATTTACAAGTATCAACATATTCACCAAATTCTGGGAATAATGTAGGCAATCTTTCAAGGGAAACATCATTAAATTCAATAGCACTAAATCCAGGTGTATCCATGATAAAAGAATCTGCATCTAAACTATATAAAGAAGCGTGACGAGTAGTATGTTTACCACGTTTAATCTTATCACTTACCTCCCCAGTCTGGAAGGCAAATTTGGGGTCTACCGCATTTAAAAGACTACTTTTACCAACACCAGATGGTCCTGCAAAAGCCGTTACCTTATGTTGAAGCACATGACGCAAATCATCAATGCCTGTCATATTATATGTGGATGTCATCAAAACCTCATAGCCGATTGATTTATAAAGATCAACCATAGTTTCCGTCTCTGAATCCATCAAGTCACATTTATTGATACATAGTACAATAGGGATATCCGCATGTTCAATCATAACGAGCATTTTATTGAGTAATAACTCATTAATATCTGGTTCATGGGCAGCCACAACTAATACAACTTGGTCAATATTAGCTACTGCAGGGCGAACCATCGAATTATGACGTTCATGGATGGATTCAACGAACCCATCCTCCGAAATCGTAACGCGGTCCCCTACAAGTAAACTATAGCGTCCTTGCTTAAGTCTGCCACGAACCTTACATTCATGAATGGTACCTGTATCATCTTGTACATAAAAGTACCCATTCATATTTTTGACAACAATGCCTGTAATCATAGTACCTCTTATAATGCAGTTTCTTGCACTAATGCACCATTGAGGTACACCTCAATACGTACATTACCTACACCAGACACTTTTTTAACAACACGATCTCCAGGTTTATTCGTATCATCATAGATTACGGCAGAACCTTCATCATCTTTTACGACAATTTTAAGTTCTTGATTTTTAGAACCAGCTGGTACAGTAACATCTATAGTACCAGTTGTTTTATTACCACTGTTTCCTTCTTTTTTATCGGATTTCTTTTTATCATCTTTGAACTCAGTCGTAAGATTTAATGTGGAACCTTCGTCAATTTCGTCGCCAGCTTTAATGCTTTGCTCTATAACCACAGATTTTTCTTCCACAGATCCAGATACTTGGTTTACACCTAGTTGAATATTACTCAATGTATCACGAGCATCTTTTAATGTCATACCAACAAGATTAGGTACTTTGACTTTCTTAGCCTTCGCTTTATTTACTACGAGATCAATTGTTGTCCCTTTAGACACTTTAGAATCTCCTGAAGGACTCTGAGCAATAATTACACCATCTTTTTTACCATCTACAGATTGTTGTGTTATTTTCCCCACAACTAAACCTAAATCTTTAAGTCGTTGACGGGCTTGATCGACAGTTAAATCAGTTAAATCTGGCACCGTAATATCGCCTACACCTTTAGAAACTACAAGGTGAATTGTCCGTTGCTCTTTAACCTTTTCTCCAGCCCCAGGTGTTTGAGAAATAACTTGACCAGCTGGCACATCAGGATTCGTAACTTCACTTGTAGACACACGCAAATGTTTATCTTCTAAGATATTTTTTGCTACAGAAACTTGTTTGCCTACCACATTAGGTACATCTACTGTTGTATTACTCCAGAAATTTCCGTAGCTTAAGAAAGCACCTAAAAATGCTACTAAAAAAATGACAGCAGCACCTAGAACGATGTATTTTTGTGGAATCGATGCAATTTTACTTAACATACTCTTCTTTTTACCCTCGTCTTTACGTTCTTCTTGAATAGTACTTAGATCTTCAAGTGCTTCAGGATCAACCGCAGGAATCATTTGTGTAGCAAAATCATATGGTTCATGACGTTGTGTTTTCCCCATTGTAAAACCTTGAGATAACCGCAAATCACTGATCATATCAGAGATAGAATCAAAGCGATCTGCAGGATTTTTAGATAATGCCTTCATAACAACAGCTTCTAAAAGCGGAGGGATTGATGGATTATATCGAGTTGGAGGTTCTACCTTCTCACGAACGTGTTTTAATGCTACTGCAATTGGCGTTTCCCCTTCAAATGGTACACGACCTGTAAGCATTTCATACAATACAACACCCAATGAATAGATATCTGTATTTCCATCTACTGGTTTACCACTAGCTTGCTCTGGTGATAAATAGTGTGCAGAACCCAAAATCGAATTCGTATACATAACTGTGTTAGTTGCATTTATTGCACGAGCAATACCAAAGTCAGTTACTTTAACGCGCCCCGTATTGGTAATAATAACATTATGTGGTTTTATATCACAATGAACAATACCCATTGTATGAGCGTGTTCTAAGCCTTCAGCTATGGCAATAGTAAATTTAACAGCCTCATCTATAGACAATCTTCCATGACGAGTTATATATTTTTTTAAGGTTTCACCATCTACATATTCCATAACAATGTAATGTAAATTTTGGTCAAAACCTACATCATACATATTTACAATATTGGGATGATTTAATTTACCTGCCGCTTGTGCTTCTCGTTTAAATCGAGTCACAAATTCATCATCATTTGCAAAATTAGCATGCAATACTTTTATTGCTACTTGTCTACCTAGTAAGGTATCTTCTCCAAGGTATACATCAGCCATTCCACCAACGCCAATTTTATCAACAATACGGTAGCGGTTATCTAGAAGTATGCCTTTTATATTCATAGTACTCATTATTTCTCCATTTCTAGATTAGATTGTTCCCACCACAATGGTCACATTATCTCCTGCTCCGACTTCATATACAGCTTCCATCAATGATTCAATAACCAACATATCATCATCCGTTGATTGTAATGCAGAGGCAATTACATCATCAGATACATAGCCACTTAATCCATCAGTGCAAAGTAAAATACGATCACCGGGAAGAATAGACTCTACACCACTATCAACCTCTAAGATTTCATCAACACCGACTGCACGGGTTAATAAATTACGTTGAGGGTGATTTAGCATTTCATCCTTTGTAATCTCTCCAGCTGTTAATAATTCTTGTACCATAGAATGATCCGTAGTAATTTGTCGTAAATGACCATCTCTATATACATACAAACGACTATCACCAACACTTGCCCAGTAAAGTTGATTACCATTTATAGCTGTAACTACAGCGGTAGTACCCATACCAGCAAGTCGTTCTTCACAAGCAACGCGATTTACAATACGTTGATTAGCGTGAATGATAGCATCACATAAGTCTTGTTGACCTATCGTTTCAAGGGAGGACAAATATTCTTTTATTTCATCTACAGCATAGGTACTTGCAATTTCACCACCGCTATAACCACCCATGCCATCAGTAACAGCACAAATATGGCCATCAATGAAAAAACGGTCCTCGTTACGCTGGCGTACAAGCCCAATTTTACTTAAACCAACAAAATTATTCATGATTCTCCTTTTTCCGACCATGAGCAGCCTTTAACTGTCCACATGCGGCTTGGATTGCATCGCCCATTTCCTTTCGTACCGTTACTGATACGCCATAGGAACTAACGATGTCTTTAAATGTATTCATATTCGTAATAGATGGTTTATATAATTCAATATGTTCATTGCCATTAACTGGGATCAAGTTAACATGACAATTTGGGAAATCTTTACAGATTTTCCCCAAAGCATGAGCATCATCTATAGATGCATTTACAGAATCTATAAGAATATACTCAAAGGTAACACGACGCTGTGTCGTATTATAATAGTATTTTACCGCATCTAAGACTTCCGTCAATTCATAACGTGCCCCAACGGGCATAATACTACGACGAACTTCATTATTTGTAGCATGTAATGAAAGTGCTAAGGTTATTGGCAAACCTTCATCAGCTAATTTATAAATATTAGGAACCCAACCACAAGTGGAAATCGTCATCTTACGATAACTAATATTACAAATCATAGGATCATGTAGTAGTTGTAATGCTTGTAATACATTATCATAATTTTGTAACGGCTCCCCAGCGCCCATAACGACAACAGAGTGTATTTCCTCTTTAGTAAGAGCCCCAAATATGACAACTTGTCCAATAATCTCAGCGACTGTTAAATCTCTGTATAAGCCACCTTGTGTAGAAGCACAGAATACACATCCCATAGCACACCCCACTTGAGAGGAAACACATACAGAATACCCATAGTGTTGCTCCATCAAAACTGCTTCCACACGACTTTGATCTGACATCTCTACAAGTATTTTGCGAGTCTTTCCATCAGGGGCAATAGACTCTGTAATTAATGTAGGTAAAGAAATAACACAATTATCACCTAGCCATTGACGCAAGTCTTTCGGAAATTGTGTCATGTCTTCAAAATCAAAAATATATCTATGATAGATATATTCAATTAACTGTTTCGCTCGAAACTTTTGTATATTATGGGTCTTAAAGATAGATTGTAATTCTTCTAAAGACTTACCCAATAATTCTATCATGGTGCTCCATTTCTTATATTATGATAAGCGTTTCATGCGAACCATAAAGAAACCATCCATATGATCTCGCGGTGGATAGGTTGTAATCATACCATCTATAGCTTGTGGTGCCCCTTTATATGATACAGGATCGATGATAAAGTTCTTATGAATTGCCAAGAATTTATTTAGAACAGCTTCATTTTCACCACTATTCATAGTACATGTGGAATATACTAAATATCCATTAACCTTAACCATTTCAGAAGCTTTTTCTAATATTTCAAGTTGTAACGGCGGCAACTCAATAAGTAAAGACTCTGTTTTACGCCAACGCATGTCTAATTTCTTTTGTAATATACCTAGACCAGAACAAGGAGCATCAACTAAGACGCGATCAAATTGTTCTTTCCAATTATCAGGAAGATAACGACCATCTTGAAGCTTAGTAGAAATAATAGATACACCTAATCGCTCAGCATTTTGATTAATCAGTTCTAATTTATGGTCGTAAATATCACAACTCATAATAGCTCCTGTATTATTCATAAGACTTGCCATATGCATAGACTTGCCACCTGGTGCAGCACAACAGTCTAAGATAAGCTCTCCTGGTTGAGGATCTACCACATGGGCTACTAACATAGATGCTTTATCCATAAAAGTAATATGACCTTCTAAAACAGGTTTAGCTTTTTCTAAATGACCTTGATGTCCATCAATATAAACTACTTCAGGAATATATGTATCCTGTTCTACAATCCAATCTAAATCTTCTAATTCTTTTAAACAATCCTCAATAGATACTTTCACTGTATTTATGCGAGCCGTCAAACGAGGTTGTTCATTAAACCAAGAACAAAGATCTACGGTCTTATCTTTTCCCATTTCTTTTATCCATAAGTTGACAAGCCATAATGGTTGATTGTAGATAAAGGAAATTTCTTCAGCTTCGGACTTAGCTAGTTCACCGATAGAAATGCTATCACTTTCACGTAAAACCGAACGCAAAACAGCATTTACAAAACCAGATAAACCTCTAGTTAGCTTTTTGGCGAGTTTAACAGATTCGTTAACAGCCGCACTTTCAGGAACCTTATCCATATAGATAATTTGATAAATACCAAGTCTAAGGATTTCCACAACCATAGAAGATAGTTTCTTTAAGGGTCGCTTTGCAAAGTGAACAATAATAGCATCCAAGTAATTTTTTCTACGAATGACCCCATACACAAGTTCAGTAAAGAATCTTCGATCTAAATCGGATAGATGATATTTCTGTAAATACTCTTGCAACTTTATATTTGCATAAGCACCATTGCGATTAATTTCACTCAATGCTTTTACAGCGAGCAATCGAATATTTTGTTGTTGATTAGTCTTTACCTCTATCATTACTATTCCTACCAATCAATTGTTCTACTACTGCTCGAACACGTTCAGAATCGACTGTTGTATTACAACATGGCCCATTAGGACGTTCATTTAATACCCCAATAACTGGGATGGGAAATACATCAGCCATTCCACTTGCTAAATCTCGTTCGCAAGCTATTGCTACAATAGCTTTTGGGCGTGCTTCCTTTACCTTCATCCGCGCTAAGGTGCCTCCAGTGACAACTATAAATTGACAACCATAGTCCTTAGCCACTTGCAACAAATTACCAACCTGGCATCGCCCACACTGCTTACAATTATATACATCATGTGTAACCTTATGAACACACGAACTTTCTTGTAAACAGTGAGGAGTTAATAATAATATACGTTCTGGATCTACCGTATACATATCTAACATTACTAAATGATTGATTAAATCAATCATAGACTGGCGGAGTTGATCCTTAGTAACCCCTCTCACCTTACCAATCGCCAAAGTCAATGGAAATAATCCATAAATAAACTGATTGGCTAGTCTTAAAACAATAGGATGTAACCGTATAATACCTGTGCTAGCAACAATTAAAGATAAGCACAAAATCCATATAATAGCAATAAGTATAGATATAACTACACTACTTATAATTGATGCAAATGGATGCAATTGTAAAAGTCCTGGTTCTAATATATACATTAGAAAGGCTAGTACTGCTGTGAGCAAAGCACATGTAATAGTTGATAAAATCAAGTATAACGGATACGTTTCGTACTGCTTATATTGAGTCCCCAAAAACGATACCTTCCTTTATCTGATGTCCATTTATAAAATCAATTGCAGAAATGCGTTTTTTATTTTCTGGTTGGACTTCTGTTAATAGAATTATATTTCCATCACCACAAAATACACCTAAACCGGCTATTTTAGATACGATTGTACCAGGCACAGTTGTGGCTGATATAGCAATTGGTACATGTTTACCATGAACATCTATCAAACAGTGAGTCGTATCACTGGGAACCACTTCTCCAGACCATACTTTTAAACGTTTTCCATCGAGATATGTATAACATCCAGGTGCTGGATTAAGTCCTCTAATGAGGTTTGCAATTTCATTAGCCGGCTTAGACCAGTCGATCTGCCCCATTTCCTTTGTAATCTTAGTAGTATGTGTAGCCATTGTATCATCTTGTGGTGTAGCCACAATTTCTCCATTAACCCAACGAGTTAATACAGGTACTATAGTTTCACCCCCCAGTACAGCTATACGTTCAAATAACTGTCCTGTCGTTTCACCGGGTAAAATATCTGTCTCCACAATGTCGATGATATCACCTGTATCAAGTCCATCATCCATATGCATTATGGTAACACCCGTTTTAGAGTCTCCATTAAGAATTGCATAGTGAATTGGCGCAGCGCCTCTATAACTAGGTAAAATAGAGGCATGAACATTAATACAACCATATTGCGGCAATCGAATAAGCCAAGGAGGTAAAATTTTACCATACGCAATAACAATCACTACATCTGGTTGTAATGCTTCTAATTCGGCTCTCACTTGTTCATCACGCAAAGTGACTGGTTGATATACAGGCAAGTCATGCTCTAAAGCAGCTACTTTTACAGGGGGCATTTGAACTTGTTTACCACGCCCTTTTTGTTTATCAGGCTGGCAATACACACCGACAATAGAATGACCAGCTTGAATCAAAGCCTCTAAGGTAGGCACAGAAAAGTCTGGTGTCCCCATAAAAACGATGCGTAATTGTTTATTATCAGACAATTTCTTTCTCCTCTGGATGATCAGTAATTAATCGTAAGTTAGTTGCTTTTTCAATAAACAAATGACCTTCCAAGTGATCAATTTCATGTTGGAAAATACGCGCCAAAAAACCTTCAGCTTTTATAGTTACCTTCTTATTATATGGATCAATACCTTTAACGGTGACTTTATTAAATCGTTCCACATCTCCGAAATATCCTGGCACACTTAAGCATCCTTCAGGTCCAACTTGAGAACCTTCAGCATGAGTGATTTCAGGGTTAATTAGCGCAATAAGACCACTACCAGATTGGTCATCTACAACGATAATACGTTTAGCTACAGCCACTTGAGGTGCTGCAAGACCAACTCCTTCAGTCTTATACATAGTTTCAGCCATATCATCGATAAGGACTCTAAGTTTTTTATTAACATGTTCTACAGGTTCCGCCACTTGTTTTAAAACGGGATGACCTGCTTTCACAACATCTAATACAGCCATTGATACTCCTACACTACACGGGATCCACGTCAATCAGCAGTCCTTCTTGCGTGAAAATCCATGAGTTATATATATATTCTTTCAAATTTGTTAAATCTGTACCGCGAATCATAATAGCTAAACGATACATATCGCGCACTTTTTTTATAGGCGCTTCATAAGGACCATTAATCAAAATATCCTGATTTCCTTTATAAGACTCCAAGTCATCGACAATACGATTTGCTATAGACTCTAATGTTTTCATATCTTGATGACGCACTACCATATGAATCATTTCGCGAAATGGAGGATATCCTAAAGCTTTACGATTTTTAATTTCTTCATTGTAAAAGCCTATATAATCATGAGCCTTACTCTTTATTATAGCATAATTTAAAGGATTATATGTTTGTATTACAACGCTACCCGGTTTTTCACCCCTACCGGCACGTCCAGAGGTTTGAGTAAGTAAATCAAAAGTTCGTTCTGAAGCTGTATAAACAGGAATATTCAAAACTGAATCGGCTGTTAAAATACCAACAGCTGTTACATCTTTAAAGTCATGACCTTTAGATACCATTTGTGTTCCCAACAAAATATCATATTTATGAGCCCCAAAGTCATGTAAAATATCTTCTGCTAATTGCTTTTTTTTTGTCACATCTTGATCAAGACGAGCAATGCGGGCCGATTTAAAGTGACGACGTAACTCTTCCTCTACCTTTTGTGTGCCTGAACCAAAAAACTTAATCCTCTTACTATTACATTTGGGACAAACAGTTGGAATTGGTTCATGATGTTCACAATAATGACAACGCAATTCTTCACCAGCTTGGTGATAAACCATAGCTACATCACAATGAGGACACATAATAGTTTCCCCACAATCCCGGCACATAACAAAAGTACTATAACCGCGTCTATTTAACAGAATAATCATTTGATTATGCTCATCCAATGTATGTTGAATTAAGCGACTCATGGCATCAGAAAAAACGGAGTAATTTCCATGAAGAATTTCTTCCTTCATATCTACTATAGTAACCTTCGGCATAGGTTGCTCAAAAATGCGATTTGGCAACTCTAGTAAATGATACTCCCCTTGCTTAGCTTTATAATACGAAGTAACAGATGGTGTAGCAGAACCTAAAATAACGGGACAACCATGTGCCTCAGCACGCCACAATGCCACGTTACGTGCATGATATCGAACCATATCCTCTTGTTTATAAGATGGATCATGTTCTTCATCGACCACAATAAGGCCGATATCCTCAGCTGGCGCAAATACGGCAGAACGAGCACCAATAATAATGTGACTATCCTTACGGCGCAAACGCTCCCAATTATTGTTCCGTTGTTGTACCGTCAATTTACTATGAAATACTACGACTTCGTCACCAAAAGTTTCTACAAATCGTCTCACAATTTGATCAGTCAATATAATTTCAGGTACTAAAATAATAGCCGTCTTATCCTGACTAATACATTTTGCTGTAGCACGTAAATATAATTGAGTCTTACCACTACCAGTGACACCATGAAGTAAAAAGGTTTTATGTTCATGGCTATTCATTGCAGCTTGTATTGGTCCATATACAGCTTGTTGAGCTTCAGTAAGAGGAATATTAACTTCTTCTGTTAAAAGCTCATCAAATGTTGTTTTTGTGGCTTTAAAACGAGCTTCAACGACAATACCTTTAGCTTCACTCACTTGTTTAATGACCATACGAGAATAGCCTTTAGCTAGCAGTAATGCCTTAGATGCTCCGCCCACTTCAAGTAAGTATTTTGCTAATTCTCGTTGTTTCTTTTTCCGTTCACTAAATTGTGCCACCGAAAATTCTGGCATAACTACTAACCATTCTTCCTTTGGTGCCTCGTAAGATTTTAATGTCTTATTCACTGTAAACAATCGCAATGCATCGCCATAAGAGAATAAATAATACTCATTTAGACGACGGGCCGTATCCATCATTTCCGGTGTAAACCAAGGTTCACTATCTAATACTTGCACAATATTTCGTAAAATGAACTCTGGCGGCTCAACTAACTCGTCGTAACCAATAAGAATGCCTTCTTCACGACTATGTCCTAAAGGAATGAGTACGCGCGTACCAGGTAAAACATTACCAAACTTTTCAGGCATTAAATAGCTCAAAGGTTTATGAAGTTGTTTGGCTGGTCTGTTAATTATAACTTGTGCTACGCGCATACATTATTTCCTTTCGTTTATTATAAAAGGTCTCAGTAGAAATTCTACCAAGACCTTTTGTATTATAAGCCAGCTTCTTCTTTTAGGATTTGTGCTTTATCTGTACGTTCCCAAGGTAAATCCACATCAGTTCTACCAAAGTGACCATACGCTGCAGTTTTGCGATAATGAGGCTTTAACAAATCAAGCATTTCAATGATTCCTGCTGGACGAAGGTCGAAATGTTTTTTAACAAGCTCTTGAATTTTTGTTTCCTCTATGCGACCTGTACCAAAAGTATCAACTAAAATAGATACAGGATGAGCAACCCCAATTGCATAAGCAACTTGCACTTCACATTTATCAGCAAGACCTGCTGCTACAACATTTTTAGCTACATAACGCGCTGCGTATGCTGCAGAACGGTCCACTTTAGATGGATCCTTACCAGAAAATGCACCGCCACCATGACGGGCCATACCACCGTATGTATCTACAATAATTTTACGGCCAGTTAAACCAGCATCACCATGAGGGCCTCCAATTACGAAACGACCAGTTGGATTGATGAAGTATTTAGTATTTTCATCAACGAATTCAGCAGGCAACGCTGCGTCAATTACATAACGCTTCAAATCGGCTTTAATTTGTTCTTGGGTCACTTCAGGGCTATGTTGCGTAGAAATAACAATTGTATCAATGCGCTTAGGTTTACCATCAACATATTCTACAGTAACTTGAGTTTTACCGTCTGGACGTAAGTAAGTTAAAGTCCCATCCTTACGAACTTCTGTAAGTCGACGAGATAAACGATGTGCCAAGGAAATTGGCAAAGGCATGAGTTCAGGTGTTTCATTAGATGCATAGCCAAACATCATACCTTGGTCACCAGCACCGATTTTATCAAGCACTTCACCATTGCCATCTTTTGATTCAAGTGCTTCATCAACGCCCATGGCGATATCCGCAGATTGTTCATCGATGGATACAAGTACACCACAAGTATCACAATCAAAACCAAATTTTGCACGAGTATAACCAATTTCACGAATTGTATCACGTACGATGCGAGGAATATCAACATATGTGTGAGTAGAAATTTCACCTACTACATGAACTAAACCAGTAGTAACTAAAGTTTCACAAGCCACACGAGCAGTTGGATCCTTTTCAATAATCGCATCCAAAACAGCATCAGAAATTTGGTCAGCTATTTTATCTGGATGGCCTTCAGTAACAGATTCAGAAGTAAAAAACATATGTTTTTCAGCCATTTTATCCTCCTAATACGAAAAAAAGTCTCTCATGCACTCATGAGAGACCCTCCCATCTAACGACATTTGTCATAGGAATTAGCACCTTTTCCGCTTGGAATGGTTGCTGTAGCTTCACAGGGCCTATCCCTCCACTACTCTTGATGAGTTACAAAAATATTATAGTGTATTTACAGTGAGAAAGCAAGTCATTATTATACCTCTCTTGCCTCTTTTAAAGCTAAATCATGTTCAGCCTTATGAAGGGCACTTTCAAACTGACGATAGATATGATGACGGCCCAGAATATCCAAGAAATCAGATTTATACATCTCTCTACGTATATCGTAACTCACATCACTAAGCAAAACTTCTATGCCTCTTTTTTGAAGTTCTTCAATAATACCTCGTAAAATACGTAAACCCGTTAAATCTACAAATGGTACTTTTACAAAACGAATGATTAAATATTTAGGATCTTTATGTATAGAGTTTAACGCTCTATCAAATGCACTTATAGCACCAAAGAATAATGGGCCTTCTACAGTGTATACCATTATTTCTGGATGGATTGTAATCTCATGCCTAATCTGTGCTGATAATTCGGCACTACTTGCTTCATGCACATCAATTGTATTAACCATTTTGCGCATAAACTGCAACACTGCAAGTACTACACCTACATTTACAGCTACTACTAAATCCGTAAAAATAGTCAGGAAAAAGGTAAGCAATAATATTATTTGATCTGGACGAGGTGCGAGAATAAGCATTCGTATAAAACGTGGTACATCACTCATATTGTAGGCTACTACAAATAATATGGCTGCCATAGATGCCAACGGAATATACACTGCATATGGGGCTAAAAATAAAAGAATGGCACCTAATGTAATGGCATGAACAATACCTGCCACCGGAGAATTACCACCTTGACGAATATTTGTAGCAGTTCGCGCAATAGCACCGGTTGATGCAATTCCACCAAACAATGGCGCAAATATATTAGCTAATCCTTGTCCAAATAATTCAGTATTAGATTCATGCTTGGTGCCACTCATACCATCAGCAACAACTGCAGACAATAAGGATTCAATAGCGCCTAGCATGGCAATTGTAAAAGCCGGCCCGATTAAGGATAAGATTTTATCAAAACTCAATTTTGGTACAGAAAATTCTGGCAAATCTTGAGGTATGCCACCAAATGCACTACCAATGGTTAAAACCGTAGGAAATTGGTAGATAGCTTGAATAACCGTAGCAACAATCATAGCTACAATGGGAGCTGGAACTTTATTAATATATGGGATTTTAGGTAAAACTAACAGTAGACTTAAGCTTAAGAGTGCAATCCCCAATGTAGGTAAGTCAGAGTATGGTAAGGACTGAATCATAGCCCATAATTTTTCATGGAAATGAGCCATATAAGGCAACGGTGGAAATCCAAAGAAATATGGCCATTGCCCTACCCAGATCGTAACACCAATACCTGCTGTAAAACCCATAATAACAGGTGTCGGTATAAACCGAATGACTGTCCCTAACTTTGCAACGCTCATTAAAACCAGAATAATCCCTGCCATCATGGTCGCAATTTGTAAACCTTCAAAGCCATAATTGACAACGATACTGCTCAATAGAACGATAAATGCCCCTGTAGGGCCCGCAATCTGAACAGGGGAGCCACCAAACAAGGATACAAATATACCTGCAATGATTGCCGTATAAATGCCCGCTTGCGGTGTAACTCCACTAGCAATAGCAAAGGCCATTGCTAGAGGCAGAGCCACAACCCCTACGACCAATCCGGCGATAATATTATTACTCCATTTTCCCTTTCCTAAGGAGCCCTCTAAATACGCTTTTTGTATAGCAAACATATAACAAAAACACACCCTTCTTAAAAGAACACACACAAGAATTAATTTATGTTAGCTATGTTTGTTTGCTACTAAGTCAATAACTTCTCTAAGGATATGTCGAGCAAGGTCAGATTTTTTCATATTAGGCATTTCTTTAGGCTCTTTATCAGGATATAAAAAATAGCCTTCATTCGTATCTACATTAAAACCTGCATTCGATTTGCTTACATCATTGGCCACAAGCATATCTAGATTTTTTTTAGCCACTTTATCCTGACCATACTTGATTACATGTTCTGTTTCTGCCGCAAAACCAACAAGAATTTGATGACTTTTTTTAGAGCCCAACCCTTGTAGAATATCTGGATTTTTTACAAGTTCTATGGTCATAGACTCCATTTTTTTTATTTTTTGCTCTGCTTTATGAAGGACTCTAAAGTCAGAAACAGCGGCAGCCATAATAACTACATTAACATCATTATAACGAGCTTCAACAGCCTCCTGCATAGATACCGCAGAATCTACAGAAATAAAGTCTACGCCACTTGGTATAGGCAAGGATGTGGGAGCACTTACTAATATCACCTTAGCCCCCATGTGTGCAGCCTGTTCTGCAATGGCATATCCCATCTTACCGCTAGAACGATTTCCAATATACCGAACAGGATCAATACTCTCCTGTGTTCCGCCAGCTGTAACAAGTATAGTAGTACCTTCAAGCTCATTGGTGCTGCACATTTTAGCTTCTAGCCAATCCACAATTGCTTCGGGCTCCGGTAAACGTCCTACACCAGTAATACCACAAGCTAACCAGCCTTCTGCAGGGTCCATAATATGGTACCCCAAAGAACGTAATCCTTCTAAATTGCGTTGAGTAATAGGATTATTATACATTTCTGTATTCATAGCAGGACAAAGATACTTAGGTGCTGTGGTAGCCATAATTGTTGTAGTTAACATATCATCAGCAATGCCTGCATAAATTTTTCCGATCACATTTGCTGTTGCAGGCACAACTACATATGCATCTGCCCAAGTGGCCAGTGCAATATGTTCTACATCCCACTGATGAACTTGTTCAAACATGTCTAGAGCTACAGGATGTCCACTGATTTCGCCAAATGTTAAAGGTGACGCAATATACGTTGCATTTTGTGTCATTACAACCTTTACTTCAGCCCCTTTTTTACGAAGTCTGCTTACCACTTCAATTGCCTTATACGCTGCAATACCTGCAGATACTGCGACAATGATATGTTTTCCGCGCATGTTCTTCTCCTTTTAAAAATTCCTTGTATCAATGATACAAGGAATTGATTTTTTATTTAATGCCTTCTTTAGTGCGTTTATATGTCACTTCACCTTCAGCAATTTCATAAAATGCCAAAGATACAGGCTTGTCAGTCGCATGTGTAGATTCTGCTAAGCAAGGTTCGCCATCTGTTAATTCGCGAGCGCGTTTAGCCGCTAAAGTCACCAATGTATATTTGCTATCTACTTGGCTTTCCAATTTTTTTAATGGAGGTTTTACCATCATACTATCACTTCTCCTTAGACTCTTGATATTGTTTATAAATATATTGAATTTGCTCTTTATTACGACTAATCTTACAAGACTCAGCTCGCAAGATAGAGGCAACCTTTTCAGAAGCCTCTGCTAAATCATCATTTACGACGATATAGTCATAACGATGAGCTAAGGCCAATTCTGAACAAGCCAATGACAATCGTTTATCAATGACTTCTTTAGCATCTGTGCCACGATTATGTAAACGTTCAGATAACTCAGATAGTGAAGGCGGTACAATGTAAATAAATACAGCATCGCTAAAACGTTCCTTAACCTGCATAGCGCCTTGAATATCGATTTCTAATAGTACACTTTTTCCATCATCTAATAAATCCATTACATGTTGTTTTGGAGTACCATAGTAATTATCATATACCTTAGCATATTCTAAGAATGCGTCTTCACTAAGTAAAGACTCAAATTCCTCTTTAGAGCGGAAGAAATAGTTAATTCCTTCCTTTTCACCCACACGTGGAGCACGGGTTGTCATAGAAACGGAATAAACTAAATTAGGCATTTCTTTACGAATATTCGCACAAATCGTACCCTTACCTGCGCCAGATGGCCCGGATATAACGATTAATAATCCTCTGTCTGACATATGCACTCCTATGATTCCACTGTATCAACATCCACATCATGTTGCACAAGTCGATGTGCTACGGTTTCAGGTTGAATTGCAGATAATACAATTTGACCACTATCCATAACTAATACAGCACGTGTCTTACGACCATATGTGGCATCAATGAGCAATCCCTTGTCTCTAGCATCTTGAACCATCCGCTTTATAGGGGCGGATTCAGGACTAATAATAGCCATAACACGGTTAGCAGATACCATATTACCAAAGCCTATATTCAGTAATTGAATACTCATTCATAGACCTCCTATTACTCTACATTCTGTACTTGTTCTCTAATTTTCTCTAACTCACATTTAAGTTGAACCACAAGCTCAGTAATAATCGAATCCATTGCTTTGGAGCCGATTGTATTTACCTCACGATTCATTTCTTGCAAAATAAAATCGACCTTACGACCGATTGAGTTTGTATCTGCAAGTGTATTTTTTAATTGTACCACATGAGAGGTAAATCGGACAATCTCTTCCGTAATATCCGTCTTATCAGCTAATAGAGCAATCTCTTGTATAAAACGATCCTCACTAATACTCGCTTCTAAAGAAACTAAATATTCCTGAATTTTAGTTTTTATGTGTTCGCGATATGCTTCTACAGCACCAGATTTATTAGTGTCAATTTTAGTAATGATCTTTTCAAGTGTATCGATACGATCTAATAAATCCTGCTTGATATGTTGACCTTCCGCAGTTCGCATTGCTATTAAAGCATCTAATGCTTGAGTCGTTGCTTCTTTTACAATATCTGATAGAACATCTTCTCCAATTGGTGTATCTTGTTGTTGAACCCATTCGGTAGAAATCGAATTTACAGCTTGTAAAGGTACCTTTTTAGAATCATCATAGAATTCTTCTTGTACCAACAACTCTTGTATTTGTTTTCTCAATACACTATTAATAGTAAAAGTTTTAGGTCGCTCCCCTGTATCTAAAATAGAAACTGATACCTCAACCTTACCACGAGTAATACGATCTTGTATCATTCCACGAATAGTACTTTCAAAAGGATTCATTTGTTTTGGACTACGAATAAACAGATCCAAGAAGCGAGCGTTTACGGACTTAATTTCTACCGTACAGGTAATGCCATCTTTGGTTGCTGTGCCAGAACCAAAACCGGTCATACTTTTCATAAATCATCCTCCTTAGTAGTTTTTATTATTGTACCACGAATTACACAATCCGTGTTTAAATACTAAGAATTATATGTACACTATGGTATACTAAACTATACTTCTAAATATATTTGAAAGGAGTACTATGAATTTAGACGGACTTACCATGTCTGTACTCGCTAAAGAATTAAACGAGCGACTACAAACAGGTCAAATACAAAAACTATATCAAATAGATAAAACTACATTATTATTTAAAGTTCGAGCACTTAACGAAGACCAAAACTTAATTATTACCGTAGGTGCCACACCAGCAATGTATCTTAGCCAACCACTTCAAGATCTACCAAAAGAACCAAGCTCACTTTGCATGTTCTTACGAAAGCATATTGAAGGTAGCCGCATCGTAAAGGTGGAACAAATCAACGGCGACCGTATCATGTGTATCCAAACGGATAAACTAGAAATGGATGGTTCTATTACGAGTACATATATTTATATTGAATTAATGGGCAAATATTCCAACTGTATCTTCGTACAAGACGGTATTATTTTAGAGTCCTTAATTCACGTTTCCCCTCTCATGAACCGTGAACGTATTATTAGTCCAAAATTACAGTATGATTTACCACCTAATGCTAATCGCGTAAGTTTAATGGACTTTGATAATAATGAAATAAAAAATCTACTTACTTCCTTTGGTAATGGCTCTGTGCAGCAATCTATTCGAGCTATCTTTAATGGTTTTGGTAAACCTTTATTGGATGAACTTTTATATATTTCCAAATTAAGTGGTGAGGAAATCATAACTGATTTAGATACTTCTCAACTAGATACACTTGCTAAAGCCTTGTACAACCTCAAGGTAAAACTCGAAAATAGCAAAGGTTTGTTTACTTTAGTCAACGATAACAATAAAAAAGCTTACGCAAGTATTTTATTACATAACTATAAGGTATTAAAAGAATACAACACTATTTCTGAAGCCTTAGAGGAATCCATTCATAATACAAAAGCAATTCATACAGCTGATAAAGAGTTAGAAAAAATCTTAACAGCAGCCATCAAAAAGGAAGAAGGTCGCCATCAAAAGATTAAAGATGAATTAGAAGATACTAAGAAAATGGAAACCTATAAATTATATGGTGATCTTCTAATGATAAATGCACACCTTCAAGTGCAATATGAGCCTTCTATTGAATTACAAAATCTGCTCTCTGAAGAAAATGAAATGTTAACGATTCCTTTAAAGCCAAACTTAACGATTGTGGAAAATGCACAATGGTATTATAAGCTTTATACAAAACTAAAAAATCGTATGGTTAGTGGCGAGTTCCAACTCAATGCTAGTACTACAAAACTAGCATACTTACAATCTATTCTGTACAGCATCTCTTTAGCCACAACTCGTGAAAGCTTAGAAGAAATACGCAAAGAATGCATGGATGCAGGTATCATAAAAAAATCAAAAAAACCACTATCTTACAAGCTTGGCAAATCTAACTACATTCACTTAACAATTGATGAAGGTGAAATATTCATCGGTCGTAACAATCAACAAAACGAATATTTAACACACCGATTTGCAAAGCCAACTGACATTTGGTTCCATACACAGGATATCCAAGGTTCGCACCTTATTTTAAGACTCAATGTTGAGCCAGACGATATGATTCTATCTAAAGTAGCTCAATATGCAGCCTACTTCAGTAAAGCTCGTGATACTAGTAAGGTCCCAGTAGATTATACATACATTAAAAATATCAAAAAGCCACCTGGATCTCCTTTGGGATTTGTTATTTTTAATACCCATCAAACTATGATTGTGGAGCCTAAAAAGCCAGAAAACTATAATGAATGATAAAAAGCGAAGGTATCCCTTCGCTTTTATTTTTGGTTTATTATTTCGCTCACATTATTTTTTACATATTTATCTGAAAATTGATATTACTTATCTTAAATTTTCTATGGAATTTAAAATATAAAAAAAGAGGCTAGATATAATATGATATCTAGCCTTTGTTTAAACTATTGGTTTTCTTCTGTACGTTGTTCAGTTTGTTTCAAACTTTCACGATTTTGACGCAAACTTTCCAATGTTTTTTCCAAGTTGTTTTCAACATATTTAAGAACATCACCAGCATATTGAATAGAACTAGCTTTCAACTCATCAGAGGATTGATTTGCTGCATTAATAATTTGATTCGCTTGTTCTTGAGCTTGTTTTACAAGTTCACTTTCAGCTGTCAATTTAGCAATGTAGTCTTTAGCTTGATCGATCAAAGTTTCAGCCTGACGTTGAGCATCAGCTAACACTTTATCTTTATCTGCTACAATACGACGAGATTCTTCAAGTTCCAAAGGTAAGGATTCCTGAATAGAATCAATAATACGCATAATTTCGTCTTCCTCAACCATACGTTTTGTAGTCATAGGAATACGGCTGCTAGATTCAATAAGAACCTCTAAATCTTCTAATAATTTTTCTGTTTTCATACAATTCACCCCTATTTATTATGGACCGTATTAAAGCGTTCTTCAAGTTTTTCCTTAACATCATCCGGAACAAGACCATCTAGCTTACCACCAAATTTAGCTAGTTCACGAATACCCGTGGAGCTGACAAAAGAGTATTTGTTATTTGTCATAATAAATACTGTTTCAATGTCATCATCCAAATATTTTGCAAATAATGCGCGCTGAAATTCATATTCAAAGTCGCTCAATGCACGTAATCCTCGAATAATAATAGTAGCATTCTTGGATTTAACATACTCATTGAGTAAGCCACCTGTACAATCAATTTCAACATTAGGAATATGTTTGACAGAATTTCGAATCATCTCAACCCGTTCTTCCATAGAAAATAAGGAATTTTTATTCGGATTTGAGCTGACAGCAATGATTAATTTATCAACCAATCGGCTGCCCCGTTCAAAAATATCAACATGTCCATTAGTAACTGGGTCAAAACTACCCGGACATACACCTATACGCACAGGTTTAGCTCCTTTCAGCTGTCTTTACAAAATAGGAAACCAACGTATAACCAAATTTCTGTTCTTTTATACATTCCCATGATTCTGGTAAGGTAAAAACCTCATCCTTATGATGTTCTAATAATAAAACACCTTCAGGTTTTAACAAATCATAGTTCACAACCAAATCTATAGTATCTTGTATAAATCCATTTTCATATGGCGGGTCAGAAAATATATAATCGAACTGTCGCCCTACTATATAATTTTTTAATTGTGAAAGTTTCCTCGGAATAATTTCTAACCGATCATCCACACGACAATGTTTAGCATTCTCTAAAATTAGTTTTCCCGTTTTAAAGTCCACTGCTACTGCATGTGCTGCACCACGACTTAAGGCTTCAATTGCTACTGCACCAGTGCCAGAAAATATATCTAGTATATCAGAACCAAATATACCTCTATTTGCTAATACATTAAATACACTTTCACGAACACGATCAAGTGTAGGTCTAGTATCTAATCCTTTAGGTGCTTTTATAGCATGTCCCTTAGCAGTTCCGCCAATAATTCGCATACAACCCTCACAAGATTATACTCATTAATTATAGTATATAAATAACCAAATTAAAAGTATCTTTTATTTATGATACTTCAATTTTAATATCACGCCCCATCAACTCAGCTAATGCTATGGATGGAGATTTTTTTTCGTATAAAACCTCATATAAAGCCTTCGTTATAGGCATTTCAATTTGATGTTTACAAGCCATTGTATAAATAATTTCTGTTGCGAAAAATCCTTCTACAACCATATTAGTATGATTAACAATAAAATCCATAGTCTTACCCTCGGCTAGTTTTTGACCAGCCGCACGGTTACGACCATGTGGGCTCATACAAGTAGCAATCAAATCCCCCATACCAGCAAGACCAGCATAGGTTTCTTTTTGGGCCCCTAAGGCCACCCCAAAGCGAGTCATCTCATGAAGACCACGTGTTAATAGTAAAGCCTTACAATTATCCCCTAAAGCTAAACCATCTGCAATACCAGCTGCAAGGGCAATGATGTTTTTCGTGGCTCCTGCTAGTTCAACACCAATCATATCAGTATTTGCATAAATTCTAAAATTTTGACTACATAATGCCTTTTGCAATGTTGTAGCTACCTCTAGGCTTTCAGTACTCAGCACAGATGCAGCAGGTAAGTTGCGACCAACCTCTTCTGCATGATTAGGTCCAGACAAAACCGCTAAATTACACCCTATGGTAGCAAGAACCTCTTTCATCACAGTCGTCAAAAGTTTGCCACTGGTTCGTTCTACACCTTTTGAACATAGAATATAGGCTTGATTTTTATGAGCATACGGTTTAATAGCCTCTAAACTGGTACGTACATGTACAGAAGGAGTAACCATTAATACCACTTCGGCATTACTAATACAGGCCTCTAAATCAGAACTATATTGTAATTCTTCTGGAAGTTTTACACCTGGTAAATAGTCTTTATTCTCTAAGTCTTTTGCAAGTTTATCTGCAAATTCTGGACGACGACAATATATAGTTGTAGTATTTCCAGCTAAAACGGATTTAATAGCAAGGGCCGTCCCCCAACTACCAGAGCCGATAACAACAACATTCATTCTTTAATCCTTTTTAATGCGCTCTACTTTTAACTCATTTCCAGCAAGTAGACGCTTAATATTATCCCAGTGACGTACAATGACAAACAAAGCTGCTAATCCGCCAAAGCCAACAAACCAGAAGGATTCTCCAGTGAAATACATCAGTACTGGTACTAATGCAGCGGCAATGATAGAGCCTAAAGATACAAGTTTAGTGAAGTATACGATAACACCCCATACCAAAAAGCAAATCAATGCTACTATTGGTGAAAGAGCAATAAGTACACCTAAACCCGTAGCAACGCCACGACCACCTTTAAAGCCCAGAAAAACAGACCAGTTATGCCCCATCATTCCAAGAATACCACCTAAGATCATAAACATAGGCCCATAGGGTGAGAGTAGCACTACTCCTACTGCCCCTTTTAAAGCATCACATAGAAATACAGGTAAGGCTGCTTTAAGACCTATAACACGATATGTATTAGTAGCGCCAATATTTTTAGAGCCATATTGCCGTACATCTGTATTAAAGAAAAACTTACCTATAATTAATCCACTAGGAATCGAACCGATAAGATATGATAATACAGCATATACAATAATCATAATATCCATTAGTCTTCATCATCCCGTTTCTTGCCACGTAATACTAAACGAATCGGTGTTCCTTCAAAACCAAAGGATTCACGCAATCGATTCTCTAAGAAACGCATATAAGAGAAGTGAATTAGCTCTGGTTCATTTACAAATAAAATGAATGTAGGCGGTTTAACACTAGCTTGCGTCATATAATAGATTTTTGGAATTCTACCATTGCGAGACGGCACAGGATTTACGGTTTGTGCATCTTGTAATAATTGATTTAACGTCCCTGTAGATACACGACGGTATTGTTGTTCAGATACGAACTTCAACATATCAGCTAAACGATGAATACGTTGCTTAGTTAAAGCAGAAGCAAACAGGATAGGTGCAAACTGCAAGAAACCTAATTCATCATAAATATCTTCAGTAAAACGCAATGTTGTTTTGTCATCTTTTTCAACAAGATCCCATTTATTTACAACAATCACTACACCCTTGCCAGCTTCGTAAGCGTAACCTGCAATTTTTTTATCTTGTTCTGTAACACCATCTTGAGCATCTAGTACAAGGACTACAATATCAGCACGATCTACTGATCGCAAAGAACGAACAATACTATATCGTTCAACGGCTTCTTCGATTTTAGACTTACGACGCATACCTGCTGTATCAATAAGTACAAACTTTTGATTCTCATGAGTCCAATACGTATCAATAGAGTCTCGAGTAGTACCTGCTACATCAGATACAATTACACGATCTTGTCCTAACAATGCGTTAGTCAAAGAAGATTTACCCACATTTGGACGACCTATAATAGCAACATGAATAGTATCTTCATCATCTACATTAGTACCTACTGGAGGAAAATGTTTTACAGTATCATCCAATAGATCACCTAAATTCATAAGATTTTTAGCGGAAATACCAATGGGGTCCCCCAAACCAAGATTGTAAAATTCATAAATATTCGGTTCTTGATTTACACTATCAATCTTATTAACTACGAGTACAACAGGTTTTCCACTAGCTCTAAGAATATTTGCGACCTCTTCATCAGCAGGTACAATACCTTGTTTACCATCAACGACAAATAGAATTACATCTGCTTCTTCAATTGCTAATTCCGCTTGTAGTCGCATCATCTTAGGAATAACATGACTATTGTCAGTAATGAACTCGATACCACCAGTATCGATCATTGTAAACTCACGATTTAACCACTCTGCATCGAAGTAAATACGGTCCCTTGTCACACCAGGAATATCTTCAACGATAGAGATACGTTTATTAACAATGGCATTAAAAAGTGTAGATTTACCTACGTTTGGACGGCCTACAACAGCCACTAATGGTTTTGCCATAGTTTCACCTCATTATCTAATCTAATACATTACTATATTTTATCATATACTAAGTAAAGTACGCAAAAAGGCTAACCAAGGAAACCTTGGCTAGCCTTATATTAGACAATGAATTATTCAGCGTCTTCTGCAGTTTCTTTTGATTCCATCAATTCAGTCAAAGCCAAACCCAATTTCTTTTCATCTTTGTTAAGAGAAATGATTTTAACTTCAACTTCTTGACCACGATTCAAGTAATCTTCAACTTTCGCATTACGTTGTTTTGTAATTTGAGAAATGTGAAGTAAACCTTGGATGTCGTCATTAACAGCTACGAATGCACCGTAAGCTACTAAACGAACAACTTTGCCTTTAATAACATCGCCAACATGCAATGTTTCTTCAGCAACGTCCCATGGGCTCTTAGATAAAGCTTTTAAGGACAAGGATAATTTATTGCTTTCAGCGTCGAAAGATTGTAATTTAACTTCGATTTCTTGGCCAACGGAAAGAACATCTTCCACTTTTTTGATTTTTTGCCAAGAAATATCGGAAATGTGAAGTAAACCTTCAATACCGCCGATATCTACGAATGCACCATAAGGCATAATTTTACGAACGATACCTTTATAGTTTTCGCCAACGTTGATATTTTTCAATGCTTCAGCTAATTTAGCTTGACGTTCCACTTCCAATACTGCACGACGAGAAAGAACCAAACGGTTTTTCTTTTCATCGATTTCAAGTACTTTAGCTTCAAATTCTGTACCAACCAAGTTGTCCAAGGATTTCACGAAATGAACATCACCTTGGGACAATGGAATGAAACCACGAAGAGATTTAACTGTTACTACTAAACCTGCTGGGATAGCATCAATACCTTTACATACGATAGCTTCATCTTTTTCTTGTGCTTCGATAACATATTGCCAATCTTCATCTTTAGCCAAGCGAGTCATGGAAAGATAAATAGGATTATCTTCTTTGATGTGATTCATGATAACTGCTTTAATTTCATCACCATTTTTTAACACATCTTTGGCAGATTCTGGTGCTGGATAAGAAATTTCAGTTCTGTTCAAAATGGCTTCAGTTTTGTAGCCAAAAGATACATAAGCTCGTTCATCTTCGACTTGAACTACTGTACCTTCTACAACGTTCCCTTTCTTAAATTCTTCTTGACCTTCGGCTGCTAATAATTCTGCAAAATCTTTCATTGTCTCAATGACCTCCTTAATAATCCAGTCGGGAGTCGATGCTCCTGCTGTTACTCCTACCGTCTGTACTCGGTTAAACCATTCCAGTTGTAATTCAGTAGAAGTTTCAATGTGATACGTTGTACATCCAACGTCACGACAAACCTCTGCCAATCGGTTTGTGTTGCCGCTGTTTTTACCGCCTATCACTATCATAAGATCTACATTACGTGCTAAATCAACGGCAGAATTCTGTCGTTCTTGCGTTGCATTGCATATCGTTTTGAAAACCTTAAGATTCTTAGATTTTTTCTCTAATATGTCTATTATACTGTTAAATTTGAATTGTGAAAAGGTTGTTTGTACAACAACGCCCATTTTTTCCACAACTTGTAGTTTTTGAGCGGATTCTTCATCTTCGATGATTATTCCTTCGTTATTTGCCCATAAATTAATGCTTTTGACCTCAGGATGGTTTTTTTCTCCCAAAATCACCAAAGTCATACCTTCATCTATAACAGACTTTGCATCTTGCTGTGCCTTTTTTACATGTGGACATGTGGCATCCACAACATGTAATCCTTTTTCTTCTGCCTCTTCATAAATAGCAGGTCCTACACCATGAGAGCGAATAATCATTGTGCCTTCAGCGATATCAGACACTTCTTGAACAGGGCTTACCCCTTTATCTTCAAGACGACCTACAACTTGAGGATTGTGAATAATAGGTCCTAATGTATAGCTTTTACCATCGCTATTTGCAGCTTCATTTGCCATTTCGACAGCCCGTTTTACACCATAGCAAAAACCATGGTTTTCAGCCAAAATTATTTCCATAAAGTCTCCTCTATACAATTGTTATGATAAGAATCTATCATTCGTTGGATTTCACTTTTAACACTATCATTTACTTTTTGAATTGCTTCTGGAGTCGCTTTAGCTTTTTCAACTGGGATTGGTTTACCAATAATACAAGCCACTTTATTACGTTCCATATTGTGAGAGCCAATGATAGCAACAGGCACTATGCTAACACCTGTTCTAAGAGCAATTGATGCTGCACCATCATGGAATCTACCAAGTTTACCACTTTTTTGACGGTTTCCTTCTGCAAATATGCCTAAAACCTTATTGTCTTTAAGTAGTCCCATGGCATGACGAATAGCAACTTTATCAATAGCACCGCGATTTAACGGAAATGCACCAAGCCATGTACAAAAAAAACGTGAAATGGGATTCACAAATAATTCTTGTTTAGCCATAAAGTGTACATGTCTAGGCAAAGCATAGCCGCAGATAGGGGGATCGTTATTACTTAAATGATTAGGCACCACGATAACAGGCCCTTCCATTGGAAAATTATCGCGACCATATACTTTCAACCCATACCCTACCTTATAGCGAAGCCAAAAAGCGGTACGCCATAACCAGGTAGAAAATTTATTCATGATTGATTGTCTCCTGTACTAAATTCAATATATATGCCACAGTTTCATCGAAATTCATATTACTAGAGTCTACAACTACTGCATCTTCAACGCATACAAGTGGAGACTCTTCACGATTTTTATCCATTTCATCACGACTAACAACATTCTTTTTAATTTCATCTAGTGTTTGCTCGTTTGATGTACCTTGTACTTCTAACCATCTACGTTTTGCACGCGCATCTACAGAAGCGGTTAAATAAATTTTTAGCTCTGCATTAGGTAATACGACAGAACCGATATCACGTCCATCTAATATAACTCCCCCAACGGCGGCCATCTCTTGTTGGCGTTCTACCAAATATTGTCGAACCCCTTTATAAGAAGCTATAGTCGATACATTATCATTAATTTGCTGCTGGCGAATTAATGATGTAACATCTTTCCCTTTAATATAGACCTTGCATGCTGTTGCAGTAGGCTCTAAAGTCAAATTTAAAGAAGGTAATAAAGCTTCTACAGCAGCTTGATCCTTAACATCGATTTGACTATCAAGAACTGCCCATGTAACACCGCGATACATGGAACCTGTATCGATATATAAATACCCTAATTCATTGGCCACTACTTTAGAAATGCTACTTTTACCAGCCCCAGCAGGACCATCAATAGCAATGGCAATTTTTTTAGTGTTCATAATAACCTCTATTCTTTATCACCGTGTACGGCATGCATAGCCGCCACATAGCCTGTGGAAAAGGCAGCTTGTAAATTATAGCCTCCTGTAAAAGCATCTATGTCTAGTACTTCACCAGCACCATATAAACCACCAATCAATTTAGACTCCATAGTTTTAGGATTAAATTCTTTTAATGAAATACCACCTGCTGTAACAATAGCTTCCGCTACAGGTCGTAATTCCTTAACAGTTACTGTCATATGTTGCAATACATGGCATAAGCGCAAACGCTCTTCCTTTGTAATTTGATTAATTGGTTTAGCCGGATTTAACTCAGCAAGCTTTATAACAATGGGAATAAGATTAACAGGTAGTAAATCCTTCATCCCATTAGACAATTGTTTTTTAGAGTATAAATCAAAATCCTTTTGCAAGCGCTTATCCAATACTTCTGCAGTTAAAGCAGGTTTAAGATTAATTTCAATGGTAACTTGAGGATTTTTCTTACGAAGCAACTTACCTACCGTGTGACTTAATGATAAAATTGTAGGCCCCGTAAGACCAAAATGAGTAAACATCATTTCCCCAAATTGTTTTGCTTGTACCTTACTTTTAGAAATTACGGAAACCTCAACATTACGAAGACTAAGCCCCATAATTTCCTTTACCCACGTTTCGTTTGTAACGATAGGAACCAAGGATGGACGAATATCAGTAATAGTATGTCCCACTTTTTCGGCTAAAACGTAACCATCACCAGTAGAGCCTGTCAATGGATAAGATGCACCACCAGTACAAATAATAGCAGCATCACAAGCATATTGTTCCTTATCCGTTGTAACACCAACTACACGATTTTCCTGTACAGTAATCGATGTAACAGGTTCATTTAAATGAACTTGAACATTATACTTTTTTAGGATTTTCATAAAGATATTGCGAACTTCTAATGCAGAATCGGATTCAGGAAACACTCGTCCCCCACGTTCTACTTTAGTTTTTAACCCCCAGCTATGCAAAAGGTCCAGAAGATCTTCATTACTAAAGCGTTCATAAGCACCGTACAAGAACTTACCATTACCAGGCGTATTTTTTATAAATTCGGTCATATCTGCACTATTCGTAATATTACAGCGACCTTTACCGGTAATGCCCATTTTCTTGCCAACCATATTCATTTTTTCCAATAAGATGACGCGTGCTCCTTCACGGCCTGCTATAACAGCTGCCATTAGACCTGCCGCACCACCGCCAATGACTATGATTTGCTTCATGCCTTATCTGTCCCCAATGCTTTTAGCGCTTTTACTTCACGAATTGTTAGTTGACGAGAAGCGCCTCGTTTCACACCACCTAAAGTAAGACCAGCATACGCAATACGTTTTAAATTATGAATACGATAGCCAAAGTGTTCAAACATACGACGAACTTGACGATTACGACCTTCATGAATTGTAATTTCTACTTCATGTACACCATTATGATCATCAAAACCTAAATCTACAATTGTTGCAGGTGCAGTTATACCATCTTCAAGCTCTACACCATTTGCAATAATTTGTAAATCATCATCGCGAACACGACCTTTGATACGAACTTCATAAGTCTTTTCAATGCCTTTAGATGGATGTGTTAGATTTTGTGCCAACTCTCCATCATTCGTAAGCAGTAACAAACCTTCTGTATATAAATCGAGACGACCAATAGGGTAAATTCTTTTCGTTTCATTTTTTATATAATCTAAAACCGTTTCTCGACCTTGAGGGTCAGACACAGATGTAATGACACCCTTTGGTTTATTTAACAAATAATATACTGGTTTCTCTTGAGCCAATAATTGGCCATTAACCTTAACCTTATCTTTTTGTGGATTAATTTTGACCCCTAATTCGGTTACCTTGCGACCATTGACCTGTACTTTACCTTCTGTAATTAGTTCTTCTGCCTTACGCCGTGATGCAATACCACAACTGGCAATATATTTTTGTAATCGTTCCATGCTATCCTTCTGTTTCCGAAACTTCTTGATGTAAGGCTTCTATCGATTCTACACCAGCACTTCTCAAAAATTCATCAGTCGTGCCATATAGAATCGGTCTACCTACAGTATCCTTATGACCTAATTCAGCTATAAGAGATCGAGTTAATAATTGTTTTATAATTTTATCGCTATTTACACCGCGCACCTCTTCGATTTCAGCCTTTGTAATAGGCTGCTTATAGGCGATAACAGCTAATGTTTCCATAGCCGCATTAGATAATTTATCTTCTCTTTTACGAATATGCCCAACATAATCAGCACATTCAACAGCGCTTACTAATTCAACACCAGCTCCAGATATACGTATTCGAATACCTCGATTCTGTTCTTCTAGTTCTCGTTGTAATTCTTCTATATATTTTTGTGTCGCCTCTGTGGAAAGCCCAAACACTTCTGCTAACATATCTATCGATATAGGCTTTGCCGATGAAAACAAAACGGCTTCTAAATGCATCGTTGGTAAGCTCATATGGCCCCCTTTCTACACGGCCCTCTCTAAGGTAGCAGTGAATATAATATCATCATCTTCATAGCGCATTTCAATAACTTGTTGTTTTAATAATTCTAAAACAGCCATAAAGATAGTTACCATACCACTTTTCGTATCAATTGCTACTAATAACTCCCTAAAATATAGACATTCGCCACGATGTATACGACTAGACAAGGATATAATCATGTCCTCTAAACTATACGTATCCTTTTCAACCTTTACCTCACGAATTGTCTCTTCTTCTGGTAACTCTTTAGCCCGTTTTATAGTTTGATAAAAAATTTGATATAACTGTGAAAGTTCCAAATTATATACACTATCTAATCCAAGCACACTCGTTTCTTCAGGACGACTAAATATATTCGCAGATACAGCGGTACGCTCCATTAATAGAGATGTAATATCCTTAATTTTCTTAAATTCTACTAATTTTGCTACCAACTCGTCACGTGGATCCTCTGCTTCATCAGGCTCAGGTTCAGCCTTAGGTAATAACATGCGTGATTTAATCTGTAATAAGGTAGATGCCATAACAAGAAATTCACTACTATAATGAATATCAAAATGGTTCCAATTGTCTAGATATGCCAAGTATTGACTCGTTATTTCAACGATAGGAATATCGGTAATTTCTATTTTATGTTTTTCAATGAGATGCAAGAGCAGATCAAGGGGACCTTCAAAAACGTCCAACTTGTAGTTATAATCTCCCATAAAACCCAATCCTCAGAAAAAATGTTTTTAACTATATAATTATAAAGCATTTATAGTAGTACTTTCAAATAATTGTTTTTTTTACACTCATCTGCTATCTTTATTATTGTAATTATTTTATATTAAAAAAAGATACGTTATTGTGTATTCCTTTTAGAGAGGATTTATTATGTCATCGAGTGTGAGGCAAATTGGGCGAAATCCAATTTTTCGCTTTGGTATTATAGGTATTGTTTTATATATCATCTTATTTTTAATTTATGAGCCCATAACCTTAGGGCTTGATGTAGAGGATATTACGATTTTAGCTGTACCAACAATTGTAGGTACCTTTTTATTTCAATATTTTATGGGGTGTACCGTTTTCCACAGGCCTTTTTTAGGGTATGGCCTAGTCGGAATCTTATGGGCACTTACCTTTCCTCTTTTATTCCATTGGTCCTATGTGAAGCCATTATACTTCTATGAATTTGCTAATGATTTTTTATTTGGCTTATTAATTTTCATGGGATTATCAGGCATTCAGTTTTTACTGAACCAAACAAATCGCTTCCATAAAACAACATCCTTAATCATGGCTATCATTTCCATGATCTTGAGCTTAATACCATTCTTACAAATTGGCTATTACATGACTACTTGGCATTGCTTAACGCCAGCCAGTCTGCTAGCCGTATATATGACCAATCCAGAAGAAGCATTTGGTTTTTTAAAGAATGCAGCTGGAATACCTGGTCTTATAGCAATAAGTATTGGTCTTATCTTATGGACTTATTTATTGTACTGGTCTACCTTAGGGATGAAAGCAGTAGTAAACTTAAATACTACACGCCCTATGCGCTCAGCTATGCTTATCGCATCCCTTGTAGCTTTTTTAGTATATGTACCATTCTTCTTGTTCCCACAAACCTGTATTGTGGCGAACTGGATTGCTGCAGGCGATTATGTAAAACAAATGCAACAATATAATGATAATCACCACTTAGTATTTGATTCCTTTAATTTAGACACAAAGGAAACAGCGGTGAACAAAACACCTGGTACTATTATTCTAGTCATTGGAGAATCTAGTTCTCGAGATTATATGAAAGTATATAATCCAAACTTCCCATATGACGATACTCCATGGCAAGGCAATATGCGTTCGGACAATAAAGACTTTGTCTTCTTTGATAATGCCTATTCATCCTACGTACAAACAGTACCAACCTTGGAGCGTGCACTATCTGAACGAAATCAATATGATGATAAACCATTTCTTGATTCAGCCAATATCTTAGATATTGCTAAAAAAGCGGGATACACGACTTCTTGGTTTAGCAATCAAGGTGTATTCGGTGAATATGATACAGCTATTTCATTAATGGCTAAGACTGCAGACACAACAAAATGGGCCCATGAATCTTATGCATTCTCAGATCGATATGATGAAGCTCTATTGCCATTATTAGAAACTGTAGATCCTACCAAAAACAACTTTATCGTTATACATATTATGGGTAGTCATATTTATTACAATGACCGTTACCCTCATGAATTTAGCAAGTGGAAACAAGGTCCGTATCCTGATGGTCAAGAAGCATATGCTAACAGCCAATTATACACAGACTGGTTATTACAACAAATTTACAATTATGGCAAAGACAAATTAAACTTACAAGCCATGGTGTATTTCTCCGATCACGGTGAAAGTTTAGACAAATCGCATAACCCTGATACATTTGATTTTGTTATGACACATATTCCATTCTGGGTATACCTATCTCCACAATATCGCTCAACCTATCCACAGACTGCTGAGGTACTTGCAAAACACGAGCATCAATTCTTTACTAATGATTTGCTATACGATACATTAGTTGGTCTCATGCATGCTCCAAGTCAACGATATGATGCAACACGAGATTTTAGTAATGCTCAATATCGATTTAATCTACATAACTTAACTACATTACTTGGTGAACAACCATTAGCAAATGATCCTGTTAATGCAAACAAGTAGTCTTTAATTAATATTGTAGCCATTATTTTTCTATTATATTGAGTTATTTTACCAGTAAAATAACTTGATATAATCAAAAAGAGATGAGTTAAACTCATCTCTTTTTTTCTGCAAGTAAAAGCTCTATATCATTTTCAGTATAAATTGTTATATTCTTTTCAAGTAGAGCCTCTACAGTACATCCATGGCCATTTTTCATTGTTCTAGTAAAAGTTCCATCATAAATGCGCTTATATCCACAGCTAGGACTTTTCGCCTTCATCAAAGCTTGCTTGCAACCATATTTTAGTGCAATATCAACTGTTAATTGAGCACCTCTTACAAACTCATCGGTAACATCAGCTCCATTAACAGTACATATACGTTCACCCTGCCGCTCCGCAGGATCACGAGGCGTACTAAGTCCCCCTAACACTTCCGGACATACAGGTACTAATTCATAATATTCCTTTAGAGCCTCTATCGTTTCTATATAATTATCTTTGCCATCATATCGACAAGGTACACCAAATAGGCATTCACTAATTAATAACTTAGGTTTCTTATTCATAGATTTATCTATCTCTTATATATTTATACGTAACTTATAGTAATAATTTTCACAAATCGTTTTAATTGTATATAAGAAAAAAAGACTAACCCAAAGTTAGTCTTAATTGGTGCCGAGGACCGGAATCGAACCGGTACGGTTGTTTCCAACCGACGGATTTTAAGTCCGTTGCGTCTGCCTGTTCCGCCACCCCGGCATGGGTAACGATTGTGGAGGCGGCACCCAGAATCGAACTGGGGAATAAAGGTTTTGCAGACCTCTGCCTTACCGCTTGGCTATGCCGCCATATAAAATTGGAGCGGGAAACGAGATTCGAACTCGCGACCCCCGCCTTGGCAAGGCGGTGCTCTACCGCTGAGCTATTCCCGCATATAAATGGTGCCTCAGGACAGAATCGAACTGTCGACACACGGATTTTCAGTCCGTTGCTCTACCAACTGAGCTACCGAGGCATAAATGGCGACCCCGATCAGATTTGAACTGACGATCTTCGCCGTGACAGGGCGACATGTTAACCGCTACACCACGGGGCCGTAACCAAAGTACTTGCTTAGTATATCGGTTATCAGGACTTTTGTCAACACTATACTACAATATTTTTAATAAATTCTTCCTCATTTTTTAATATGGTAGATTCCCTATGTCCTGGCTCAACAATCAAATCCTTGGACAAGGTTAAAAGATATTTCAAACTCTTAATCAAATCAGCTGGATCACTTTTATAATTATCTGTATTTCCCACATTTTGCTTAAATAAGGTATCACCAGTAAATAGATAACCTTCAATTTCTAAACAAACCGATCCCGCACTATGCCCAGGTGTATGATGAACTAATATATCAAAAGGATCTAAATTTAATTGCCCCTCTACTAAATCATTACAGTGTGTATACATTTTTTTCTTATATACACTTGGTCTCCGTCGAATTAACTGTAACAACTCTTGATCTAAAGGATGTAAATAAGCGGGAATATTATAATGTATACACACTTCATCCAAGGCTGACACATGATCACAATGACCATGTGTCAATAAAACTGCTATGGGCTCAGAATCTGCAACCATATCAATAATGTGGTTACAATGAAAGCCCGGATCAATGATTATAGATTTTCCCTCTTTGATAAGCACATAACAATTTGCTTTATAAAGCCCTAGAGGACGTTTTATAACTTCCATATAGTTCCCGCCCTTCTATAGAATACGATATCGTTTAGGAACCTCTTTTTTAATAAAATACCCTTCCCAAAACTGAGGGTGAAGCATAACTAAAATCGTAAATAACTCCAAACGACCTAGTAACATGTCTACAATAGCAATACATTTAGCAGTATCCGGCATAACACTAAAGGAGTCAGTAGGACCAAAGCCACCAAACCCTAGTCCTACATTGCTAAGAAAGGCCGTAACCACTTGCATAGAATCATATGTATTAAGACCAGTACAAGTCATTAGAAAAACAGATACCACATAAATCATTAAATATAAAAATAAAAATTGATGTGTCATCTGGATCCATTTAGTAGGCATCGGTTTGCCATTAATACGTACTACTTGAACCATATCAGGATGAATTGATTTTCGCAGATAAATTATAGAACTCTTAATCAAAATAATAAGTCGTATAATTTTTACACCGCCCGTTGTAGAACCACTACAGCCACCAAAAAATGTACAAATAAATAACATCATCTGTGCTGCAGCAGGCCACAAATCATAATCACTAATAGCAAAACCACTACCAGTTTGAAGCGAAACTAAATTAAAGGCAGCATTTCTAACAATCTCTAAAGGACTAGAATAGCTAGATTGTAATGCTAGAGATATTGATACAATGGCAATACCAATAAACACTACAAGCCAGTACATACGTGTTTCAAAATCATTAATTAAAACGCGAATTCCTTTTTGAAGTGCATTGTAATACACAGAGAAATTGCCACCAGCAAGAAACATAAAGAATATAAATACGAAACAAATATAATTACTTTGTTCATAAATAAAAGCCCCTGCTGATGTCGGTGCAAATCCACCCGTGGCAATAATAGAAAAGGCATAATTTAACGCATCAAAAGGTTCAATACCGCCAGCCCACAGCATAAGAAAGCAAAGAGCAGTAAAGGCAATATACAACTGCCAAAGCTTGCTGGCCATTGATTGAATACGTGGCATTACAACGCCAGGCTTTGGTACAGATGCCTCTGCATTAAAGAAATGTGCTGCATCTGCTCCTAAATTCTTTAAAAATGATAAGATAAGGACGATGATCCCCATCCCTCCAACCCAGTGCATAAGACCACGCCACAATACAAATGTGTTTGGTAACGCATCAACACTATAAATAATAGTTGCACCAGTTGCAGTAATACCCGAAGTGGCTTCAAATAAAGCATCAAAAACATTAGTCAATATGCCACTCCCCAAAAAAGGTAAAGCCCCCAAAATAACCGTGAATATCCAAGTAGAGGATACAACTAAGAACCCATCACGAATACTAAAGCTTTGACTTTCACAACCGTAATAAGATAAAAGCGTCCCCAAAACTAAAGAAAGGCTTGTAGTTATAAGGAATGACCAATATGCAGTTTCAAATACAACACTGTATATAAAAGGGATTAAAGTAAAAACCCCAAATATATAGAGTAGTCGACCCACTAAGGACATAACGATTTGAATTCGCATAGCCCCTCCTTACTAAGTAAGATATTTAAGCAATTTGCTTACCGATTCAGGTAATGTAAAGAGAACGATATGATCACCATCTAAAATTTGAGTATTACCACGAGGTACGATAGCTTCATTTTCCCGTAAAATTACACCTACTAAGGCCTTCCCAGGTAAACGTATATCTTTCAATTGTTTACCTGCCACAGGCGATTCATTGGTAATTTCAATTTCGATAGATTCAGCTTTACCACCTTCAAAGGTGGAAATAGATACAACCCCTTCTCCACTTCGTACAAAGCGCAAAATTTGACTTGCTGTTAATAAACGTGGAGAAAATACAACGTCAATACCTACTTGCTCCATCAGCATAATATATTCTGGCCGTCCCACACGAACAACGGTTTTTGGGATGCCCATATGCTTACCTACGAGTGCTACTAGTAAATTAAGTTTATCGTCATCAGTTAGAGCAATAATTACATCACTATCAGCAATTTCCTCAGCTTCGAGCAAATCAAAATCAGTGCCATCTCCATTGATAACCATGGCTTTATCCACTTGATTTGCCAGGTTCTCACAACGGTCAAAGTCTTTTTCAATAACCTTCACAGAAAAACCAGCTTTTTCTAGTAATACAGTTAAGTTCCGACCTAAGAGACCTGCCCCAATAATGACAGCCCGTTTATAGAATGTATTATAATTATGGAACCAAAGGTTCTCCACTTCAGAAACGGACTCTTTCAAACCTAGGAAAAATACACTATCATCAGCCTGTAATCGACTTTCACCATGAGGAATAATCATTTCACCATAGCGTAAAATACCAACTAACAGAACACCTTCAGGAAAGCGAATCTCTTTTAATGGCTGTCCTAATAGAGGAAATTCATTATTCAATTTGAATTCCATAAGGCGCACAGCACCCTGTCCGAACTCCTCAACATCTATAGCTGATGGTGTTTCTAAAATTCGTAATAACTCTTGAGCTGTAACCATTTCAGGATTGATGAAGAGATCAACACCTAATTGAGCTCGTATCTCCTCATCCATATGTTCCGCCACACTATTATCGCGAACGCGTGCAATAGTCGTAGGAACACCTTTTATTTTTGCTACCGAACAGGATAGCATATTAACCTCATCTGAATCAGTAACAGCAATAAACATACCAACATCAGACATATCGATTTCATTCAATAATTGAACATCACTGCCATTCCCTAGAACTAGACTAACATCTAACGTATTTTCAAGATTATGAATGCGTTCTGGAGAACGGTCGATGACATATACATCATGATCATCTTGAATAAGTCGTTGTGCTAATGAATAACCAACCTTACCAGCACCTACAATGACTATTTTCATTGACTTTATTCCTCATCTTGGGACTCATTATTAGCAGGCGGTGTCCACTGCCGACCTATGTCGGTAAGTAATGTCCACCCCTCCTCTTGAACAATCTTTTTCTCTTTCATTAAATGCCCCAAAGCACGTTTGAAGGCAGATTTGCTAATGTTAAATTTATCTTTAATCAACATAGCAGAAGATTCATCACTATAAGGCATCTTACCCCCACGATTTAACAGGTACCCCATGATAATATCTCCATCTGAAACAAGAGCCTTTTCCTTTGTAGGACGCATAGAGACATTAACGCGACCATCATCACGTTTGAAAGTAATACGGCCTTCAATCATTTCCCCTACTTTTAACTTTCTCGTCATTTCGGAACGATGCAAAAAGGCAATCCAACGCTCAGGGGTAATAAAAAAAGCCCCCTCACTAGTTAAATTATAGATTGCCCCCTTTACAAGTTGTCCTACCATAGCTTCTGTTGCAGCTTTAGAAGCACGACGCATTTCATCATCTACATCCATGGATACCGCCAAACGACCGGATTTATCAGTATATAGACGAACCCATACTTTTTCACCTACCTGAGGTCTACCACGCATCTCCGCATGAGGCATAAAGATACCACGTTCTGTACCTACCTCAACAAAACAACCAAAATTTGTAGTATTGATAACCTCAACATAACCAATTTGGCCAACCTTCATGGCTGGTAGACGCATAGAGGCAGTTAAACGACCTTTTGGATCTCGATATAAAAAAACCTCGACTTCATCTCCGATAGCCACAGGAGCAATTTGTTGATCTTTATGAAGCAATATATCATCATTAGTATTGCCAGTTTGACCATCTAAAAAAGCACCTTGATCACTAGTACGCAACACTTTTAATGTGGCAATTGTATTTTCCAACAATTCTGTAGCCATATTATACTCCTTCAAATGGAACTCGACCAGCATCATTCCACAATTCTTCTAGACTGTAGAATTCACGCAATTCATCACCACCAAAGACATGACAAATTATATCGCCAAAATCCAATAAGATCCATTCACCTTCACGATAACCTTCTCTATGCTGTACTGTTATACCTAATTCGGCTGCTTTATCTTCCATTTCATCAGCAATACTTTGAGATTGCTTACTATTATTTGCACTAACAATTAAGAAATAGTCGCCTAACATAGAAATTCCTTCTAAATCAAGAATCTCAATATCTCTCCCCTTTTTATCAAATGCAGCTTGTGCAAGCTCTAATACGATTTGTTTAATATCTTCTTTCTTTTTCATTATTTAGCCTCTTATCTTATCGCTTACTACCGCTCTCCTCACCAGGTTCTGTTGGCTTTGTAATAGTGCCACCATTATGTTCTGATTCAGGTGCAACCTTCGACGTACTATTAGTTGGTGCAGATATAAATTGTGTCATTTCATTAGCTGGCAAATTACCCATTGTTATCCCTACTAAACGTTGAGCTTCCGTAGGGTTTACCTTCCAATAAGTCGTTTCACCTATAAGCTCTTTTTCTCCAGGAAGAATATAGAAATGAATTTCTTCCTTATTAATTTTGCTCGCATTGTATACCAACTTAATAGCATCTAAAGTAGAAATATTACTATCATAATGATCCCAAATACGCCAAATATGCCATGCATTTGTTAAGAAAAATGCATTATGTTCTTGTTCCACCCACAATTTTAGGAATCTTTCTTGTCGTTGCACACGAGTAAAGGTATCGTGTTTAGGATCTGAATATCGTAAATACGCTAAGGCATTATTACTATCTAAAGTTTGGTAACCACGTCGCAAATCAATATCTATATTGCCTTCTGCATCAATATGTTCCATCGGTTGTTCTACATAAATTTGCTGATTTCCTAACACATCATTAGTTTTCTTGAAGGCAGTTTGATTAACTACTACATAGTACGGGATTGAAATATGGAACATATCCTCAATAACAGCTTTATTAAGTTCAATGCCTCCTTTTTCATAAATACTATTTAACATAGTCGCATCGGTTTGATCACGATTATCGATTTTACTATTACTTGGAATGCCGATAACGTCCATCGTTTTTTGATCAAGGTTTACAGATAATAGGAATAGACTATCACCTTGACTAGGATTATTGTCATCAGTGCCGATAACCAAAATATATAAAGGTTTATCTAAGCCTTTTTGCTCTACTGATACAGTATTTGCGTCCTGTTTATTTCCACTATCTGTCACGGCTTCAGTAGCTTCAGTAGTTCCTACAATTGCTCTATATGCATAAGATACACCACTATATATGCCATACCCTATCCCACCGAGCAAAGTGAAAACTACAACAATAGCCAAAATAACTCTAGGCCACTTCACAGATGGCTTTTGTTGACGTCTTTTTCTACGTCGGCGAGCTCTTGCACGTTCACGTTCGTCCATATAAAAACTCCATTATTTACAAGATTTTAATACATCATTACGACCAAGAATGGTCAAAGGATAAATTGAAAGATGTTGCTCAATAAGGTGGTTAATAGTATTGTCAAAACCAAGCAATACAGCCTTATTTAGATCTTTTTTAGCCACATTTCGAAGTTCATCAACACCTGGAAAATCACGATTGGGTTCAATATAATCTGCTAAGAATATAACTTTATCTAATTTAGACATTCCCACCTTACCAGTTGTATGAACACGAATAGCTTCTAAAATCTCTGAATCGGTTATAGAGAACTCAAGTTTAGCTCGAATCATACCTGCTAATCCATGTAAAAGATTACCATTGGCTAATAATTCTTCATCAGCTTTGTAATTATTCTCCTTCACCAAATCTTGCATCTCTTTCAAAGGCATTTCTTTAGCACAATCATGTAGTAATGCCGCTAATCGTGCTTTTTCTACATCAACATTATAAAGTTTAGCCAACTGAGTTGCAGATTCAACAACACCCAAGGTATGCTTAAAACGTTTTTTCCCCATCCATTGGCTTACCCTATGTTGTATTTCATCAAACGATAACATCATTTATTCCTTCCCATATATATGGTTTTCTTCTATATAATCTACTACACATTTAGGCAACATATAACGAACTGTCTTTCCAGACCGTAAGCGCTCTCGTAAATACGTAGCAGACAATTTCATTTCAGGCACTTCCATAACATGTATTTTTTCACGTGCTTTAGATCCTAACTCATCCAAAGTAGAATCAATAGCACTTGATCCATCTGGCCTAGTAGCTCCAATAAAATGAACCTCATCTATAAGTTCATCTATAAATTTCCAAGTCGGTAATGCACGAATAGTATCCGTACCCGCAATAAAATAAAATTCAACAGTAGGACCATATAGTTTTTTAAAATATTGAATCGTATCTACGGTATACGAAGGACCTTCTCGGAGCATCTCTACATCAGAAATTTCAAAATTTGGATTATCTGAAACTGCGGCCGCCGTCATAGCATACCGATGATGACTATCAATCACATCATGTTGCTTATGCGGTGGAATACGAGCAGGTACAAAGATAACTTTTTCTAAATTAAAACTTTCACAAGCCACCTCTGCGATCATGAGATGACCTAAATGAATGGGATTAAATGTTCCACCAATTATACCTATGCGACGTTTTTCTACCATAATGCGGTCACTCCCTTAATGACAATGACACAAATAATGATGAATAAGAGCAATGCCTTTCCATAGGATATCCATTCATATCGGCCCTTAGGTGTTTGAAGATATCTGAAGTATGCCCTTATAAAATAATATAGTTTCTTCACGTCCGTACTTGGCCTTCCCCAAATACAAAATATTTATAAGATGTTAAAGCTTGTAACCCCATAGGGCCTCGAGCATGGAGTTTTTGTGTACTAATGCCAATCTCAGCACCAAAGCCAAACTCAAAGCCATCTGTAAAACGTGTAGATGCATTATGATACACAGTAGAGCAATCTACTAAATTCATAAATACATTAGCACGCATAGGTTCATCTGTGATAATAGCCTCAGAGTGATGTGTAGTATACCGATTCACATGATCAATAGCTTCTTCAAGATTTTCAACGATACGCACATTTAAATCCATATCATTGTATTCTGTGCTGAAAGACTCTTCTGTTAAAGGAATTGTATTCTCCATATATTGAGCTACAGCCTCATCACCATGAATACGAACACCATATTCTAGTAGTGCTATATTAAGGCGTGGTAAAAACTCTCTAGCCACAGCTTGATGAACTAGTAGGGTTTCCATAGAGTTACATACAGATGGACGTTGAACTTTAGCATTGACTGCAATTTCTAAAGCCATCTCTAAATCAGCAAATTCATCAACAAAGGTATGACATACACCGCTGCCAGTTTCAATAACAGGAATGCTACTATCTTCTACAACACGACGAATAAGTCCAGCACCCCCACGTGGAATGATTACATCAATATATTCCCGTTGTTGTAAAAGTACTCCAACCAGATCTCGATCAAGCACCTCAACGAGTTGAATAGAGTCACCATTAATACCTAACGACTCTAAGGTATCCCGCATGATAGACACGATGATTTGATTCGTGTGAAATGCCTCCTTACCACCTCGTAAAATTGTAGCATTTGCCGTCTTTAAACAAAGAACACCTGCATCTATGGTTACATTTGGACGGGCTTCAAAGATGATACCAATAACACCAAAAGGTACTGATCGCTTTTCAATAATCAAACCATTAGGCCGAGTGATTGTTTCTATAATGGAACCTACAGGACTTTCAAGAGCAGCCACTTGACGCACCCCTTCTGCCATTTGAGCAATGCGACTAGGTGTCAAAGCCAATCGATCTATCATAGTTCGAGGTAAATTATAGTCAACAGATTTTTCTAGGTCTAACTCATTAGCCGCCATAATTTCATCTGTTTGTGCTTCTACAGCATCAGCAATTGCTAACAATGCAGAATCTAAAGTTTCTTGGTCGAGTTGGGCTAATTCAAAAGATGCCGTTTTAGCTCTCTGGCCCATATCTTTACAAATTTTTTCATACTGGTTCATAGGATTTCCTCAGTGTAATAAAACTAGATTATTACGATGTACAGCCTCATCATAGGTCGTATTAATACCCAGAATCTCGGCTATATCATTTGTATTGTGACCTTTAATCGCCTTCATATCATCAATACTATAATTAATAAGTCCACGACCAATTTCCTTATGATCATGATAAATGGAAATTGTATCACCAGGTCCAAAAGTCCCCTCTACTTCAATAATACCAGCGGGCAGAATGCTAGCACCCTTATCTAAAACAGCGCGAGCACACCCGTCATCAATCGTAATGGATCCTTTTAATCGTTTACCAAAAGCCAACCAATGATGTTTACCAGATAAACTTGCATCATGGGCTTCAAAGAGTGTCCCAATTTGTTCACCCTTACATACACGACGAACAGAATCCTCTACTTCACCTGAGGTGATAACCATTGGTACACCAGAATTTGTTGCCATATGAGCAGCTTTAATTTTTGTATACATACCCCCCGTTCCCATATTAGAACCAGCACCACCTGCAATAGCATAGGTTTCATCGTTAATTTCAGAAACAGTTTCTATCAAAGTAGCATCTGGATTGGTGGCTGGGTTAGCTGTATATAAGCCTTCAATATCTGACAAAATGATAAGTAAATCTGCATCTACAATACCTGCAACAGTAGCAGATAATGTATCGTTATCACCGATTTTAAATTCTTCGATAGCAACCACGTCATTTTCATTAATAATAGGAATAACGTTAAGTTGCAATAAAGTATGTAATGTATTACGCAAGTTAAGATAACTATGTCGTCCAGTACTATCCTCTTTCGTTAAAAGAATTTGCCCTACGGTGCGACCATATTCTCGGAACATGCGCTCGTACATATGAATGAGAATACCTTGACCTACTGCAGCAGCTGCTTGTTTTAATACGAGATCTCTAGGCTTTTCTTTAAAGCCTAAAGGGGCAAGACCTGCACCAGTAGCACCAGAGGAAACAAGAATAATCTCTTTACCTTGGTTAGCCAAATCTGATAATTGGCGCACTAATCTTTCAATACGCTCCAAATTTAAATGTCCGTTAGTGTAACAAAGCGTACTGCTACCAACTTTGACTACAATTCGTTTTGCATTAACGATAGCGCTGCGCATAGACTAACCTCCTAAGGTTGAAATTCTTAACTACGATGTATACAGATTTTTATGATTTACTAAATTATAAAATTATTTTGGCAAAATGATTTTAGGTTCTTTTTTAGCTTTATATAAAACACCATTAAAGCCAATCACTTGAACTAATTCAGCGCCAAGCATATCTGCTAAGTCTTGAAAAATTGTCTTATCTTCAGGACTATTATTATGTAATTTAACCTTAATAAGTTCACGTGCTGTAATCGCTGCACGAGCACTATCTATAACACTATCCTCTAAACCATTTTTACCAATTTGGACAACTGGTGGTATTGTAGCCGCCAATGAACGTAAATACCGTTTTTGTTTTCCTGTCATTATTACTCCTACTCTTGGAAAGTAAAGCGCTGATCGCCGATTACAACTTCATCACCGTCTTTACAGCCTTTTTCCTTCAATTTTGCATCAAGCTCCATAAAGCGCCAAATGCGTTGGAATCTACGAAGAGATTGATCATCGTCAAGATTTGTCATAGCTACTAATCGTTCAATACGTTTACCAGTAATGTAGAAAGCAGCATCATCACCGCGAGTAATGACAAATTCTACATCTTGTTTTGCTTCGTATACAACTGTATCATCATTTGCTTCAGGCTCTGGTTCGTAGTTTTCTACATAGTAGTAAGCTCGTTCCATAAGTTCTGACAAACCTTCACCACTTAAGGCGTTAATGAGAAATACTTCATAGCCTTTGTCTTCAAAATATTTTTTTGTTTCGGGAATCGTCGTGTCATCAAAGACCATATCGATCTTATTGAGAGCTACAATTTGTTTCTTATTAGCCAATTTTTCAGAGTATTTACGTAACTCTTCATTAATCGCATCAAAGTCGACCTTAGGGTCTCGGCCTTCCATACAAGATACGTCTAAAACATGAATTAAAATATTCGTACGTTCAACATGACGTAGAAAATTGTGACCTAAACCTACACCTTCACTAGCCCCTTCAATAAGGCCCGGAATATCGGCCAAAACAAAGCTACGATCTCCAGAAATTGTAACTACCCCGAGTACTGGTGTTAGTGTAGTAAAATGATAGGCAGCCACCTCTGGTTGAGCCTTAGATACTTTTCGCAAAATACTAGATTTACCTACAGATGGATAACCCAATAAACCTACATCAGCTAATACTTTAAGCTCTAATTGTAACCAGAATTCTTCACCAGGTTCACCCTTTTCTGCAAAGGTTGGTGCACGGTTAGCACTCGTTTGGAAGCGAGCATTGCCACGGCCGCCACGACCACCTTTGGCAATAACAAAGGTATCGCCATCGTTGACAAGGTCGCAAAAGATTTTTCCTGTTTCCTCATCTTTAATTACAGTTCCCAATGGAACTGGAATGATAAGAGGATTGGAACCTCGACCGTGCTTATTAGCGCTTTCACCATTACCGCCAGCCGGTGCCTTAAACTGACGTTTATATCTAAAGTCTACAAGCGTATTAATATTCTTGTCAGCTTTAAAAACAACATCCGCACCTTTACCACCATCACCACCACTAGGGCCGCCATTTGGCACGTATTTTTCTCGACGGAAGCTGGACATACCATCCCCACCGTCACCAGCTTTAACAAAGACACGCGCTCTATCTATAAACATAATTTAACTCCTATGCATTATTGCTGTAATAGCTCTAATGCCTTTTTAATTTGAATATCATCTAATGTACTAGATGGATGTACACCTTTTGGTAAATCGATTTCTACATCAGGTTTAATACCTGTTCCATCAATAACACGATCACTTGGTGTGTGGTACTTAGCAATAGTTACTTTAATTCCTTCATCATCTAAACTAGGGAAAATAGTTTGAACGGTACCTTTACCATATGTATTTGTACCTACGATAGTGCCTAATTTACGATCTTGAACAGCACCTGCTATGATTTCTGATGCACTAGCAGAGCCCTTATTAACTAAAACAACCAACGGCATAGCTACATCAGGTCCATCTGACTTATAAGTATCCTTTTTACCTGATCGATTTTGTACCGTTACGAGTGTACCTGGAGGCATAATATAGTTAGATATCTTTTCAGTAGTAGATAATAAGCCGCCTGGATTATCTCGTAAGTCTAAGACAAGAGCCTTCATACCTTGAGATTGGAGCTCTTTATATTGAGTGGCAAAATCTTCTGCAGTATTCTCTGCAAACTGACTAATACGAATATACCCAACTGTGCTAGTTAGCATTTTACTTTTAACAGTAGGCAAAACAATGGATTCACGAGTGATATCAAAATGCAACTTTTCACCATTACGCTCAATATCAAGAGCTACAGTAGTACCTGCTTCGCCACGAATACGAGAAGATGCTTCCTCTACCGGAATTTCAGTAGTAGATTGTCCATCGATAGCAATAATGTGGTCTCCAGGTTTAATTCCAGCTTTGAAAGCTGGTTGGTCTTCCATAACGCTAACAGCATATAGACCTTTATCATCAGTACCAAGGACCATACCGACACCAGCATATGTTGCAGATGTTTGCATTTTCATGGACTTATATTCTTCTGCATTTAAATAAACACTATGCGGTTCTCCCAAAGAGTCAATTAACCCCTTTAGCATACCATCATAAAGGGTACTTTTAGCCATAGGTGTCATAAAAACTTGACTCGCAGTATAATAGGCTATAAATAATCTTGGCAGACCCCAGAATGAACCGGAAAGGTACCAAAATGTAAGCCACATAATAACGATGCCAGAGCCTATATATTTCAATAGACTCCATAACACCGTACGTGTATCAAATTTCATATTATAAATATCCCATAGGATCCACAGGATCCCCACTTATACGAACTTCAAAATGTACATGTGGCCCTGTACTATTGCCTGTGCTACCAGCATAGGCAATAACTTGACCCTTACCCACATCTTGCCCTTCAGAGACAGCAAGTTCAGAATTATGTCCATAAAGAGTAGACATGCCATTACCATGATCGATAACTACGGCATAACCATAGCCACCCATCCAACCCGACCAAGCAACAGTACCACCATCTGCAGCATGAACAGGTGTACCTTCATCAACACCAATATCAATGCCAGAATGATAAATTGTAGTGCCCCAAATCGGATGTGTACGATAGCCATATGGAGAGGTAATTTCACCACTTACAGGCCACCCAAGTTGACCAGACCCTTGTACCCAAGAGTAAGTTGGTGAAGATTGTTGAGCCGCTGCCGCAGCACGAGCAGCGGCACGCTCTGCTTGACGTGCTTTCAATAACGCTGTAATCTGTGCAGAAGATGCATTTAATTCTTCTACTGCTTGCATTGCTGTAGCACGATCATTTTGAGCCTTTTGAAGAACTACCTCACGTTCTTTCTTTTTTTGCTCTATTTCAGCTCGTTTTGCCGCAGCTGCTTTTTCAATCTCAACTAGTTTTGCACGAGACTGTTCTAGTGCTTGCTTTCGAGCCGCTATTTCAGCGCGCTCTTTTTTGATTTCCTCAATTAATTTAATATCAGAATCAATAATTCGTTTTAAAATTTCTAAACGATTAGCAAAGTCTGTAAAATCTTTAGATCCAATAACTACATCTAAATAACTTAAACGACCGTTAATATAAATATCACGTACACGCTTATAAAATACGGCTTCTCGCCCTTCTAGTCGCTTTTGTGCTTCAGCAAGTAATTTTTCATTCACTGTAATATCATTTTCAACAGATATACGTTGTTGTTGAATAGAATCCAATTGTTGCTGAGCCTGACGTAATTGTTCTTCGATTTGACGTAACTGTTCGGATACACTGACTATTACAGTTTCAGCATCTGCCTTTTTAGCATTTTGTTGATTAACTTGTTGTTGAATTGAATCAAGTTGATTTGTTAAATCTTCGTCCTCTGCAACGATGTATAATGGTGTTCCCAATACCACTATACCAGTCAAAATTGCCGCTACGAAGCGAGATTTAAATATACTATTATTCATAAACATTACACCTTCATGTATTGTTTTAAAGAAATAGTACTACCAATAGCACCTACTACTATGCCGCCACCTAAGATATAAAGGGCTACATCATAGAAGAATGGGAACATTGGTACTAAAGGGAAGAATGCTAATGATTCAGAAACTTCCAGTGTGATGAAGTGATAAAATTCACCAACGCAAAGAACGGCAATGATAGCACCAATTAAGCCTAACAACATGCCTTCAATCAAAAATGGCCAACGAATAAATCCATTAGTAGCACCTACATATTTCATGATTGCAATTTCTTTACGACGTGCGAATACAGTCAACCGAATTGTATTTGAAATGATGAATAGTGTTGCAGCTGCTAGGAAAGCAATCAATACAATCCCACCAATACGAATTACTTGCGTAATGCGGAAAAGCTCTTCTACAATATCTTGACCATAATGTGTACTTTCTACGCCTTGGAATGTCGTAGCTAATTTTGCAGTTGCTTTTACATCGCTAGGATTATCAAAGGTCAACACATACGAGTTAGGCAACGGATTTACATCACCTAAAGCATTCACCAATTGTTGTTGATCACCAAGGCGTTCTTTGAACTCCTTCATAGCTTGCTCTTTATTAACAAATTCTAAATGCTTTAAGTTAGGTATAGCCTTAATTTGCTTTCCTACTGCCATAATTTGATCAGTTGTTAAACCATCCTTTAAGTAAATACTTAACTGTACTTGATTTTCTAGACTGGATGCCATGTTATTCAAATTAATGACACCACAAAGGAATACACCGAGCATAAATAAGGATAAAGCCACTGTAGAAATGGACGCCAATGTCATAAGTCCATTACGTTTCATAGACTTCAGTGCTTCTTTAAAATAGTATTTTATCGTTCTAGGCTTCATTAATTTCTGCACCTCTCATATTATCACTTTGAACACGGCCGTCTTTTAAACGAATAACGCGTTTATTCAAGTATGAAACAAGATCCATATTATGGGTAACCATAATAACGGTAGTGCCGAAATTGTTAATATGCTTAAACAATTCAACAATATCCTTACTAGTATCAGGATCAAGGTTACCAGTAGGTTCATCAGCAATTAATACTGTTGGGCGATTAACAATTGCACGCGCAATAGCAACACGTTGTTGTTCCCCGCCAGAAAGATCCTCTGGTAAGTCATTAGCCTTCTCAGATAAACCAACAAGGTCTAATACATGACTCACCTTTTCTTTAATGATTTTTGGTTTTTCTTCAATAACTTCAAGAGCAAAAGCAATATTCTCTGCTACCGTTTTATTAGGCAATAATCGGAAGTCTTGGAATACAACGCCAAGCTTTCTCCGCAATTTAGGAATTTTACTGCGCTTCATACGCGTAACATCAAAGTCATCAACAATGACAGTACCAGCATCTGGCACTACCTCATGCGTTAATAACTTAAATAATGTTGATTTCCCTGCACCACTGTGACCACAAACGAGAACAAATTCACCATCGTTAATGGTTAAACACACATCGTCTAATGCAACAGAACCATTATCATAGACTTTACTAACATTCTTAAATTCAATCATGGGATCCCCTTTGATTATTTACGAGAGATTACACGTTTTACGGCTGCTACAATATCATTGGCAGTTAAGCCATACTTTGCCATTAGTTCTTTTGGTGTTCCACTCTCCCCAAATGTATCTTGGACACCAACGAATTCCATAGGTACAGGCTTATTAGCTACTACTACTTCGGATACTGCAGAACCAAGACCGCCAATAATATTATGTTCTTCGGCTGTAACAATAGCACCAGTTTCAGTAGCCGCTTTTACAATTGCTTCAGCATCAATAGGTTTAATAGATGCCATATTAATAACGCGAGCAGATACATTAGCTTCAGATAAAGTTCTAGCCGCCTCTACAGCAGGTCCAACCAATGCGCCACAGGCGATAATTGTAACATCAGAACCATCTACCAAGGTAGTAGATTTACCTGGCACAAAAGAATAGCCTTCTTTAGTTACATCATCTACACCAGCACGACCCAAACGAACGTATACTGGGCCGTTATAAGATGCAGCCCATTCGATAACAGCCTCTGTTTCGCGCTCATCAGCAGGTACCACTACGGTCATATTTGGCAATGTACGCATGCAGGAAATATCCTCTAAACTTTGATGCGTTGCACCATCCTCACCAACAGTAATACCCGCATGTGTGGCACAAACTTTTACGTTTAATTTTGGATAGCATACAGCATTGCGAATTTGTTCAAACGCACGACCTGTTGCGAACATGGAGAAAGAAGATACAAATGGAATCTTACCTGCCGCTGCAAGTCCAGCACCAACAGAAATCAAGTTTTGCTCTGCAATACCTACATTAAAGAAACGTTCTGGGCACACAGCTTTAAATGTATCTGTTTTAGTAGATTTGGATAAATCCGCATCTAGTACGATAATATTAGTATTCTCTTTACCAATGCGAGCTAGCGCATTACCATATGCTTCACGTGTTGCTTTACCCATTATTGCACCCCCATAATTTCATTAACAAAGGCTACACCTTGCTCTTCACTTGGTGCTTTACCATGCCAGCCGGCTTGACCTTCCATCTCTTCAACACCTTTACCCTTTACAGTATGCATTACAATACATGTTGGGCCTTCTGTGAAAGCCTTCGCAGCTTCAATAGCATTATGAAGTTCATCAAAATCATGACCATTAACTTCAATAACATTCCAATTGAAAGCTCTGAACTTTTCTGGAATTGGCAATGGAGAAAGAACTTTAGTAATATCACCATCAATTTGAAGACCATTAAAATCGACAAAAGCTGTCAAATTATTCAGTTTATAAAAGCCAGCAAACATTGCAGCTTCCCACACTTGACCTTCTTCAAGCTCACCATCACCAAGAATAGAGTATACATGGTAATCTGCATTATCAATTTTCCCTGCCAATGCCATGCCACAAGCCGCAGAGATGCCTTGTCCTAAAGAACCTGTAGACATATCTACACCTGGTGTGTGTTTCATATCAGGATGACCTTGTAACATATGATTAATTTTACGTAAGTTCAAGAGTTCTTCTTTAGGAAAATAACCCTTTTCTGCCAATGTAGCATATAGTGCAGGCGCTGCATGACCTTTAGAAAGGACAAAACGATCTCTATTAGGAGCTTTTGGATTTGCTGGATCTACATTCATCTCAACATAGTACAACAAGGCCATCACATCGGCGATGGATAATGAACCACCTGGGTGACCGGATTTCGCTGCCGTTACAGACTGTACAATACCAACGCGAATAGCTTTTGCCTTCTCTTGAACTAATTGTTTAACATCTTGTGTTAATGTAGCCATAGAGACCTCACTTTCTGGATAAAATCCAATATATTAATACTCTTTAAGTAATGAAATAGCAATTTCTGCATTGCGTTGAGAATCTACACGCAATGCTTCAATACGGTCATAAGATGCTTGATACTCCTCACGAGAATTCAATAATTTATGACACCATTGGTACAAGGCTTCTTCACGCAAATGAGTCATTGTGCCAATCGGCTCTTGACCAATCATATGTAAAAAGCTTGTAATTTTAGGATCATAAGAAATACCAATAACTGGTTTTCCCATTAAGGAACTAAAAACTAAGGCATGAAGACGTATACCAATCATGAGGTCCACATTACCAGATAAGGATACTTGTTGCTCCGTAGAAAACGGGCCTTCTAGGACAATAGCACCATTTGGCATATAACCAGCAATAATCTTAGCCTCTTTTGTATCTTCTGGATGTGACATAGGAATAAAGATAATTTCCACATTATCTTGTTCTTGTAATCGGCTCAATACATTAGCTAAGGCTTCTCTATATTCCGTATCCTCTTTCCAACTGCGAACAGCCACACCAATCCGTTTACGTTGTTCATTAGTAGCAGGCAATTTAGATGTATAGCCCTCAAGAATATGCGCGCCAATTGAAAGCTCTGTCGGTTGCATGGCCAATACAGCATCTGCAGTAACCTCTACATCTTCAATTCCCAAAGAAACTAGTTCATCCTTTGAAATAGAATCTCTAACTGTAATAGTATCTACAAAACGCAATACAAATCCAACGGCACGACGTGTTGATGAACGATTTAAAGGACCAATACCTTGGGAGTATAGCATTACTTTTTTCCCAAGCAACTTTGCTAGCGCCATAATACTTAAGTAATAGTAAGTATTGCGAATACTAGTAGCATCTTGTAATAAACTACCACCACCACTAATAACAAGATCCGAATGAGCAATTGCTTTTAAGATACCCAATGCAGAGAATGTACCTACAGCATTAATATTATGCTTTTTACTAGTCTCTTTAGGATTACCAGAAATTACAGTAATATGTGCGTCAGCCTCTTCTTTACGAATAGCATCGATAATAGCACAAAGCATGGCCTCATCACCAGCATTACCAAAGCCATAATAACCAGAGATAACAATATTACTCATGGTCAACCTCCCTAGCTTGGAACCATTGTGTTACGTACATCATAAACCGTACTGCGATGATAAGAAGCACTCCAAAAAGGGCGCCAATTAACAAACCATCATAACCACGCATGATGGACATGAACACTGGCGTTCTAAGATGACAGAAGGTTTCAACCATTGAAGCAATGCCAATAACACCAGCTAGAGTTAATAAGAAATGAATTACTGTAGGCCACTTACGCATGAACGCAAAGGTAGCTAGCATTAAAGCAGGATGACCAATAATGAACTCTTTTTCACGCGGTCTCGCATACATTGCATTTTCAAGAAAACGACGTAGCATAAGTTCAAAGCCTGGTACAGGAACACCTGCAGTGTGTCCACTACGGCCAACAAATACCCATACTGCGCCACCAAGTGCTGCTATTATAAAGAATGCATATAATTTAACATCCATAGTTAAGAATTCCACTACAAATGTTTTCGCTTCTTCTTTGGAATTAATCATGCGGCCGTTCCACAATGGGAATCGTTGAAGGTACGCAATAATAACTAAAATAATTGGCAGAACAAAGGTCAACTTAACACCTCTAAAGAGAGCAAACTCCATAAAGAATTTCGTATTGCCCAATAAAGATGCGATATACATACCGCCAATAGCAGCAAATAATGCAGCAATTACAAGGTATAATAAGGCAAGAATAGTAGACTTAATGGCACCTAATGGACGTGCACCATCATAACGGCGCCACTCTTCCATCAAGCGTATCATAGCACCTACAGGAGCCATAATAGCACTAGATAGAGCCCATATTTGAGTAATTAAGGTACCACTTGTAAGAATAAATACAACAATGGATGCCAAAGAAATGCCAAAAAAGGCCACAAGTTGCGTATGCTTAGACATTGGTAACATCATTTGTAGAACATATACAAAAAGTGCGATAGCCCCGATCATTGTAATAACTACTAATAATGGATTTGGTGTATAAGCAGGATAAATATCCGCTGGACCAAATTCATAACCTTTTACAGCCAATTTCTCTGTAGCTATATTAATATAGTTGATTGTAGTCTGTAAAACAGTTTCATTATTTATACCTGTTTCATACATCGGAAATAAGTTAAAACGAATATTTCGTTCTATATCACTAATGTAAAAGCGTTGTGCCGCTTCTTCAGGGGTAATTTTCTTTAACTCCTCTTTAGCGATAGTATACACACGACCTACACTATAATTATTTTTGGCCGCCATTTCCAAGAAACCTTGTTGTGGCTCATACTGCAACTGATTTACAGCTTCGATACCAACTAGTGGAATATGGTTTTTATTTAGTAATGCTAATGTTTCATCCGTTAAATTAGGTGCACCTAGAGCTTCTTTACCAGCAAAAATCATCCCTGTTACATGAGGAATGCCTTCAAGTCGTTTAAATACATATTGAATATCTTCAGATGTTACGTTTCTATAGTTTGTTGGACGAACGATAACATTGAAACCACGATCTGCAACCTCTTGTGCTTGCAACTTTGAAATACCAAGATTCATCTTTGCATAGCTATCTGCTGTTGCACCATACAATTCAAGAACAGGACCAATACTTGTATTAAGCTCTTTCACCTTGTCCTTGCCAATACGGTGGTATAAATCCTCTCGAATTTCTTTATAATAACCTTCTTTACCTGAAATTAATGCCACATAAGTCGCCCCAGGTTTAATCGCAGCGCCATTAACACGAACAGAGTCCATCTCTTCAGAGCTTAATACTTTAACTTGGCCCGCATCTTTTGCTTTTTCTAACGTGCGATCATAAATAGCAAAAGCAGTCACACCAGCATTACGTAATGCATCAAAAGCTTCTTGTTGACTACGCTTTTCAAAGGCGCTGGCTCGTAAAACTGCATCATAGTCTACAATATTTTCAATATGATTTTGAGATTTCTCAATCTGATGGCGTTCAAATACTAAGTATAAGGAAGATAAAAGACCTATAATAATACAAAGTATAAGAATCCATGAGTACTTACTTTTTTGTGTGTTCCGATGATTCACGACAAATCCTTTCTAGTTGAGTACAGGTTTAACTTTAATGAGAATTTCACCATTATCAACAGTTAAACTTTCCGCTTTTACAGGAATTGGAAAATTGTTGAAGTCATAAATTTGAGTACTTTCTAACACATTAGATGTCATACCAGGAATTGTAGCACCATTTATGGTGAACTTTTTAGGTGAAAACAATAATGTATTGCCCTTTAATTCTAAATTCCCATCTAATTTAACATCTCCTTTAAACACCATGCCTACATTCATTTTACCGGTTAGGCTGATATTATCTTTACTAATGTCAACTTGTACGTCTTGAATATCACTACCTGCTTCATTACTTAAGAAAGTCGCTAAATCAGCTTTATTAATAGTCCCATCAATACTAGCAGTCCCAACACTAACGATATCAATTTGTTGACTAGCTAATAAAGAAATTAGATTAACAAGAATTTGTTTAGCATCATATCGGAAGCTAGCAAAATTCAATTTACCCAGTTTAATATTCTCCAAAGTGCCATAAACACGATCCACCTCACCATATAAAATTTTGAAAGCAGGTTGAGCCTCAACATTTACTGTTTGAGCCGTTGGTTTCAATGTTTCATTTAATTGACTTTCAATACGAGAGCCAATAAAAGATGGTAATAAAAATTGGGATGCCACTACAAGAGCAATAATTAGCACTAATAGGAATAGTAAAAACTTTTTCATAGTATCTCCTAAATTGTTAAGTTAGCCTCTTTTTTTAAGAAACCTTCGATAAATGGGTCTAAGTTGCCATCCATAACAGCTTGAACATTACCAGTTTCTACACTAGTACGATGATCCTTAACAAGATTATATGGATGGAATACATAGGAACGAATTTGACTTCCCCACTCAATTGCTTGGTAGGTACCTCCAATCTGTTCTTTAAGTTCAGCTTGCTTTTCGAGCTCTAACTCAAATAGTTTCGCCCGTAACAAACGTAAAGCTTGTTCTCTATTCTGCATTTGAGAACGTTGTGTTTGGCATTGTACTACAATACCTGTCGGCTTATGTGTCATGCGAACAGCAGAATCGGTTTTATTAATATGCTGACCACCAGCGCCACTAGCACGATATGTATCAACTTGAACGTCTTTCATATCGATATTAATTTCCACAGTATCATCGATTTCAGGCATTACATCGACAGCAGCAAATGATGTGTGACGTCGAGCCGCAGCATCAAATGGTGAAATACGAACGAGACGATGTACACCTTTCTCAGACTTCAAGTAACCAAAGGCATTTTCACCTTTAACAAGGAATGTAGCAGATTTTATTCCTGCTTCATCACCAGGTTGTTCATCCATTAACTCGATGGAAAAGCCAGATTTTTCAGCCCAGCGCAAGTACATGCGAATTAACATAGAACACCAATCTTGTGCCTCAGTCCCACCAGCACCGGCATGAAATGTTAAAATAGCATTATTTGCATCATATTCACCACTTAACAATAAAAGTACTTCTTGCTTTTCCAAGGTTTCTTCTATTTGCTTAACATATTCCTTGATTTCACTCTCCATGGAGAGATCATCTTCATCTATAGCCATTTCAAGCATCACATTAGCATCTTCAATATCACTAACAAGTTGCTTATAGCTTTCTACAGCATTGTTTAATTGTGTGGCCTCTTGAGAAATCTCACGAGCTTTATCTGGATTATCCCAAAATGTAGGATCACTCATCTGTACATCAAGTGTAAATATTCGGTCTTCCTTTTGAGCGATGTTAAAGTGAATCCCTCATCCCATAAATACGTTCTTCTAAATTAGAAATAATCGGTTTTAGATCTTCTAACAATTTATGTTCACCACCTTTAGTTAATTAGTCTATTACATCAATAAACTATTACCTTAACAAAATAGAAAAATGGCCGTTGCCCAGTGGAAATCCCTTTGAGCAACGTGCCATTCACAAATCTTAATCTATGTTTTGTGGCTCCAACACATCTTCATGATGGGATTGTGCACCTTCTAAGTGATCAACTGGTTCTTCGATTTCTTGAATCAATTGTGCACGAATTTTGTATAATGCCATGATTGTCTCATCTTGAATAGCTGCAATCATGTTTTGGAACATATCAAAAGCTTCAAACTTATATTCTACCAACGGATTCTTTTGACCATATGCACGAAGGCCAATACCTTCTCGTAACATATCCATATTATCCAAATGTTCCATCCATTTATTATCAACAACGCGCAACATAATTGCCTTTTCAAGTTGACTAAACATAGCCTCTCCAAGCATATCAACGCGATCTTGATACTCTTCATGAGCAATTTCTAATAAGCGTTCTAATAAGTCTTGACGACTATATTCTTCCATATCTTGAGAAGACATAATCTCTTCTGTTAAGAAATATTGACTTAAATGTTTATAGAGGCCTTCATAATCCCATTCTTCTGGATAGAGCTTTTCATCAGCATAAGCATCTACAGATTCGGTAACAAGCTTGTCAATCATTTCGTTAATTGTTTCACGCAAGGATTCGTTACGTAAAATACGGCGTCGTTGTTCGTATAATACTTCACGTTGTTGATTCATAACATCATCATACTCAAGTACATATTTACGAATATTGTAGTTATGATCCTCTACTTTCTTTTGAGCACGTTCAATAGATTTAGTAATCAAAGAATGCTCGATAGGTTCATCCTCTTCCATACCAAGTTTATCCATGATACCTGTAATATTGTCAGCACCAAAGATACGCATTAAGTCATCTTCTAATGATAAGAAGAATTGAGAAGAACCAGGATCCCCTTGACGACCAGCACGTCCGCGTAATTGATTATCAATACGTCGGCTTTCATGGCGTTCTGTCCCCAAAATGGCTAACCCACCTAGTTCTGGCACACCTTCTCCAAGAGTAATATCAGTACCACGACCAGCCATATTAGTAGCGATTGTTACCATTCCCATTTGGCCCGCAGCTGCAACGATTTCTGCTTCTTGTTCATGATGTTTAGCATTCAATACTTTATGAGGTACACCTGCACGCAACAACATATCTGAAAGTTCTTCAGACTGTGTAATAGATGTAGTACCAATCAAAATAGGTTGCCCTATTTGGTGGCGTTCTACTGCATTTCGTACTACGGCACGATATTTAGCAGCTTTAGTTTTAAAGATCTGATCTGGCAAATCCATCCGGATTAAAGGCTTATTCGGTGGAATGGGTATAACCTCTAATCCATAAATATCGATAAATTCTTTTTCTTCTGTTTTAGCAGTACCTGTCATACCTGATAATTTATCATACATACGGAAATAGTTTTGGAATGTAACAGATGCTAAGGTTTGGCTTTCGCGTTCAACTTTCAAACCTTCTTTAGCCTCAATAGCCTGATGTAAACCATCAGAGTAACGGCGTCCAAACATCAAACGGCCCGTAAATTCATCGACGATAACAACTTCACCATCTTTAACCACATAGTCTGTATCACGATGCATCATAGCATAGGCACGCAAAGAAGCACCAAGCAAATGATTCAACTCGATATTTTCTGCATCATATAGGTTTTCAACGCCAAGCATTTTTTCAACCTTTGCGATGCCAGAATCTGTAGGGGCAATAGTTTTTTGTTTTTCATCAATAACATAGTCTTCATCTTTTACAAGGTGAGGAACAATTTTAGCCAATTTATAATAATTATCGGTGGAACGTTGACCAGGACCTGAAATAATTAGTGGTGTTCTTGCTTCATCAATAAGAATGGAATCTACTTCATCCACAATGGCATAATTCAATGGTCGTTGTACCATTTGAACAACATCGGTTACCATGTTATCCCGTAAATAGTCAAAACCAAACTCATTATTTGTACCATATGTAATATCACACGCATAGGCTTCTTTACGTTGATTAAAGTCAAGATTAGCCACAATAAGGCCCGTGGAAAGTCCTAAGAAATTATATAAACGTCCCATTTGCTCGCTATCACGAGTCGCCAAATAATCATTTACTGTTACAACGTGTACACCCTTACCGGTCAATGCATTCAAATATACGGGCAATGTAGCTACTAATGTTTTACCTTCACCAGTACGCATCTCCGCGATATTACCATTATGCAGGCAAATGCCCCCCATTAACTGTACATCGAAATGACGCATGCCTAAAACGCGTTTAGATGCTTCACGAACTACAGCGAATGCTTCTGGCAATAGGTCGTCTAACGTTTCCCCTTTTTGCAAACGACGTTTAAACTCATCAGTTTTTGCCACTAAGTTAGCATCACTTAATTTAATATAATTAGGTTCAATTTCATTAATATGATCTGCAATAGCACGCATTTTTTTAATTTCTTTTGCGTTATTATTGCCTAATAGCCTTTGTAAAAAGCTTAACAAACAAATCACTCCTCTACGGGACATCTTACATTATTTTATCTAACTTATTATAACGAAAAAGCCTTGAATAGTCAAAGAATTCAAGGCATTTCAAGATTATTTATAATATTATTTTGGCAAAAAAGGTGGATGACTATTTTAAGTCATCCACCTTAATATAATAATCGGCTGATTTAAAGTAGAAAGGAGTTAGGATTAAGTTCAGCCGACATTATATATTATTGAAGTTCTGGCTCGATCAAACCATAGAAACCATCATGTCTACGATATACAACGTTCATCGATTCAGTTTCAGCATTGAAAAACATAAAGAAATCATGACCAATAAGATTCATTTGTAAAATCGCTTCCTCAACATCCATAGGACGCACAACAAAGTGTTTGCGTTTTACAACTTCAATAGTTTCTTCTTCCACAGGAGCCGCCAAAGCTTCAGGATGGAAAGCTTCTTGTTTTTTGAAACGTTTAGCCAAACGAGTTTTATATTTATGGATTTGGCGAACAATTTTATCCACTACTAAATCAATAGCTGCGTACATATCATCATTAGTTTCCACACCACGAAGAACGATTTTATCAACAAAACATGTAAGTTCAATTGTAGATTTATCTTTTACAACGGATAAAACCGCTTGTGCATTTAACTCATCATCGAAGTAACGAGTCAATTTACTCAATCTTTTTTCGATATATGCTCTTAAGGCATCTGTCACTTCAATGTTTTTTCCTCTAATTGCTACTTTCATAAGTCAACACCCTTTCTAAAAATCATCCACGAGATGCGAGTGTGTGGTATTATATAACCTTATCTCTCGTGTTATATTTAGTATTTCTACATCTAACTGTAAAACTCCTTCTTTTTTATGTAAAAATTTTATATTTTTTGTAGAATTATGTATAAAATGTATATAGAAAATCAAAAAACCCCGATAGTATATACTATCGGGGGCCAATTATATATTGTTTTTATAATTTTTTTGGTATGTAGTTACGCTTTAACAACGTTAGCGGCTTGAGGTCCACGGTTTCCATCAACAATCTCAAATTCTACATTTTGACCTTCAGTCAAAGATTTGAAACCTTCGTCTTGGATTGCAGAGTAGTGTACAAATACATCGCTACCGTCTTCACGTTCAATAAAACCATAACCTTTTTCTGCGCTGAACCATTTTACTTTACCTAACATGGTAACATCCTCCTAAAAATATATATATTGTCTTACTGTCTTGCTCTATATGTGTATCATAACACAGCATGTATAAAATATCAAACAACAATATTTACATTTTTAATAAATATACAAACACTAGAAATAAGAATATCATTTGCTGTAAATCTCAAAAATCCCTATATCTATACATGTCATAAATAATTATATAAGCCCTATAAATTAATTGTATATTTTTATAATCATAAAAATATGTGAATTAAAAATTATTGTTTTTAAAAATGACTGTATAAATTATTGTTATATCACAAATATTTATAGCAATAATCGTATTTTTCAGATTAATCTACACTTTAAATCTTTATACAAACTCTTTATAATTAATAAATACAGCCTAAAGGTTATCAAATATATTAATAGATATTAAGCTATACATATATAATAAAAATTAATATAAATAAATAGGTTAAATTTAATGTAAAAAAACAGGAAGCAATTTCTAATTCTAGAATTTGCTTCCTATAATATCATTAATTAATCTATTAAAATTTTGTCTAAAAATGATTTTGTTCTTTCATTGGTAGGAGCATCGAATACGCGTTCAGGTGTATCATCTTCTAAAATCAAGCCACCATCAACAAATAAAACTCTATCCGCTACTTTTTTCGCAAAGCCCATTTCATGAGTAACGATGACCATCGTCATACCTTCCTCAGCTAAAGACTTCATTACATCTAGTACTTCACTAACCATTTCAGGATCAAGAGCTGAAGTAGGTTCATCAAAAAGCATTACTTTAGGTCTCATAGCTAAAGCACGAGCAATAGCAACACGCTGCTTTTGACCACCTGACAAAGAATCAGGATATGCATTGGCTTTATCCGCCAAACCTACTCGATCAAGTAAAGCTTGACCTATCTTCTTAGCCTCTTCCATAGATGTTTTACGAACCTTAGTTTGTGCTAAAGTAAGATTTTCCATAACCGTCATATGTGGGAATAGATTAAAGTTTTGGAATACCATTCCTACTTCAGCACGAACGTCATTTAACTTTTTCTTATCAGAAAGATCCATACCATCTACGATAACCTTACCAGATGTAGGTTCTTCTAAGTAGTTCATAGTGCGCAGTACCGTACTTTTACCAGAACCAGAAGGACCGATGATTACAACAACTTGACCTTGTTCAATATGTAAATTAATACCTTTTAGTACTTCATTTTTACCAAAAGATTTATGTACATTTTCTAATTTAATCATTTAATGCTATATTTCCTTTCAAGATATCCAACTAATTGTGAGATAGTCACTGTCATAATAAGGTAAATCACAGCAACCGTACCCCAGATTTCAAAGGATGCATAGGTTTTAGCAATGATTAATTGACCACGACGTGTCAACTCCTCGAAACCGATAACAGAAACTAAAGAGGAATCTTTCAACATGGCAATAAATTCATTCCCTAACGGAGGAATAATTGCTTTAAAAGCTTGAGGCATAATGATGTAACGCATAGTTTGTCCCCAAGTTAAACCAAGAGAACGACCGGCCTCCATTTGACCTTTATCAATAGATTGAATACCAGCACGGAAAATTTCAGATACATAAGCACCAGAGTTAATACTACATGCGGTAACAGCCGCAATATATGGATCAATCCGTTGACCTGTAATCATAGGCAAGGCAAAATAGATTAGGAAAATTTGCACCAGTAATGGTGTACCACGAATGATATCTACATAACATTTTGCAAGCAATCTAACTAATCTAAATTTAGATAAATTTGCTAAAGATACTAAAAGACCGATAAAAAAGCCACAACCTACAGACATGGCTGTAATTTCTACAGTCACTAGAGCACCTTGTAGCAAGAGCGGTAAATTATCCGCAATTAACCCCCAATTAAAACTCATAATCTCTCCTATTATTTAAATTCTAAAACTACTGGCATATCAGCAGGTGCATCTACATTAAACCATTTTTTATATAATGTATTAAATTCACCATCAGCCTTCATATCAGCAATTGCTTTATTGATTTCTTCTTGCAATGCTTTGTTATCCTTATTAATTGCTAAGCCCAAGTATTCTTTAGTATTTGGATATGCCATAAATTTAATATGTTGGTCAGGATGCTTAGTACTGTAATATTGAGCTACAGGTAAATCGATTACAGTTGCATCTACTCCACCATTTTGTAATTCTAACAAAGCTTCATTACTATGGTCAAATTCTTTTACAGTAGTACCTTCAATTTTATGAGCTAAATCTGCACCAGTAGTACCTAATTGGGCTGCAATTTTTTTACCCTTTAAGTCATCAAGAGAATTCACAGCCGTTCCATCTTTATATACTACTGCTAAGGCATTTTCATAATAAGGAGAAGAAAATAATACTTTTTCACTTCTCGCTTTTGTAATAGTCATACCAGATGCAGCAACATCAATATCATGTGTGTTCAAAGCTGGAATCAAAGCATCAAAAGCTACATTTTTTAGCTCTACATCTTTATTAATACGTTTACCGATCGCACGAATCAATTCAATATCAAAACCTGTATAATCTTGAGTTTTTTCATCTTTAAACTCAAATGGAACAAATGTAGCATTAGTGCCAACGATAAGTTTATTAGATGTAGGTTGATTAGAGGAACCACATCCACCAACTAAAGAAGCAGCCATCACTAACATACAACCGCCAAGAATTATTTTTTTTACTTTGCTATTTAACATATTATCAACCTCATTATTTTAACTTACTACTACTTTATAATAGTATATAGATTAAGTATAATTATGTCAATAATTTTGTATATAACTTTAGATATAATCGCAAAATCACTATATTTATATTTTAATTTTATGCATTATTTGTATAAATATTACGGCTATGTATAAAAACTTTCCCATAGTTAGTGGTTTTCTATAAATTTTATAATATACAACTGTATAAAAAAAGCACATGAGAAAAGCCTCATGTGCCCCTATACGGCTGACCTGGTCTTTGCCCCCACACTCGCCTGCTGGAAGGTTCGCTCATAAGTCCAAGACTCCCCACTACTACCTCTCTCGATTTTATCGGCAGGACTTACACCTAAGCCGCACCATGCTCACAACCCTTTGGGCTGCTTATGTGGATCGTTTTGCCTGCGACTAGCCTCGACTTTCAACCACAGACCCGTATAGACGTATTATAAAGAATAACAGTATTCATGTCTAGTTTTACTATTATTTTAAAAAATTTTGATTATATAGTTAAGTAGCCAAATATAATTTTTTTACCAAACATACTATCGCATAATTCTTAGAACAATGAGAATAAATTTTGCAACCCCTATTTGTTGATGTATAGAAAATTGGAATAGAAAACCTAAAATATTCTTCATAATATTTTAATATTTCTAAAATCACATTTTTTAAGTACCATATCTAGTGGATTCTTAAATTGTCAATTATTTTTTGTATGCCAAATATGAATACAACATATTTGTAAGAACATACGTATCATACACAAAAAATTATTTATGGTGTATAATTTGTATACTGTTAAATTAGAACGGCCTAAAGTTGTACGATATGAACATAAGTACGAGGGGTTGTACCATATGTTCAGTTTGTTAGTTAGAGGGGTTTATTATGTTTATGTTATCATTGATGCAACCATCAGGTTTGTATGAACTGGAGAAAGATAGTTTAGAAGCCATAAGCGCACAACTTTTACAGATGATACAAATGAAAAGCTATCATCTCTATACACATTCTATTCAGGTTTCAAACTATGCTGTTAGCATCGCAGCTAAAATGGGTTTACCATTAAATGAAATTGAACAGATTCGTCATGCAGCTTTACTTCATGACGTAGGTCTATTAATGGTACCTAATGCATTAATCCAAAAATCTCCATATCTTAATAAGCAAGAAATGTCTAAGTATAAACAACATGCTGCAAGTGGTGCCAATATGATTGAAAACTATCCTTGCTGCCAACAAATTTTACCTTATATTCGTTACCATCATGAAAAATGGGATGGCTCCGGTTATCCTAAACATCTACGTGGTGCCAATATTCCGTTAGGAGCTCGAATCATTGCTGTAGCAGATTACTATGATACAACAGTTAATCCTTCTACTGAATTTTGGGCTAAAACAAAAGCTAAAGCAAAAGAAGAACTTTTTAGTGCGTCTGGTTCTCTCTTTGATCCTGATGTAGTTAAAGCATTTATTGATGTGCTTGGCTAATATGAAATCAAATATTATATTCCTACATTTAGTAATAAAGATTAGAAACTACCACTAGCCAGCGTAAGGGCATCAACGCGTAGCGCTTTATGCTTTTGTAAGACTTTTGCTACAGCTTCAATTGTCGCACCTGTAGTATATATATCATCAACAATTAATGTATTCTTATTGGTAAAATCAATATCCTTATAATCAGCACATATAACAAAGGCATCATCAATATTTTGATGTCTTTCTTTATTTGTTAATCTCCACATATCTCGAGAAGTATCAAACTTGTATATACAATCTAACCATTTAAATTTTTTTCTATCTATCTCCCATAAAGAATGAGCCCATTCAAGAAAGAATAAATCTACTTGATTATATCCTCTCTTAGCTTTTTTCTTTTCGCTAGATGGTACGGGAACAATATAATCATACATAATTTTACAATTACTGTTCACAATGTTAGACTCATTATATTTCATGTAAAAGTTGTACGATACTAAAAAAGGAGCGGCCCCTTTGGACTGCTCCTTTTTTTCATTAAATTTTACATCGTAAATCATAGACTTTAGACCACCACGATATTCGGCCAACACACATACATCATCTACATAGTGTAAAAATTTATGTGGTATATGACGAATATGTAATAAATCTGTAAAACAAGCTTTACACCAATCTCCTTGTGTTGCCACAGGTGCACCACAGTGAGGGCATACAGGTGGAAATAAGAAATCCCAAAGACTCATTACGAATCACATCTCCCTTGTAGTCGTTCTTTAAACAATGTGTAACGTTCATCGGCATTAACAGTACGCACAGCACGTTCAACTGCGCTCGTAGTACCAACGATGATTACTTTACGCTTTGCCCGTGTAACAGCAGTATACAACAAATTACGTTGTAACATGCCACCATAACGTGGAACAAATGGAATAATAACTACACCATACTCACTGCCTTGACTCTTATGAACTGTAATAGCATAAGCAGGCATAATCATATGTGCTTCATCGATAGGTAGACGAACCTCTTTATGGATAAATCGAATACAAATATCGGTCCGCGTAATAGCATAGATAACGCCAATTTCGCCATTAAACACTTCTAACTCATAATCATTGAGAATTTGAATAACCTTATCCCCAACGCGATACGTAATGCCATTGACACGAACTTCTCCCTTATAGCTGTCTGGAGGGTTTACGGCTTGTTGTACATATTGTGATATCAATGTACTACCTGCTTCACCACGGCGCATAGGAGAAATAATTTGAATATCTAATTCATCCTCTATCGTCTCTTGTTCACGTTTATATACATCAATGATGGCTTTCATCATCATATCATAAGATTTAACAGGAATAAAAGAAAACTCTTCGCTCACACCTTCCAGGTTAGGCATTTCACCACGGTTAATTGCGTAAGCACTTTCAACGATAGTATTACCAGAGCTTTGACGATAAATCTGATTAAGTCGTGTATAGGGCACACAATCACTATCTAATAAATCTTTTAATACGAACCCAGCACCTATAGGTGGTAATTGATCTACGTCACCCACAATAATGACATGGGCTTCCTTTGGAATAGCAGCCATCAAAGAATAGAATAAACGCACATTAAGCATAGATGCTTCATCGATGATAATGACATCTATATCTAGAGGATCATCTTCATTCTTTGTAAAGTCATAGGAGTCACTACCTTGAACAGGTACCAATAGACGATGAATTGTAGTAGCTTCAAACTCAGTGGCCTCGGTCAGACGCTTTGCAGCACGTCCCGTAGGAGCACAAAGTATAATGCGCCCCAATCCACCGAGTTGGAAACCTTTTACTAGCGCCTTGATGATAGTTGTTTTACCTGTACCAGGACCACCAGTTATAAGAGAAAACTTTTCAAAAAATGAGAGCTGTATAGCTTCTTTTTGAGCATCACCAAAAGTAATGTAGTTGTCTCGTTCAAACTTTTCAATAAAACTAGAAATATCTAATGCTATTGGATCAGCTTGTAATAGAAACTCACGAGTATAGTTGACCCCTTCCACTTCAGAAACATACATCTCTGGCGGATAGATATATAAGATATCTTCATAATACGTACTATACAGTGCACCTTGTTCCAGCAGGCTTTCAATAAAGTTCGCAATATCATCTACATCAGTTTGTAATAAATCGTCAAGTCGACCGATAAGTTGGTCTACTGGTAAACATGTATGACCTTGATTATCTAAACTACGTAGAATCCATTCTAAACCAGCCTCTAAACGGCGTGTATCACTACCATTAATACCAAGATGCTCTGCTAGTGTATCGGCCGTACCAAAGAGCATATCCGGTGCTACACGTAATAATGTATAAGGATTATCCTCTATAACTGCGACGGACTGCACACCATAATAGGTATATACAATACGACTCCATTTCGATGAAATGTGATGACTTTCAAAAAAATGATTTAAATCAGATAAAATACCTTCGCCAAGTAAGGTATTGAATAGCTCATCCTTAACACTCTTTCGGAGACCTGGAATATCTTTAATCTCTTCTGGACGTTCTTCCCGTAAAATTTCTAAAATACGAATACCGAAATACTCTAGTACCTTCTCTACGGATTTTTCACCAAAACCTTTTATTCCTAGATTCAACAAATAAGTCTTGGCAGCACCCATATTATCAGGTTTTAACTTTTCAACACTGCTCGCATCAAATTGGCGGCCGTACTTTTCATGTTCTACATAGCGGCCCCGTACTTCGATGTCTTCCCCTTCTTTAGGAGACTCAAATTTGCCAGTACAAGTAATGTATTCCTCATTATAATCTTTTAGGATAAACACGCAATATGTACGTTGTGTATTCTCATATATAGTTCGGTATACAAATCCTCGTATGGCGTCCATTATTTCTCCGTATTCGGCAAAGCTTCAATAATTTCTTGCACTGCATCGGTAATACTGCCTTCGTTACCAATTTTAATATGTGCTACTTCTTCATATAAAGGATATCGTTCTTCATATACATTAAAAATATATTCGATACTTTCTTTTACAAGCGGACGAATCTCCAAATCCAAATCATCTAAAATATGATTCACATCGCGATTAACAAATACAACAAGACCATTATTGCGCATCAATTTTACAGTTTTGTCATAGGTAACAGTACCGCCACCGGTAGCAATAACAGATGGTTTGTTATGAATTAATTCTTTAATTGTAGTATATTCATATTCACTAAAAGCATCTTTACCATCGTAAATATAGATATTTTGAACAGATTTACCCACTTTGTCTTGAATCGTTTGGTCTAAGTCAAAAAAATCTCGCCCCAACTCTTTAGCTAGAACCTTACCAACAGTAGTCTTACCTGCGCCAGGCATACCAATGAGAAAAATATGCTTATGCATGTGTTCTTTTAAGAACTCATTACTCATAGAAACGACGGTTTTTATATAATTTTCAACATAAGGTGCTAAAACTTTATCTTTACAATTTTGAGTATGTAAAGCAATGATACTTTCGTCCCGTTCTTCATCAATAAGTGGTAAATGATGTTCATCCTTATATTTACCAATTTCTTTAATCAATGTGAGTCGCTTTTCAAACTCCGTAACTAATACAGAATCAATACTATCTATCTGTTTTCGAGCTTCTTTAATATCCATGAGAACCCCCTTTTTATGCATTAGCTAAAATAGCTAGAGCCTGTTCTTCATCTACCTTCATTTGATCGATAAGGTCTTGTAAGTTATTAAATTTAACTTCTCCTCTAATATAAGAAATGAACTGTACAATCACTTCTTTTCCATATATATCCTGGTCAAAGTTAAAAACGTGTACTTCACATCTATGGTACTGATTTCTAAAGGTTGGATTATCTCCAATATTGCCTACCCCATCATACCAAATACCACCAATACATACACGATTAGCATAGACTCCATCTGGAGGTGTAGCCATTTCATTAGGAAGTAATAGATTTAATGTTGGAAATCCTAATGTGCGTCCCCGTTGATCACCTTTAATCACAGTTCCTTTAAACTGGAATGGCCTACCTAGCCAATGATTTGCATCCTCCAAACGTCCCTCATGAATAGCCTTTCTAATTTCTGTACTAGAAATAGGTGTACTACAACCATCACATGGCAGTAAAGGCTGTACAAGAACTCGTATATTCTTATCCGCTACCACTTTTTTCATATATTCTGGATTGCCAAGCCCCTTTGCACCAAATGTAAAGTTTTCACCAATTACAATAGCTTCCACATTCATATCATTGCAGAGATCATGTAAGAATTCATCTGCAGTCATTTTTAATAATGCTTCAGTCATAGGTAATCGTAAAATATAGTCAACTTTGAGCTCTTCTAGCACAGTATCCATAATCTCTTCTTGAATCACCCGTTTAGGTACTCGTTCTGGATGTAATATAGTCAACGGATGATGTTCAAAGGTAATGATAATACTTACGCCATTGACTGATGTAGCCTCTTCAACAGCCTTACGTATAACTCGTTGATGACCTCGATGAATGCCATCAAAGGTACCAAGGGCATATACTTTTGTATCTTTGATTTGGCGTAGTTCATCAAACGAATGTATTTGCTTCATACTTATCCTTCAATAAAAATATTTTTTTCCACCTTTAATGAGTGGTTTGTTCGTCTCATAATACCTATGAAACCAAGAGGTCCATAGGCTCTATAAAAATTATCTGGCTCGGTAAAAGAAAATTCCCTTTCAATAGGTAATTCCTTCCCTTGCACCATCATCCTTAATTGTACACTATTTACAGTCACTTTTGAAAGATGAGAAACCGCCGCATCCGTTGGTAACAAAAGGCTTTTACCATGTAGCATTATCTCTTCAGCCATCTTAGCGGAACCGATGTCAAAAGGCCCTACTTGAGTACGTGCCAAAGAAGTCATAGTGCCAGGAATACCTAAAGCAATACAAATATCGCGTAATAATGAGCGAATATAAGTCCCCCCTGTGCATGTCACGCGAACCGTGAAAAAAGGGAATCCATAAGCAATGAGCTCAATATTTTTAATATGAATTTGGCGTAATGGTAGCTCCACAGGAATACCTTTACGGGCATATTCATAAGCTCGAATGCCGTTTACTTTAATAGCTGAATACTTAGACGGTCTTTGGTCCTGAATACCTGCAAATTTTTTCAAGATACTAACCAGTTCTTCAAAGCTTGGTTTAACCATAGTTGCTGAGATCTCTGTAGATTGAATAGCTTGATTCAATACAACGCCATCACGCAATACCATATTAGTATCTGGCAATACAGTTTGTCCTGAGCTATCTTCAGTATCCGTAAAAGTACCCAATTTACATTCTGCTACATAGGTTTTATCAAATTCATCCGTGTATTCTATAAGGCGCGTAGCCTTGCCAAGAAACACAGGCAATACACCATAAGCCATAGGATCTAATGTACCGCTATGACCAATGCGCTTTTCCTTTAGAATACGACGACAAATAGCAACGGCATCATGGCTTGTAATGCCAGGTGGTTTTAAAAATGGTAATATCCCATCCATTATTAAATTACCTCAATGAGAGCTTGTTTTGCCTCTTCTAATGGTAGATTAATAGTACAACCAGCAGCACGAATATGACCGCCACCACCAAAATGGCTTGCTACAACGTTCACATCAATACCTTTAGAACGTAAACTTACACGTGTTATATCATCAGCTTCTGCTTTTAACAAAATTGCCACATCTACAGTATCAACATTTCTAATAATATCTACAAAACCATCTGTATCATCGCCAAGAATAGTCATAGCCTCACGATTCAACTCGATGGTAGCAATCGTATCATTCTTGTAAAACTCGATAGTTTGCATAACTTGTTTTGTTAATTCTAAACGACTGGCAGATACGGCTTCTATGGTTTCAGAAATAACATTTGGTCTAGCCCCTGCAGCTACACATTTGGCAGCCATCTCAAGAGTATTTGCTGTAGTATTGCTAAATTTAAAGAAACCACAATCTGTAGCAATCGCCATATATAATGCCGTACCCATAGATTCAGTGATAGGCCAATTCCATTTTCTACATAAGTCGGTAACAATTTCACCAGTAGCAGCAAAGTCAGGCTTTAAATATAGATGGTCCGCGAATTCTGTATTAGAAATATGGTGATCTATATTAAAAATAGGTGCACTCCAAAGTGCACCTACTTTGCCAATTCGCTCATACGTGCTAGCATCCAAAACCATAAGCATATCAATATCAACTGGATTAGTTTCAAAATACGCTACATCATGAATGTGGTCCGTATATTGTAAGAATGTGTACTTCTCAGGAACTACATCATCCACTACCATATATACAGTTTTACCTTGTCCTACAAGGGCTTCGTAAAAGGCTACCATGGACCCAATAGCATCACCATCAGGTCTAATATGGACGGTTAGCATAATAGAATTAGCTTCACACAGAGCCATATGTAATTGACTAATAGTAATCTTACTCATGTTCTGTATCCTTTTTGTTAATTTGTTTCTTCATCCTTTTTGATTTCATTCAAAAGGGATTCAATATGCATGCTATAGTCTAAAGACGTATCCTTATCAAATGTGATAGAAGGAATATGGCGTAATTTAAGTACTTTGCCAAGCTCTGTACGAATATGACCTGCTGCATGCTTTAATGCGATAAGGGTATCTTCTTTTTCCTTATCGGAACCAAACAAGGAGACATAAATCGTAGCTTCACGTAAATCACCTGTTACATGAACATCGGTAATAGTAGTGAAGCCGATACGCGGATCTTTCAATCCGCGCATCAACATTTGACTTACCTCTTGTTTGATAAATTCTTGTAATTTTCTGACACGAACATCACTCATATAAACCTCCTATAATTGAGGTGCAATTTCTTCCATCAAGTAAGCTTCAATAACGTCGCCTTCCTTGATGTCGCGGTATCCTTCTAAGGAGATACCACATTCAAAGGATGTTTTAACTTCCTTAACTTCATCTTTAAATCGACGTAAAGAATCAACCTTACCTTCAAATACAACGATGCCGTCACGAATTAAACGAACTTCAGAGTCGTTAGTAATACGACCTTCTGTTACATAAGAGCCAGCTACAATAGCCTTTGGTGTGGAAATAACCTGACGCACTTCTGCACGACCTACGACAACCTCTTTAAATTGAGGCGCCAACATACCGCGCATAGCAGATTCAACGTCATTAATAGCATCATAAATTACACGATATGTACGCAAGTCAACCTTTTCTTGTTCCGCTGCACGTCGAACATTAGCATCAGGGCGTACATTAAAGCCCATTACAATCGCATTAGATGCAGATGCCAACATGATATCCGATTCATTAATAGCACCTACTGCAGCATGAACAATAACAATACGAACCTCAGGATTTTTGATGCCTTCTAACGATTGACGCAATGCTTCTACAGAACCTTGAACATCGGCTTTGATGATAATATTAAGATCCTTCAACTCGCCTTGTTGAATTTGGTTGAAAATATCATCTAATGTAACTTTATGTGTAGCTTGCAATTCTTGAACCCGTTGCTTAGCAATACGTTTTTCAGCAATTGCACGTGCTTCGTTGTCATCCATACCATTTATAATTTCACCGGCTTGTGGAACTTCGGAGAAGCCCAAAATTTCTACCGGCATAGATGGACGAGCAACTTTTACTTTTTCACCGCGCTCATTTGTCATGGCACGTACTTTACCGTATGCAGTACCAGCAAGTACTGTATCACCTACACGAAGAGAACCTTTTTGTACCAAGACAGTACATACAGCACCACGACCTTTATCAAGTTGAGCCTCGATAACTACGCCATATGCCTTACGGTTAGGGTTCGCTTTCAATTCCATAACTTCTGCTACGAGCAAGATATTTTCAAGTAAGTCATCAATACCTTGTTTTTGTTTAGCAGATACTGGAACCATGATTACATCGCCGCCCCATTCTTCTGGTAAAAGACCATGTTCAGACAATTGTTGTTTAACATGGTCTGGGTTAGCACCTGGTTTATCCATTTTGTTGATGGCTACAATAATAGGTACATCTGCAGACTTCGCATGATTAATAGCCTCGATAGTTTGCGGCATTACACCGTCGTCGGCAGCGACTACAAGAACTGCAATATCCGTAGATTTCGCACCGCGTAGACGCATAGCAGTAAATGCTTCATGACCTGGTGTATCAAGGAATGTGATTTTATTATCCTTGTAGCGAACTTGGTACGCACCAATATGTTGAGTGATACCACCAGCTTCGCCAGCTGTTACATTAGTTTGACGAATTACGTCCAACAAGGATGTTTTACCATGGTCAACGTGACCCATGATAGTTACTACAGGAGGTCGTGGTTTTAATGTTTCTGGTGCATCTTCAATTTCAATAACATCTGTAGGGTCTTCTTCAGGTTCTACTTCAGTTACAGTTACACCGAACTCTTCAGCCACGATAGTAGCTGTATCTACATCAACCTCTTGGTTAATGCTGGCTATAACACCTAAAAGCATCAATTTTTTGATGATTTCAGATACTTCGCGACCCATTTTTTCAGCTAAGTCTTTAACAGTTAGAGGCCCGCTCAATTCAATTTCTGTAGCAATTGCTGCTTCAGCTTTACGTTCAGCTTCTGCTTTTTGTTGTAGGTACTGCTCGTTACGATGTTTTACGCGATTTTTCTTTTTTTGCATAGATGTAGATAACAAGGATTGTGGGCGATTATTACCACCTTTTTTATTTTTCTTGTTACGGCGATCATTATTAGAATTGCGATTATCGTTATTGCGGTTGTCGCTATTACGATTATCGTTGTTTCGACTGTCATTGTTACGCACATCATTAGAACGACCGTTATTACGGTTATCATTATTGCGGGTATTATTAGGGCGATTGTTAGCACGGTCTCCACCATGTTGCTTACCATCGGATTTGCGTGTAGGCTCAGAGATTTGTACATGACGGACATTGCCTTTTTTATGGTCCTTTTGTTTAGATTGATCGTCTTGTTTTTGACCAGCTTGTTTGTGTTTATCTTTTTTCTGTTCGTTAGAACGATTTGAATGCTGTTGTTTATGTGATGCAGCTTCTTGTTTATGAGCTGCAGTTGGAGCAGATTTCGATTCTACTTTTTTTTCTTTTTTTTGTGCTACTTTAGGAGCTTCAGATTTTTTACCTAATTGTTTTTTTACAATTTCATAACCTGAATCATCTACAGAATTAACTGCTTTAGTAACATTAATATTATGTTGTTGCAAGATAGAAATGACCTGCTTACTTTCAACGCCGAACTCTTTGGCGATTTCATGAACGCGTTTTTTGGACATCTACATACCCCCTTATTATCGATCAATCTCTTTAAGTAATGCCTTTGCAAATCCATCATCTAGTACGGCGACTACTACCCGAACTTCCTTACCAATGGCCGTGCCTAAAGCCTCTTTATCGGCAATACTGTGAAGTGGAATGTGATGGGTTTCTGCTAATTGAGTATATTTCTTTTCATTATTGGCTGCACAATCACTAGCGAGAAGTACTAATTTCGGTTCCTTTCTCTTTATAGCTTTTTCTACGATAAAATCACCAGAAATAACTTTTCCTGCTCGTTGCGCTAAGCCTAAGAGATTTAAAATTTTATCTTCATTCATGTATATCAGTGATTACTCATTCTCTTGTAAATCACGTTGTAACGCTTCATATATCTCTTTAGATACGCTATGCTTTAAGGACCGTTCTAATCGTTTTGCCTTATAGGCCTGCTCAAAACATGACATGGATTCACATAAATAAGCTCCACGTCCTGGTGCTTTACCGCTGCGATCAATAGTGATATTGCCGTCAGGACTCAAGGCTAAGCGAATCAACTCTCGTTTTGCCTTAGGTTCACCACATCCTACGCAAGTACGCATAGGTTGGGATTTTGGTTTCATGACTATTCACCATCCTCAGCATTGCCGAAACCTGTAAAAGGTTCTTCAGCAGCTTGAGTTTCACTTTTAATATCGATTTTCCAGTTAGTCAACTTAGCCGCCAAACGAGCATTTTGACCAGCCTTACCAATAGCTAAAGATAATTGGTAATCAGGTACTACTACATATGAAGATTTTTCTTCTTCGCTTACATCTACCGATACAACCTTCGCAGGGCTTAAGGAGTTAGCAATGTAAATTGCTGGATCTTCATCCCATTTTACAATGTCTATTTTTTCATCGTGTAATTCATCAACAATATGTTGTACACGTTGCCCTTTAGGACCTACGCAAGCACCTACAGGATCAATATTTTCATCACGACTATATACAGCGATTTTAGAACGCATCCCCGGCTCACGAGCTACAGACTTAAGCTCTACTACGCCTTCAAAGATTTCTGGAACCTCTAGCTCAAATAGACGTTTCAATAAACCTGGATGTGTGCGAGAAATCATAATTTGAGGGCCTTTCGTAGTTTTCTTAACCTCTACGATATAGCATTTAATACGATCTCCTTCACGGTATGTTTCAGTAACAATTTGCTCAGTTGGAGGCAAAATCGCTTCCGTTTTACCAAGATTGATAAATACATTTTTACCTTCAACGCGAGTAATAACGCCAGTGATGATGTCTCCTTCACGGCTGTAATACTCTTCGTATACTACACTCCGCTCAGCCTCTTTTAAACGTTGAATGAGCATTTGTTTAGCAGTATGGGCAGCACTACGGCCAAAGTTGGCAGGAGTTACATCTACTTCTACTACATCACCAATCTCAAAACGTTTATCTTTTTTGCGAGCATCCAACAAGCTGATTTCTGTTTCAGGTAATTCAACAGTTTCCACAACTTGTTTTTTAGCCATTACTTTATAAACGCCTGTTTCGCGGTCAATCACAACGTACGCATCTGGGTTAGATGTTGGTTCTTTGCGATATGCTTGCAACAATGCAGCCTCTAAGGATTCAAAAATAACCTCAGGAGCAAAACCTTTTTGCTTTGTAAGCACCATTACCGCTTGAATTAATTCTTGACTCACTCGTATGCCTCCATATATTAAAAATCAAGATGTAATCGAATTTGTGCAATGGTAGAACGTTCAAATGTCATGCTTTCACCATTGATAGTAAATTCGATAGTTGTGTCTGTAAAACCTTGTAATGCACCAGTAAATTGTTTACTGCCATTAATAGCCTTAAACAACTGAATATCTACATCACGGCCATTATAGCGAACTAAGTCCTTGTCTTTCTTAAGAACTCGATCAAGACCGGGAGAAGATACCTCCAATAAATAGTTTTCCGTAATTGGATCCTTTTCGTCGAGGACAGCACTTAATTTTTCGCTCACCAACTGACAGTCATCCAAATCTACACCACCTGGTTTATCAATGTAGACACGTAAATACCAATCCCGTTCACGTACATAGTCTACATCGACGAGTTCCATATCGGTGCCGGCTATAATACCTTCAACCACAGAGGATACAATCTCCTCCACTGCTTCTCTTTTCATAGCCATCGCCTCCTTACTTACTACATCCTGTATATATCTCTTGATAAAAACACTATAAAATTGAGCTAATCATAAATGAAAGAGTGGACATAAGCCCACTCTTTTAAAAGATTTATATAAAAGTCATATATAGTATATCACATTTACTGCGTATATACAAATTCTACGTTTTCTAATGGGCATTAAAGAAACCAATCCCACATAAGTCATTTTATAAAAACAAACAAATGACAAAAAATAGCATAGTTAAATCTATCCAAACTTTAATCAATGCGCTCATTCAAACCTTTTAATATAGCACCTAAATGCTCGCGCAATAACAATGCTAAATCATCTAGATTTTTTGCATCTAAATGATGGTCAATTTCTGGATAGCTTTTATACCGAAGTTCCGCAAAGTATTCATCACGTAATTCATTATAATACAATAGTAAGCCTGTACACTCGTCCATCTTACGGTATTCGCCGATGATAAAAGACCCATTAATCATGCGAATCGCGTGGGCTGGATCAATATCGCGTACAAAACCTTCTAACTCCTCAGGCATAGCTTGTGAGAAGTCCCATTCAGGAATCCCTCGGCGACGATAAGTAAAGGTAAAATTATTAGCAGGTTCTATTAACATATTGGTTAACCCTTTTACACATCGTTCTTGTAGCCCTGTCCAAAAAGACTCTAAATCGGCTCGCACAAAAGAAATGTCCACAAAGGAAAATAGTGGCATTTCTATATGTACTGTATAGTCCTCTACCTCTTTATCATATAAGGCAGACCAACACCATCCTAAATCGTTTTGATAGTGGAAAATAGGTACCTTCAATACGTCTTCACCAGCACTAATACGATTAGCTAACTTTGTATAGTCACTTTCAGTAGAGGTAACTAGTGTAAAGCCTTCAATGGATTGAGGCAACCAGGAATAGTCTAAGGCTTTACAAGCTTCAATAATCGTTTCCATATAATGCCTCATATCTTTCTTGATACTGTAAGACTGCTTTTACATAGCTACGAGTCTCAGGAAACGGAATCGTATCAACCATTCCATTCCAGTTATTTTCGTGAATCCACGATTCTACATGACCACGACCAGCATTATAAGCAGCTAATGCTAGTACTTGATCCCCATTAAACTCCTTCAGCAAATGACCTAGGTACCAAGTACCTAGCTCAATATTTATAGTAGGTTCTTTTAATTGACGATCTGTATAATTGCCATGCCCAACTTGTTGTGCCACCCAACGAGCTGTATCTGGCATGAGTTGCATCAATCCAAGCGCACCAGTTTCAGACTCCGCTGTGTTTTTATACTTGCTTTCAGCTAAGATAACACTGGCCACCAAAGACGGAGGTACCTGCTCTTTCTCAGCTGCGGCTATAACTTCCTCTTTATAGTTAAAGGGATACGCGATTTGACGCGCGAAATGGTCATCTAGATATGTAAAATAAAACCATCCTAGTACGACACAGGATAGTGCCGTTGCCGTTGCACGTTTCATATATCCCCCTTTCTACATACAAACTGAAAATAGTCATCAAAATCTAACATATAACAAATGCTAAACTAATATCATGCTAAGTTTTATGGGCTTATTATACCATTTATTACTATTATTTATATACCAAATTTGACACATAAAATGGCAATTATCAATTTTCTTATAGAGCTGATTCGATACGCTCATTCCAGATGGTATCTAATTGTTCCTTTAAATCCAGAGGTGTACCATTATTATCAATGATTACATCCGCATAAGTCCGTTTGTCATCAAGACGCATTTGACTCTTAATACGAGCCAATGCATCCTTTTTGGTAAATCCATTGCGATTCATTAAGCGCTCAATTTGAGTTGACTCATTCACATATACGAGCCACACCTCGTCCATCATGGTATACCACTCTCCTTCGATAAGTAAGGGAATGTCATATAGTAAAACTGGTGTATGTAGTGCCTCATAATGAGCTGTGAGCTCCATGATTCGATTTTGAATATGCTCTTTTAAACAACCATTCAGTTGTTGGCGTTTTTTTTCATTGTGAAAGATAATAGCCCCTAATGCTTCTCGGTTTAATGTCCTATCATCGTGCAATACATCGGTTCCAAATGCAGCTACAATTGCTTCTAGCCCTTTTGTACCAGGCTCTACAACTTCACGAGCCACAATATCAGCATCGATATATGGTATACCTTTATCCTTAAAATATGTAAGAACTGTACTTTTGCCAGATGCAATGCCACCAGTTAAGCCAATTTTAAACATATATACCTTCTATTAATTATAAACACATATTACTTTACTAATGCCCAGTTTTCTGCATGATGTACGTCTACAATAAGAGGTACTTGTAGCTCTACAACAGATTGCATTGTACTACGCAATAATTCTTCTATAGCTTCTAATTCAGAGTTCACTACTTCAAGCACTAGTTCGTCATGTACTTGTAATAAAAGTCGAGACTTAAAGTTTTGTTCTTCTAATTTTTGCTCCACTTGGTTCATGGCTAACTTAATAATATCTGCGGCAGTGCCTTGAATTGGCGTATTCATTGCGGTCCGTTCAGCAAAAGAACGACGGTTAAAGTTACGACTATTAATATCAGGTAACTCGCGTTGACGACCAAACATAGTGTGAACCTTCCCTGTTTCATGAGCCTCTTGAACCATTCGATCCATATACTCTTTAACCTTAGGGTAACGGCTAAAATAAAGATCAATATAATTTTTAGCTTCACCACGTGTAATACCAAGGTCACGAGATAAACCAAAGTCAGAAATACCGTAAATAATACCGAAGTTAATAGCCTTCGCATGAGAACGTTCTTCGCTAGTTACATCATCTTGAGCTTTACCAAGCACCTCTGCCGCAGTAAAGCGGTGAATATCCTTGCCTTCTACGAAGGCTTTAATCAATGCTTCATCGCCAGATAAATGGGCTAAGATACGCAACTCAATTTGGGAGTAATCGGCACTCACCAATGTATCATATCCAGCACCCGGATAGAATAAGGCACGAATTTCACGGCCTTTTTCGGTACGAACAGGAATATTTTGCAAGTTCGGATCAGATGAGCTAAGTCGACCTGTAGCCGTAACCATTTGATTAAAAGTCGTATGAATACGACGAGTCTTATCATTGATGAGAACTGCCAAACCTTCACAATAGGTAGATACTAATTTAGCAACAGAACGGTATGCCAAGATTTTTTCAACAATCGGACTTTCGTGACGAAGCATATCCAGTACTTCCGCATCTGTAGAATAGCCGGTCTTAGTTTTCTTGATGATTGGCAAGTTCATCTTTTCAAACAATATTACACCCAATTGTTTAGGTGAATTAATATTAAAAGTTTCTCCGGCCAGTTCATAAATCTCTTGTTGTACTTGAGCTAGTTCCTCTTTAAAGCGAGCCGTTGTTTCTGCCAACTTCTCTGTATCGATATAGATACCATTCTTTTCCATCACTACTAAAGTATGAATCAAAGGCAACTCAATCGTTTCATATAAAGACCATAACTCTTCACGACGAGCAGATTCACAAGCTGCTTCGTTCATGGCGAGTAATGCTTTCACCATGGATACGCATTCAACATCTGCACTACCGCTAGCAATGCTAGGTACAGAGAAGCGCTCAGTTAGATATAGATATCCATAATTAGTACGCGTAGGATCTAATAAATACGCAATGAGAGACATATCGTGAACACGAGCAGTTTTATCAGCATTAAATAAAGAAATCTCAGCTGGCACATCTGCACCAAGGGCTTCGATAATCTCCTTAGTTTGAGTTGTAACAATGACTTTAGCACCTTGTAATACAGCTAAAACAGCTTTAGTATCGTCTGTTTTTACAATAGTATCACCATTATATAGATACGTATTCGTTACCATTCTAAATGGAGTCTTACCATCTAATATAACATGCACTGCTACCGTTTTATCTTTATAGAAGTCGGCTGTTAATGCTTTAGCATCCGCTAAATCATCTAAAGAAATCTCCTCTTGTGGTGCAAATAAAGAGCCTGGATCTCCAAAAGTTGCTTCCTCGCCCCCCATTACTTGAACAATGCGAGGTGTTAATTTAGTAAAGCCTAAAGTTTCAAATAAAGGCTGTACTTCAGAGGTATGGAAGTTTTGTACAAAATCTTCTACTTTATAAGATAACTCCATATCTGTTTTGATTGTTGCCAACTCACGAGATAAGAAGGCTAACTCTTTATTATCTACGAGTCGCTCTTTTAATTTCTTACCAGAAATATCTTCAATATGTTCGTATACAGATTCAAGATTGCCATATTCGGTAATTAATTTAAGCGCTGTTTTCTCACCTACGCCTGGTACACCTGGAATATTATCAGAAGAGTCACCCATAAGCGCCTTCATTTCGATAACCTTATCAGGACCATAACCATAAAGTTCCTCCATATTATCTAGAGTAACTTCTAACATGTCAGAAATACCTTTTTTAGTTAAGAACACATGGCTATGTTCTGTTACAAGCTGTAAATTATCGCGGTCACCTGTAATAATTTGAACAGCCATCTCAGGGGCTCCAAACTTTTTACTCAAGGATCCAAGGATATCATCCCCTTCAAAACCTTCTTCTTCGATGACACAAATGCCCAATGCTTTTAATACATCTTGAATTAAACTAAATTGTGGACGCAAATCCTCAGGTGCATCTGGACGATTTCCTTTATATTCACTATACATTTCAGTACGGAATGTTTGACGACCTTTATCAAAAGCTACGGCAATATAGTCAGGATTAATTTCTTCATACAATTTAATGAGCATCGTTAAGAAGCCATATACTGCATTCGTTGGTGTTCCTAAAGCAGATTTCAACGGTGGTAATGCAAAAAATGCGCGAAATAACAAACTGCTGCCATCTATAATCATTAATTTTTTCATAAGACACCTCACTTAATTCTATTCTTCATTATAACATAAGGACCCTTTTAACTTTCATAAATAAAAATTAATATATTGTTACACTAGAAAATGAGTAAGTAATTTGATTTTAAAAACCACATATATGCTTTCCTTAATAAACAGTAGAAAATGTTTTACAAATCATGTCATTAAGGAAAATATTGGGCTGAAAAGTCCTTGCGTATCAATATTTGGTATGATATAATCATTCAGGTATAAGAAACGATTTTTAAGGAGGTGACTCAATTGCCAAACATTAAATCCAGTATTAGAAGCGTAAAAACGGATGCTGAACGTCGTGCGAAAAATGCCGCTGTAAAATCTCAAATTCGTACAGCAGCTCGTAAAACCGTTGAAGCTGTTCAAGCAGGCGCAGTAGAAGAAGCAAAACAAGCACTTGTTCATGCTACTAGCGTAATTGATAAAGCAGCCTCCAAAGGTGTACTTCATAAAAACACTGCAGCTCGCAAAAAATCTAACCTTGCAGCTAAAGTAAACGCTTTATAATTTTAAAAGCAAGCAAGACAGTCTCTCGGATATCCGTTGAGACTGTTTTTTTATGCCCTTTTCCTATTTAATCATAAAATAAATTTTCGTTTGTTATACAGATATTATGACTAAATTCAAAGGGCCTTATTATAATACGTGGAAGCACAGACGAAATCGCATTCTAGAGCCATATCAAAAATTTGGTAAAATTCCATATGGAAACTGTAAAAATGAAGATGACACTAAATTTGCAGACTTCCTTGGTTCATTAGATTATGATGTAGTATGTAAATCTACCATACTTGATATTAAAGATATGATGGAAAATCAAGGCTTGCTATAATTAAATAAACTCATCCTGTTTCAAGGATAAAAGCAAAAGGGACTGCAACTAGAATGTGGTAAAACCACATTCTGTTACAGCCCCTTTTTATATTAGCTTTTCATTAAACTTAACACTAGAACTCCATCACACCTGTAGTAGTGATTCTAATTTCTGGAATTACAGTTAATGCAAGGAAACTCAAATTAATAAAAGGATCTAGGCCTTTCGGCACGCCCATACCGTAAGCAATATCTTTCATCTTAGCTACTTTTGCATCTACTTCTTCGTGAGGTCGATTTGTGATTAAGCCCATTACTTCAAGAGCTAGTTCCTCTACTACTTTGCCTTTACTAGCAATGACATATCCGCCGCCAATTTCGCGAATACGCTCAATAGCAACCATCATATCTGCATCGTTGTCGCCAACAACAATCAGATTATGTGAATCATGTGCAAAGGATGACGCAATAGCACCATTTTTTAAATTGAAGCCTTTCAAAATACCAATACCATTTCTACCAGATGCTTTATACCGCTCGATACAAGTAATTTTATTGTACTCAGCATTAGGCTTGAACAGTCCATTTTCAACAGGAACCTCTTCAACAGTTTTTTGTGTAACTATTTGCCCAGGTACGATATTAATAATCGCTTGCGGACCTTCAACAAAAACATCTAATTTATTCTTTGTGAAAGTACCTATATTAATCGTATGCAGTAATTCAGCTGGTACAACCTTCTCTTCTCTTACGAGAACACGTTCAATCATTTTTCCTTTATAAAACACCTCGTGAATATCTACGCGTTGTTCATCATTAAGAATTACAAGATTAGCACTATAGCCGGGTGCAATAGCGCCTAAATGTTTCAAACCGTAGCATGATGCCGGATGAGTGGAGGCCATTTTATAAGCTTGGATTGGTGTCAGTCCCAGTTCAATAGAACGACGAATATTATAGCTGATATGGCCTTCTGAACGAATATCCTCAATATGTTTATCATCTGTACAGAAACCATAACGTTCCGTATTCCCTTGCTCTTCTACGAGCCCTTTCACAATAGAGTCTAGATTATGAGCCGCACTGCCCTCACGAATCCATACATAGATACCATTTTTAACTTGCTCTTTTGCTTCTTTGTAGGAAATACATTCATGATTTGTAGTAATGCCTGCCAAACGATAACTTGCTACTTGCTCTGGTGAAAGTCCAATAATATGTCCATCCATAATTGTATCTTTAAAGTAATCTAACTTTTTCATCATGTAAGGATCACTATTGATAACACTATAACAGTCCATGACTTCACCTAATCCTAAAATACGTGGATTAGCTTGTAGCTTATGTAACATATCGCCATCTAAAATAGCGCCATTATCTTCACCTGGTACAGCGGGCACACAGGATGGAGCCATAACATATACATCACCTTGAGCCGATGCAGTTTCATTGATCATGTACTCAACACCTGCAATACCCGCTACATTACCGGCTTCATGAGGGTCTACAATAAATCCTAACGTTCCCACTTGAGAGGCCTCAAATACGAGTTCTTTCGGATTTACCAAGGTTGATTCCAGATGGAGATGGCTGTCTATAAATCCGGGCACAATATATTTACCGCTGTAATCATATTCTGTTTCACCGCTATAGGTACCAACGCCTATAATCGTATCATCATGAATCGCAACATCCGCTTTTACCCATTCATCAGTAAATACATTTAAAACAGATGCCCCCTTTAATACGACAGTAGCCTTATCCAACCCCTGTGCCTGTCGAGAAATTTTTTCATTAAATTGTATCATATAAGGATCCTCCTTACATAAAGATTTCTTTCAAAATGAAAATAAGTGCCAAGAAATACATGACACCGGAAACATCTCGATATTTCCCAGTCAAAACCTTAATTAATACATAACTGATGAGACCCCATTCAATACCTACACCTATGGAATAAGCAAAAGGCATCATGATTATAGTTAAAAATGCTGGTAATCCTTCAGAAATATCACCGAAGTTTATATCTTTAACAGAGGCCATCATAAATAGACCTACTACGATAAGTACCGGAGCAGTAGCCGCTACAGGAATAACCATGAGTAACGGCGCTAAAAATAAGGATGCTATAAAGAGTCCTGCAATAGTTAAAGCGGTCAAGCCTGTACGGCCTCCCTCTGCGATACCTGCTGCCGATTCAACCGCTACGATATGAGGAGATGTACCTAGTGCACTACCAATGATAGTACCTAATGCAGATACTTTCATACAAGAGCTTTGTACGCCCAACTGTTTATCTTGAGGCACCTCAGCTTGATTTGTAAGACCAATCAATACGCCCACTACATTAAATAAATTAACGAACAAGAACGTAAAGGCCACAAATACCATATCTACAGATAAAAGTTCGCTCATATCATAATGAAACCAAATCGGTGCCAACGATGGTGGCATAGAAAATATCGTCGACGGCAACTTTGTAATCCCACAGAAGAACCCAACAACCGCAGCAATGATAACGGCTAGAAATATTCCTCCTTTTACATTGCGTCCCGTAAAAACGGCGATTAATATGATTCCCAAAATGGATATCAAGCTAGATGGTGCCTGTAAGTCCCCAATGCTCACAATAGTAGCAGGATTGCTGACGATAAGCCCAGCACTACTAAGACCAATGAGAGCGATAAACAAGCCGATACCCGCTGTTACAGCCAATTTAATTGTATGAGGTATGGCATTAAACAGATATTCTTTTAACGGTGTAACTGCGATTAGTAAAAATGCTAAACCTGCGATTAATTGAGCCGTTAACGCAAAGGCAAAGCTATGTCCCATTTGGACCACAATAGTGTAAGCAAAAAATGCATTGATACCCATACCGGATAAGCCGGCGAATGGCATATTGCTATACAAAGCTAGCAATAATGTCATAATGATAGCACTAACAGCCGTTGCCGTGAATACGGCGCCTACATCCATACCGGCAGCGCCAAGAATAGCAGGATTTACAGCTAATACATAAGAAACGCAAAGAAATGTAGTGGCTCCCGCAAATAACTCTCTCGATACGGATGAGCCTCGTTCTGATATTTTGAATACTTTGTCCCATACACTACCTTGAACTTGTTCTCTCATAATAATTCCTCCTCTCGTACTTACAATCATGAGCGTATTCTCCTATACTTATATATTTCCACATATAAGTAAGAATTTCCTGTTCTTTATTAAAATCTACTCTATAAAAAAATACCGCAGTATGTATTTAACTCAATTAAAGTAAATATATACTGCGGTATTTCGCATATGTAATCATTTATAAAATCAATAATGTAAATCTATTCAACTCTAAATAAATATAAATTCTAGATTTATCCCTTCAGGGAATCTAAAAATGAAGAGCCAATCCCCCATTGTTTCAATCCAAAGTTTTGTAATACTGTTTCACCTATGTCCGCAAAACTATGTCTATCACCCAAAGCTACTGAATGACTCATACTTGGACTATAAGCTAGCAAAGGCACCATTTCTCTCGTATGGTCTGTACCTTTCCAAGTCGGATCATTCCCATGATCTGCGGTGATAATAAGTAAATCGTCATCTTTAAGCAAGTCCAACAAACCACCTAATTGGTAATCAAAGTCTTCAATAGCACGCTTATACCCTTCTACATTACGCCGATGACCGTACAGACTATCAAATTCAACAAGGTTGACCATCATGAACCCCCGTGCAAAGCTTTGGCCCAATAGATAAGGAACTACGTTCATACCATGCGCGTTAGACTTTGTCGGATATGATGCATTCCAGCCAACATGAGCATAAATATCGCCGATTTTGCCAACTGCCACTGTCGGAATGTTTGCGTCTTGTAACTCTTGTTGCACCATTTTCTTTTCAGGCATGCGACTATAGTCATGACGATTTGAAGTACGTACAAAATGCCCTGGTGTACCAACAAAAGGTCGAGCTATGATACGCCCCACATAATAATCACCGACACATACCTTATCACGTGTAATTTGACACATGCGATACAACTCTTCTAAAGGAATGATATCCTCATGAGCAGCGATTTGAAAAACAGAATCCGCCGATGTATAAACGATTGGCTTACCTGTTCTTATATGTTCTTCTCCGAGGCGTTCAATAATTTCTGTACCAGATGCTACCTCATTACCAAGAAAGCCATAACCCGTTTCCTTCGTGAAAGTATCCATCAATTCCTTAGGAAATCCTTCATAAAATGTCGGAAATGGTACCGTTACAGGATGCCCCATCATCTCCCAATGTCCGCTTGTCGTATCTTTACCGGTACTCATTTCCGCCATACGACCATAAGCACCAATAACAGGCTCATCAAACGCTGAAATATCGGCAATATTAGCTAAACCTATGGATTTTAAATTTGGGCAGCGAATAGGTCCTGCTACAGCTTCGATATGTCCCAATGTATTCGAACCTTCATCGCCAAATTTAATCGCATCAGCTGCATATCCTACGCCGACACTGTCCATTACTAGTAGAATAATTCGATTATACATATGTACTCCTAAATCTATATGAGATTAGTTACTCATATAATGTAAAAATACTTTGTAACATATTACAGTTAAAATCATCAATATGAATTAATAAAATACATAATATATTGAGAGATAAAATTTCTAAAACTTACTTAAGATATGGCATAGCAAGCATAAGGGCCGCCAAAGATTTGCTATCCTTAATAGTCTCATTCTTGATAACCTCCAATAGTTCTGGCAATGTGTAGTATTCTAACTCTACATATTCATCAGGATCCCAATTAGTTTCCCCCATGGTAAGGTCCTTCGCAAGATATAAATGTAATACTTCATTGCAGAAACCAGGACTCGTAGCAATTGTCCCTAACGAAATCCATTGAGCTGCACGATAGCCGGTTTCCTCAGCAAGCTCCCGTTTAGCACAAACAATCGGTTCTTCGTTTGGATCCAATTTTCCTGCTGGTACCTCCAGTAGCGTCTGTTGCAAAGCATATCTAAATTGACGTTCCATAACAATCTTATTATCCTCTGTTACTGCCACAATCGCTGTAGCACCCGGATGATGCACAACCTCACGCCATGCATCCTTTCCGTTCACATCGGCTATATCATAGGTAACTTGAATCAACTTACCGTTAAATTTCATTTCACTGGATTTCTGAATTTCCTTACTAATTGCCATATATACCTCTAATCTTCTATTTTATGTAAAAACCCGAGCATTCTTATACGTTGTAAAATTTCCTCTAAATACACTTTATTAGGAACAATAAAATCAATATTATCCCGCGTATGACGCTGAACTGTAATATTGTCATCCATAATAGCAAGAATCTTTTCTCTTGTTGTAGGCTCCACCATTTGCTTTATTACAAAAAGAAATCCATTATCTATATCTTGTTGTACTTTATTGTACATGTCGCCTATACCAATATAGGAGCTGCCTTCCTTTTCTACTATAGTAGAAATAAAATCTATAAAACGTTGAGGTATATACACCTTATTATCTTCAAAAGCAACTCTTTCATATGGTTCGGCATACATATCAAGATTATCTACAATAATTAAATATAGTAAACGAGAATAAACTCTGTCCATTTCTATAGTATAACCAGGTAGCTTTCTATGTATATGATCTACTATATCCTGAATAGTAAATATATCACCCCGATCCATAACCTCTTTAATAGCAATATGGATACTATCCGTCATATTAGAAGGAATACCTGTATTAACAACGCTGCAATAATATAATTTTGATAATACATCTATACTAACTCGTTCATTACGAACAATCTTTTTAGTATGTTTATTTTTCGTTAACAGGGACATTCTAAACTGCGTATCATAAATGTAATCATAATATTGCTCTTTTGCAATATAATCATCATTTGCCAATTGAGCTATATTATCATGAATATCCTCTGGTAACCAACTTATGAAAGATCGTGAAAGAAATACATCCCCTATATATGCACAATCTTGGTCATTGGCACGTTTTATAAATTCATGTACATATACAGGATCATTAAAAGGCTCTAAATATTCATGGGCCACATAATAATCGTTAGAGCTTAACACATTTTGGATATTATCAATTTTATAGCTCGCTTTTTGACTTATCCGATTATCCATCCCCATCGTATCAGCTACAAGTTTCAATATATTCTTCGTATATAAAGTCCGTTCCATCAACGGTAGCTCTAACTCTTTTTGCTCTGCATATTGCATGATTTCTCGATACTGCTCTAATCGTTTCCATCCAGGATACGTATTATACGATACATAAGCTACACCGTTGTCGGATAAATTCTTATTGCAGATAGATAGAATTTTATCTTTTACCACATCTGGAACCCAGGACCAAATACCATGTACAATAATATAGTCAAAAGTGCCGAACGATTCATCAATATCTAGAATATCCTTCTCAATCAAATGTATATTGGTAAGTCCCATCGACGCAATCAGTTCATTTCCCATCTTAATCTGGGAAAACGATAAATCGATGCCCGTAAAAGATGCTTCAGGATAATATAAAGCTTGGGAAATAATATTTCCACCAAACGAACATCCGAGCTCAAGGACACGAGCCTTTTTTAAAGATACAGGATTTAATCCAAATAACAAAGCTCGCGCTGCTAATGTGTTCAATGAGGTTGCCCCAAAAGGTTGAGATATATATACTACATCTTCATAACTCTTTTTAAGAACCTTATTCTCATCCAATAAATGCATAGTATTTTGTGTAGTCTCAATGTCATTCCCCATAACTGATGTACCTACGTTCTTTTTTTGTTTTGACTCCTGTTTCATAAAGCCTCCCGAATTGTTCTACTAACTATAATAATTATTATATAGTATTATTGATAATAATTACAGCTGAGGAGAGAAATAAACACACAAAAACCGCCCAACAAAGTTGAGCGGTTTTTACTAGTTTATACAAAAGCATAAATTATTTACATAGTCCCGGTGCTTCCAATGCCACCAGTTCTTACACCTGTAGCGTCATCATCATTTGTAATAAGGTATTTAGAGAATATACCTTGAGCAACGCGTTCGCCTTTTTCAAGGGTAACTGGTTCATTGCCAAAGTTTAGAAGGGCAATCATAATATGACCTTCGTTGTCCTCATTGTTGTAGTAATCACTATCAATGATACCTGTGCTATTCACTAGTGCTAAATGGCGTTTAATAGCCATGCTAGATCGGATGTGAATGGCAAGGTATTCGTCGTACGCCATGAAAGCTTTAATACCTGTCGGAACGAGCACTACTTGGCCTGGTTCTAATGTAACAGCTTCAGCACATTCAATATCATAGCCTGCGCTTTCAGTTGTTTTACGTGTTGGTAAGTTGATATCTTGTTCTTCAAAAGCAGAAACTACTTCAAAGCCACGAATATCCATGTAACACCTCTTATTTTAAACAATCTTTACGGGATAAGTTTACACGGCCTTGTTTATCGATCTCGATAACTTTTACCATGATTTCATCCCCTACACTTACTACGTCTTCTACATTTTCAACGCGTTCTTTCGCAAGTTTGGAAATATGTACAAGACCTTCCTTACCTGGTAATACTTCTACAAATGCGCCAAAAGCCATTAGACGAGTTACTTTACCAAGATATACTTCACCTACTTCAACCTCTTTAGTAAGGTTTGTGATAATTTCTTGAGCTTTCGCAGCCCCTTCTTGTTCTACAGAAGCGATAAATACTGTACCATCATCTTCGATGTCGATTTTAGCGCCTGTTTCTTCGATGATACTGCGAATTACTTTACCGCCAGAACCGATTACGTCACGAATCTTATCAGGATCAATTTTCATTGTAATAATACGTGGAGCGTATTGGGACATTTGTTGACGTGGTTCAGCAATTGTATCAAGCATGATGCCCATGATATGCATACGGCCTTTGTGAGCTTGTTCTAATGCTTCTTGAAGGATTTCACGGGATAATCCAGAAATCTTGATATCCATTTGAATTGCTGTTACGCCTTTAGCTGTACCAGCAACTTTAAAGTCCATATCTCCAAGAGCATCTTCCATGCCTTGAATATCTGTTAAAATTGTATAGTGTTCCCCTTGAGTTACAAGACCCATAGCGATACCCGCTACAGGCGCTTTAATAGGTACACCCGCATCCATCAAAGATAATGTAGACCCACATACGGAAGCCATGGAGCTAGAACCATTAGATTCCAATACTTCAGATACTAAACGCAAAGCATATGGGAAATCCTCTTCACTTGGAATCACAGGTACCAACGCGCGTTCGGCCAACGCACCATGACCAATTTCACGACGCCCAGGGCCACGGGAAGAACGAGTTTCCCCTACGGAGAAAGATGGGAAATTATAATGATGGATATAACGTTTTTCAGTTTCAACACCAAGACCATCGATAGTTTGTTTTTCAGATAAAGGCGCTACTGTTGTGACATTCAACACTTGAGTTTGACCACGTGTAAACAAGCCAGAGCCATGTGTACGAGGTAATACGCCTGTACGACAAGAGATTGGACGAACTTCATCAAGTTGACGACCATCTGGACGGATTTTTTCAACAGTAATCATATGACGCACGATTTCTTTTGTCATTGCATCAAATGCTTTATTTACATCAGCCAAGTTATCTGGGTATATTTCTTCAAAGTGAGCTAATACATCTGCACGTACTTCATTTTCTTGTGCATCACGTTGTTGTTTATCTGCACAACGAACTGCAGCATCAAGTTTATCATGACCATAGGCACGAACTGCATCACTAATTTCAGCTGGAACATCTTTACATTCAAATATGCGTTTTTCCTTACCTACTTTTGCAGTCATATCTTCTTGGAATGCTACGATTTTTTTGATTTCTTCGTGAGCTGCCATGATAACTTCAAGAATGATATCTTCCGGTACTTCTTCAGCGCCACCTTCAACCATGAGGATAGCATCTTTAGTACCAGCTACAACGATATTAAGATCTGTTTCTTCAAATTGTGCTTTCGTTGGATTTACAACAAATTCACCATTGATACGTCCCATACGAACGCCTGCAATAGGACCATTCCAAGGAACATCAGAAATAGACAATGCCGCAGAAGCACCAATCATACCACAAATGGCTGGATCACAATCTTGGTCCACAGACATAACTGTTGCTACTACGTGTACTTCGTTACGTACACCTTTATTAAATAATGGACGAATAGGACGGTCAATCAAACGGCTATTCAAAATCGCAGACTCAGGTGGACGTGCTTCACGTTTAATGAACCCCCCTGGTAAACGACCAACAGCATACATTTTTTCTTCATAGTCTACTGTAAGTGGGAAGAAGTCAATATCCTTCGCCTCTTTAGAGCCTGTAGCAGTAACGAGTACACGAGTATCGCCATAACCAACCATTACGGCACCGCCAGCTTGTTTTGCAAGTTCCCCAGTCTCAATCGTAAGCGTACGACCAGCTAGGTCCATTTGGAATTGTTCCATTCCTATTCCTCCTAAAAATCTTCTTATATGTATACCTTCTAATTATATATCAATTAAAGCTAAATAGCCAATTCAAAATAAAAAAGCCGTCCTTTAGGACGGCTTTTTTTATTATTTACGAAGACCAAGGCGTTCGATAAGAGAACGATAACGTTCGATATCTTTACGACGAAGGTAGTCGAGCATGTTACGGCGTTGACCAACCAATTTCAACAAACCACGACGGGAATGATGGTCTTTTTTGTGCTCTTTCAAGTGCTCAGTTAAGTATTGAATGCGACTTGTTAAAATCGCAACTTGTACTTCTGGAGAACCAGTGTCACCTTCATGAGTAGCGTATTCTTTAATTACTGCTAATTTAGCTTCTGTAGTTAACATTAATGTTACCTCCTAAAAAATTATAATCCCGATAAGCTTAAGTAACCGTTGGAGAATCGAATACTTCGCTTACGATATGTCTTACGACCTAATTTAGTATACAGTATCTGCCCTATCTTGTAAAGCAAAAATACAGTAATTGAACAAAAGATAGATTAGAACTTCCTTCTATTATTTAGCACCTAGCACCATGCGGTCGCTCAGTGCATTTTCACCAGCTACCTCAAACTTTTGAAGTAAGTCCGCAACAGTTAATTGTTTCTTTTCTTCTCCTTTTACATCATAGATAATTCGACCAGCGTCCATCATGATGAGGCGATTACCAAAGCGCAATGCATCACGCATATTATGAGTAATCATAAGAGTTGTTAGATTATGCTCTGCAACAAGTTTATCTGTTAGTTGCAATACATTTTCTGCAGTCTTAGGGTCAAGTGCCGCAGTATGCTCATCCAATAGCAAAAGCTCTGGACGAAGCATGGTAGCCATTAATAATGTAATAGATTGGCGTTGACCACCAGATAGTAGGCCCATACGAGCAGATAAACGTTCTTCAAGTCCTAAACCTAATAATGCAAGGCGTTCCTTAAAGAATGCTTGTTCGCTATCTTTGAAAGCCCATTTAAGACCTAAGCTTTTACCACGGCGCATAGCAAGAATCAAGTTTTCTTCAATTTGCATATTACCAGCAGTACCTACCATAGGATCTTGAAATACACGGCCAATGTATTTAGCACGCTTGTATTCTGGCATTTTTGTTACATCAATATCATTAATTGTAATGGAGCCTTCATCTACTGGGAATACACCGGCGATGGAGTTTAGTAAAGTACTTTTACCAGCACCATTGCCACCGATTACAGTACAGAAATCTCCTTCTTCTAGGCGAAGGTTGATGCCTTGTAATGCAGTCTTTTCATTAATTGTGCCCTTAAAGAAGGTTTTTACCATATTTTTTACTTCTAACATAGTGTCCTCCTTAACGAGCCAACCATTTTGCTTTCAATGTAGGTAAGGAAAGCGCTATGGCAACAAGAATTGCAGTGAATAATTTCAAATCATTTGGTGGCATACCCATGTAGAGAACGGCAGCAATAACGATACGATATACTATAGAACCAAGTACTACAGCGATGAGACTGCGTACGAAGGATTTCGTACCAAATACTACTTCACCGATGATTACAGAAGCCAAACCAATAACGATGGTACCAATACCCATGCCTACATCAGCAAAGCCTTGGAATTGACCGATAAGAGCTCCAGACATACCAACAAAGCCATTGGAAATCAAAAGACCAAGAACGATCATATTATCAGTATTTACGCCTTGAGCGCGAATCATTTGAGGGTTAACACCTGTAGCACGTAAGGCTGTACCAATTTCGGTACCGAAGAACCAAAATAAGAGCAAACATACAACTACAGCAACGATAATACCTACGATAGCTGCAGACCACATATTCGGCGTATGGAAAAATCCACCAAGAATCGTATAAATTGTATCCATTCGAAGCAAAGATACATTAGCTTTGCCCATGATGTGAAGGTTTACAGAGTACAGTGCAATCATTGTCAAAATACCGGCCAATAATGCTGGAATTTTTAATTTTGTATGTATCCAACCTGTTACAGCACCGGCTATCATACCACCCACACCGGCAAGTAAAATGGAAAGGATTGGATTCATACCACTTGTAATTAAAATAGCAGAAATGGCTGCCCCCATTGGGAACGTACCTTCCACAGTTAAGTCAGCCACATCTAATACACGGAAGGTTATGAATACGCCGACCGCTAACAAAGACCATAAAAGGCCTGTGGTTATGGTGCCTACCACTAAATCTAACATCAAATTCTCCTCTATTGTTTCATATCTTTACGAAGAGCCTCAGGAATCGTAATACCTAATTTTTTAGCACGTTCTTCGTTAACAGTTAACTTAATCTCTTTTTGTGTCTCAATAGCTAAGTCTGCAATTTTTGCTTCTCCTGCAAGAACTTTAGCAGCCATTAAACCTGTTTGATAACCCAATTGATAGTAATCAACAGAATACGTTGCTACACCACCAGTCATTGTCATACCTTCATCGGCAGCAAATACTGGAATTTTAGCAGCATCTGTAATTTGTGCTAAGTTAGCCATAGCGGATGCCAATACATTATCTGTTGGCGTATAAATAGCTTGTACATCTTGATTTACAAGATTGGTAGCCGCTTGTTGAATATCATTTACATTGGAAACAGTTGCTTCTACAACAGTAATACCTTTTGTAGCAGCATACGCTTTCATTTTTTCAACTTGCAATTGGGAGTTGATTTCAGAGGATGTATAAATGGCACCAATGCGCTTTACATTCGGTACTAATGCTATGATAAGATCAACCTCTTTTTCAACAGGTGTCATATCGGATGTACCAGATACATTACCACCAGGGTGTTCGTTAGATTGAACGAGTTTAGCTGTCACGTAGTCTGTAATAGCTGTACCCATGATTGGCATGTCATGAGAAGCATTTGCCATCGTCTGAGCCGCAGGCGTTGCAATAGCTAATACTAAATCTTTTTTATCAGATACGAAACGTTGTGCAATACTATTTAAATTAGATTGATCGGCCTGTGCATTTTGTTGGTCAATTTTAATATTTTGACCATCCTTATATCCTTTAGCTGCTAAACCATCTACGAAGCCTTTATTAGCAGCATCAAGAGATGGATGTTCTACTAATTGAATAACACCAATTTTCTTTTGGTCATTAGTTGCGGTATTGGAACCACAACCTGCTACCATTGCCATAACAGCGATGGCACTAAGTGCCACTGCAATACTTTTTTTCCAGTTCATGTATAAAACTCCTTACCAGATATGTATTAAATCATAGTCGCCTTGTTCATCAAATCCTCTGGTAAGGTGATGCCCAATTTTTCTAATTTATCTTTTCCCACAACTAATTTAAATTCTTTCTGCATTTCGATAGGCATATCTTCAACTTTAGCTTCACCAGTTAAAATTTTAGCTGCCATTAAGCCGGTTTGGTACCCGAGTTTGTAGTAATCTACAGACAAGGACATAACTGCCCCACCTTTTACGTGGTTATCTTCACCGCCAAACACAGGAATTTTTGCTGGATCGGTAATAGCTACAAGATTGCTCATCGCTGAAGCTACCACATTATCTGTTGGCACATAAACTGCATCCACACGTTGAGATACTAGATTTTGTGCCGCTTGTTGAATATCGTTTACATTGGAAACTGTAACTTCTTCAACTTTAATGCCTTTTGTAGCTGCATAAGCTTTCATCTTCTCCACTTGAATTTGAGAGTTTACCTCGCTAGAGCTATAAATAGTGCCAATTGTTTTCGCATTCGGCATTACTTGTAAAATCAAATCTACTTGTTGCTCTACTGGATTCATGTCGGATGTACCAGACACATTACCACCAGGCTTTTGATTAGATTTAACAAGTTTAGCTGCCTCGTAATCAGTAATAGCTGTACCTAAGATTGGAATATCATGAGTTGCATTCGCCATGGATTGAGCCGCTGGCGTAGCAATTGCTAAAATCAAGTTTTTCCGATCGGATACGAAACGTTGTGCAATACTATTCAAATTAGATTGATCTGCTTGTGCATTTTGTTGATCAAAAGTAATCTTTTCTGCTAGACCTTTTTCTTTTAGCGCATCAACAAAACCTTTATTTGCCGCATCTAATGCAGGATGTTCTACCAGTTGTACAACACCAACTTTGTATTCACCATTCGATGTAGTTCCATTTGAGCCACAGCCTGTAAACGCCAACAATGCTGTCGCTGTGAGCGCCAAAGCAATACCTTTTTTCAAGTTCATGGGGATTTCCTTCCTATCTGCAAAGATTATAATACTTTTATTATAAACAAATTTATCTACTACATCAATGTAGCAGGTTAAAGTATTTTACATTTGTCCATTTATAGAACACATTAAGATACGAAATCCTTTTACTTTTCAAGAGACGCTAACATGTCTTCTGTTAAATCATTAGCTGCTAAAATATAGTCCTTAAGAGTCCCTTTATCGAGAGCTACCTTCATAACAGGCACTTCAAATGGGTCCAAGATGACGCACATTAGAATTTCACCCGTTACATAGTAACCAACCACTGCTTCCCCTTCTTCAGGATCTAAGGTTTCACGTTTTACAGTAACACAGTATGGTCTCATAACCTGCGCTGCTGCTTTTGCTACCTCTTCACGATTAGCAATATATTCTTCAACCTTCGTTTCAGGGATGTCAAAGATATCTACCTTTACAGTCTTGACCTCTGTAGCCTCTCCTTTCGCAGACTCTATAGCTGCGCCTAATTCTGTTTGCTTCATATACACCTCACATAGAATGGACTTTCACCATTGGTGAAAGCCCCATTATCTTAGATTGATTCATCAGCTGCATTTAAGAACGCCACATAACATTGTTTAGCCTCGTAAATATCAGCCTTAGATGTAACCTCCCAAGGAGCATGCATGCTAAGTACGGCTACACCACAGTCGATGACATTCATACCATAAAGAGCCATGATGTACGCGATGGTGCCACCACCACCTAAATCAACCTTACCGAGCTCTGCTGTTTGGTATGTTACATTGTTAGATTCCATGACACGACGAATAAAGCCCATATACTCAGCATTAGCATCATTAGAACCAGCTTTACCACGAGAGCCTGTAAATTTATTAAATACTACACCCATACCAAGGTAAGAAGCATTTTTCTTTTCATACGCCGATGCATAAAGCGGATCGTAGCCTGCACTTACATCGGAGGACAACATACGAGATTTCTCTAACGTACGACGTACACTTACAGAATTAGGTTTACCCATAAGTGTTAAAATTTCAGCCACTGCATTTTCAAAGAAACGTGATTGCATGCCTGTAGCACCTACAGAACCAATTTCCTCTTTATCTACAAGTAAGCAACAAGTAGTACGCTTTACATTATCCACCTCAAGCATTGCTACCAAGGATGTGTAAGCGCACACGCGGTCATCTTGGCCATACGCCATTATCATGGAACGATCAAAGCCCATATCACGTGCTTTACCAGCTGGTACAATTTCTAATTCTGCAGACAGTAAGTCGCGTTCTATAAACCCATACTCTTTTTCAAGCAGGTTATTAATAAATTTAGTAACCCCTTCTTTTTCTTCGTCTTTAACTGGACGACTACCGATTAGTAAATCAAGAGCTTCCCCTTCAATTACCTTAGCTGCATTCTTTTGCATTTGTTCTTGACCCAAATGAGGTAACAAGTCAGTAATGCAGAATACAGGATCGTTTTCCTTATCACCAATATTAATGTTGATATGTGTACCATCTGTTTTTACCACAACGCCATGAATAGCAAGAGGCATAGCTACCCAATGATATTTTTTAATACCTCCATAGTAATGAGTATCCCAAAATACTAAATTACTATCCTCATATTGTGGATTTTGCTTTACATCGATGCGTGGAGAATCAATATGAGCACCTAAAATATTCATACCCAATTCAATATCATCAGTACCAATATTAAATAAAGCAATAGATTTATCCATATGTGTGTAATAAATCTTATCACCAGCTTTGATTGACGTATTGCTTTTAATAATGTCATTTAGATTTACGTAGCCCTTTGCTTCTGCAAATTCTACAGCTTGTACAACGCATTCACGTTCTGTTTTACCATTATCTAAAAATTGACGATATGTATCACTTAAAGCATATACTTTTTCCACAGTGGCATCATCATAATTATGCCATGCATATTTACGTTCCATAATCTATCCTTTCTAAAAGTTCATATCCTAATATATAGTACAGTTCAGAAAATGAACTTGAATTTACATAACTATTTTTGGCGGACTTTTTCTTGTTCCGCCTTACGATACTCTAAATATTTTCGCTCTTTTTCGCGATTGATTTCAGACTTCTGAGTATATAGAGAACGAATTTCATCCGTACAATGGGTCAGTACCTTAGTAACATAGAATTTACTACTGCCAGACTTAATCGTATACTTTCCAACTTTAAGTTGCACCGCAAAATCGCCATGTTTAGGACATACTCCAATGGCTAGGTGCTTATCCCCTTGTAATCGTTCAGGTCTTGTCATTTCTAAACGTGTTTGACAGTACGGACAGAAGGACATACGTACTCTTCTATCATGAACAATACGTTTTTTCTCAGAAAAATTTTCATACATAAAAAATGTAAGAATAGGAGGATATAGGAAAGGATTACTACTTTCCTTGCGAATTAGATCATAATGCAAAATTCCTTGTGCGATATCTAAAGACTGACAAATGTGAGCTGTAAAGACTGCATCATGCAAGGCATTATGAGCAGATAGATGCTCCGTTGATATATTAAGATCCTCCATAGCATGTGCCACAGAGTACTGCTGATTTGTTCCATAGCGTTGATAAGAATAAATCATTTGCGCATCTACCCATTGATCATAAGATAATGCTTTCATCTTATGAAGCATAAGATTTTCGCGTAGGATAAGAATATCGTCTGATCCCCAAGAAAGCAGCATATATTCATCACCACACCATTTTTGAAAGTACTGCATAGCCGTCTTGAATGGCACACCATGATTGAGCTCATGGGTGCTTATCCCTGTCAACTCACGCACATGTTTATGCATCCGTGGCAGATATTGAGGTTTGATGAACATCGTAAAATGATCTATAATGTCCATCTTTTCATTCAGTTTTACCGCTCCGATTTGAATGATTTCCCCTGTCAACGGCATTTTTGTGCGCTTCATAAAGCTAATATCATTGCTATAGGGTTGATTCCATTCTAAATCAAATACAATATAGTTCATATGTTTATTTCGATTCTAAAAGCAATGTTTCCGCTGCTTTAATAACCTGTTCTTCAGAAATTACAGATAATCCTTTATAATTTCCTTCTTTAATAATTTTCTTCATGCTTTTACCAATCTCATAAGAATCCATCGTTTCTAAAACGACAGCATGAGCTTGATAAGGTCCATAAAAGAATGGATTTGATGGACCATACAGTGCCACAATTGGCACACCTTGACTAATTCCTACATGCATTGGTCCAGAGTCATTAGTAATTAATAGATTACAACGGCTCATAGCCGCTGCCAAAGGGCCTAACTGGAATTTTCCGGTAGCCACAATAGGCTTTGTTTCCATTTGTTCTACTACGGGATGCACCATTTCAAGATCCATAGGTCCGCCAAAGAAAACCGTCTTATAACCTAAACGACCAAAGTAATCTGCTACATGAGCAAATCGTTCAGCTGGCCAACGTTTCTCAGGAACGGCGCTACCGATATTAAAACCAATGAGTATATCAGTATCAGTTAATCCATGACCAGAATAAAACTCTTGAGCCTGACGGCGCCATTCTTCACAGGTCTCAATATGTAAACCAGAGTTAGAAGTATCTGTTACACCTAATTGCTCTAGTACATTAATGTACATATCCGCAGCATGACGAGTTTTACGATCTAAGCGCGTATACTTTGTCATGAATGGTCTAAAGAGGAAATGACTCATACCAGTTGTAATAGGTGCATGAATCTTCCAGGCTAAATATGAAGTACGCTCATTAGGATGTAAATTAATGACAATGTCAGGTTTTCCCTTAGCATTGATTTCACGAGCCACTTCATTGAGACCTGAGATGCTATTATGGCGCCCTTTTTTATCTACAACAATAAGTTCATCAATATTTGGATTATATTCCATTACTTGTTGTAATTTTTCATCTATTACATACGTAATATGACTATGAGGAGCCGCTTTGCGAAGCACTTCTAAAAACGGAGTCGTTAATATAACATCGCCTAAATGCATTAAAAAGGTTACCACAATGCGCTTATAATCTAGTTCCATTATAGTTCCTTTCCAAGTACTTGTTCATACACTGACCATACCGCGTCTACAGGAATTTGTGCCATACAGTCTGGATCATCTACTAGTGGTTGCTCAGGTGTAGCCTTAGAAGTAGGTGAAATAATGAGATGTACATGACTACCACCATAAGGACCTGTACGCTTAGGTGATGTTGTACCAAACATGGCAATCAAAGGACGCTTCAAAGCATTTGCAATATGCAATGGTCCCGTATCGGCACTAATAAAAATCTGACAATGACGAATCAACTCAATGAGTTCAGGCATGGTTGTAGATCCCACTAAATTGATGAGATTCTTATGTTTTACATAATTTTCTATGAAAGCACCTTTATCTACATCATCAGGAGCACCGGCAATAACAACCTTCTTACCAGATTCACATAAACGAATACAAAGTTCTCCAAAATTTAGAAGTGGCCACTCCTTAACAATCCATCGTGCCCCTGGTACAACTACAATATATTCATCATCTACACCATGGCATTTCAACTTTTGTTTTATGGATTTCTCAGCCTCAACGTAAGCTGGCATAGGAAATTCAATCTCCTCTACCTCGCCACCAAGTGCACGTACAGTATCAAGATACCGTTCGATAACATGGTCGTATTTATGCTCACCTACTAAGGCTTTATTAACAAGATTACTGCCCTCACGAAGCTCCCAGTAGCCATATTTTTCAGGGGCACCAGATAATAAAGAAACAATAGCACTTTTAGCGATGCATTGAAGGTCTAAGGTCATATCAAAATGACGACTATGTAGCTCCTTGCGCAATTGATATAAATACGTAGGCTTCTTTAGTTGTTTTTTGTCAATGATAATCACGTCATCAACCCATGGTGTACCAGGTAAGAGGCTAGCGAATTGCTCATGAATAGCCCATGTAATACGAGCATTAGGCCAATTCTTGCGCACAGCGTACAAGGTAGGCAATGCGTGAATTACATCACCTAAGGAACTCATCTTGATGATGAGTATATTCTTGTAATCTTTCATATAGCCTCCCCAAATACAACACAACAAACCCAAATATATTCTTCCGAAATAAACTAAATGGAATAAATGATTAAATTATTGTTTTAATGAAATCCAATAGATTAGAGCCTTTAAATAAGTACCCCTTAATGCCAGCAGCCTCAGCTGCATCAACATCACGCTGACTATCACCGATAAGAAAACTATTTGATATATTTACATCATAATCCTTAATAGCTTGCTTAATCATGCCAGGTTTAGGCTTTCTACATTCACATTCTACTGCATAGAGAGGAACAATACCTTCTTTATGATGTGGACAGTAATAGAAATGTAAAATCGGTGCTCCACTGCAATCTAGTTCATGAGCCATATAGTCATGTAAAATCTGAACATCAGATTCTTTATAGTAACCACGAGCTACACCACTCTGATTTGTCACTACAATGAGATCATAGCCCTTACTATGAGCATAAGCAAGGGCCTCTTTTGCACCATCTACCCACTCTAAATCGGTGATTTTATATAGATAACTAACATCCTTGTTAATAACACCATCGCGATCTAAAAATAATACCTTGCGCATTAGCGTAAATACCCTTCGTTATTATCTAATAGTTCACAATATTCTTTAACGGCATCTTCCATTTTATGGAACCCTTTATCATAGCCAGCAGCTAACAACTTAGTAGTATCAGCCTCTGTAAAGCTTTGGTATTTACCCTTTAACACCTCTGGGAATGGCACATATTCAATTTTGCCTTGACCATTGTAGTCGATAACAGCTTGCATGAATTGGTTAAAGCTATGAGCATTACCTGTACCACAGTTAAAAGTACCAGAGATTTCAGGATGCTCCCAGAAATAGAAGTTTACATTAACTACGTCTTTTACATAGATAAAGTCACGTGTTTGACCACCATCTTCGTAGCCATCTGTACCTTCAAAGAGATTAATAATACCTGTTTCTTTATTTTTGTAGAACATTTGACGTACTAAAGAAGCCATTTTATCTTTATGGGCTTCATTAGGACCATATACGTTAAAATAACGTAGCCCCACAACTTGTGCAGTATATTCACCTTCATATTTACGTACATAACGGTCAAATAACAATTTAGAATACGCATATGGATTAAGTGCTTCTTCAGCTTCAGGCGTTTCTACGAAACCATGTGTACCATTACCATAGGTAGATGCAGAGGAGGCATAGATGAATGGAATGCGACGGTCTTGGCAATAATGGAATAGATTTTTAGAACCTTCATAGTTGTTCTTCATCATGTATTTGCCATTATATTCCATTGTGTCTGCACAAGCACCTTCATGGAATACGACTTCAATAGGGCCAACGTCGAATGTACCATCAGCAATAGCACAATCAAAATCATCACAATCGATGTAATCTAGAAATTCTAGATTTTGAATATTGCGAATCTTACGACCATCTGTAAGATCATCTACGATGAGAATATCTGTACGACCACGATCATTCAGTGCTTTCACAATATTACTGCCAATAAAACCAGCACCACCTGTTACGATAATCATAATTTGCCCTCCTTAGCCATAGTGGCTATTTTCCCTACAATATCTGATGTAGAGTAACCTTCTTTAAATGAAAGAACCTCTACATTGTCAACGGACTCGCGTCCAATAATATCTTCTATTTTGTAATCTCCGCCCTTAACAAGAGTATTGGGACGCAAGTACGCTAATAATTCAGCCGGTGTATCCTCTTCAAATAGTACTACACCGTCAATACATTGCAACGCACTCAACAAGGCCGCTCTATCCGCTTCACTTACGATGGGCCGTGTTTCTCCTTTTAAACGTCGAACAGATGAATCAGAATTTAATCCAATGATTAAATGATCACCTAGCTGCGCAGCTTCTTGTAAATACGTGATATGTCCACGGTGAAGAATGTCAAAACAACCATTTGTAAACACTACAGTTTCACCTTTGCTTTGCCATTGTGAAATGAGTTCTTTCATCTCTTCCTTCGTATATAATGGCTTAGATTGAATACTATGTTTATAGGAATGCCATAAGTCTAATAACTCAGAACGATGTATTGGATACGTACCAACCTTAGATACTACGATACCCGCTGCACCATTGGCGATATGTAAGGCTAAACGCATCGATAAACCACTTGCAAGACAGGTCATCATCATGGATACAACGGTATCTCCAGCACCACTCACATCGAATACCTCTTGTTGAGTAGCAGGATTATGCCATGTACGGCCATCCCTTGCAATAACCGTAATACCCTTAGCAGATCGAGTAGCCACAATATAGTCTAAATCTACAGTAGCAAGTACAGACTTAGCAGCCTCTACGATAGTAGCATCATCATTTTCTAACGTACGGCCTACACATTCGCCAAGTTCTTTCACATTCGGTGTAATACATGTAGCACCATTGTATTTAGACCAGTCTGCCCCCTTAGGATCTACGATAGTTTGAACACCATATTCCTTAGCCAAACTAAAGATTGTCTTCAACAAGGTAGGTGTACAAACGCCTTTACCATAGTCAGATACGACAATACCATCAATACCCTCTTTACATAGATTTTCCAGCCAAACAGACAATTGTTGTTCTTCTTGATCGGTTAAATCTGTAATCGTTTCAAAATCAAGGCGCATCATCTGTTGACGATCACCCAATATGCGCATCTTAGTAATAGTAGAGCGGTCATCACTAGTGATTAAACCAGTCGTATCGATTTTATCAGTATCAAGTAAATTTTTTAATAAACGGCCATGATCATCATTACCTGCTAGTGCACCAAGGTATACCTTACAGTCTAAATTAGACAGATTAGATGCAACATTACCAGCTCCACCAAGGACCTCTTTCATCTTGGACACGCGGTTTACAGGAACCGGTGCTTCTGGAGAAATACGACTTACATCACCAAACACATAACGATCTACCATTACATCGCCTACAACGGCAATCTTCAAGTTTGGCAGTTGCTTTGTTAAAAACTGACTAATGGTAGTATTTATCATAATCCACCTATTCCTTATCAAAATTACATATGTTCCTAATTTAAATAAATTTTTAATTGAAACAATGTGTATCTATGAGTAAAAACCTGTCGGTTAATAGTCTTCTTCAATAATTTCGCACATAATGTGCCCAGCTAAGATATGCATTTCTTGAATGCGCGCTGTCACATTACTGGGAATAGCCAGTGTAATATCACATAGTTCGGCTAGTTTGCCACCGCCTTCCCCAGTGAAAGCAATGGTATGCATACCAATAGAACGGGCCATTTCTGCAGCTTTTACAACATTCTTAGAGTTACCAGATGTAGAAATACCGATGAGGACATCACCTGTACGGCCTAAACCTTCTACTTGACGTGCAAAAACAGATTCAAAATCATAGTCATTCGCAATAGCTGTTAATGCAGATGTATCAGTAGTTAATGCAATGCCTGCAAGAGAGCGCCGTTCCTTTTTAAAGCGACAAATCAATTCAGCTGCTAAATGTTGAGAGTCCGCCGCAGAGCCACCATTACCACAGAACAAAATTTTATTACCATTTTCTAAAGCCGCTTTACAGCGATACCCAATTTCTTGAATGGTATCCATATGTTCCATCGTCTTACCAAACACTTCAAGATGCTCAGTAAAACGATCAGCAATGATTGGATTTAAATCAGTCATTATAAAATCTCCTTTAGTAGTCTATCTGCATTTTTCCAGAACAACTTTTCACACTGCTCCACAGATAATCCTGCCTCTTTAAAAGCATCATAAAGACGACTCATTTGAGACATATCTGCAATCTCTGTGTTGGGTGGAATCCCATCAAAATCAGTTCCTAATGCCACTACATCTTCACCGCCCTTGTCGATGAAATATAGACCATGTTTAACAATATCTTCAATGCGACTAATTGGCGATGTGCCGAGAAAATTCTGAGCAAAATTAAGTCCTATAATACCTCCCTTATTAGCGATAAGTCTAATAAGATTATCCGGCAAATTTCGCGTATGAGCCCGAACTTCCCGTGCATTTGAATGAGATGCTATAAAAGGAACATCTAGAATATCTCCTAGTTGCTCTGTACCAGCATCATTAAGATGTGAGCAATCAACAATTATCCCTAACTCTTGCATAGCTTCTACAAATTCAACACCTTTAGATGTTAATTTTTTATGTTGCTCACCACAGTGTGGCTCGCCAAGTCCATTTGGATAGTTCCATGTTAGCGTTATAAGTCTGACTCCATCTTGGTAAGCTTGTTTAAGTTTATTTAAATCGCCACCTAGCACGCCACCTTCCTCAATAGACATGAGCGCCCCAATCTTACCAGACTTGTATACAGACTCTACATCTTGATAAGAGAGCACATGTTGTATGTGCTCTCCATAGTTATGAATTTGTGATACACACAAATTACGCATCTCTTCATAGCGACCATAAGGGTCATTCGTCTCCCCCATATTAATAAAGAGTGCAAAGTCTTGTATCTTGCTATGAGCCTTTTGTAATTTTTCTATATCTATTTTCCAAGTATTACGATATAAATCACCACTATCAGGATGATCTAGCAATTGCATCATCGTATCACAATGTAAATCTATCATAAAGCCTCACACATCGCTAATTTCAAAACTATGTATAACCAATCAGTAATACAAAAACAATTATTCTTCTACGACAGGTTTGCGTTTCGGCTTTTTAGCGTCTAACTTCTTCAGAGCCTTTAACTCTTCCATAAAGCTATCAATATTATCAAACTTACGATATACACTGGCAAAACGAACATATGCAACTTGATCTATGTCTTTCAGTTGTTGTAACACAAGCTCACCAATGCGATCAGTTGTAACCTCTTGGTTAATTTCATTCCGAATGTCACGCTCTACATCATTAACTACTTGCTCCATCACAGACATAGGAACTGTACGCTTATCACAAGAGCGCAATAACCCATTTAGGAGCTTACCGCGGTCAAATAATTCACGTCGTCCATTTTTCTTCAATACCATTAGTGGTACTTCTTCTATAATTTCATAGGTAGTAAAGCGACGGCCACAATTGATACATTCACGGCGACGGCGAATACTATTACCTTCATCAGTCGTTCTAGAGTCTGTTACCTTCGTGTCTGTGTGTTGGCAATAAGGACATCTCATCTGTTACTACTCCTTTTCTACTAATCATTCTAAAATAACGCATAATACGCCCATTTTCTCTATATTATATAGTACCATGAAACCCTTGAAAATACAAAGAATCCCTAGGATTTCCTAGGGATTCTTCCATTATTCTTCAATTTTTCATTTTATGAAATATTTGAGAAATAATATTTTTAATTTTAAATGATTGTTAGCTTATCGTTTTAAAGCATCTTCAATACGAAGCAAGCAGTCACCAGATTCGATACGGCTACCTTCACGTACAAGGATTTCTTCTACGATACCGTCGATAGGAGCTGTAATTGTTGTTTCCATTTTCATTGCTTCTGTAACGATCAATGGTTCACCTTTAGTTACAGATTGACCATTCTTAATGAGGATCTTAACAACGGAACCAGACAATGTAGCACCTATTTCACCAGGGTTAGATTCATCTGCTTTGCGACGAACAACACCAGTTGTCTTAGCATATTTATCATGAACCTTAATGCTACGAGGTTGACCATTAAACTCGAACAATACGATGCGGTTACCATCTTCATCAGGTTCAGAGAAACCATTCATCTTGATAATCAGTGTTTTACCTTTTTCAATAGTTACTTGAATTTCTTCGCCCCGTTTCATACCAAAGAAGAATGTTGGAGTATCTAATACAGATACATCGCCAAAGTCTTTTACAAATTTATTGTAATCTTGGTAAACCTTAGGATACAAGCAATATGCACTAATATCTTCATCAGTTGTTTGGGCTCCCATTTCGCTTAATTCATGACGAATATGTTCAAAATCTGTTGGAGGTAATACAGCACCAGGGCGAACTGTGATTGGGCGAGCACCTTTCAAGATGATTTTTTGTAATTTTTCAGGGAAGCCTTGATATGGAGTACCAAGACGGCCTTCAAAGAATTCAACTACGGATTGAGGGAAATCCAATACATCGCCTTTTTCGTAGATATCTTTTTCAGTTAAGTTGTTTTGTACCATGTACAATGTCATATCCCCTACCACTTTAGAGGATGGTGTAACTTTAATGATATCACCAAACATCATGTTTACTTGGTGGTACATTTTCTTAATATCTGTCCAACGATCACCAAGCCCTACCATTTTAGCTTGTTGTTGCAAGTTAGAGTATTGTCCACCTGGCATTTCATGTTGATATACTTCAGTATTAGGATATGCTTCTGCTTTATCTACACCTTTGTAATATGGTCTGATACTACCAAAATAATGAGACATTTCTTCCATGTAATCAATGTTCATTTCTGGTTGACGTTCATGACCAGACAATGCATAGTACATGGAATTCATGCTAGGTTGAGAAGTACCATTAGCAAATGCTGAGTATGCTAAGTCGATTACATCAACACCAGCATCTACAGCGCGGCCATATGTATAGATAGAGTTACCGGAGCCTTCATGAGTATGCAAGTGAATTGGAACAGAGACAGCATCTTTCAAGGCAGATACCAAGTTATAAGAAGCTTGTGGTTTTAAAAGGCCGGCCATATCTTTAATGGCAATAATATTGGCACCAGCTTTTTCAAGCTCTTTTGCCATATTTACATAATAGTCCAAGTTGTATTTTGTACGAGCACCATCAAGGATATCGCCAGTATAGCACAATGCAACTTCAGCTATTTTATTTTGTGCACGCACTTCATCGATAGCAACATGCATATTATCAAGACTATTCAAGCTATCAAATACGCGGAATACATCAATACCATTAGCAGCAGCCCGTTGAATGAATTGACGAACTACGTTGTCTGGATACGATGTGTAACCTACGGCATTTGCACCACGAAGAAGCATTTGAAGCAATGTATTTGGCACTTCACGACGGAACATGCGCAAACGCTCCCACGGATCTTCATGTAAGAATCGGTATGATACGTCAAAAGTAGCACCCCCCCAACATTCTAAGGAGAATAAGTTAGGTACACCTTTTGCAGCATGACCAGCTACGCGAGCCATATCGATTGTACGAAGACGTGTAGCAAACAAGGATTGATGGGCATCACGCCAAGTGGTATCAGTGAAGAATACTTGTTTTTGTTCCGATAACCATTTACTGAATTTATCTGGTCCAAGTTCATCAAATTTTTGTTTTGTACCAGATGCTGGACTTACATCCAAAGTAGATGGCATTTGAATCGGTTCAAAGTCAGGAACCTCTTGAGCTCCTGCACCAGAATAGCCATTAATTGTAACATCAGCAATGTAACGTAATAATTTAGTACCACGGTCGCGATCTGGTTTCAATTCGAATAATTCAGGATGTTCTTCAATGAAGTTTACATTGTAAGAACCACTTTGGAATTCAGGATGTTCCAATACATTAATCAAGAAGTGAATATTTGTTTTTACACCGCGAATACGGAACTCTTTTAAGCAACGAAGCATTTTACGAATAGTTTCTTCGTTGTTAGGACCAAATGCTGTCGCTTTCACAAGCAAGGAGTCATAGTAAGGTGTTACAACGGCACCTGTAAAAGCATTACCAGAATCAAGACGGATACCAAAACCACCAGAGCTACGGTACGCTAAGATTTTACCGGTATCAGGCATAAAGTTGTTTTTAGGATCTTCTGTGGTAATACGACATTGGATAGCAGTGCCTTTACAAGGAATTTTATCCTGCTCAGGAATACCTACTTCAGGGCTATGTAAACTAAAGCCTTCAGCGATTCTAATTTGAGCATGAACAATGTCAATATCTGTAATCATTTCTGTTACAGTATGCTCTACTTGAATACGTGGATTAACTTCGATAAAGTAGAAGCTACCATCAGCAGTTACCAAAAATTCTACAGTACCTGCATTCACGTAGCCAACATTTTTCATGATTTTAACGGCAGCATCACATACAGCTTTACGAGTTTCTAATGACAACGCAAAGGCTGGCGCCATTTCAACTACTTTTTGGTGACGACGTTGAACAGAGCAATCACGTTCATGCAAATGAACTACATTGCCATGTTCGTCACCTAAGATTTGAACTTCAATATGTTTAGGCTCTACGATAAGTTTTTCTACATATACATCATCATCACCAAACGCAGCTTTCGCTTCAGATTTAGCACGATCATATGCATCTCGAAGGTCTTCTTTATGATGAACTTCACGCATACCACGACCGCCGCCGCCATTAACGGCTTTAATCATCAATGGAAAACCATGTGTATCAGCAAATTCTTCTAGTTGAGCATAATCTTTTAAAGCCCCATCAGAACCTGGGATCATCGGAATTTTTGCTAATTTAGCTTGCTCACGAGCGTTTACTTTATCACCAAACATATTCAAATGCTTAATTTTAGGCCCGATAAAGATAATACCTTCTTCTTCACAACGACGAGCAAAGCCTTCATTTTCAGATAAGAAACCATAACCTGGATGGATAGCATCGATGTCATGTTCTTTTGCAATACGGATGATATCTTCAATATCAAGATATGCGTCAACTGGTTTTTTACCTTCCCCTACGAGATAGGCTTCATCGGCTTGGTTACGGTGCAAGGATAATGTATCCTCTTTAGAGTAAATGGCTACAGTTTTAATCCCCATTTCATTACATGCACGGAACACGCGGATCGCAATTTCTCCACGGTTGGCAACCAATACGGATTTAATTTTTCTCATGTATTGCCTCCTACTAGCTTCCACAAATGTGAACTATCAGCTTTCATTTTTATTAATATATGAATATTTCCTATACTTATAGATAAATCAATATTGCGGAAAGCCTCATCAAAATTTATGATAAGGTTTTATATTCATAATAATATATACTTATTATACAATATTTTCATTATATTTAAAGGATTATACCAATTATGAAAGTATAAAATATATTTTTTACTGTTCATTACAAAAAATCATATGTCTTTCAATAATGCACATCGAATAAATTCCATTTTATATTACTTACCACCTAGAAAATGATTCATTAATCGATTTAATTGCTCTTGATCAGCTGCCCCCATCAATTCTCTAGCTGAATGCATTGCTAAAAGAGGCAATCCTACATCAATAGTACGCATTGGTAACATAGCTGATGAAATAGAACCTACAGTAGATCCACCTGGAATATCCGAACGATTTACATAAATCTGATACTGTGCATCCGCTTCTTCACAAAGGCCTTTAACGATAGCAATGGCCTTAGCATCCCCGGCGTAAGATTGGCTACATGCAATCTTGAGGGCTAACCCTTTATTAAGTACAGGAATATTCGTAATATCATTTTTCTCTGGATAGTTTGGGTGTAATCCGTGCGCTACATCGGAAGAAATCATAAAGCCCTTAGAGATAAAGCTGTCCATCTCTTGATTAGAATATCCTAATGCGTCATACACGCGTTTAACGAGATTTGGTAATATCATGCCAGCCCCACCTTGTTTCGTACGACTACCAACCTCTTCGTTATCAAAAAGTATAGCACAGCGAACACCATTGACATTCATTTTTTGAGCTTGAATAATACCAGATAATACACCAAAGCAAGATGTTAAATTATCTAAACGAGGTGAGCTAATGAAATCACCTTCCGTACCGAGTACACAGCCTTGTTCCGTAGGATATAAAGTCATTTCATAAGATAATATTTCGGAAGGATCGCAATCTACTTCATCAGCTAAAAACTTTGTCCACTCATCGTATTGAGTATCTGATTCTGAAAATAAACTTGGATTATTTCTATTATTTAAAGCTTTTGTAGGATTATCTTCATTATTACGTTCCATCATCAATATAGGAAGCATTTCTTTTTGACGATTTAGTTTAACCCCATCATTAACAGAGCGATTCATATGAATAGCTAGGTTTGGGACAATAGCGATAGGCCGTTTTGTATCGACTAGAACAGAATCTACGTCAAAGGCATTTTTCCCTTTTAACACAACCGTACCTGCTGCACCTAATGGACGATCAAGCCATGTATTTTCTATAAGACCGCCATACATTTCTACATTTAACTTTGTGTATCCTTTCACAGAGGTTATAGGGTTTGGCTTCACACGTATAGCAGGAAAATCGGTGTGAGCTGACGCAATACGTAATGTATGTTCTGGTTTCTTACCTATATGAAAGGCAAATAAGGTGGTGCCAAATACATTAACTACATATGAACCAGAATCTAACTGCCACGCCTCTTCTAAACTGAGTTCTGTAAAACCTGAGTCCAATAGCATTTGTAAACTCGTATCTACTGTATGATACGGAGATGTACAAGCGCCAATATACTTTAATAACTGTTCATTATCAAACTTCATAGGTCCCTCCTATGCACAAATCATATAAAATTTGTACAATTAGCTTGAATAATTTATTATGTATATTATTTTACAATATTTACATTAATTATCTATTAACTACTCATATTTTATCACAAAAAAGCCGCCCCTATCGGGACGGCTTTTGTATACATTGTAAATGCATAACACTCTAAATCAAATAAGTTTTAAAGTACATCTATTACAACCATATAAAATTGTCAGTATCGGATTTTACCACATACCGATCAACTTCATCCATACAGAGCCAAGACCCATAAAGATGATTAAGTTGATTACAGATGTGAAGAAACCAAGTTTCCACCATGTATTTTGAGGAACATAACCAGTATTAAAGATTACTGGAGATGGACCTGCTGCATAGTGAGTCAAAGACATACACAAGTTAGATGTGAATGCAATCATCAACAATGTCAACATTGGTGGCGCACCTGCAGAAATAGCGATTGCAGAGAATGCTACGAACATCGCAGAAATATGCGCTGTTAAGGAGGCAAATACATAATGAGCATATGTATTAACAAGAACAGCTACAACAAAGGCAATTACCCAAGATCCTTCTGGAATATAACCACCAACTTGAAGTGTAGCCCATTTAATAAAGCCCAATTTGGAAAGGAACCCTGCAAAGCCCATCAATGTCCCCATCCAAACTAAGGTATCCCAAGCGCCCTTTTCACTCTTAACATCGTCCCAAATTAGAACGCCTGTAGCAAGTAAAATAGAAATACCTAAAAATGCAACAGTTGTAGCATCGAGTTTTGTGAATTGAGACGTAGCCCATAAAACTAATGCTAAAATAAATACGCCAAGCATTATCCATTCTTGGAAAGACATCTTTCCAAGACCTTTTAACTCTTCGCGAACCATTTGTTGAGCTTCACGAGCATCTTTAATTTCCGGTGGATACACTTTGTAAATAAAGTACGGCATAATAATCAATGCAATGATACCAGGAACGATAGCTGCCATAGCCCAGTCACCCCAAGTAATACCAATACCAAAGGATTGAAGTGCCAATGCAGCAACCAATGTATTACCAGCCATGGATGTTTGGAACATAGCAGATGTAATCGTATTTACTTGATAAATAGATTGCATCAAGAAAGAACCGATTTTACGAGGTCCATCTTGTGGTTCAGAACCAAAAGCTTTTGCTAAACTAGTTGTAATTGGCATGATTACACCGCCTACACGAGCTGTGTTAGATGGTGTTGCGGGAGCTAAAATCAAATCAGACAAAGCCAATGCATAGGCCAAACGCAAGGAACTACTACCAAAAGCAGAAATCAAATTATAAGCGATACGTTTACCCAAACCAGTTTTAATAAAGCCACGAGAGAATAAAAAAGCACCTACAATTAGCCAGATCGCAGAGTTAGCAAAACCTGAAATACCTTCACTAATCTTTAATGTACCTGTCAATGCAGCAACAGTAATAACAACGATAGATACACCACCAATCGGTAAGGGCTGAGTAATGAAGCCTACGATAGTAGCTACAAAGATTGCAAATAAATGCCATGACTGAGGAGTTAATCCCTCTGGAGTTGGAACAAACCACAGACCTAAACCAAAGGCTGCCGGAATGATCCAGTTCAATAGTTTTTTCATACACATACCTCCTACTTAGAAAAACATTAACATTCATCCAATAAAATGCCAGTACCCCCTATGGTATCATTTTAAGAAAAATAAAAATCTATACTAACTATGTTCAGTATTTCTGTAGTATGAGAATTAAAGATATAATTCTAGCTTCTTACCATAAATATAATATACTTCACGATAAAAAGATTTGATAAAAAGCTGTGCATTACTAAGTATGCACAGCTTTCATCATATGAATCCTATTCAGGTAGAGATACGTCCTCTAAATTTGTTTTTTCGATAGACTCAATATCACCTTTATCACAAAGGTCTGCAATAGTCGGATCAATTGGTAAACGGTTCAACAATAATAGACCATATTTTTGAAGGATTTCTTCGATGTGGCTTTCACCGAAAATTTGATAATCCTTACCGTTATCTGGGCAATGGAAGTAAGAGTAGTTTTCCACCACACCAATAATAGGTACTTGCATTAAATCAGCCATTTTAACTGCTTTTTCAACAATCATGGATACCAAGTCTTGAGGAGATGTAACGATAATAATACCGTCCAATTTCAAGGATTGATATACAGTAATAGCAACGTCACCTGTTCCTGGTGGCATATCAACAAATAAATAATCGATATCTTTCCAAATAACATCTGTATAAAATTGTTTTACAACATTGCCTAAAATAGGACCACGCCATAAAACAGGATCTGTATCGTTTTCCAAAAGGAGGTTAACAGACATAACGTCAATACCGCCTTTAGATTTTACAGGATACATACCGATTTCGTCAGCATATGCCTTTTCCTTAATGCCAAACATCTTAGGAATAGAAGGACCTGTAATATCCGCATCGAGGATACCTACTTTGTAACCTTTACGCGCCATTGTAATGGCCATCAAGCTGGTAACGGAGGATTTACCTACGCCACCTTTGCCAGATACTACACCAATTACATGTTTAACAGAACTAAGCTCGTGTAATTGAGCTGTAAGATCTTGAGGTTGTTGAGACGCGCCACCACCGCAACCAGAAGATTGAGATGGGCATCCGCCACAATCACTGCTGCTACCGCAACCCATAGTAAACACCTACTTTCTTTGAGGCTATACCTCACATCTATATTAAAAACTTTTTTATATGGTAAACACAATGTATCTACGCCTACATTGTATCACGTTATATCAAAAATTATCAATATATTACTCACCACAAAATTCTTTAGTTAACCCGCCGAGAATTTCCATCCCTTTTGTAATTTCCTCTACTGTTGGTACCGTATAGCTCAAACGAAATGCATGGCCTTCTCCTGCCCCATCTGCTGCAAAGGCACCACATTTAATAATCCCTACATTGCGATCCATACAAGTTTCAAAGAATACATCACAATCTACATCCTCAGGCATCGTCATCCATGCAAACATACCACCTGTAGGTTGTGTCAAATGAACTTTAGAACTCGCATACTTTTCAAAAGCGTTAAGTAAAGCCTCACATTTCATTTTATATACTTTTCGTACATTATCTAAATGAGCATCGTAATCAATGGTATCAAGAACCTTCGCTACCACCTTTTGAGTGACTAATGGCATTTGTCCTGCCGTATTATTCTTTAATGCTTGAATAGCCTCAATTACCTTGGCCGGACCAAATAAAAAGCCTACACGCAAGCCTGCAGATAATGTTTTAGAATAAGAACCTGCATATAGAACGCGGTCTTCTGTATCAAAGGATTTAAATGTTGGGATATATTCGCCAGCAAAACGAATTTCACCATATGGATCATCTTCATAGATAAATAAATCATATTTAGATGCAATAGCATAAATCTCCTTACGTCGTTCTAAAGGCATAGTAATGCCTGTTGGATTCTGGAAGTTAGGAATTAGATAAATATATTTACCTTTACCAGATTGGACCGCTTTTTCTAATTCGCTTGGAATCATACCGTGCTCGTCAGTTTTAATACCTAATGCTTTACCACCCATGTTACGTACAGAATTGATTGCACTAGTGAAAGTGAATTCATCCATGTATACTTCATCGCCAGGTTCTAATACAGTAATCGGTACAAGACCTAATAATTGACCTGCACCATTGGAAATAATGAGACCTTGTCCTTCTGGATTCATCTTATGAGTTTGTACTAAACGTTCTAACGTAAGTTCTGCTAAATGTGCATCACCTTGCATTGGACCATATTGTAAAAGGCTCATAGGATTGGAATGAACCGCTTCATCAAAAGCCTTTTCGATAATCTCTACAGGAATCGCTTCAGGCGCAGGATTACCAATACCAAAACTAATAAATCCTTCCACGCCTACACCACGTTCAAATACTTCACGAATAAAATTAGGACCTTTTAAAGTTACACGTTCAGGAAGAGAAAAGCTCATACTATCGCCTCTTTCATATATACTAAATTGAATAACATTTAATTAATTAGAAATTGTTAAGCATTAGGATCATGCTCTTGTTCAGCATTTTTCTTATTGATGTAGTTCTTATATACTTTCCAAAGAATAAAGTATACAACCCCTGCAACAACTACGATGATTCCTAAGCGCCCCATATTCTCTTGGAAGTTTACAATATCTGTACCGATAGCTACTTCAAGAGCTGTAGATGGGAATTTACCGATTAAATTCGCTAAGATATAATCTCTCGGTTTGATTTTACTAATGGCACCCAATGCTGTGATAACACCAGATGGAAAATATGGTAAAGATCTGGCAAATAACATGACCACAAAACCATTTTTACCAGAAAAATCATCTACTTTCATCAATACTGTACTCTTAGCAATCAACTTGTCCGCTGTATCACGTAAGAAGTAACGCATAATATAAAAGCTAATGACTACGCCAATCGTCTCAGCAAGCCAAGAGATAATAATCCCAGGCCACATACCAAATACTAGACCATTAGCTGTAGATATAAAAATTGACGGTAAAAAGCCTACGGCATTAACAAAAATATCGAGGACCATACTCACCACCATGGCCATAGGACCAAAGCTTTGAATATACTCCGCTACCTCCTCCATAGAGCCACTCGTTGCCAAGTGCCACATAGTCGGATAAAACGTAGGATCTACTATATTTATGACAATTAATAAAACAATGAAACCAATACCTGCTATTAACTGTACCCAACCTTCACCAGAAGGTTTTAAATTTCTTTTACTCATATATACCTCGTATTAAAAAGACTAGCTTCATTATATCACGTATTCTATAGAAGAGTTATAACTAGTTACATTTCTTTAATTCTAATCTGAATAGCAATTTTAATACTCTATTTATCTAATTTCTACCGGTTAAAACTATTGTTTTTAGAGCATAAACATTCTATTTCCTAAGGTATTACCAGTTAAAATATATATAATTCCAATAGCATAATAATTAACTTTAGATGTATAATACTAGTATAATGAGAATATTCTTAGTGAAAGAAGGTATAATATGGTATCAGCAGGTCAAACAGCTACAGCAACAGTTATAGTAACTGAATCTAATATTGCAAAAACAATGAAGTCTGGTTCTTTAGAGGTCTTTGCTACACCAGCGATGTGTGCACTTATGGAGGAAGCTGCACAAGCTGCAGTACAGCCATATTTAGAGGACGGTGAAGGCACAGTAGGTATCTCCCTATCTATTACTCATGAGGCCCCTACGCCTTTAAGCGCAACAGTAACAGCAAAAGCTACTGTAAGTGCTGTAGAAGGTCGTAAAATAACATTTGATATTGAAGCCTCTGATGGTGTTGGTATTATTGGTCGTGGCACACATGAACGATTTGTTATTAACAACGAAAAATTTATGGCTAAGGTGCATAGTAGAGCAAAATCTAACTAATAGTCTACTATTTTACTAATAGGTTTATTGCTAATATCTTATTTACTTTATTAAAATAATAAAATACAAAACAAAAATGGCATCTATCAAATGACAGATGCCGTTTCTATTTACATATTAAATTATATAATCTACTAAAGAATTAGCAAATTTTAACTACCCAGCCTTCAGGAGCTTCGATTTCACCATGTTGAATGCCAAGTAATGTGTCATATAATTTTTTAGTGATAGGACCCATATCATCCATGCCAGCAGGAACATTAATAGTGCCTTCTGGAGTATCGATTTGACCTACTGGAGAAATAACAGCCGCTGTACCACAAAGACCAATTTCAGCAAAGTCTTTTAATTCATCTTTATGAACAGGACGATGTTCTACAGTCATATCAAGGTAGTGTTCTGCCACATACATCAACGAACGACGTGTAATGGATGGCAAGATACTATCAGATTTAGGTGTAACTAATTTACCATCTTTAGTAATGAAGATGAAGTTAGCACCACCAGTTTCTTCTACATGTGTACGAGTAGCCGCATCAAGATACATATTTTCTGCATAGCCTTTGTTATGAGCATCAGTGATAGCATACAAACTCATAGCATAGTTCAAGCCAGCTTTAATATGCCCAGTACCATGAGGAGCTGCACGATCAAAATCAGTGATACGAATTTTGATTGGTTTAGCACCACCTTTGAAGTAAGGGCCTACTGGTGTTGTAAACACACGGAATTGATATTCATCAGCAGGTTTTACACCGATAACGGAGTTTGTACCCATCATGTAAGGGCGAATATAAAGGCTTGCACCATGACCATATGGAGGAACAAAGTCTTTATTTGCTTTTACAACTTCTTTTACAGCTTCGAGGAAACGACCTTCAGGTAATGTAGGCATTACAAGGCGTTCACAGGATTGATTCAAACGTTCTGCATTCAAATCTGGACGGAAGCATACGATATGACCATCTTTTGTGTAGTATGCTTTCAACCCTTCAAAGACAGTTTGAGCGTATTGGAATACTCCAGCACATTCATTAAGGACAACGTTAGCATCAGTAATTAAACCACCTTCGTCCCATTTACCATCTTTATATGTAGTCAAATAACGGTATTCGGTTTCTACATAACCAAAACCGAGATTATCCCAATCGATATTCTTGCTCATAACAATAACCTCCATTTATATTGATATACACTTAATCTTATCACTATCATCTTGTATTTTCAATAGATTCTATAGAGATGATAAATTATATATACAGATATAGTATCTATTAAGATATATCATCTATACATAGGTAACATATTAATAGATATGTATATTATCAAATAGGCCACCAGCTATACTATCGTTGAATATAAAAATTGTTTCTTTACAGTATAGCTGCCGCCCTATTTATATTATAATAATTTCAGATATACATTATCCTATTTTACTAGGAGGTCCCTATTATGAACGAAAATAAACATTTTTTAATTCCTAATCCTAAAAGTATCATTTGTATTGGCCTTAACTACGCTGATCATATTGCTGAAACTAGTCTAGCTACACATGATTTTCCAGAAATCTTTATGAAAACATTAAATGCTCTTGCAGGTAATCATGATACAATTACCATTGAAGACGAAACTTTCCATTACGATTATGAAGGAGAATTAGTTATCATCATCGGTAAATCTGGTAAAAACATATCTCCTGAAAAGGCAATGGAACATATCTTAGGCTATACCATTGGCAATGACGTATCTGCCCGTACATTACAATTTAGAGGCTCTCAATGGATTCTTGGCAAATCGCTTGATCACTTTGCTCCTATTGGTCCTAATATTGTATCTCCTGATGATTTTGACTTTGAAAGTGCTAATATTACGACAACAGTAAATGGTGAAATACGTCAACAAGCAAAGCTAGAACAAATGATTTTTAAGCCTTATAACATTATTGCCTTCTTATCAACATATATGACACTCCAAGAAGGTGACATTATCTTTACAGGTACGCCTAGTGGTGTAGTATTAGGTAAAAATGAAAGTAAGTATTCTTGGTTAAAACCAGGAGATATTGTTACAGTTTCCATAAGCGGTATTGGTACCTTAGAAAACAAATTTATTTAAAATAAGTACATTGTTAAAGTATTGTATTTGCTCGTATTCTAATTATTACGATATCTATTTACATTACAACTAAATATATCTAAACACAAAAAAGAGATTACTTCTATGTATGTCTAACTATACATAGAAGTAATCTCTTTTATTATTATCTATATTTTATATTTACTATTACTTTATTTATGCTCCAACTCTAGGTCTAGCATATATTTCTTACGTTCAATGCCCCCTGCATATCCTGTTAACTGGCCATTACTACCAATAACACGGTGACAAGGAACGATGATAGAAATAGGATTGTGCCCTACAGCCCCCCCTACGGCTTGAGCAGAGAATTTCTCTTTACCTTGTTGCTGTGCAATCTGTTTACCAATATCTCCATATGTTGTAGTTTCACCATAAGGAATTGTTTGTAATATAGACCATACGGATTTACGGAACTCAGTACCTTCTAACTGGATAGGAGGTGTAATAAAGGGATTTTTACCATTAAAGTATTGATTTAGCCACATAATTGTTACTTCAAATGGACCTGTTAGTTGCTCTATATACTCCGCATCATCATAACTAGGTGCATGAGCTTCATCAATAAAAAATAAATCTGTTAAGTATGATAATGTACCAAGCATAACCATAGTTCCTAATGGGCTTTCATAGGTGTATTTATAATTCATAGTACATTAACTCCTTCTTAAGATAACAAATCATTCAATACCTTTTGTATGTCTTTATTAAATAATACTGTATTTTGCTGAATATCAAATGGAATCGATTGTTTTTCAATATTAACTGGTACATATAGTGTGTCTATATTGTCATGTGCCATCCGCATAAATGGATATTTGATAATCATCGGCGTATTATAGCCAACACCAAGTTCTAACAATACAGTTTTCTTATCTTTATAATTCTCTATAAAACTTGCATATCGTTTTTGAGCCGCATACCAACCTTCGTCTTGCACAAAGGCACCGTCGACACGTAAATTCATCGTCATTAGTTCGCCACATCTAGGACAGTGAGGAATTAATTCTGTAGGAATTTTCATATCCTTTTGTTCTTTCACCATACGACGCACTTGTTCTTCATTATCATAAGTCTTTTGATGACATGGCTCAGAGCATTGCCACAAGCCATAATCACCTTGCATATAATAAAATCTATTTTTATCCACTCCAGCAAATTGCATTTGATGATCTACATTAGTGGTAATCACAAAGTAATTCTTATTTTGTAATAACTCCATCAACCGAATATAAGGTTCACCTGCTAAAATATCATAGCGATTATAGAAGATATGACGGCTCCACCACGCCCAATATTCTTCCATGCTTTCAAATGAATAGAATCCACCAGAATACATATCTGTGATACCGTACTTTTTGTGAAAGTCATCGAAGTATTTATGAAAACGTTCTCCACTATAGGTCAGACCCGCTGCAGTAGACATACCGGCCCCAATACCTACGAGTACCGCATCAGCTGTATTCAAAAAATCTTTTACACGTTCTATATTATCCCAATAATTTGTTGTAGATTTCATAATCTATATCCTTATATACATTAAATACCACTTGTATTTTACTATTAGTTTCTTTTAAATACCTACGTACCGTATCGATAGCAATTTGGGCCGCCAATTCATTAGGAAATCTAAACTCACCAGTAGAAATGCAGCAAAATGCAATGGAGTTCAAACTATAAGCATTAGCTAGCTCCAAACAAGATCTATAGCACGATGACAATTGTTCTTTTTCTAAGTCTGTAACAGTATCATAAACAATAGGCCCTACCGTATGGATAACATGACTGGCAGGTAAATTAAAACCATAGGTCATACGAGCTACACCTGTCTTTTTAGGCATATCCATATACTCAGTCATCCTAGCACAGGCCATACGTAACTCAATACCAGCAAAAGTATGAATGGCATTATCAATACATTTGTGATTCGGTAGAAAACAACCGAGCAACTGCTCATTAGCTGCATTGACTATAGCCTTTACCGCTAGACGCGTTATATCACCTTGCCACAAATAAATTTGTGGTTCTCGTTCTTCCATATCATTAATCGTAACGATGCCTTTTTCATGAGCCAATGTATTTAAATATTCATCCTCTACCTTCATCCAGTCAGTGGGCATAGCTCCTGCAGGACGAATATTACATAGAGCTCTAAATAGAGTAAATTGTTCTTCTTCACTCACAGGAATTTCTAAATGTTCGTTATGCCTCTCTTTGTATTCTGCTACTAAACCCTCTAAAAGATAATGTAATCGTTCTTGCTGTGTCATATAAACTCCTAAATAGAATTGACTAGAGTATAACCTATTATATAGCAAAAAACTGCTAGCACATAATATGCTAGCAGTAACTTTACTGATTAGTATTATATCAAAAACTAAGGTCTAACAAAAGCTTGACCACCATGGTTTACAAGGATATCTCCATCTAATACTTTAGTAATAACCCCTTGTAGACTACCTTGGATTTGGCTCATCATAAAGCGATAGCCTGGGCTATTCAAATGTTTAGTAAGGGCTTCCTGATCGCTATAGATCTGAATAACGTACCAGCGATTTTTTGCGTTTCTTTCACGAAGAACATAACCAGCCTTATAACCCGCATCATCCCGAACGGCACGTTCCATATCAAGTTGATATTGTCGTTGTACCGTATCGATTTCATTGCTATCAACAGTAAACTCAGTTAAGGTAACTACTGCCTTACCATCATTTACGATAGATAAAGCATCTTTTTTCTCAAACAATAATACAGACTGTACATCGTACAATTTTCGGTTTGTTAATTTAGAACCTACTTCATTAACAAAGGCTTGATAATGATCAGATTTGCGATGTACTTCAATAGCAGCTAAATCTTTATAAATCTCTACTACATAAGACTCAGATGGATTACCTTTTACATGCGCTACATTCATAGATAATGTATTAGGCTCTTTCTCCATAGATGCTGTTAGATTGGCAACGTTTGCACTATTATATATGTCCTGTAACTCTGTAGGCACCTGATAGCGATACATGCCTACACTAGGTGCTGTATCTAAACCTTCATCACGTTCCATAACGAGCGCTGCAAAGGATGTGCTCACACCTAATACTGCAATCGCAGAGGTTAGTACAATACGTTTTAATAAATTTTTATTCATATATACTCCTTTACATATATCTTGATAACTTCTCGGCAAACAAACCAATACGCTTATAAGTTAACAACTCACATACTCTTGATGTAAATTGTCCAAATCTACGGTAAAAGAAATTAAAAGTTAGATATGCTGGTATTGTACTGATAGTTTTAGGCAAGCGACGAAATATATTTTTTATGGAATATAACTCTTTATAGATCCAAAGATAGCCTTTTTCTAATTCTTCTTTAGACATACCTAACGGTGATACAACTACGTGAGACGTATTATATTTTGATAAATCATAATCAAAAATTCTATTTTGAGCTTCCATTCTCTTGTAGAATTCAGTACCTGGGTATGGTGTGACAATATGTGATGTAATTGTATCAATTTTCTGGCTAATAATCCAATCTAACGTATTTTTAAAAGTCTCTGGTGTATCTCCATCTAAGCCAAATACAAAGCTAGCATTAACCATAATACCACGCTTATGTAATTCGTTAATAAGTCGTTCAAACTCTTCACGATTATTCTGCATTTTATGAACGCTAGATAAAGATTGAGGGCTGATACTTTCAAAACCAATAAATAAACTCTGACAACCAGTTTCTTTCATTAAATCCATCAATTCAGGGTGTTGCCCTATTTTCATAGTAACCGCTGCATTCCAGTTTAACTTCAAAGGTTTAATACGTTCTAAAAACTGTTTAGTCCAAGAAATATTACCAATAAAATTATCATCAATAAACATAATATGTTTTGTACCTAATCGTTTGATATCTCCCAACACATCCTCTATATTGCGATTAATATATTGGTGTGTTCCAGAGCTATTATAGCAAAAATCGCACTTATGAGGACAACTTCTACTAGTAGAAACAACGTTATACCATAAGTAATCGGTCTTATCTATCAAGTCATATGCAGGTGATGCAATATCATCTCCAGATTCTAAAGGCGCAGAAACATATTGAGATTGCAACCGACCATGTTTAGCATCTTCTATAATTTGAGGCCATGTATTTTCTGCGAAACCTATACAAAGACTATCAAATGCCTCCTTAGGTACGGTATCGAATGCTGTCGTAATATGTATACCACCAGCAATCACCTTAGCCCCTTTCTTTCTATATATAGCTGCAATTTCAATTGCTCTAGGCAATACATCAACAGTCACCGCAATACCTACTAAATCAGGTACATCATTAAAATCTAGTTCTCTAATATTTTCATTTTCAATTGTGACCTCACACTCATGCCGAATAATATTAGCCACAGTTAATAACCCTAAATGTGGGGACATACGTATTTTTAAATCTGTATCCATAGGACGCTTCAACATACGTGGTTGAATCAATTTAACTTTCATATAAAACCTCTTATATAACAAATGCTTTTACATTATTATAAAAGATTATGAGTCCTTTTGCATATAAAAACATCCTATCTATTAAAACTATATTGAGTAATATTAGTTCCAACAAATAGGATGTTAAGCTTATATTGTTATATATTCAATAGTTGTACCATGCTCTTCAATAAGTTTAACTAGTTCTTTGCCTTGAAGCCACACAGTCGCATCATTTTGGTTCGGATGTATGCCGATTACATTATTTTCGTAGTCCGCATCAATATAATAATGGACCTTACGGTCCTCATCATGGAGCAAGCAAAATGGAGATACGTGACCTGGTTTAATCTTCAATATATCCCATAGTTCTTCTTCAGAACCAAAGGAAATTTTTTTAAGTTTGTGGTCCTTACGAAATTGTTTTAAATCTACACGCTTTGATCCACGAACAGTAATTAAATAGTAATGCTCTCGTTTATGATCTCGTATAAATAAATTCTTCGCATCCCAATCAGGATATGGCAACTGCACATTTGGCTTATCGTCCATACTAAATAATGGTGCGTGATCTGTAATTTCAAAATCGATATGATGGTCACGCAAACAATCATATACGCCTTGTTTATCTAACATGTAATACCTCTAATACATCGGTTATTCTTTGTGAAAGTAACTAGCATAATGAAAGTATCTATTATATCTAGCTAAATATATCTCCAAAATTAGTTTGGAATCGTATAGGTTCCATCAAATACAAATAAATGAGGGTTCTCATGTACAAATACATCTTCAAAGATACCATCATATGTATATACTGCATCATCTTTTTCATCGAGAAAATCAAAGAATTCTGGATTATTCTCAGATTGTTGTAATAAGTACCATCGTTCCGCTCTATCAAATGGTACAGTACCACCAAAGAAATCTAGTACTGATTGGAAATTATCTGCCAACTCTTTCATATTGAATAGACGCAACCCCACTAAAGTATCTTCCCATACGATACCTGTAGAGTTATAGAAAAACTGGTGATGACCACCATTATTGACCTCAGCAAAATACCAACATATTGCATTAAGATATCGTTGCTCTAATGTAAACTCTTTAGATGTTTCTATATAATCATCATAAGAGCCATAAATATTTATGGTCCAATATGCAGGTTCATTAATAGTCCACATATCATCAGTTTCTTTAATTTCTTCAACAGTTATAGTCCGATGCTGAGATACACCTCTCCTATTCTTCTGTTTTTCGGCTACGTATTTACTATAAGCAGAACACAATTCTGGGTAATCAGACTCACACCTTTCAAAATCTATCTGCATATAACACATATCAATAATCTCAAAAAAATATCCTGTTATATTATTTCGATTCTCACTAACAGCTAGGCGTATACCATTATCTACAAGTGCTAGCATATGTTGCATATTATTGGATGTATAAACCTCATGATTATTAGAAACAATAGCGCCATAGGAGTAAGCACAGCGATAATACCACACAGCATCTCTATACTCTTCATCTATAGAGTTTAATACCTTGATAGCTTCTTCCGGTTTATCATTATTGTTATACGCTCTACCAAGCTCACCTAATAAAGGTACAGGTAGATTCTCGATGCCCACACCAGTTAATGTCTCAATAATCAGCTCCTCTTGTCCTATATCATTAAGATCTTTAATAGTTTGTAATTGCGCCTCTTCAGAAAAAGATAAAAAACGTTCAACACTTAACGACATACAATACGCATCCCTTCATCCCAATTAATATGTATATGAAATCATTCTAAAGTAGTAATATTAACCAACACACAAAACAATAAACTTTACTTAATGGTGATTGATTTATAAGATGGGTTATTTACTTAGCTGCCACAACATACATAAAAGACAGGGATACCATCTTCATTATCGATGAGGCCATGTCCCTCGCACTCATGTCCCTCGTATTCTATGCCTTCATAGAATATATGATCGCCTAATTCTTTATTGGCCATTAAATTTTGTAACTTAAAGGTAAGTTCTTCTCCCGTAAAATATTTACCATTATCAGCAGTAATATGGGCCATGATTTCTACTTGCCACATGTTATCTTCTTTTTCTTCTTCTAGTAACTCTTCACCGTTTAAACGTTCATTATTATGAAGCTGATTTTCACTTTCTATCCATGCTTCATAAGTCACTAAAATTTCAGGCTCTTCTAATAGCGCTAATGCACTTTCCTTAGCGCCATACTCAGCATACTCCTCTAATATTTGATTAAACTCTTTAGAAAAATTCTCTTTAGTATATGATTTTTTATTGAATACCCAATGCACTGCACTGTAAGAAGGATAGTTATCCTCTGATATTTCAAGTTGCTCTGCGTCAAGTTTATTAATTTCAGCATTTTGGCTCTTATTAACGAACGTTTTAATCGTTTCAAAAATCATAGGATAATCCTTTTCATACTCACTTGGCTTTATAAAAGATAAAATATATTCTACCACTTCACAGCACCAGCTCAATTGTTTTTCTAAGTGTGCTTCTTTTGTCTTTTTCATAGCAGTTTCAATTAACTGTAAAGCTTGCTGCACATGTTCAGAATGATAACTTTCACCATGTGCTAAAGAGGCATGCGCATAACCCTTACGATAATACCAAGACCAATCACGGTAAGACTCATCAATACGTTCAAATAACTCAACAGCCTCTGCTGCACGGTCATTATTGTTGTAGATACGTCCTAAGGTACTTAACAATATAGGAGATAAATTATCGATGCCTATATTAGTTAAAAGTTCCATAGCACGATCAATATCTAGGTCCTCTTGTTCATTAATAAGTTTTACCTTATCCTCATCACTTAACGCTTGAAACTCTTCATCCGTAATGTCTTCTATGCTTATATATAATTGCTTAATAAAATCCCCAAAACTATCTGCTAAAAGAGTGATAGAGTAATCCCCTTCTTGGTCTACTCGGACTACCTTAGGCTCATCTGTAGGACCACACTCACGATAATCGAGAAAAATCATATCGTGACCGCCAGAAATCGTATCCGCCACCACGACACCAATAGGAGGATATTCCCATTTAGACATCCAAAATTCGTTGCCAAATTCTCCAAAAATAGATTTCTTTTTATCTCTATCAATGCCATATATGCCTGTCACATATACACACTCACCATCATTATTAATAAAGCAGTTCTTATTCAATACACCGCCATTATGATTGTTAAGTAATTCAATATATGCTGCAGGTAATGTATAGCCTAGCTCAGTTTCAGCATCTTTAATATCCTTATCGGTAACAGGTTTACCTATATAGGATTCAAATGCATAATCAACATCGTTCCAAAATCCGGTCCAATCAAAGTCTTTTAGATTACTCATAATACTCGCTCCTAGTTAATAGATTATTTTAACCAAATGGTTTCTCATCACTGTAATATTCTTTAATTAAAGCTTTTACCCTGCGTCGTATCAAAATGGTATCAACCATATAGGAAAAAATGATATAAGGAGATACATTTATAATCGCTATAGGGGCTAAAATAAGTGCTACTCTCAATAAGTCAAGGGAATATGCATACCATTTAAAATCAATGGTATTTAAAATTGGTGTGACATAGTCAAAGACTTTTATCTCCCATTGCATTAAGGAGTTTAATTCTTCACTAGTTCCTAATAGCCAAACAAAACTTACAGCAAAGATCAGACAATATAATATACCAACTGGAATCAATATCTTCGCTCTCTTTTTTAATAGCTCACGGCAAATCGCATCTTCTTCCTCTGGTGTTACATCATATACCATATTGTATTGAATCTGAATCCGTCTAAATCGATAGCGAATATACTTATATAAGAGGTTATTCGGTCTGTATAACATGATATGCTCCACATATACGTCATAATGGGGAAAACATTAAGAATATATCAGCCATCTACGGCAAAATAATACAAATCTTGGATTAGTCATTTTCAATATCCTTTACTAGCTTTCCGTATTATGTCTTAAATCTAACACGATTTCCCAGCTATCTAATGCTGGAACCTTATGATGTGCAATAAAATCTTCTATTATCTGTAATACCTCTTGATGGCCCAATTCATTTTTACCATATATGATAGCGCCCTGCTCGCCATCATTAGTTACACTAAGTTCTATATGTAATAAATCAGTATCTTCATTACAGCAAACTTGTACAAAGTTATACTGTTTATTATCTATTGAGATTTTATTTGATGGGGATACAATCACAAAATCTTGCTCTTGATCCTGAATAGCATATAGATTTTGCTCAACTTCATTCAGTGTAATACCTTCATATTTATAGGTACCTATATCAATTGACCAATTTGTATATGTTTTCTCAAATGAATCTGTCGTCATATGTATCGCCTCTCCTTTACAATATAGACTAAAATAAGGTTTCTAATTGACCTGACATATCCGCCATAAATTCATCAAATTTACAAAGTTCTCGTAACTCTTGATGTTCTATATCATAGCAACTTATCTTCTTAGTTTTAGTGTCCCATACAATTTGCCAATCGTTATACTCGCCTAGTTCTTTAGATAAACGCAATAGATTACGGCGACCTAATTTAAATGGAATTGTATCAATAAGTGGGAAGAACTCTATAGATATAAAATCGGAGTCTGGTAATTCAAAGTAAAGATGTTCACCTTCTAAAAAATTCACTAATGCTTTTGGTAATTTAAATGGCTTTAACTGATCTATTTTATTCTGTATATCATGGAACTCCGTAGGCTCTAAGGATTTAAAATACTCTGCCATTTCCATATCGCCTTTTTCAACGGCAATGCTATAGGGACGCATACCATCCTTTTCTGTGATGGTAACGTCAGCATTATGTTCTACCAAGTATTTGCACATCTGTAAATCCACATAACGAGCCGCAACGCACAATGGGGTTGGCTTAAAGGGATATACAGAATCAGGCTTATTGTAATTAATATCTACACCATTATGAATAAAGAAATCTAGAACCTCATAATTTCTATCTGTAATGATATTTCTGAAAGCTTTACCGCCATACTTCTGTACCGTATGACCTAAGTCATGAATAATTTGTAGGTTCTCATATTTCTTGCCATATAAAGCAGCTTGAAAAGCATCTACTTTCACACGGTTCAAAGCGTGAATATTAGCACCATGAGCCACAACATAGTCTATACTCTCTTTATTACCATACTGTACCGCTAATAAGAAACTTGGATTTTCTTCATCATTAAGATTAGCACCATGTTCTACTAACCATTGAATACTTGGCAAGCAACACATGACAAGAGCTAATTCTAAAGGTGTATGCTCACTATATTCATCAATTTCTATGACTTCATGAATATCCCAACCAGCCGCTAACGCCGACACAAGTGCAGGTAGATTACCCTCAATAATATCCGTCACTATTTTAGGCACAGATTCAAACGTACCTAAATCTTTTAACTGTATCATATATCTCTCCCATGAACTATATTTTTTAAATGATTATCACTAATTACATTATATTATATTTATAAGTATGAGTGTATAGTAAAAGCCCCTCGTATAAGCGAAAGGCTATCATATACCAAATACAATTCTAAAATCTCAATTTATCTTTTTCATAACGAAATAACAAGAACATTAATAAATTTTAATCCATGCACATTTAAAAATTGCATTCCACAGATAGTCTATTTACCATGACGCTTAGAAAATAGACAGATAGTCTCTTTATCACTTTTCTATCATGCTCTTTAATAGCTTTCGAAGATTTTCAAATCTAATCTCAGCCACAAAACGCACCACCTTCTATTTTGATAAAACTAATCTTATAAATATTATCTAACAGCTTCAAACTCTTCACAATTCAGTTTTGCTTTTAAATCTCTAAAATATATTTTTTGTTGTCGTTTCAAATACAAACTTATAAATGGCTTAAATATTAGTTTTTTAGAGACAACAGTTTCTGTAAAATCTAGAATCGTTTTATCATCCTCCACATAGAACTTTCCGACCCAAGCCCCCTTAATATTTTTATTTTCTATCTCAAATATCCATGACTGGTATTTAATACATTCTGTAATTCTAAAATAAGTTTCAACTCCATTCTTGGTAATCTCTATAAAGTTATTCTCATCTATAATTCTTACATCTTTTAAATCACTTCTCCAGGAAAAATCCTTTAGATTCGTCACTGTATCCCACACTACTTCTATTGGATATAGTAATGTAGCTCTCATATTAGACACTGCCATAGTAATCACCTCAAATATATTAGAAAAACACATAATCAATAAAAGATGAATTAAACTCTTTAACCTACTTACATATCGCTCCATACCCATTAGTAAAATTCATATTAATATAAGTAGCATTCATAACATGATAATATTCAGATACATATTCCAATGCTATACTTAAAATAGTGTATTTTTATTTATTTGATGAATTGTAAAATATATTGCGACAAATAAAAAGACTCATATTGGAGATCTCGTGTAAAATGTAAATAACCACAACTACATGACACGGAGGTCTCTAATATGAGCTATATACATCTTACCATAGAAAAACGAAGTCAAATAGAAGTTTTACGAAGAGAAGGATACTCTGTTCGTAGGATTGCTAGCTTAATCGGGGTTCACCATTCTACTGTAGCAAGAGAATTAAATCGCGTTGAAGGTGAATATTCTGCGATTAAAGCACAACAATTAGCAATTAGTGAGTCTGCTAATAAAGGCAGACCAACAAAGTTAACACCTCAATTAGCGGCTTTAATTGAATCCAGGTTACAACAAACTTGGTCTCCAGAAGAAATAGTTGGTGCTGAATTAGTTGGAGTTCTAAGCTTTAAAACAATTTATTCTTGGATCCATCGTGGTTTTCTTGCTGTAACAGAAACAGTACTTCGCCGGAAAGGCAAAAAGCCTGGTACACAAGAAAAGCGTGGACGGTTCAATGTGAAAAAGACCATTAAGGACCGACCTCAAGAAGTTGAAAACCGTAAGACTTTTGGTCATTGGGAACTAGATACAATGGTGTCTTCTAGAGGTCAAAGTAAAGGTTGTTTAGCTACATTTGTTGAACGTAAAACTCGATTTTATGTAGCAATAAAAATGGATGACCGAACTAAGGATTCTATGTTTTTAGCTATTAGTTCCCTATACAACACATTAACAAGTAAATTACTTAAAACCTTTACAGTGGACCGTGGTAAAGAATTTGCGTGCTTTGAACAGGTTGAAAACGAGTTTGGGATACCAATGTATTTTGCTGATGCCTATGCAGCATGGCAACGTGGCTCTAATGAAAATAGTAATGGTTTACTTCGAGAGCTTTTTCCTAAGAAAACCGATTTAGCTAAAGTAACACTAGATAAACTAACAGAAGCACTAGTGCTGATTAATAATCGACCTAGAAAATGCCTTAGGTTTAAAACACCATTTGACATGTTTAAACATGAGATTAAAAAATTGATTTAATTTTGTCGCATTACTTATTGCAATTCATCATATACAAAAGGAATTTCCAACACAATCATAACCACCCGTAGAACGGGTGGTTTGCTCTGACCCTATAAGGGTCTTTCTCTAATGGTGGCCCTCTAAAGAGGGCATTGAATGATCTGACAACCACTCTATTACCACTGGCTACCCCCTACTCGGGGGCTTTTATTTTGCCTATTTTACTGGCTCACCCGTAAACGGGTCGGTATATTCTTTAAAGTTTAATGTATCTTGTGCTATATCCTCTTGTAGTTGATTGCGAACATACTTTTTATCGCTCCTTCATATCGTCCCACCGTATCCACATAATATCCTCTACACCAGAAATGTCTATTTCCATACTTATATTTTAAATTTGCGTGTCTATCGAATATCATGAGGCTACTTTTGCTTTTTAAATATCCCATAAAACTCGATATACTTAAATGTGGTGGAATCGTTACTAGCATATGGATATGATCTGGACAGCATTCTGCCTCGATAATTTCTACATTTTTTCTCTTACATAAATCTCTTAGAATTTTACCTACATCAGCTTTTATCCGACCATAAATTATTTATCTTCTATATTTTGGAGCAAAAACAATATGATATTTACATCTCCATTTACTATGTGATAAGCTTTTTACGTCATTCATTGACAGTGAACCTCCTATGTTGAAATGTTGTGGTTGCCAGACCAACTCCATTCTAGCACTAGGAGGTTCTTTCCTTTTCTCTAAGAATTTTTACTGACCCCAGTTTAACTGGGGATTTAGTTATGCCTATTCGGCGTACAAGTAAAAACAGCTCTTTTTATACGAAAAGAGCTGTTCTATTTTATGAAAGAGAAAGTCACTAGTGACCTTTGTGCTTCTCTCTACGTTTTTGCTGCTTGCGTTCAAATTTCTCTTGTTTGAGGAATTGCTTTTGGACACTAGATTGATGTTTTGAAATCTTTTTCCTTTCCTCATACTGCAACTGCAATAGTTCTTTCGACTTAGAAGAAACTTTCTGCTTTACCTGCTTCTTTACAACACGTTGTAGGCGTTTCGGATTCTTAATCTTCACATACTGTTTGACTGTTGACTCTGAACTAAAAGATAAGCGAGCAAACTGAGTTTGTAAAATCTCAAGAATTTCATCATCTTTCGGTTCCTGACCAAATGTCACACGACAAACTTGATAAGTTTCCTGATACGCTTGTTCAAACAATCCATGCCAAAATCCATCTTCAAAATAAACTGTCAATCTAATTGAAATTGTTTCCACGACAGCACCTCCTTAAATCTATCCCTAAGAATGGACAACCAAGGAGGAAGGTTACTGATAGGCTTGCCTACGTCTGGACTACCAACCAGAACTGTGTTTTTATCTTAGTTAGGACTATTATAGCATATTTATAATCTATTTTTATTGCTTCTTCAAATGCCTATCAAAAAAATGAATCGTAGCCAACCAAGAATCCTTGCTCTCTTTCATCAGTAAACGCCAATCTTTTCGATAACGATGATTTGGTTGATAGGCCACCGTCAACATGTGACCTGTTTCATGATATTTTTTAAATATAATGTAGTGTCCTTTATAATGGGAGACAATATCATCAATTGCTGACGAAGCATCCCATATTTCATCAACAGTACTTCCGAGCAATAAGATTGGTGAATGAATTTGACCAACATCTATTCTAGCAGAGCAATCTTTAGGGAAGGTTTTTCTAAAAAGTTTACTGAACAGATAATCTCTAAGTCGAAACTTTTGATAGGAAAGTTCTTTTTGCAAATGCGTCCAAGAGGAAGTATGAGAGTTCCATTTTCCTTTTATTCCTTCATACACCACATCAGAGGGGGAATTTAGTACCAAGCATTGAACGTCATTAAAAAGGCTCTCCTCAGCTAAAACGAATTCTGCTCCCTTAGACCGTCCATAGATTCCAATGCTTTCACTATCTACTTGAGGATGCTGACGTAGATAATCCTTTGCTCCCACAAGGCACTCTAAAGGAATACGTTCCAAATGTTTTGGTAACCCCTCTAAACCAAAGTAGGCAACTGCTAAGCAAATATAACCTCTGGAAGATAGAAGCTGAGCCATATTCTGTGCCTTTTCAATTCTTCCTTCACTACCGCTCACAATAATCAATGCCGGTGCTTTTAGTGACTTTTTATCATAAAATAGTCTCCCTTGAAAATGTTCCCCGTAAATATCTTGATGACTAATTTGCGAACTCATGTAACGTCTTGAGAAGGTTCTCTCTGCAATAACAGTATTTCCTTGCATAATTTTGATTTTCACAAAAAATTGATCCAGTAAAGGAATTTTAGAAAGAGAACTTGGGAGTTTCTTTTTCTTATTGGTCAAGGGCTTAGCATTAAAAAATAGTCCCATTGTTGAAATGCCTTCATAAGAGCCAGAACAAGATGGAGTTTGTGAAATATCAATAATGCCATTCTTATCTGATACAAAAGTCCCTGTTGATCTCCATAAAACATCATGAGCTAAAAGCATGGGAGCATTGATACAATAATAATCAGTTAGGTACATCTCGACTCGATATGTTTCTCTTGGTTTTAAGCCATTGATGACAATATTGAAAGATTCGTCTGCTAACTCAGACTCTGAGATAAGTTCAATTTGTATAGTCATATCTTCCTCTTTTTGTTAATGCTATTAACAATGTGTTTTTAAATTTGGATAATATCAGATATTTATTTTTTGCTTAATTGTAGAATGAAATTGAACACATAAAAAATCCATAGTGAACCTTGTGTTATGATTTAGGTGACTAATCAAAATATAACCGAGGTAATCACTATGGACTACAATAATCATAACACGACATTACACACAAACAAACACTTAAACTTCGAAGAACGATTTTATTTAGAAAAGAGAATCGTTCTAGGAGATAGTATTGCTGCAATTTCACGTGCACTGGGCCGTTCTAGAACAACTATTTATACAGAATTAAAACGTGGTACTGTAATTCAAATTCGACATGGTAAATCTCAACTTGTATATTTAGCTGATTCTGGACAAGCAACATATGAAAGACAACGTGTTGGCTCCTTTAATACCATGAGAATTGGTGCTATAGAATCTTTTATAAATTAGATTGAAAGCAAGACTCTAGCTGATCGTTGGTCATTTGATGCTGCTGTTGGATATGCTAAACATAAGGGGTTGTTTGTGCGTAATGAAATGGTTTGTACTAAAACTTTATATAACTATCTTCACAAAGGTGTATTAGGTATAAAAGCAATTGATTTACCATTGGTAGTACGGCGTTCCCAACGAAAATCTATTTCTAGAAAACATAAGCGAGAACTTGGTAAATCCATAGAACTTCGCGATCCTACTATTGAAACGCGCGAGGAATTCGGACATTGGGAATTAGATACCGTCCGTGGAACAAAAGATAAGACAGACCATATTTTAATCTCTTTACTTGAGCGTAAAAGCAGATTGTATGTGGCTTTACGATGTCCCTCAGCGCGTGCTACTGATGTAAAAGAAACACTGCATGCATGGTTAAATACGTTTAAAGATGTTAATCTAGCTTGCTTATGTAAAACAATAACTGCAGATAACGGTTTAGAGTTTTCAGAGATATCTAATTTAGAAAATGAAACCTTGTCTATTTATTTTGCTAGACCTTATTCTGCTTGGGAACGTGGATCAAACGAAAGGCATAATGGTTTACTTCGTAGATGTATACCGAAAGGAATGCCAATAAAAGCCGTTTCAGAGGAAACAATTCAACGAACACTTCAATGGTGTAATAATTTGCCACGCAAGCTTCTAAATTATAGAACCCCCTTGGATGTCTTTCTTGAAGAAGTTAATAGAATTGTAGATTTGGATACTGTTCAATTTCATATTGCAATTTAAAATTTAAAAATTTAACTTTGTTAACAAGTTTTATTATAAGTAAAATTACAAATGATGCTATTAGTCCCTTAATAATATCTTCAGGTATTGTTTTTACCATAACCAATATATAATTGTATCAGACATACACTACCCTCCGAGTTTTTTGGTATTAAACCACTCAAAAGTAATACCATCAATTATATTAACTTCAAAAGGTTTACTTTTCCCATAACAAATACCATTTTTTACCAAATACGCCTCAACATAATGTCTACCTACATAGCAAGTTTCTTCTGTTCTTATTCTTTTTCCTTGTTCAAGCTTAGAATTATAAAAGTCTCCTCTTAAGCAATTCGCATTTATTGCTTCGTAACCAGTATTGGTTATTTGCCAGTATATATCATAGTCTTTTATATTAAGTGTAAGTGCATTGACTTCAAATCTAAGTTTTCCTTTTTTATTCAAAGCTTCACCACTTTTTATTTGCTTAAATCTGAAACCACGCCAACTGTAATATGCTTTTATCTCTACGTTAGTCTTAGCAATACTTGATAATTTCCATTTAGGTTTTTGATGATAACTTAAAGAATTTAACGAGATTCCAATTTCATTAGTATTTTTACGCAAACTTCTCTGCATATAAAACAAACTCTCATTTAAAGACATTGCTTTATTATCTATGCTAAAGTCAACTTTAAGTTGATCATACCACTTCAAAAAATTTTCAAAGTATTTTCCATCCTTATCCCATTTCAAAGATAATTTTTCTTTTCTATTAACCGGATTATAAATACAAGGATTTTCATTTTCATATTCAACTCCACTCAAAAGATTTTTGACTACATTCAATAATAATGTTTTAAAATCATCACTAATAATCATACTTTCAGGATAAATTTTTGCAACCAAAGTAGTAATTATAATGGAAGACGGTTTTTGTTCCATATCATCTTCAAACATAACTTCTGCATGTCTCTTTAATAATTGCACAATTCTTTGTAATGGAGTTTTTATTTTATAATCTGGAATTTCTTCTATATTTGCATAAAATCGTTTAGCATAGGATTCTTTTATAATTTGAAAATCGCTTTGTTTTTTGAACCAATCGGAATATACTTTAGGACTACTAACTTCCCAGTCAAATGTTATATCATCATAGTTATCACTTCTTTTATCTGAAATTGCAATATTTCCATCATCCGTATCATTCCAAGGAACAGCAGGTAAAATATCTATATGAAAATTTGATTCATCTACATAATTTAATGTCCAACACCTATTGCTTTCTTTTGGAAAATTTTCCATACTATGCTTTAACGAGTAATTTTTAACTACTTTTCCAAGTTCGTCTTTTAATTCTCTTTGAGTCTGGTGATTTCTTCTTTTTTTCGTCATATTACAAACAATATCTATATCATACGCCCCGTCTTCAGTAAGAGGTTTAATTGCTGTTCCTAATTTAATAGAACCTTGTAAGTAAATATCCGGACTATATTCTGCTAGGTCAGATTCTTTTATATAGTTTGCAATTGCCTTATACCTGTTTGATGCTTTTTCGTAATTTGATTCAGAAACATCAATTTCATTAATAAGCTCTTTTATCTCCTTCGACATTTCAAATTTTTTCATTTTATTCCCCCTCTCTTATTAAATAATATATTGCGAATGAGCTCCTATTTTAAATGATTTTCCTCTTATATCAACACATTCCTTTTCAATGTCTTCTCTATCTACAAGCTTAATTAAATCATTCTCTTCTTTTACATATTTACGTATCATATCAGTATATTCATCTGGTAAATGAATCTCGTAAATATCAAATAATAATATCTCATTCTTTTTAAAATGCTTAGAATAAGCCATTTTAGGTTTTATTTGCTTTAAAAACTCTATTCTCATGCTACTTAAGACTTCTATAGGCAATATGTTATTTTTTATAATTTCTTCATAAAACTCTCTATATACCGCCACTTCCCTATTTTTTCTACTATCAAACCAATTTAGAACTTTGCTAATATTTTTTCCTTTTATACAAAATCTTAAATCTTCTTTTTCATAAAAACCTCGTTCATTTTCAAAAATAATATTCAATTTCCTTTCAATAGTACTAAACGAACTACAAACCTTATATACTCCACCAACAGGTTGCAGTTGTTCTATTTTACTTCCCTTAATTAAAAGATATTTATCATCTATTTTTATTTTATATAAATACGCAATACTAAACCTAATATCTTCGCTCCAATGTATCAACGATTTTACAAACAACCCTATTCTTCTATAATTAGCTGCAAATATACCAATCAAAAACCAAATTCCACTGCTAATCAAATTAGTTCCTATATTTTCTAACACTTATATCCCCACACTTTCATTATTACTCCCACTCAATTTCTTCATTCACTTTTTGGTGAATATCTACTCTATTAACAATATCAATTACATTTACTAGCCAACCATTCAATGTACAACTTCTGATAAATTCATCAATTCTATTAACTCCATTCATTTCTTTGAGTGTTACAACAACACCAAACCTAACTCCTACGCCATCTTGAGGAGCTAATCGGTTATTTGTTTTTATTTCCATGCCCCAATTCTTATTTCTATAAGAATCTTTTGGTATCATTCTTTTTGTAGCACTCTCTGCAATATACTTTACATTATCCCATTTTCTAAACTGCTTTCTTGCTTCACCTTCCACAAGATAATTTCTTTCTCCATCTAATGTGTCTTCTGTATTCTGTTTATCACCTTTAATATCCTTAATTTTTTTATCATCTCCTATTCGACCAAAGTGCAAATTCAATTCCGTATTTGTATAGTCCACCCCCTGCAATCTATCACACAGTGGAAAATAGCACATTGTAGCCTTTGCAATATAGGGGTACTTATTATCCTTTAGAGGAACAGGAAAATCATAATTATAAGTATTCCATTTTTCACTAATATCTGATACCACAAATTTTATTTCATCATCTTTTGTTTGAATAATTTCATTTATATGAATGGGTACAATTCCATGCCCATATAAGGCAACTTCTTCAGGAGTTGGTTTTTCATCCCAACCTCTCGCTGCATCAATAATCATAGCTTTTGCGACTTCCCTGTTAAGCCCTAATACATCAATTAAATAGGATAATTTTCTTGCAATCCAAGGTGCAGCATAGGAAGTACCGGCAACACTTGCCGCCCCTAAAGGTTCACAAACCCTAATGTATTCTTCTTCACTACCGCCATAATAACTTACGTCTGGCTTTGCAAAGAAAGATAATACTAATCCTTTACGAGCATATTTAGTAGACATACCATTCTTACTAACTGAATTTACAACTATACTATTAACAGAATCTGCCGGAGATCCTATTTTTACTATATCTGCACTTGGTTTATTTGTTCCTGCAACAACAAATATTACATTGTTTTCAAACTGAATTTTATCTAATGTTGCAGCTTCAGCAGAAATAAAGTTGTCATTAATTTCCTGATTACTACCAAGTGAAATATTCCAGACTTTTATATCTGAATTATTTACTACAATACTCTTTATTTTCTTTATTATTGAAAATGAAGAAAATTCAGCACCTACCGCTACTCCAAAATGCCTAACCTTAAACCTTCCACAACCATCATCCAGCCAAGGATTTAATCTTGCTCCATCAACAATAATGGAAGACACTGCTGTCCCATGATTATAATCTTTTGGATTTTTTGGTATATCTTCTGAGACCATATCATGATATTCAACCCAATCACTAAAATAAACACTTTCATCAAATAAGGTATCTATCACCCCAATTGTTGGTTCAATAGATGGGGATGGTATAGTTACCATTTTTGTTTGATACTCATTGATAAAATCATCAGGTGATAAATTTGATAAATCAACGGTTGCCATTGAAACAAGATAAGGTGCTTTTTCGAAAAGTAGTCCTACCTGCTTTTCGTCTAAGTAAACAGTTTGATTATCTAAAATTCTGCTACTTAAAATATCTATCCCTAATCTTTCAAATAATAGTTTGGTATCTTTTCTTACGTCATACAAAGTTATAATGCTCTGCTTTACATCTATCGTAGGTAACTCTACTTCAAAAGAATCAATGTATGATACATCTGCAATCACCTGTTTAAATATTGACATACTCACAGAAAGATCTTTAAAAACTCGTGGATTGACAATATTTTTATCTTCAAATATATTCTTGCTGATCTTGCCTGCAAATTTTTGGGACAATATATTTAAAGTATTTGAAATCAATTCTATACTTTTTATCAAATCATACTCATCAAGAAAATATGTTATGATGTGTTTGCTCTTATCTCTATTAAATTTTGCTCCAACAATTGCTTCATTAGAATCCGCACCTTTAAAAAGTCCGGCGATTCGATTACTTTTTGCAACAATTTTATTGTAATAAACGCTAACTAAAATCCCTTCAAATGGTTTTGTTTCTTTATCCCAAAATTCTTTAATCTGAATTAGCTGAGATTTTAATCTTAACAAATGCTCTGTACTGACTTCCACTTTCCCGTTCATGGCTATACCACCACGCATACCATTTTTACTGGTTTGCAAAAAGCGTTTCCCTTTTAATTCCAAGACATTATTCACTATCTACTTCCTCCTTCTTTAACTTTCTTGAGACAGCACTTTTAGACTCCCCTTTTAATTTTTCTATTTCTCTTACAGTGAATCCTTCCTCATGAAGCTGGTTTATATCCTTTTGATCTAAACTTCCTATCAAGCTATTGTATAATCTTTTCAAATAATCATACTCAGAACTAACATCGCTAAATGCAAGTGATGTTTTTATAATGTTTTTTAATTCTCCAGGATAAGGTATTTTTTTTGCTGTCTTCAATATTTTTTTAAATAATCTTGTATCTTTGGATATTCCTTTAAAATTCTTGATAAACGAAGAAAAATAATATTCCGCTACTTCTATTAAATCATCATCACTATATCTGTTGAAATTAATAACTGCATCAAACCTTCTGACTAATGCCTTATCAAAATTGGAATATAGGTTAGTAGTTGCAATAAGCACTATTTCTTTATTAAGATCTGTTAATCTGTCTAATTCTCTTAAAATCGTAGATGTTACTCTTCCCATCTCTCTAATATCATTAGAATTAATTCTATCCAAAGCAATAACATCAATTTCATCAAATAAAACCACAACCTTATTTGCATTTGGAAGCATATTTATTTCTCTAAAGACTTTTATAATGTTTTTATTAGTCTGCCCCAACTTGCTATCTATCAGATTTTCAAAGTCCACTCTAAAAAGAGAGCGATCCAGCAATCTTGCAACATTTTTTGCTGCTTCTGTTTTTCCACTTCCCGGTAATCCTTCAAATAAAAATTTATTAATACCAACATTATGATTTACAGCATTAATAATGCCTTTTATATCCTCTGTTATTTCAAGCGGTAAATTTAAAGCCTCTAAATTTCTTATTTCAACTTGCTTTAAAAACTCACTTTCAAAATCACTACTTTGTGGTGAATATAAATTTGATTCAGATATTAACCCCATAATATATTCGGATAACTGATAATCTCCTATGCTATCAAAATATCTTGCTATTGCTATCGCTTCATTTCTAAAGGAATTTTCGTTCCTTTCCACATGGTATTTTATTAAATTCAAAACATTTTGTTTTTTCATATTGCTATACCTCCTATTTTCTTTTTTATTATATCATATATTGGGACATAATTCTATACTTATGGGACAAATATTCAAACTTTTGCTTTTTATGTCAAAGGTTATATTAGTGAACTGCACCCCAAAATTTGGACACAATTTTGGGAGGTGCAGTTTTTTATGTCAAAATACTCAAAAGAAGTAAAAGAAAAGGCAATTTATCTTTCTGAAAAAGGATGGGGTCGATTTAGAATTGCTAAAGAGCTTGAGGTGCCAGAAAGTACTATAAAAAATTGGCTACACAAATTTAACCTTAATCATAATTTGACCCATAAAATTGGTACACAAGTATTTTCAGCAGATTTTAAACGTAAAGTTCTTGAAGCTAGGTGGAAGAATAAGTTATCCTTTAAAGAAACAGCAGAATTATTTAATTTAGATAACCCTAGTCTAATTGCTACATGGCAAAAGCGGTATTTAGAAGAAGGGATTTTGGGGTTGCAACCCAAGCCTAAAGGTAGACCACCTATGAAGACTAAGAAAGAAATTAAGATACAAGTAGATTCAAGCCAAAAATCAGATAAGGAACGTATTAAAGAACTGGAAGCTGAAAATGCTCGATTAAAGTATGAAATATCTTTTTATGACGACTTTATGAAAGAAATGCGTGAAATTGCTAAACCTAATCGAGCCGTAAAAAAAAGCACAAGCAATTGCCATTGAAAGATTAAGAAAAATATATCCGCTTCAGTTTATGCTCAAATACTTTGGTATTAGTCGAAGTACGTATTATGCGCGCCTAGCCAGCATAAATAAAGGGGACAAATATATAGAGGAACGAGACGCTATTCGTACCCTTGTATCGATGAACAAGGGTCGTTACGGATATCGACGAATCACAATAGCATTACATAAATTAGGCTTCAATATAAATCATAAAGTTGTGATGCGTATTATGAAGGAAGAAAACTTAACATGCAAAGTTCGTCTAAAGAAGTATCGTTTATATAGAGGTACAGAAGGAAAAATTGCTCCTAATATTATTAAGCGAAACTTTACTGCAACAAAGCCAGATCAAAAATGGACCACAGATATTACCGAATTCCACTTGTTTGGGCGTAAGGTTTATTTATCACCAATCTTAGATATGTATAATGGAGAAATTGTATCCTATGAAATATCAGAACGACCTGTATTAACACAGGTGTTATCTATGCTGGATAAAGCCTTTAAGAACAGGCCACATAGCAAAGGTTGCATCTTACATTCAGATCAAGGATGGCAGTACCAGCATAGCAGTTATCAAGAAACATTAATAAATCACGCTATCATCCAAAGTATGTCTCGAAAAGGAAACTGTTTGGATAATAGCGTGATGGAAAACTTCTTTGGCTTACTAAAATCAGAGTTGTTATATTTAGAGGAATCTACTTCCTATGAAGATTTTATCAACAAATTAAAAGATTATATTGATTATTACAATACAAAACGTATTAAGCTCAAATTAAAAGGAATGAGCCCGGTAGAATACCGAACTCATTCCCAAAGAATAGCTTAATTATATCTGTCCAAGAAAATGGGTGCAGATCAAAAAGCGACCTTCACCCAAGGTTTTGTTAAATATCAGTACATTCCCCAAATCTAAATCACAGTTGTTAAAACATATTTCTCCTGAGAATGCTTTTTCTTCACCATCTACCAATTGATACATTTCGTCAACTGTTAACGTTAATGTTTTATTATGAATTTTAATTCTATTTACTTTACTACCATAAAGACTGAAAAGGATATTACTATGTCTATCATGTATAAAATCCATATTATCCCTCACAAGATTAAATCTAAAATTGTAATTTAAATGAATTCTAGGTTTTTCTATTTTAAATTTGATTATATGGGCGTCCTTTCACTCTTGGTAAGCAAAGCCACTGCCTCAGCGGTTCGGCGTTTCCAATCACACTTCGTCTTTCCCTCGTGTTCTTGGACGCCTATCGTATGGGCAGTGCTAATGCTCACTGCGTCGCTTCGCTCCTAGTAAGCAAAGCAACAGCTTCGACATGCGCTGTCATAGGGAACATGTCTACAGGTTGTACTTCTTGTAGTTCATAGCCGTAGTGTGTTAGTATTTCAATGTCTCGTGCCATGGTTGCAGGATTACAGGATACGTAGACAATACGTTTTGGTTCCATACCCGCCGCAGAGGTTAGTACTTCTTCTTTACAGCCCGCCCGGATTGGATCGAATACGATAACGTCAGGTCGTACGCCTGCTTTGTAAAGTTTTGGCATTTCTACGGCCGCATCGGCAACGATAAACTCTGTATTATCATAGCCATTGCGTTGGGCGTTTTCACGAGCATTGATAATAGCAGGTTCTACGATTTCAATACCGATAACATGTTTTGCCTTATGTGCCAAGAATAGTGAAATAGTGCCTGTACCACAGTACGCATCAATAACTGTTTCATTTCCTTTTAGATCCGCATAAGCTAGCGCTTGGTCATACAGCACCGTAGTTTGTTCAGGATTAACTTGGAAAAAGGAATGTGGAGATAAGGTAAACCGTAAATCCTTGATATGGTCTGTAATCGTTCCATCCCCATAGAGAACAGTATTTTTAGGCCCTAATATAACATTAGTACGCTTCCCATTTACATTATGAACAATGGTTTCCACTTGGGGAACTCGTTCAGTTAATTTTTCAACCCACTTCTCTTGATGTGGCAAGTGTTCTGTCGCGGTTACAAGGATAATCATCCATCCAGATTGTCCAATGCGACCGATTACATGACGTAGCACACCTTTACCAGTATGTTCATCATAAGGCTCAATATCAAATTCTTTAGCAATTTGGTAGCAAGCTTGAGCAATGATATTATTACCTTCATCTTGAATGGGACAATTCGTACCTTGCACAATATCATGTGATCCCATCGCATAGAATCCCATTTGAATATTCCCTTTAGTCCCACCCACAGGCATTTGCATCTTATTACGATACGCCCATGGTTCTTTAGGTCCCAATGCTGGTTTTACAAGTTCTGGATTTTGATGACCAATGCGTTCGATAACGTCCTTCACCTTTTGTGTTTTTAGTGAAAGCTGGCCTTCATAGGTAATGTGTTGCAACTGACATCCACCACAAAAGCCATAGAGATCACAGCGCGGATCGATACGATTAGGAGCCATGGTAACAATTTCTAACAGACGCCCTGTAGCATAAGTCTTTTTCACCATATTGATGGATACTTTCACGGTTTCCCCAGGCAAGGCAAAGGGAACAAAAACCGTAAAGTCATCTACACGACCTACACCTTCACCACTACTACCGATACCATGAATAGTAACTAATACTTCATCACCTAACTTAACTGGAGCATTGAGTATGGCCTGTTGCTTCTTAGATAATGTACTAGTAACTGATTGACCTGTATTCGCACGATTACCATTTCTACGTTGTTGTTTAGATTTCTTTTTACGAGATGTACAACTTGTACCGTTCATTACGAGTCTCTTTTCTTCCAAATTTTAATCATGCCAGTTACGATAAGTACGAAGAATACAGTGCCAAATTTCACGAGCAATTCTTCACCTTGAATATATGGCATAAGAAGTGGATCTTCCACAATCATTTCACCAGCAACCCAACCTAATAACGCACCACCAGCCCAAAGAATGACAGGAAACTTATTGATGATACGAGCAAATAGTGTGGAGCAGAACACAATGATGGGAACAGTAATCAACATACCAACAATAACGAGCTCTAAATGTCCTTTAGCGGCACCAACTACGCCAATTACATTATCGATACTCATCATCGCATCAGCCACAATGATTGTCCAAATGGCTCCCATTAAGGAATTCTTAGCTTCGATATGTGCCTCTTCATCTCCGCCTTTTAAGAGTTGAATGGCAATCCATACAAGTACAAGGCCACCACCTAAGTGAATAAGAGGAATTAAAGTAAGTGCTTCCACTAAAAGAGTGGCAAATACAAGGCGCATTCCAATAGCCCCTACTGTACCCCAGATAACGGCTTTCTTTTGTAATTCTGGCGCCAATTTACCCGCTGCCATACCAATAACGACGGCATTATCTCCTGCCAATAAAATATCGATCAAAATAATTTTGCTAATCGTTATCCACGTTGCAGCTTCTAAAAATTCCATTCTATACTTACCTCAATTCACTCTGCTAATTCAATAACTATCCCTTAACTATACCACAAATTCTCTATTTTCTCATCTAAAAGAAAGCTCTTAGATTACCACTGTTATTCTTAAGATTAGCCTATAAGGTTCTTTATAATGGCTATACTTTTACGAAAAAATATCTCTCCTCCTATGACTAGAAGAAGAGATTTATTACATTATTTTTTAAGTTTCTTAGCTAACAAAGATGCCCCTACTACGAGGATAACAGCTCCGACTTTGATGAGTAATGCATACGGTTCTACGGTATGTGAAATTAATTTATCTTCCACACTCATCGCTGCACCCACCCAGGCAAGGATACCGCCACCAACGTAAAGGATGATTGGAAAGCGTTCGATCACTTTTACAAATAAAGTACTACCATAAATGATAATAGGTACTGTAATAAGCATACCAATAGCAACTAATGTCATATCACCACCAGCGGCACCAACTACACCAATAACATTATCAATACCCATAATTCCATCTGCAATAACAATGGTCATGATAGCAGCGCGCAAGTTATCTTTAGCCTCAATATTGTGCTCGCTTTCATCATCAACAACAAGCTTGTAACCGATCCATAAAAGAAGGATACCACCTACTAAACGTAAAGCAGGAATATTGTTCAATGCCTCTACAAATAGGAATGCCATAACAAGACGTAAAATAATGGCGCCAGCTGTGCCCCAGAAAATCGCCTTCTTCTGTAAATTTGCGGGTAAGTTGCGAGCCGCCATACCAATAACAATGGCATTATCACCAGCTAATAAAATATCAATAACGATGATTTGAAGCATCGCCAATAATCCTTGTACAGTTAAGATGTCCAATGTATCCTCCTTAGAATAAAATAACAGTGTATATATTATAATCGATATAGTAAGGTAGTGTAAAATTCAATTATCAACATATATATACGTTTTTATCATAACTCTATCTTATTAAATAAGATAGTTTATATAAGCTCATTTCTCCCCTTACATAATCATAATATGGGCTCTATTTCTTTATATATTTAATTCCTTTTTTTCTTAGGTTTTGGCTATTAAATTAAGCTACTTTATGGTATGGTATAGTATATCGTTACTAGGGAGGTTAGTATGTATCAAACATATTCTATACTGCAAAAATTATGGTTGTTCATAAAACTATTTACTCCAATGTGCATCACTCAATTTTCCCTGATTGGGGCTACCTTCATCGCCATCTTTTTAACGGGGCAATATAGTACGACTGATTTAGCTGGTGTCGCTACGGGATATAATTTGTGGCTCCTCTTCTATATCTTTGCACAAGGTACATTAATGGGTATCACGCCAATCATTTCTCAACTATTAGGAGCTAAGAAAACAGATGATATTCCAATAATCTTTCATCAAGGCCTTTTCATCGGTACAGGACTAGCATTTTTAATTTTATTAATTGGTATATTCGGCTTACGCCCTTTATTGACATATTTAAATCTTGAACCCGCTGCCACCGAGGTATGTATTAGTTATCTGAAAGCCTTTGCACTTGGTTTATTCCCATTACTCTGGGTAAATACCTTGCGTAATACAGTCGATTCTCACGGATTGACGCATTACTCCATGGCCATTGTCTTTACAAGCTTTGTGATTAACGTATTCTTAAACTACGCACTCATCTTTGGACATTACGGCTTTCCTGAAATTGGTGGCGTTGGAGCTGGCTACGGTATTGCTGGTGCCTGTTGGACGAACTTTATTCTATTTAGCTTAGTCATTCTATTGCATCCTAAGTTAAAAGGCTATCGCATCTATAAAGATTTCCATAGTCCTAATTTCCACTATATCCGTGAACAATTACAAGTTGGTATTCCCATAGGTTTTTCCATCTTCTTTGAAGCTAGTATCTTTAGCATTGCTGGTCTCTTAATGGTTCACTTTGGATCTGCTGTAGTAGCAGCTCATCAATCGGTTATTTCCTTTACTAATGTATTCTACTGCTTACCATTAAGCATTGCCATGTCTTCTACCATTGCCGTTGCTTATGAACTCGGTGCAGGGCGAAAAAAGGAAGCCATTCAATACTCTTATATTTCTCGTGTATTGGCCATCATCATAGCCGTTCTCATTTGCGCCTTTACGTTCACTCATATGGATAATATTGCTGATCTATTTACCAATGATGATGAAGTATATGAGCTTATTTATCACTTCCTTGGGTATGGCGTATTTTTTGCTGCCATCGATGCCATAGGTACTCCATTACAAGGTATTCTAAGAGCCTACAAGGATGTTAAAGTAGTTCTTTACATCTCACTCATTTCCTATTGGGGTGTATGTTTTCCAACAGCTTATACCCTTGCTAAAAATCCTAATTATGGACCATTTGGCGTATGGATTGGCTTACTCTCTAGCGTACTAGTAGCAGGTATATTATTCACATGGCGTACATGGTACATTCAACGTAAACAAAACTAAATAACAGTTAATACAGTAAAAGAGCATCTTATGTAAGATGCTCTTTTTTATTTCAGTATATCTTGTTTTTCTACTTTGGACATACGGAAGAAATTATATAGTGTTTCTGCCGTCTTATAATTCATAGATTCTACATTTGCTAGTTCATCAATAGATGCCTCTTTCATGGCCTCTAAACTATTAAAGTGAGCCCATAAGGCCTTACGGCGTTTAGGACCGATGCCTTCAATATGATCTAGAATAGATTCAAGATTTCGCTTGCCCCGCAACTTACGGTGATAAGTAATGGCAAAACGATGGGCTTCATCACGAATTTGTTGGAGTAATTGAAGTTCCGGCGTGTGATGACTCAAAATGATACTTTCAGATTGCCCTTCTACAAAGACCTCTTCAATACGCTTAGCCAAAGAGATAACTGGCACATCAGTAACACCTACTGCACGAATCAACGGCAAAGCTGCATTGAGCTGACCTTTACCACCATCGATAATAATGAGGTCTGGCATAGGCCAATCTGTTTCATTACCATAGCGTCGTTCCATAATTTCAGCCATAGACTTAAAGTCATCAGATTTACCTTGCGTAGTTTTCAATTTAAAACGACGATATTCCTTTTTCGCTGGCTTGCCACCTTCAAAGACAACCATGGACGCCACGGTTTCAGAGCCTTGTGTATGGGAGATATCGAAACATTCCATGCGTTCCGGTAAGCGTGGTAAGTCGAGAATCTCGGCTAGCTTCTTAATCGCTCCGCCAGTCTTATCGATTTGGTGCTGCCACTGACGGCGACGTTCTTCAAGGAAGGTTTCCGCATTTTCATGCGCCATCTTAATCATATCCATCTTATAGCCACGTTGTGGCACAGATACATCTACATGTTGACCTTTGAGCTGTGTAAACCATTCTGTTAATAAGTCTCTATCTGTACTCTCCATAGGTAGTAACAACTCTTTAGGAATAAAGTTTGTATCTCCATAGTATTGCTTGATAAAGTCTGTCATAATGGTTTCTGAACTATCGCCATCATGTTGCACAAAGTAATTCTCACGGCCTAACAGACGACCACCGCGGATGAATAGCAACTGTACACAGGCCATCGATGTATCTACAGCCAATCCTAAGACGTCTAAATCGCCACGTTGAGTAACCATGCGTTGCTTTTCTTGTATCTTTTCAATGCTAGACAATTGATCACGATAACGTGCAGCATCTTCAAAGCGCAAATCTTCTGCAGCAGCCTCCATCTTTGATTTAATTTCCTTTAGCAATGGTATAGGTTTACCTTCAAAAAGTTCTATGATTTCGTCAATATACTTCCGATAATCGGGTACCGATATTTTATTAAAACACGGCGCCTCGCAGTAATGCATATGATACTGTAAGCATGGGCGTTCTACCTTCATAGACTTACAGGTACGCAATGGATAGTACTGTCGTATTAATTTCAGTACCACATGAACAGATGTGACATCTGTAAAAGGGCCAAAGTACTTGGCTCCGTCCCGCTCTAAACGACGCGTCATATATACGCGTGGGTAATCCTCTTGCACAGAGACTTTTACATATGGGTATGTCTTATCATCACGAAGTCTAATGTTATATTTCGGTTCATGCTCCTTGATAAGTGTATTCTCCAAGATGAGCGCTTCCATCTCCGTTTTTGTTTGAATGACTTCCACATCGACGGCTCGTTTCATCATGGCCGTAACCTTTGGTGCGCGATTTGCATCGTTACGCACATAGGAACGCACACGATTTCGCAAGTTAATAGCCTTACCTACATAAATAATTCGGTTATATTGATCACGCCACAAATATACGCCTGGTGTAGTTGGCAAATGGCTAACCTTTTCCAGTAATTCTTCAGACGGCATATTTCCTCCTTTCCTTGTAGATTTTTAGATGTTTTATTTCTTATTTTTTGCAGCTTTCATAAATTTCTTAGTCTGTTCCAATACAGGACCTAAGAATTTCCCGGTATAGCTTTCTTTCACCTTAACAATTTCCTCAGGCGTACCAATTGCCACGATAGTGCCTCCGCGATTACCACCTTCAGGACCAAGATCAATAATGTGATCAGCCATCTTAATAACATCTAAATTATGTTCGATAACGACAACTGTATCGCCACCCTCTACGAGTTGTTGCAATACGTGTAATAACTTGCGAATATCCTCGGCGTGAAGACCTGTAGTAGGTTCATCTAGGATGTATAGCGTTTTACCTGTGCTGCGACGAGCTAATTCAGTAGCTAATTTAACGCGTTGTGCTTCACCACCAGATAAGGTTGTTGCGGCTTGACCTAAACGAATATAGCCAAGACCCACCTCTTGCAAGGTAACCATTTTACGATTGATCTTCGGAATAGCGCTGAAGAACTCAACCGCATCATCTACCGTCATATCTAGTACATCTGCAATAGATTTACCTTTGTATTTAACCTCTAAGGTTTCTCGGTTATAACGGGCTCCCTTACAAACCTCACAAGGTACATACACATCTGGTAAGAAGTGCATTTCAATTTTAATGATACCGTCACCACGACAAGCTTCACAACGGCCACCTTTTACGTTAAAGCTAAAGCGCCCTTGTTTGTAACCGCGCATCTTTGCTTCCGGTGTTTGACTATATAGTTCGCGTATGGCATCAAATACACCTGTATATGTAGCTGGATTGGAACGAGGTGTACGTCCGATAGGGCTTTGATCAATATTGATGATTTTATCGATATGTTCAAGACCACGGATTTCTTTATGAGCCCCTACTTTGTGGTTAGAGCGATATAATTGATTAGCTAAACCTTTGTAGAGAATTTCATTAATCAAGGTAGACTTACCAGAACCGCTGACACCAGTAACAACATTAAACAAGCCAATAGGAAATTTTACATTTACATTTTGTAAATTGTTTTCCTTAGCACCGCGAATTTCAATGCAGTTCTTACCTGGTTTACGGCGTTCTTCCGGAAGAGCAATAAATTTACGACCACTCAAATACTGACCAGTAATAGAGTCTTTTACCTTCATAACTTCGTCAACAGAACCAGCGGCAATAATTTGACCGCCATGCTCACCTGCACCTGGACCAATGTCCACGAGATAGTCAGCCGCACGCATCGTATCTTCGTCGTGTTCTACAACGAGCAAGGTATTACCTAAGTCCCGCAAGCCTTTTAAGGTATCGATAAGTCGATCATTATCTCGTTGATGTAGACCTATGGACGGTTCGTCTAGGATGTACAATACACCTACCAAACCAGAGCCGATTTGCGTAGCTAGACGAATACGCTGTGCTTCACCACCAGATAATGTGCCTGCACTACGGTTCATTGTTAGGTAATCGAGACCTACATTATTAAGGAAACCTAGACGAGCATTGATTTCCTTTAAAATTTGAGCACCAATCACTTGTTCACGTTCAGTTAACTGTAGATTACCAAAGAAATCGAGTGCTTCTTTAATAGTTAACTGCGTTACTTCGTTGATATTCTTATCCCCTACAGTAATAGCTAATACTTCAGGTTTAAGACGAGCCCCATGACATGTAGTACACGGCTTAATAGACATAAACTTTTCAAATTCTTCACGCATAGAGTCTGTAGAGGCTTCACTATGACGGCGCTTAACCATCGGTAAAATACCTTCGTACTCAGTAAAGAATTCCTTTATCTCACCTCTCATATTTTCATAGGTGAAACTTACCTTATCCGTCGTACCGTACATCACCTTTTTCTGTAATGCTTTCGGCAATTCATCATAGGTGGAGTCTAAGGAATATCCATTAGCTTTTAATAGACCTTCTACTTGACGCATAAACCAAGCATTAGGATTGGAGCTCAAGGCTTGCACGCAACCATCGGCAAAGCTAATAGATCCATCTGGAATAATGCGCTCCTCATCAACCTCCATAGTAGAACCAATCCCTAAACAAGATGGACACGCACCAAACGGACTATTAAAAGAGAACATACGCGGTTCAATTTTAGGTAATGAAATATGACAATCTGGGCACGCAAAATGTTGGCTATACATGTGTTCAGGTCCGTCTACCTCTTGAATCACAACGATGCCTTCTGCCCATTTTGAAGCGGTCTCCATAGAGTCAGCCAACCGAGATTCAATGCCTTCTTTTACAACGAGACGGTCCACAACGATATCGATGGAATGCTTCTTATTTTTCTCTAATACAATTTCTTCGTCCAAGGTACGCACTACACCGTCTACTCGAGCACGAACAAAGCCTTCTTTGCGAAGTTGTTCAAACACCGATTTATGTTCCCCTTTTTTACCTTGAATCATAGGGGCCAGCACTAAAATCTTTGAACCTTCGGGAAAGCTCATTACATCGTCGGTCATTTGTTGTATTGTTTGCTGGGTAATAGGCTTACCACATTCTGGACAGTGTGCATGACCTACGCGTGCAAATAAGAGACGTAAATAGTCGTAAATCTCCGTTACGGTACCAACCGTAGAACGAGGGTTGCGACTCGTCGTCTTTTGGTCGATAGAAATGGCGGGAGATAAACCTTCAATATAATCGACATCGGGTTTATCCATTTGTCCCAAAAATTGACGTGCATACGCAGACAGGGACTCAACATAACGTCGTTGTCCTTCTGCGTAAATCGTATCAAATGCTAGGGATGATTTACCAGAACCACTGAGGCCAGTTAAGACGATAAACTGATCACGTGGCAAGGATATATCAATATTTTTTAGGTTATGCTGACGCGCACCTTTTACAATCAATTGATCTTTCATTATCTTTCCTATTTAAAGAGATGATACCAAACGGCATCATCTCTCCGATTACTAACATGAAATAATATATGTATATTATCGCACATATAGTCTATATAATCTATGTGTTTTCTTACAATCTTTTAAAATTGCTCTTAAGATTTACTTTTTGGACTCGTCCGCTTTCTAGATTTGGTAGAAGCAGGCTTCTTCAACTTGCTATCTCCTGCACTATGCATATCGGACCATTGTTGACGTAATACGCCCAATTGATCACGTAATTTAGCAGCGGATTCAAATTCAAGCTGCTTGGCGGCGGCCTTCATTTGACGATCTAGCTCTTCAATCTTATTGTACAATTCTTCCGGTGTTATATCTGCCACCTTAGGTGCTGATGTATCTTGAACATATGATTCGTGTCCATGGTCCATGCCCTCTGAGGATTTTTTTTGTTTTCCTTTTTTCGGTGAAAGTCCCTTTCCCTCGGTAACCATATCTTCTTCGATTTTCGTTAATTCGATAAGCTCTTTTACATCTTTAGATACAGATTTAGGCGTGATATTATGTTCAATATTATAAGCCTCTTGCACGGCACGACGACGATCGGTTTCATCGATAGCTCGTTGCATGGAACCTGTTACACGATCTGCGTACATGATAACATGACCATTCACATTACGAGCCGCACGACCTATAGTTTGAATCATGGCCGTATCGGAACGCAAGAAACCTTCCTTATCCGCATCTAAGATAGCAACCAAGGAAACCTCTGGCATATCGAGACCTTCACGAAGCAAGTTAATACCAACTAATACATCGAATACGCCAGCCCGCAAATCACGAATGATTTCAGCCCGCTCAATAGTAACAATATCGGAATGAAGGTAACGAACTCGTACGCCCATTTCCTTCAAAAATTCCGTTAAGTCCTCAGCCATCTTCTTCGTCAATGTCGTAACAAGAACCCGTTCATTCTTGGCAGCTCGTTTGTGAATTTCTCCAAGCAAGTCATCCATTTGCCCCTTAATAGGACGAATTTCTATAGATGGATCTAATAGGCCCGTAGGACGAATGATTTGCTCTGCAATATTCGTTTCTACTTCCATTTCGTATGGGCCAGGTGTAGCCGATACGTATACAATTTGATTGATACGCTCTACAAATTCATCGAATTGAAGAGGTCTATTATCTAATGCAGAAGGAAGACGGAAACCGTATTCGATAAGAGATTCTTTACGGGCACGGTCACCATTGTACATAGCTCGAATTTGAGGCATCGTCACATGAGACTCGTCCACCATGATAAGGAAATCATCTGGGAAATAATCAATCAATGTAAACGGTGCTTCCCCAGCCTTTCGTTCAGACATATGACGGGAATAGTTTTCGATGCCCGAGCAATAGCCCATCTCTTGCATCATTTCTATATCGTAACGCGTACGCTGTTCTAAGCGCTGAGCCTCCAATAGACGGTCAGCAGCTTTTAACTTCGCTAGCTGTTCATCTAGTTCGGCTTCTATACGCTCTACGGCAATATTCATCTTCTCTTTCGTCGTCACATAGTGAGATGCCGGATAGACAGCAACGTGTTTGCGTTCCGCAATAATTTCACCCGTCAAGGGATCTACCTCTACGAGGCGGTCGATTTCATCACCAAAAAGCTCCACCCGAATGGCTCTTTCACTATAAGCAGCAGGGAAAATATCAATTGTATCCCCTTGTACACGGAAGGTACCGCGGATAAAGTTCATATCATTTCTCGTATATTGAATATCTACGAGTTTAGATAAGATTTCATCGCGCGACTTCGTTTGACCTAAGCGTAAGGACAATACGAGATCAGAATAGTCCTCAGGGTCACCTAAGCCATAAATACAGCTAACAGAGGCAACGATAATGACATCGCGGCGCTCAAAAAGGCTCATCGTAGCACTATGTCGCAGTTTATCGATTTCATCATTAATAGACGCATCCTTCTCGATATATGTATCACTAGAAGGAATATAGGCCTCCGGTTGATAAAAATCGTAGTAAGATACAAAGTATTCTACCGCATTATTTGGAAAGAAACTTTTAAATTCACTACATAATTGAGCCGCCAAGGTTTTATTATGAGCAATGATCAAGGTCGGCTTTTGAACTGCCTCAATAACCTTGGCCATTGTAAAGGTCTTACCAGTACCAGTGGCACCGAGCAAAACTTGGGCCCATTCACCGCGTTCAATGCCTTCTGTTAAAGATTGAATCGCAGTAGGTTGGTCCCCTGTAGGCGCAAAGGGCGCCTCCACTTTAAATGGTTGGCCCCCCTCGTAATTATATGTACTATGCTTCATTACTGTTCATCCTGATGTTTACGGATGGCTTTCATTTCTTCATCCGTCAAACGACGACCTGCATTTTCCGCTTGATTCAATGTATCCTCACCTTCTAAGACTTCGATGAGCATAGCAATAGAAAAACGATCTAATGTAGGTGTGGTCTTTTGGATTTCATCAGCCATCATCCAATCTGATTCAGTATAGTTATTAATACGATCTGTAATTTCTTCCCAGTTTGAAAGTAGCAATCGCGTAATGGGGCGATATAGTTCAATACCAAAGTACTCGATTAAGCTAACAATCTTATTCATATTTTCTAGGCTAACATTACATTCATTTTTTTTATTTTCAGATTCTACATATTCAAGTAAGAATTCCCGGTTATATTTATTTGTCACCTTGAATCATTCCTTTATTAAATAATGCATTAGCAAATTCTTTTGCATTAAATGGACGCAAGTCATCCATACCTTCGCCAACGCCAATCCAGCGTACTGGTACGCCTAGTTCCTCTTTAATAGAGATAACTACACCACCTTTAGCTGTACCATCTAATTTAGTTACTACAATACCATTTACTGGCACGGCTTGACCAAATAATTTAGCTTGGCTTACTGCATTTTGACCCGTAGTACCATCTAATACGAGCAATGTTTGATGTGGCGCACCTTCTACGTGGTTATTCGCTACGCGTCCCATCTTTTTAAGCTCTTCCATAAGGTTAACCTTAGTATGTAGACGACCAGCCGTATCTACGATAACGAGGTCTGCATTACGAGCTTTCGCAGCTTCCATTGCATCATATACAACGGCAGCAGGATCTGCGCCCTCTTTATGTTTAACAATCGGCACACCAACGCGATCAGCCCAAATGGATAATTGGTCAGCTGCAGCAGCACGGAATGTATCACCTGCTGCAATGATAACCTTTTTACCTTCTTTAGTATAATAATTAGCCAATTTAGCGATTGTCGTTGTTTTACCGACACCATTTACACCAACTACGAGGATAACCTCAGGATGATGCAAAGTAATTTCATCTTCTTGATCGATGAGCATTTCCGTGATGCGGTCTTCCATGAACGGCATTACATCGCCTGTATGATTGATGATACCTTCTGTTACACCACGACGAATTTCTTTCATCAAGTATTCTGTCGTCTTAGGGCCTAGATCACTAGTAAGCATAACTGCTTCTAAATCATCTAAAAAATCATCATCGATTTGCGCATAACCAATAACGATGCTTTCTACATTTTTTACAAAAGACTTACGAGTTTTTTCTAAACCGTCTTTAATTCTATCAAAGAATCCAAATGCCATTATGCTAGATCCTCCTTCACATCTTCAAATGCTACTGTTAATAATCGCGATACACCGCGTTCCACCATTGTTACCCCTTGAAGTACTTCGGCAGCTTCCATCGTCTTTTTACGGTGAGATACAACGATAAATTGTGTTTCTTTATTTACTCGATTTAAGTAGGAACTAAATCGTTCAACATTGGCTTCGTCAAGCGCCGCGTCAACTTCGTCAAGCACGCAGAACGGAGCTGGACGATAATCGAGGAATGAGAACAATAAAGCGATAACCGTAAGAGCACGTTCACCACCCGATAAAAGTGTCAATTGTTGACGCTTTTTCCCTGGTGGTTGAATATAGAAATCGATACCACCCGTCAAAATATTATCTGGATCAGTCAGTACAATTTGCGCAGTACCACCGCCAAACAATTGGCTGAATACCTCTTGGAATCTACGGCCTACCACATCCAATACATCGTATAGCTGTGTACTCATAGCCTTATCCATTTCGGCAATAACCGCCTGTAATTGCGTCTTTGCCGTATCTAAATCAGCTAATTGTGTGGTTAAGAAATCATATCGTTCTTTAGTCTCTTCATATTCCTCAACGGCATTTGGATTGACTGGACCCAATTCGGCAATTTCGGCCATCAACCGAGCTTGCTCATCCTTCCAATCATTAACGGAACCTTCAATGCGAAGGGCTTGAGCATCTTCCAATGTAAAGCCTAGCTCTTGTAATTCTTCTATAAAGCGCTCACAATCCATGCGATGACGTGTAATTTTACCTTCCATATCAACAAGACGACCTTGCACCACTTTATAGCGTTGATTCAATCGGTCTTGCTCACTGAGGATAGATTCCATTTCCTCGCGCCCCGTAGATGTTTTATCATAGGCTTCATCACGAAGAGCACGTAATCGTTCAACCTCAGCCGTAGCAGAGGCCAACTCTTGTTCTGCAACTTCCTGAGCCTTAGGTATTTCCTCTTCATAGCGTTGTGTAGTACTAACTAACAAATTACGAAGTGGTGTTAAGCGCTCTATAATACTAGAAATAGACTGATTACGCTGTTCACGTTGTGTTTCCCGTTCCTGAATGGTATGTCGCAAGGTATCACAAGTAAGGCGAACTTCTGTAAAAGCTTCATACGCCTCTTGTTGCACCTTTTGCAACACAGTCAATCGATCCATCAACGCCCCTTGATTACCATCCACACCATGATTCTCTTGCAAGGAAGCTAATGCTGTTTCTTGATCTTTCAAGTTAGCAGTTGTAGTAGCCAAATCAATATCAATTTGTACTAAACGTTGCTCTTCTTCTGAAAGAACACGTTTCTTACGATCTATCTGATGTTGTATATTTTGTACCTTTGTTTCACTAGCCACATAGAGTAAGTTCGTATGTTGATAGATTTCATCAAGGCTAGCTCGTTCTTTTTCAGCCTCTTCAACCCGTTTTTCTAGATTTTCTAAGCTAGCTGTTAAGGAACGGATTTGTTCTTCAATTTGTACAAGCTCTTGTTCAAGACTAGCTGCTTCTTCCTTACGGCTCAATACAGAGGCGCGCTTACGCTTCGTAGCACCACCGGTTAAAGAACCACCCGGTTGGAACTGTTCACCCGTAAGGGTTACAATACGCAATTGTTGATTGTATTTTTTCTGTAATCCAATAGCATCATCCATGGAGGATACTACTAAGGTACGGCCCAATAAATACTGGAAAATATGAGCGTACTTATTATCAAAGGAGATACAATCAACAGCAGTGCCTAATACACAGCTTTCATTTAGAGCCGGTGTATCATAAGGTTTTCCTTTTACAGAATCCATAGGCAAGAAGGTTACGCGACCACCTTGGATAGATTTCAAGTAATTTACACCCTCAGCCGCTGCACGAGCCGTAGTAGTTACAACGTGGTTAACACTGCCGCCTAATGCCGTTTCAATAGCCGTAGTATATTTGTCCTCTACCGTAAAGAGATCACCAACAGCGCCTGTGATTTGTTCGCGCCAAGAACCTTTACCATTTAAGATATTCTTTGTACCTTCTAAATAACCTTCATGTTGTTCTTCCCATTGGGCTAATAGTTCGATACGACCTTTAACACGTTGCTCTTGGGTACGTAATTTTTGTAATTCTTTACGTTCCTCACGAGCTTGTATAGCTGCTTCTTTACCACCATCAACGAGGGCTTGTCGTTGTGCAGAAATAGCATTAAACTTTTGGCCTAGCGCTTCAAATTCAGAACGAGCGACTTGAAGTTCACTATCTACCTGTGCTATCTCAGATTCTAGAATAGCACATTGATTTTTGCTTTCTACCTTGCGAGCTTCTAAGCTTCGAATACTAGCCTTAGCCGTTTCAATAGCACTCACAACTTCTAATTGACGTTGCTCAAAAGCCTCTCGATTGGATTGCAAGGATTGAAACTTAGCTTGTTCTGACCTTACATCTTCAACAGCCTTTTTGTAGGTCGCTTCTAATTCTTCTAAATTAGACTCTTTCTCTACTAATTGAGCACTTTCATCTTGAATCAATTGATTTAAGATGCGCAATTGTTGCTCCTCGCCTTTTTGCGTAGCCTCTAGCTCGCTAATGCGCATAGACGTTTCATCTAATTCACGGCGCGCTGTTTTTAGTTGCTCTTCTAAGAGACGTAAGTGACCAGATAAGCGTTCTTCATCACGTTGCTTTTCAGTATACTGAGCCTCCCACAACTTAAGCTGTTCCTGCTCTTTTGACGAAGACGATTGCAATTCGTGACGACGAGCCTCTAATTTAGACAATTCAGTTTGAAGCTCAATTTCTTCATCTTTAAAGGCAATATTATCATTTTCAAAACGCGTTAAAAGACGATCAGAGGTTTTATAATTGTGAAAGCCTAATGCCCCATCATAATCGCGCTTTGTGCGGCTTAAGGTCATATATTTTTTAGTCTTTTCCGCTTTTTCAGACAAAGGTCCTAATTGCTCTTCAATGGTAGCCATTACGTCTCGTACACGCTCCATATTACGATCTGTACTGGCAATACGACGCAATGCATCTTCTTTATTGATCTTAAAGCGAGAAATACCTGCTACATCTTCAAAGATAAGGCGCCGTTCTTCAGGTTTAGAATTTAAAATAGCATCAATTCGGTTCTGCCCAATGATAGCCATGGAGTCTCTACCAAGACCGGTATCTGCTAGTAAAAGATGTATGTCCTTTAAACGACAAGATCGCTTATTAATGAGGAACTCACTTTCACCAGTGCGGTATATACGGCGTGTAATGGCTACCTCAGCCATATCTATATCTAATTGTTGGTCACTATTGTCAAACACAAGTGTAACCTCAGCAGCGCTCATAGGTTTGCGCTTTTCCGTACCAGAGAAAATAATATCCTCTGCTTTTTGACCGCGCAAATTACGGACATTGGATTCTCCCAATACCCATTTCATAGCATCCGTAATATTACTTTTACCACTTCCGTTAGGACCAATAACGGCAGTCATTCCTGGTGAGAATTTTACAATCGTTTTATCCGCAAACGATTTAAAGCCCTTTAATTCCAACCGAAGTAATTGCATGACTGCCTCCTTTCTACCAACAACCTTAAATAATCATATCTTTTATTATAACACATATTGTAGGCCATCAATACAGCACCGAACGGTATTTCTCGTACTTTCTTCACACCAGCTTATACTATATTGTGGGTATAATTCTGCAAAATATAATACATTTCGATTATTAAGCCCTCGCACCTTAGATGTTAAGCGTCTCGGATAAGAAATAACAATATTATGCTGTACTGCACTACCATTATTCCTAATATAATTTGTTCTATCATTATTAGTGTTATCTATACATCCACTATTATCAACATTAACTCTACTTAATTTTAAGCTTCCATAAGTAGCATCTTCAATTAAACTAAAACAATCATTACTTATTAAGTACTTATACTGAGATACATGCTCATCAATACAACGTTCAATTCGCTGCTTATACTGTTCGTTCACAACCAGCTCCCCCATAGCGGGCTCATATGGCCCCGCTACTAAGCTATTCCTGGAATCTAATTCTTCTGTACTTTGTAAACCCGTGCGAATGACTTCAATACCATGCTGTTCAAACCAATCTTTTAAAAATGAACAATACTGTATAGCTAGCTCAGTACTTAGTGGTTCATATTCTCCAGCTCTATACTGGTCGGCTAGCTCTGTATTTTCTATAACTAGTACGGGATAGATACGTACAAAATCAGGTTGTAATGCGACTACCGCAATGGCCGTTTCTATTATTGTTTGCCAGGTCTCACCTTTTAGTCCTGGTAAAAGTTGAACTCCAACGGTCATATCATGCTGTTTTAATCGTGCAACAGCCTCTACTACCTCTTGTGCCGTGTGACCCCTCTTAGCATCGACTAAAATACCATCATTCATAGACTGCACGCCAAGTTCTACAGTTTTTACTCCATAAGACTGTAATAATGTAATCGCTTCATCACCTACAGCATCAGGTCTTGTAGAGCAACGTATGCCATCAATGATTCCCCGTTGAAGCATTTCATAGGCAGGCATTAATAATTTATGTTGTAAATCTTTAGGAATAGCCGTAAATGATCCCCCATAAAAGGCAACCTCCCAAAACTTCTCGCACCGTTTTGTGCCTACATAGTCTTTAATTGTTTGTTGTATATATTCTGGAGTTAGGTGACTAATACCAGATTGGCCCGTAATACGAGATTGATTACAAAATGTACACACATAAGGACAACCTACGTGAGGTATAAAAAAGGGAATCATACCAAATGGTTTCATAGACACCTCCTCTTCTTATGCAAAAATTATTACTCATCTACTATTTTATAAATTATTACTCACATACTATTATACAGAAAAAAGCGCCATTCGGCGCTTTTCTATTTATCAGCCATCAACTTTTCTAAAGTCAATTGAGCCGCATGTTGTTCTGCAATTTTTTTACTTTTACCAGAGCCGGCCTCGTAAGTAACACCATTGATTTCAACCTCCATAAGGAAGGTTTTAGCATGGTCGGGACCACTTTCACTGAGCAAATGATAGACAATATGTTTATCCCCATCTCTTTGCACATATTCTTGTAATAATGTCTTATAATCTTTGCCCCGCTTACCTTCTAAGGCTTGCATGATATAAGTAGTTAAATGTTTTAAAACGAAGACCATAGCTGTTTGATAATCTGTAGAAATATAAATAGCACCGATGAGAGACTCAAAGGTATCCGCTAATATAGAGTTTCGATCATTACCACCGGAAGCGCATTCTCCATGACCGAGCAATAAATATTGTCCTAGTTGCAAAGAACGGCTCACAGATGCTAAAGAATCTTCACACACTGTAGCGGCCTTAATTTTCGTTAAATTACCTTCAGCCATATCTGGATATGTCTTAAATAGGTATTCCCCAATAATAAGATCCAAAACAGCATCGCCTAAAAACTCTAATCGCTGATTGTGATGAATATGCTTTGATTTATGTTCATTCGCATAAGAAGTATGTGTAAAAGCACAATCTATAATGGATATATCTGACACAGGTATGTCTAAACGAGCAACAAGCTCATGAAGAGATTCTTCACGAGCTTGTGTTATCTTACTCTTATGCGTTTCGATAGTAACCATTAAGCTTCATAACGGCGAATGCAAAGTGTACCGTTATGACCACCAAAACCGAAAGAGTTAGAAAGTGCACATTTTACTTGAAGTTCACGTGCGCCTTCACGAACATAGTCCAGATCCAAACCTTCATCAGGATTGTCACAGTTAATTGTAGGGTGAACTTTACCAGTTTCAATCGCCATTGCCATTACGATAGTTTCAATAGCACCAGCAGCCCCCAATAAGTGACCTGTCATGGATTTAGTAGAGTTAACAGCGATATTTTTAGCGTGATCGCCGAACAATTCTTTAATAGCCAATGTTTCATTTTGGTCATTAAGGCCAGTAGATGTACCATGAGCATTGATGTAGTTAACGTCTTTAGGATCAATACCTGCATCTTTAATTGCTAATTCCATACATTTACGAGCTTGAACACCACCTGGAGCTGGTGCAGTGATATGGTAAGCATCACCATTGCTACCATAGCCCACAACTTCAGCATAGATATGCGCACCGCGTGCTTTTGCGTGTTCTAATTCTTCAAGAACTACGATACCAGCACCTTCACCCATTACGAAACCATCACGGTCACGGTCAAATGGACGGGACGCCTTTGTTGGCTCATCATTGCGTGTAGACATAGCTTTCATAGCCGCAAAACCAGCTACAGCAGCCGGAGATACCGCAGCCTCAGTACCACCAGCAAACATCACATCAGCATCTCCACGTTGGATGATACGGAATGCATCGCCAATCGCATTTGTACCAGAAGTACAAGCAGTTACGTCTGTAATAACTGGACCTTTAAGACCAAGGCGAATAGATACGCGTGCAGATGTCATATTTGCAATCATCATAGGTACTGCAAATGGACTTACACGGCCAGGACCTTTTTCGAATAATGTTTCATACACCTCATGGATAGAGTCAATGCCGCCTATACCTGTACCAACTACAGTACCACAGCGATCTAAATCTGCTTTATCTAAATCAAGATCAGCATCTTCACAAGCAAGAACAGCTGCACCGATAGCAAATTCTACAGAACGGTCCATACGACGAGCTTCTTTCTTGTCTACCCCATAGTTTGTAATATCAAAGTCTTTTACTTCACCCGCAATGCGTGTTGCATAGTCAGATGCGTCAAAGCGTGTAATCGGCCCAATACCAGATTGACCTGCCAATAACGCATTGTAGAAGTTCTCTTTACCGATACCTACAGGAGTCACTGCCCCTAAGCCAGTAATTACTACACGTTTTTCCAATTATTCCACCTCTTATAGCTATACAGCCCTTTAAATTAATCAATCTCTGCTACTTGCTGTTTTAATTGAGCAAAGATATCTTTAACTGGCATAATCCTATCGACTTTTCTCATATTATTGCCAGAGAACACCAACCCCGTTTCCACATCACCTTGTTGTGCGCGAGAAAGAGCACGGATAATGCAGAATTTATGGGAACAATGTTTTAAACAGTTATCACACACCGTTGGAGGCGCTACAGTACCATCTAAAACAGATTCAGCAAATTTGTTTTTTATTGCTTGACCAGGCAAACCAACAGGACTTTGAATCAATACTATATCCTCAGGGTTTGTAGCTCGTACATACATTTTTTTCAATTCATCAGATGCATTACATTCATCAGAAGCAGCAAAACGGCTACCCATTTGAACACCACTAGCGCCGATTTTTAACATTTCAACGATATCATGGCCATCTAGAACACCACCAGCAGCAATTACTGGAATGTTTTTTACCGCTGCTACAACTTCGGGAACGATTTCTCGAGCGGAACGATCCGTCCCCAAGTGTCCACCAGCTTCACAGCCTTCTACGATTACAGCTGCAGCACCTAAACCTTCAGAAATGCGAGCTAATTTTGCGGACGAAACAATTGGTACAATAGGAGTACCAGACTCTTTGCCCATTGCGAACATATCTCTTGAAAAACCAGCACCTGCTACTACAAGATCAATGCCTTCTTCGATGGCAGTCTTTACTAAGCCAGCAAATTGAGTTGCTGCTACCATCGCATTTATACCAATAATACCCGTAGGTGATAATTTTCTAGCTAATTGTATTTCGTATCGTAATTCATCGAAAGGCAAGCCCGATGCCGCAATAAGGCCGATACCACCTTCATTTGCAACGGCTGCTGCCAAGCGAGCTGTAGACAATCTAATCGCCATACCACCTTGAATAATAGGTACTTTGGCCACTAGATTCCCAATGCGAAGTTCAGGGAGCTTCACTATCAAATCCTCCTGTAAATAAAACCGGTTGGGAGGCCACTCGGCCTCCCGTTCGGTTGAATTGTTAGCTTTACAGCTTATTTAGCAGAATCAATATATTCTACTGTATCCTTAACGGTTTTAATTTTTTCTGCAACGTCGTCAGGGATTTCAACATTGAATTCTTCTTCAAATGCCATGATCAATTCAACGATATCTAAGGAGTCAGCGCCTAAGTCGTCGATGAATGTAGAATCAATGGTAACTTCAGCTTCATCAACGCCTAATTGTTCCACAACGATTGCTTTAACTTTATCGAAAGTGTTCATTAGTGGTTCACCTCCTTTCAAAGTGTATTTATATATAGTCTAATTTTACAACTACATTACCATGCCACCATCAACATTGATGACTTGACCCGTAATATAATTAGCAAAATCGCTAGCAAGGAATGTTACTACTGTTGCTACTTCTTCAGCATCAGCCATACGGCCCAATGGAATTTCAGTAACCATAGCTTCTTTAACTTTTTCTGGTAATACATCGGTCATATCTGTGTTGATAAAGCCTGGAGCAATAGCATTAACTGTAATACCACGGCTAGCCAATTCTTTAGCACAGGATTTAGTAAAACCAATTACGCCCGCCTTAGAAGCAGCATAGTTAGTTTGACCAGCATTACCTATAACACCTACAACAGATGTCATGTTAATAATATGACCAGAACGTTGTTTCATCATGATTTTAGATACTGCTTTAGTTACCAAGTAAACACCTTTTAGGTTAATATCGATAACAGCATCAAAATCTTCGTCTTTCATTCGCATTAACAAACCGTCACGTGTAATACCCGCATTATTCACGAGAATATCAATGTGACCAAATTCTTTATGAGCTTCTTCCACCATGGAAGCAACTTCATCAGCATTGGCTACATTAGCTTTAATTTTAATGGCTTTGCGGCCTAACGCTTGTACAGCTTCAACAGTTTCTTGCGCTGCACCTTCGCTACCGCTATAGTTTACAACAACATCAGCACCAGATTGTGCTAGATTGATAGCTACAGCGCGACCAATGCCACGGGATGCGCCAGTTACAATGGCTACTTTACCCTCTAAATGCATTTTATCGAACCCCCTTCAAAAATTCAAGCGTTTTCTCTAAGGATGCAATGTCTTCAACATTGGCTAATTCCATATCTTTGTTAATCTTTTTAGTAAAACCTGTAAGTACTTTCCCAGGCCCCACTTCAACAAAGCGAGTAACACCAAAGTTTACCATTTCAGCTACACAATCTTCCCATAAAACAGGGTTAGCGGCTTGAGTAACTAAGGACTCTTTAATGTCATTGGCATTAGTCAAAATCTTACCAGTAACATTTGCAACTACAGGAATTTGTGCATCACTCACTTGGATCTTATCCAATTCTTCCTTTAACCGAAGAGCTGCTGGTTCCATCAAACGGCTGTGGAATGGAGCACTCACCGGAAGCATTACTGCACGTTTCGCTCCTGCTTCTTTCATTTTTTCAGCTGCTGTTTCCACCGCTGCAGTTTCACCGGCAATAACGATTTGTCCAGGGCAATTGAAGTTAACTGCTTGTACAGAACCTACAGAAGCATTTACTTCTTCACAAATTTCTACAACTTGCTCACGAGGTAATGCCAAAATTGCCGCCATAGCGCCTTTACCCAATGGCACAGCTTCTTGCATATATTCACCGCGTTTATGAACTACATATACTGCGTCTTTAAAGTTCAATACACCGGCTGCTACTAGAGCACTATACTCACCAAGACTATGCCCGCCTACGATATCAGGCGTAAAGCCTTGTTCTTTTAGAATTTCATAACAAGCTACGGATGCAGTCAAAATAGCTGGTTGTGTATTTGCTGTTTTAACGAGCTCTGTATCAGGACCTTCGAAGCATAATTTACTGATGGAATAACCAAGTGCTTCGTCAGCCTCTTCAAAACGTTGTTTTACAATAGGATACGCATTATACAAATCTTGTAACATGCCTACTTTTTGAGAACCTTGACCAGGAAAAACAAATGCCGTTTTCATTAGGGGCCTCCTTATTTACTAAGACCTTGAAGATTCTTAATCACTGTTTCAGCTTCAGTCATGATATCTTTAATGATAGTTTCACATGGTTTAACATCTGTTAACATACCAGAAATTTGACCGATCATTACAGAACCTTCTTTTATATTACCATCAATAGCAGCTAAACGAAGTGTGCCAGCGCCTAATGCTTCCAATTCCTCTTTAGAACCACCACTAAATTCAAGGGATTTATATTTATGAGCTAACGCATTATCTATAATACGTACAGGATGACCTGTTGTTAAGCCAGTCATAACTGTAGCACGATCTTTTGCTTTCAATACAGCATTTTTATAATTTTCATGGGCAATACATTCTTCGGATAATACGAATCGTGTCCCCATTTGTACCGCTTTAGCACCTAATGCAAATGCCGCAGCCATACCACGACCATCTGCAATACCACCAGCAGCAATAACTGGTACATCTACAGCATCAACTACTTGAGGAATTAATGCCATAGTTGTAATATCACCTACGTGACCACCAGACTCTGTACCTTCAGCAATAATTGCATCAATACCGCCACGTAATAAGCGCTTTGCAAGTAATACTGATGCAACTACAGGAATAACTTTTGTACCAATTTCTTTCAAAGCGGGAACATAAACACCAGGATTACCTGCACCTGTAGTAATAACAGGAACACGTTCTTCCACAACTACTTCCATAACCTCTTTTACAAATGGAGACATGAGCATAATATTACAGCCAAAAGGCTTGCTAGTGCGCTCTTTTAATTTATGGATTTCATTACGGAAAATATCAGGAGGCATATGACCAGCACCAATAATCCCAAGGCCACCAGCTTCAGAAACGGCTGCCGCTAATTCTGCAGTACCGAGCCAAGCCATACCACCTTGAAAGATTGGATACTCAATCTGCAATAAATCACAAATGTCAGTCTTAATCATCTTGATGTGTCCTCCTTAATACCATTTCAAGACCAGGCTTGCCCATGTTAGGCCTGCACCAAATCCTGCAAACGCAACATTATCACCGCGTTTGAAACGTCCCTCGCGATTAGCTTCATCAAGTGCAATCGCTACAGACGCGGCAGATGTATTACCATACTTATGTAAATTAACAAAAACTTTTTCCATTGGCAGATGTAAACGTTTGGCTGCCGAATCAATAATACGAATATTCGCTTGATGAGGAATGAAGTAATCTAATTCGTTTAACTCCATACCAGCGCGTTCTAAGGATTTTAAAACCGTACGCCCCATCGTTTTAACGGCAAATTTATATACTTCAGGGCCATCCATATGAATAAATGTTAAGCCCTCTTCTACGCGTTGATCATTTGCCACCACAGCAGTGCCACCTGCAGGAATGCAAAGCGCTGGTCCGCCAGTGCCATCGGCGCCCATGTCAATACCTTTAATGCCATAGCCTTCAGGTACTTCAGATACTACTGCAGCCCCAGCACCATCACCAAAGAGGATACATGTACCACGATCATTCCAGTTTACTCGACGGGAAAGAATTTCCGCCCCCACGACGAGTACTTTTTTATAAATACCAGAACTAATATAACTAGCGGCAGTAATCAATCCATATACAAACCCAGAGCATGCCGCTTGTAAATCATAGGCTGCAGCGTTTTTGGCACCTAAGTTCGCTTGCAATACACAAGCTGCCGAAGGAATAATCATATCTGGTGTTAAGGTAGCAAAGATAATCATGTCGATTTCCTCTGCAGTGACATTAGCCATTTGCATAGCTTTTTTTGCTGCCTCTGTCGCCATATAGGATGTATTCATACCTTCCGGTGCAATGCGTCGTTCTTCTATACCCGTACGCTCTCTAATCCATTGATCATTGGTATCAACCATTTTTTCAAGATCAAAGTTTGTTACTACATTGTCAGGAAGGAAGCTCCCAGTACCAATGATTCCTACAGGTTTATTCATCATAGTCATACTTTAAGGCTCCTTCAATATCCATCGTTTCTCTTATGTGTTGAATAATTTTACGCTCTACTAAATCACTAGCAATTTCAATAGCAGTTTTTATTTCTTTTGCTTTAGAACTACCATGAGCAATCATGAATACCCCATTAACTCCTAAGAGCGGAGCACCACCATTTTCTGTGTGATCCAAACGTTTTGCCATCTTTTTCAAAGCTGGTTTTACAAGCATAGCTCCTATCTTGGCGAAAATACTTCCTGCCATGATGCTATCCTTTACTAATTGCGTAAGACCTGTTACTAAACCTTCCGCAAATTTAAGTACCACATTGCCTACGAAGCCATCACATACGACAACATCAACGGCACCTTTAGGAATATCACGACCTTCAATATTTCCTTTAAAATTGATAGTCTTCATACCCTCCAAAATCGGATATGTCGCCAATACGACATCGTTCCCCTTTGTGGCCTCTTCACCAATATTTAACAATCCCACAGTAGGATTTTCTTTTCCTAATAAAAGCTTAGCATATTCAGACCCCATTAAAGCACCTTGTACAAGATGTTTAGGTTTACTATTAGAATTTGCACCAGAGTCTAACATAACTGTTATACCACTTACCGTTGGCATTGGAGTTGCAATGACAGGGCGATCAATGCCCTTAATGCGACCAAGACCAAACAAAGCCGCTGCAACAGCAGCTCCCGTACTACCTGGAGCAATTACAGCATCACAACGATTATCGCGAACCAACGAAGTAGCGACCACAACAGATGCATCTTTTTTCTTGCGCAATGCTTGACCTGGATGTTCATCCATGCCGATTACCTGGCTAGCATGATGTACAGAAATACGTGGATTCTTAGCTTCATTATTAGCTTCTAATATATCAAAAATTTGCTGCTCATCGCCGACGAGCACCACTTCAATGTGTTGATTTGCTCGTACGGCTTCAATGGATCCAAGTACAGTCTCCATTGGAGCAAAGTCGCCACCCATGGCGTCTATTGCAATTTTCATAATTTACACCCTATTCTCTACGGATTCCATAATAAATTTTGCGCGAAACACTTCTTTTATTTTATCTCTTATTATAACCCAAATAAAGAACTTATTACCTCGGCGACGAACAATTTCTGCTTTCGCTACCAAATTAGTACCAGATCCTACCGGGTTCTTATATTTTATATTTCCAACTTCCGCAGAGCAAACAGTCGTCCCCATAACCACTTTTGCAAGGGAATTTGCTTGAGCATATAAATACTGCGGTTCTACATATCCGAATTGATCTTCCATATCAGCCGTAGTACGCAACATAGATAATGCTTGGTGCCCCTCGGTGACATCAATCAATTCGCCAACCACTTCATATGATACATGTTCTGCCATTTCATGTGATTGACCTGTAGCCATAACACGAATACGTTCACGCAATTCAGGAATACCCAATTCTAGTCGATCGAGACGAATTGTTGGCACACTTACACCAAAGTGTGTTGCCAATTCTTCATCAGTAAGAAATGGCGTAATATTCAGTTTTTCTTGTAACTGCTTCTGGCGCTCTTGCTTCTTTAACCGACTCATGGGACCACCTTTTATGACCTATGGGACCACCTTTTATGACCTAGTATTAATATTACATCCTAAGTATATACAATAATTCCCTTATTGGCAAGACTTTTCATACATATAGTAAGATATTTTCATAGCATATACAAAATATAGTTGTTTTTTTATATTTTAGTATTATTGTTTATAAAAAATAAAAATGTGTCACCATTTTATAGAATAATCTTACTATAAAATAGTGACACTTGCTATTGATAACAAAATATATAAAAATATGAGTGTATATTTTGAAAGCATATAAAAAAGACGCCTACAAAGTAGGCGTCTCTCTCTGCTCACATATTAAGCATTAGCTACTACTTGTTCACCTTTATAGTGACCACATGTAGGGCAAACACGATGAGGCATCTTAGGTTCGTGGCATTGTGGACATGCTACATAACCAGGAGCTTCTAATTTCCAATTAGCACGACGACGATCGCGACGGCATTTAGACAATCTACGTTTAGGTACTGCCATTATCTGCACCTCCTTAGTACAATCATTAGGATAATCTATCATCTTTCTCATCAAGCAAAGCACGTAACTCTGCAAATCGAGGATCCACCACAAAGGATTCACAAGAACAAGGTGAAACATTTAAATTTGCTCCGCAATGAACGCACAATCCTTTGCAATCATCCTGACATAACACTTGAGAGGGCTCATTGATGATTAATGTATCCCTAATTAGTTCAGTTAAGTCAATTTCTTCTCCATCAAAAGAATTCACATCATCTGCAGCATCTCGACAATCACTAAAGATTTCCTCAAAGAAATCTTTTCGATAATGTTCTGTGGTATTTAAACAACGGGAACAATCATAATCGCCTTTAGACTGAATCGAACCTTGAACGATGTAATTTTGACCATCAAACCAAAACTCACCACTAATGGTTATATCATGACGGCTCCAAGGAAAAGCAGTTACGTCACCAAGCTCAGAGGCTGATATCGTATAGCTATAAGGAAATTTCTTTCCTATATGTTCTTTTGCTTGCTCTACTTGCAGTTTCATAATCTTACCTCGACTCATAATATTATAAACATGACATGGTGCTTTGTCAAATAAAAAAGACTATCTCAAGTGGACTCAAGATAGCCTTTTGGTAAGTCAATTACATTTTTTCGAATTGGTCTTTACCAACACCGCAAATTGGGCAAACATAATCAGCTGGTTGATCTTCGAATTTTACGCCTTCAACAGCTTCGTCATAAACCCAACCACATACTACGCATACATATTTTTCCATGTGTATTTCCTCCTTCACTTGAAAATTATTGTTTAATGTTTATCTTTAATTAATTCAGATACTCTATCTGTAATGTAGTATATCAAAGACATCGAAACTTTTCAATACTCATTTTCTTATTTTCTCATTTTTTATAATATTTAATAATCATAGATACTATGCGGTTTTCTACTACTTAACTCATTTGAAATATATTATCATTTAGTTTTTTTATCTTTAGACTACTGCTGAATATTTTATTTTAATCTAATAATTGGAAATTAATTTTGAAAGCATATTGTTTAAATAAATAACTATAATAACCTTATCTAAGGTGTACATAATTACTATATTATACTATTATATAGAGAAGAGATTATGTGACTACATATAATCTCCAAATAATATTACGCTTAATCTCTTTAGTATATAAGTATATACTGATGAATATTCTTGACTTTATTAATACTCTAATTTTATATAAGAAAATAAAATCATTCTTATATAAAATTCTCCTATAAAGGTATAATAAAGTTTCAGTAAATTTAATTATTATCATAGGAGGCTTTATGAGAACAGCGTTAACACAACTTTTACAAATCGAATACCCTATCATCCAAGGTGCTATGGCCTGGGTATCTGAACACAAACTAGTTGCTGCCGTAGCTAATGCAGGTGCTACAGGTGTAATTGCTCTTGGTGGTCGTGATGCAGAATGGACGCGCAACGAGATTCGTGCCTGTAAAGACTTAACGGATAAGCCTTTCGGAGTCAATCTCATGTTAATGGCTCCCAATAAAGACGAATTAGTGGATGTTATCATTGAAGAAAAGCCTGCATTTGTAACACTTGGAGCAGGCAATCCTGTACCATATATTAAACCATTGCAAGATGCAGGCATTAAAGTTATCCCTGTTGTTCCATCTCTAAAACTTGCTAAACGTATTGAAGAAGCTGGTGCTGATGCAATTATTATTGAAGGTATGGAAGCTGGTGGACATATTGGTAGCCAAACAACCATGTCCTTGATGGAAAATATTTTACCTGAGATTTCCATTCCTGTTGTTGTAGCAGGCGCTATCGTAGATGGTCGTGGTATTGCAGCAGCATTGTTGATGGGTGCTGAGGGTGTACAAATGGGTTCCCGTTTTTTGTTAGCTGAAGAATGCCAAGCCCACATAAATATGAAAGAAGCAATTATCAAAGCCACAGATACAGACTCTGTTGTAACGGGTCTCCTCTCCGGTCACGGTGGAGTACGTAGCTTGAAAAACGAATTCACTTCACGTTACTTAGCTGCCGAAACAGATGGTGTTACTACCCCTGAAGAACGCACCAAAATGTCCCAAGGCACTAACAAACGTGCTGCTATCGATGGTGATGTTGTAAATGGTGCTGTACAAGTTGGACAAGGTTTAAACCGACTTACTACTATTGAACCTGCTCACACTATAGTACAAACAGTAATGAACGAAGCTATCATGTCTATTCGTAAAGCACAACGTCTTATTGAAATCGTATAGTTAATAAATTAGGAGTTCCTTATGTTACCATTTCACGGAAAATACCCCAAATTAGATCCCAAAAGTTGTGTTATGCCTGGTGCAGAACTTGCAGGTGATGTTGAACTAAAAGAATATGCTTCCATTTGGCAAAACTGTGCACTTCGCGGTGATGTAAATAAAATTGTAGTAGGTCGCTATTCTAATGTACAGGATAACTCTGTATTACACGTTGATGATGACAGGGCTTGCATTCTTGGAGATTATGTAACAATTGGCCATGGTGCAATAGTACACGCTAGTACCATTGAAGATAATGTATTAGTTGGAATGGGCGCTATTGTATTGAGCGGTTGTCATATTGGCTCTGGCTCTATTATTGCTGCTGGTGCAGTCATAAAGGAGAACACTGTAATTCCACCTAATTCTTTAGTTGTTGGAATCCCAGCTCGCATAGCTCGTACAGATGAAACGCAAATCGAACGTATTCACAATCAAGCACTAAAATATAAACACTTGTGGACTGTAGAATATGGCATGCTTCCTGATGCGGGTGGCGAGGAATACGATAAGAACGCAAAAATCGTATAATTACATATACATTAAAAGCGGATAGTTGATTAATTCAACTATCCGCTTCTTTTCTATATATTATATTTACTTTTATTAACTATTATTTATTGCTACTTAGCGCTATTTAATTTTGATTGAATGATTTGCTCTACCATAAGAGCTGTCCCCATTGTTAAAGCTATAGGAAACAACATCTCTACAGAGAAACGAGATAATTCAAGCATAAATACACAAGATGTCAAAGGCATTTTTTGTGCAAGGCCTAAGAATACTACGGCCCCCACAAAAGCAGACATTCCCAAAGATACTGGCGCTATAGCAATAGCCCATACGGTACCAAATACGATTCCCAAAGTACTACCTAACATCATAGATGGTGTAATACGACCACCATATGCACCAGCGGTCAAAGCAAGTAAAACAGCTACCCATTTGGATCCAAATAAACCCAATGCATATGTCCATGTGATATCGTTCGTAAAAGTCAACTCATTGCCTGCTTTACCATTTCCAAGAATTTCAGGAAAATACATAGCTAAAACACCAATTAGTGTAAATGCTACGATAGAAATAGGAATCATTATGGGACTACTACGGTGAATAGCGGGTAGCTTACTTTGTGTAATATTAAATAAAACAACACCAATTGCAATAATAGCGCCTAAAACGATAGAAAACTCTACATAATGACTTCCCAAACTGGGTTGTGCCATTGTATATTGAATGACATCTCCTACGCCAGCTTGTCGCGTCACAAATGTAGCCAAGCCACAACATAAAAGGGCTGCACTCATAGCGCGTACATTCCAAGTAAGAAGCAAAGTTTCTAATGTAAAAATTGTCGCAGATAATGGTGAATTATAAACTGCAGCTAGGCCAGCGCCTGCAGCACATGCAATTAATAATTGACGGTCTTCTTGTTTTATATCAAAATGTTTAACTAAAAAGGTGGTAATACCAGCACTAGCCTCACGTGGTGCAACTTCTCGACCTAATGGAGAACCAATACCTACCGTAATTATTTGCAGTGTTGCATGTAAAACAGTAGTAATTGGATTCATATCCATTTTAACAGAAACTGCCGTTTTTATATCTACAACGCCTTTACCATATCTATGAATCAAAACCCAACCTACGCCACCTATCACGCCACAGACGATTAAAGGTATCAATCGTTCTACTGGTGATACTCGGGCCACAGCTGCACCAAAGCTCAAATGATCAGAAGAGGAATAATTATATACGAAATGTTGGATTCCATGTAATAAATGCGTATAGGAAGCTCCTACTAACCCCGCTATAAAGCCAACTATAATAATGAGACCTATAAATCGTTTATCAAATATCATATTTACTCCATTGCTAATATAATTTCCCCAGTCGCTAATGTCTTTTTAACATCAATGATGCGCTGATTTGAGGAACCTCTGAAGCGCAATGCAGGGTCCTTAAGTTCATCTACAAAGCGGCCATCTACGAGAATGTCAATTTCTTGTAATAAGGCACTTCGTAACTCATCTTCTAAGATATCATCTATTTCATAGCCTGAATAGGCCCAAATCTTCTTTTCTGGCTCCGCTGCACGAACAGCTCTCACCACCGGTAATAAGCCTTGTACATTTTGAAATGGCTCCCCACCTAATAATGTTAAGCCTGAACATGTAGGATTCTTCACATAGGAAACTACTAAATCTGTCTCAGCTTGCGTCCACACCTTACCGGCATTAAAATCTTGGTATTCTTCGTTAAAACAATTATAACAACAATGTGTACACCCTGTTACAAATATAGATGTACGAATCCCTTCTCCATTGGCAATATCATATTGTCTTATTTGCCCATATCTCATCATAACCTCCATAGTAGTGCCTATCAACTTTGATTAACACTATATAGATATATTTCAATTTCTCATATATACAGTAAAAGCTGTGCCTTAGGCACAGCTTTTACCATTTACAGAACTATCGTATTTAGAATTAAAATCGTATCTATTAAAATATCCACATCATTAGATATCTATGATAATTATATTAATCTATATAACAGTTTATCTTAATATATAGAATAATTATTAAAACTATACCTCTAATAATCTTAAATGTGCATTACACGATCTTTAATTTCCTTTGTGCGCCCTTCATTCCAGAAGTTTTCACCAAGATATCCACAAGTACGACGGATAACAGTTAATTTATCGCGATTTGTATTGTGACAACGAGGGCATTCCCACTCGTTATGTTCATTTACCTTAATTTCTCCATCAAAGCCACATTCGTGACAATAGTCAGACTTGGTATTAAATTCAGCATAAGAAATATGATCATAAATATATTGAATCATCGTCAAAACAGCTGGAATATTATTAGTCATATTAGGAATTTCCGCATAGGAAATACAGCCACCTGTAGATTTCTTTTGAAACTCAGATTCAAAAGAAAACTTGTCAAATACATTAATCTCTTCTCGTACGCTTACATGATAACTATTAGTATAATAACCTTTATCCGTAATATCCTCAATAATACCAAAACGAGCGCGATCCAAAGAAGAGAATCGATGGGTTAAACTTTCAGCAGGTGTACCATATAATGCGAACCCCATGTTATGTTTAACTCGCCATTCATCAACAGCTGCATTTAAACGATCCATAATCTTCATCGCAAAAACGCGACCTTTCTCGCCCGTATTCGATTCACCGGTAATTAAGCGAGTTGCTTCATAAATACCAATATATCCCAAGGAAATAGTCGCATAGCCGCCAGTCAAGAATTTAGCAATTTTCTCGCCTTTTTTAAGTCTTGCAATGGCACCGTGTTGCCAATGGATTGGCGACACATCGCTCACTACGTCCTTAAGTAATTCATAACGAAGCATTAGAGCTTTTTCTGCTAACTCAAGTCGTTTATCTAAAATTTCAAAATATCGTTCTTCACTACCTCGGGCTAGAATGCCGATTTGAGGTAAGTTCAAGCTTACTACACCAATGTTAAAACGTCCATCAAACTTGTATTCACCATTTTCATCCTTCCAAGGAGATAAGAAGGATCGACAGCCCATAGGACTAAAGACATTACCTGAGTAGTTTTCCTTCATTTTTTTCGCAGAAATATAATCAGGGTACATACGCTTAGCCGTACATTGTGCTGCCAATTCAGTTAAGTAATAGTATGGACTATCTGGTGTTACATTATGCTCATCAAGAACATAAATCAACTTAGGAAAGGCTGGTGTAATATATACATCGGCTTCGTTTTTTACACCTTTAATACGTTGGCGCAAAATTTCTTCTGTAATAAGAGCCGCTTCCTTCGCGTATTCATAGTCTGGTTGGAAATACATAAATAATGTAACAAATGGAGATTGACCATTTGTGGTCATCAATGTATTGATTTGGTATTGAATAGTTTGGATACCATCTTTAACCTCTTTACGCGTACGTTTCCACGCTATTTCACGAGCCTTTTCCATATTAGGCTCCATGCCGTAAATCTCAACTTGCTCTTCAATAACATTATTGAGGATTTTTTCATAAGATTTACGTACAAATGGTGCCAAAATACGGTCAATACCATTAATACTTTGACCACCATATTGACCAGATGCTACTTGTGCAATGATTTGTGTTGTTACAGTACAAGCAACTTGGAAAGACTTAGGTGTATCGATTTTCTTACCATTGATTACTGTGCCATTTGTAAGCATATCTTCCAAATTAATCAAGCAACAGTTAAACATAGGTTGAATAATATAATCCATATCATGGAAGTGGATAGCTCCACTATCATGGGCTTCCAAAATATCGGTAGGAATCAATTTACGACGAGCAATATCCTTAGATACTTCACCAGCAATTAAATCCCGTTGGGTAGATACAATAGCAGCATCCTTATTAGAATTTTCATCAAGAACACTGATATTACTACGATCTAATAAACCAATTACATCATCATCAGTTGTATTTTGACGGCGTTTAAAAGCTTGAACAGCTTTGTAACCTTCATAGGCACGTGCCGTTGCAGGATTATGATACTCAATCAACTTATAATACACTTGATCTTCAATAGCATAAATTGTCATGTCTTTTTGAAGCTTAGTAGCATATTCCTCAATTTCATTTGCAATACGCTGTGCCAAGCCCTCTTCGTACAACCCAGTACTACTATGTTCAGCTTTTTCAATAGCCAAAGCAATCTTGTTTTTGTCGAATGGTACCTTCGTGCCATCACGCTTAATGACCTGCAACATATTGGCAACCTCCCCATCTTGTTACTGCCAAAATATATGTTAAGAAGTATAAAAAGTATGTCTAATCACACTTTTTATAAATTTAAATGTAAAAATGTAAAGAATTATTAGAAAACCCCTCTATTTTTACTGCCTTCTCAGTATACTATATATGGTGGTTGTTTTCAACCCTAAATACAATATAAAGTAAAAATAGGTCCCTCTATCTATGTCAATATGACATGGATAAAAGAACCTATATAAATTATAATGCAAAGCCAAATAGACGAGTTAAGAAATTACCCTTTTTCCCCACCCAACTAGATGGGACAGAAGGATAAAATGTGCGATTAGCTAAGAGGTCGCGTTCATTAAGATGGATATTTGGCAACAAATCTTTTTTATACGTATTGTCTAATTCAGAAATTGCTTCCACATAACCTTGGTACGCCTCAACATCATAGCCATCGCTGTAACCAGTACCAAAGAAATGAATTAAACCATTTCGATATAATTCAATAGCCCTATCATAGTTAGCGTTACCATGATCAAAAGATGCCATATTACATTGAATCAAAATACCTCTATCAACCCATGCTAGTAATTGTTCAGGTTTAGTAAATAATTGTCCATAAGTTTCTACTTCACTAATAATAGGTACAAGCCCCATATCTAGTAGACTTAATAACCACGCATTAATATGATGCACTTTGCTATTTTGTGGAAGAGCAACTAATATAAAATGGCTATCTCCCAACGTATATTGATTGCGATGAGAAGCTATATATGCAACCATTTCATCACAAAGCATTACGCGAGCTCCACTGTGAATAGTTATATCTACTTGTTGCTCCTTAACCATAACTTTTACTTCATTAACTAAAGAGTTTATAGCATTCCATGTGTTCAGCTCCATAGATACTGTTACATCAGGCGTACTAAAAATATCTGTAATACCTTGTTCAGACAAGGACTTAATCATTTTTACTGATTCTGCCATTGTTTGAGGCCCTTGTGGACCTAACACAGCTGGCAAAATGCAACCATGTAAATCAACCACGCGACTCATAATCTTTCCCTTCTACTTTCGATTCTCTTTTCAAAAATCGACCTCTTCTATAAAGTTCATGTTCTTCTCATTTAAGTTTATAATTCATTTTATATTCACGATTATAACAAGGGACCTGTCGCTTGTATAGTGGTTTTTCTATAAAAATAAATAAATTATTATATGTTCATTTAATACAATTTTTATATATTCATTTATTCTTCATAAAATATGACCCATAATCTCTACAATTATGAGTCATATTTTACACATTATTATATTAATAATTATTTAATTTTTAAATGTACTTTTATCTTTTATCATGACTAATATAATAAGTTAATTTCACTACCGATATACCGATGATTATACCAACTGTATCAATCAGTACATCAGACAGTTGAGAGCTGCGTCCTAGAGAAAATAATTGTATAAATTCATCTAGACTAGCTATTACTATACCCACTCCTATTGTTTTTACTACTGTGCCATATTCAATATAGCGGCGTAGAACTACATATAAAACACCACCAAGGATTGTGAACTCTGTAAGGTGGGCTAATTTTCGAATAATCCTATTTAAGGCCCATATATTTCCGTAAAAGCCTAATTTATTAGCTATAGGGGCAATCCACTTTGCAAAAATAAGACTAAACCCATCAGAGGTTCCTCCATTTTGCAAGGAATTATCCCATATAAAAAACACAATTAGACATAACACAATATATAGTATCCAACGTTTCATACTACTCTCCTAAACGCCACAATACATATAGCTGTATTAATCTCTATCAAAAATATCTCGTGTATAAACTTTATCTTTTACACCTTCTAAGCTACTATCCCAGCGATTAGCTACAATAACATCACTGACACGCTTAAAGTCTTCAAAATTACGAATAACTGGCGAATTAAAGAAATCTTCTGCATCTAGTGTAGGTTCATATACTACCACAGCAATCCCTTTCGCCTTAATACGTTTCATAACACCTTGAATGGCTGATGCTCTAAAATTATCAGAGTTCATCTTCATGGTCAAGCGATAGATACCAACAATTTTCGGATTTTTAGCAATAATAGTATCTGCCACATGATCTTTACGTGTTCTATTCGCATCGACAATGGCAGAAATTAAGTTTTGTGGTACATCATTATAGTTAGCTAATAATTGCTTTGTATCTTTTGGCAAGCAATAACCACCATAACCAAAGGAAGGATTATTATAAAAATCTCCAATACGAGGATCTAAACAAACCCCCTTGATGATTTGACTTGTGCTAAGGCCACGTACTTCAGCATAGGAGTCTAACTCATTGAAATACGCTACACGTAATGCTAAATACGTATTAGCAAACAATTTAATTGCTTCCGCTTCCGTAGAATCAGTATATAATTGTGGAATATTTTCTTTAATAGCACCTTCCGCTAGTAATTGGCCAAAACGACGTGCTCTGTCAGAATCCTCGCCCACAACAATACGGGATGGATGTAAATTATCGTATAAGGCTTTACCTTCACGCAAGAATTCTGGCGAGAAAATTAAATTCTCCGTATTAAATTCTTTACGCATTTGTACCGTATAGCCTACCGGTACAGTTGATTTAATAATCATTACTGCATCAGGATTAATCTCTAGCACAGTTTTAATGACTTGTTCAACAGAAGATGTATCGAAAAAGTTTTTTTGAGGATCATAATTTGTAGGTGTCGAAATGATAACATAATCTGCACTGTTAAAAGCTTCTACTGGGTCAAGTGTAGCTTTGAAGTTTAACTCCTTAGTAGCTAAATATTCTTGCAATTCAGCATCTACAATAGGTGTCTCTTTGCGATTTAACATATCTACTTTTTCCGGGATGATATCGAGGGCTACTACTTCATTATGTTGAGCTAATAACACACCATTGGAAAGGCCTACATAACCTGTACCAGCAATTGCAATTTTCATTTATTTGCCCTCCATCATATAGAAATCTTTATACCATATGGCAAAACGCTTTAACCCTTCTCGTAAGGTTGTATTAGGTTTAAAGCCAAAATCTGCTTCTAACGCACTTGTATCAGCATATGTAACAGGCACATCCCCTGGTTGCATGGGTACTAATTCTTTATGCTCCTCAAAATTATAATCTTCTGACAATACGCCAGCAGAAACCAATTCCTCTGAAAGAATGCGCACAAAATCAAGTAAATTTTCTGGGTTGCTATTGCCGATATTATAAATAGCGTACGGTGGAACCGGCAAGCCATCCGCACCATTGCGACGCTCTGGTGCAGTAGACATAACCTTAGAAACGCCTTCTACGATATCATCGATATAGGTGAAATCACGCTTACAATTGCCGTAGTTAAAAATTTTAATTGTCCCACCATTACGTAATGTATTTGTAAAACCAAAGTATGCCATATCTGGACGACCTGCAGGGCCGTATACAGTGAAGAAACGAAGCCCTGTGCTAGGGATGTTATATAATTTAGCATACGAATAAGCCAATAACTCATTTGACTTTTTTGTAGCTGCATAAAGAGATACAGGATTATCTACTTTATCATCTATAGAGTATGGGATTTGTTTATTTGCACCATATACAGAAGAAGATGATGCATACACTAAATGCTCTACACCTCTTTCACCATCGTCATAAGAATGACGACAAGCTTCTAGAATATTATAAAATCCAATAATATTAGACTCGATATAGGCGTCGGGGTTAGTGATAGAGTAACGAACCCCTGCTTGAGCTGCTAGATTCACTACAACTCGTGGTTTATAGATAGCAAAAATTTCATCAACAAAGGACTTATCTGCAATATTCCCTTTTTTAAAAATCCATATATTCTTATTATCTTTGCTAAGTTCATCAATCTGTTGCAATCGATACTCTTTCAATGCTACATCATAGTAATCATTAACAGAATCTATGCCAATAATTTGAGTCCCTTCTGCTTCAGATAGTAAGGACATAACTAGATTAGCCCCTACAAATCCAGCGGCACCCGTTACAAGGATTACCGTGTTGTTTAAATCTACATTTTTTGAAAGCATATGTACTCCTTTCATAGTTCTGTTAATTATGTCGTTTTACTTTACTTAAGACTTTTTTATAGCCAGAAGCAATAATTATGCGCTCAGATGGAATGACGTATAAAATAGCCACATATAATACAACACATAAAAGCATACAGACGACGGTCCACCATACTGCATCATAGAGATGTAAAATACTATAGGCAATTAACCCAACTATAGATGCTGTAATGAGATATACACTGATATTAGATATTATGCGAAATGCACTCATATTGACAAATAAAGCCAGTAGCAACATAGAAGCCACTAGCATTTCCATTCTTACTAACGATCGAGCATATACAAAGGTACTGAAATCATATTGAATACAAATATAGATAACTGGTATTAAAACTACTAGATGTAATATTTGAGCCCAAAATGATAGATTAGGCATCCCTTTTGCACGAAATATTTCGGAAATCAAATTAGCTGTTACAGTCATAATAGCCGAACTCAATGCCCAGGAACCTAATACAATGCCCGCTAACGTCCATTGTGGCCCTAGTAAAAACTGAACAACAAAGTCTTGAAATACAAATAAGCCTACACCTAGAGGTACCAAAAATAGAGCCATATAGCGTTGGAATGTAAAGAATGTATTCGAAAAGGCCTGTTGATTATTTTGCACACGACTTAAAGCCGCGAATAATACAGGAGCCAAAGATGCTGTAGCCATAGCCATTACAGTCGTAACAATAGCCATTGGCATCTTATATATACCCAAATAATAGGCATCTAAAAAACGGCTAATAATGAATGTATCCACCCAAGCAGTGAGCCATATAGAAAATGCTTCAGCTAAAGACCATGCACTATAGTTAAACATGTTCATAAAGACGCGACTACTAAAAAACAGATGAATTTGATTCTTCCGACTCTTTAATAATGCCAACGCCGTAAATAGCTGAGACCCTAGCATACCAGCAATTAAAGACCAATAATCGTACCCCATAAGCGCCATTGGTATAGATATCAATATAGGTGTAAGAATTGTTATGAGCCTAATATTTAAAAGAAACTTGAAATTAAAATCTCTTCGATACAATGCCATTTGGACACTACTAAAAGCAGATAAAGGAATCATAGCGCCCATTACGGCTAAAGGTATACCTAAGCCATCATTACCTACTAATACGGCCAATTCATCACGACCGATTATGATAGCGCCCCATAAAACTAGAGAAAACACTAGGTTGGCAATAAAGGCCACATCTGCGGCCTCTTGCTTATCTTGGGTACTTTCAAACTCATGCTGAACAAGAAATTTTTGAAAACCCGCATCAGCAAGCATTTCCGCAAAAGATATAACCATCATAATCGTCGCCAATATGCCGAATGCAGTCGGTGCTAACATATGAGCCAATATTATATTTGTCAGTGGTGTGATAAGCTTTGCCAAAACCTCTGTAATAACAGACCATTTAGCAGCAGCTACGATTTTAGTATCCATTATTTCTTATTGATATTCTTAATGCCTCTCAAGAATAGTTCATGATGAGCTTCACATTCCAAATAATTTTGTATTGCTAAATAACTCGTTTTGCCCAAAATAAGTTCTACCAATTTTCGGCCCAATAAAGCATTAATAGCGCGTACAATAAATGATCTACCTAAAAACTCACGCAAATAACGTTTTACATGTGTATCAGCAAAGGCCTTATAAGCTTGAGTCACAAAGTGAGGGTCTTTAATTTTTTCACTACGTTTTCTATAAGCCTCTAATGTTTCTGTAGCTTCAACTTCTGTGGCTAGTCGTGTACCATTATCGATTCTACGAATAGGCAATTCAGACACCACAAAATCATCCTTAGTTACGTCTATAGTAACTAGTATTGCATCTTTCACAAATTCCTGATGATTTACATAAAAGTCGGAATTAAAAATAAAGTTTCCCTGTCCATAAATGATAGTGCCCCCCTGGTAATCTTCGCGAGACCCTACACAATGATTATGTTGACAGATAACGAGATTCGCTCCACTATCGACAAATTTACGGCAATATCTCTGTAGCATAGGAGATGGATAGCGATAGAATTCCTTGCCGCCGTGATATAGAACGATGACGTAGTCGCATTGTGCCTTTAAAACTTTTACTTCGTCAAAGCTTTCTAGCACATCAAAAGGATTAGCCCCCATTGTATGACAAGTAGCCATAGTAAACTCGTTCTCTGTACAAAGATAGAATCCAATACGTACATTATCTTTTTCAAAGATAAATGGCTCCTTAGCCTCTTTCAAATTAGCTCCGGCTCCTGCATGAGAAATATTATGCTGCTTCAACAAATTTAATGTTGTCGTCAACCCTTCCACCCCTTGATCTAAGGAGTGGTTATTAGCCAGTGTTAAAAATAACGGCTCTAACGCCTTATATCCATTAATTGTTTTTGTTGGCGCAATTAAATTATTACCAAATTTTACGATGGGTGTCTCTATATCAGTAAGAGGAACCTCTAAATTGAAAACATTTAAATCCGATTGCTTCAAAATTTCATAAAGCTCTTTTCCTACAAAAGCTTCTCCATTACCGTTTTCAAATAATGTTTTATTAATATCCGTAGGAACTAAATCAGCCCCGATGTACATTCTCAAGATGTAACCACTCTCCTAATTCATAATCCTTTGACATAGGACGAAATCTTTCAAATCCAGCACCAGGGAAAAATGTTAATTCTCCAATAAATAGATGCCCTTTAATTTCATAAAAATCAACACGCAAAAATGGACACCCTTTGCTAAGCTCCATCGCAACCTGTTGCATTTCACCATATGTATCTGGCTTTGGAAACTCTGTAGGTAACGGTGGATAATGTCCAAAATGAATTCCCATAGGATTCCAATCGATATCATAGAAGTTCATACTCGTTCCTGTTTTAGAAAAACGATTAGAACATACTACTGTTAACTTTGGTTCACCATGAAAGCAATACATCTTATAATCTAATATGTCATTGCTACCTAACTCCGACAAATATTCCTCTCCGATAATACGTCGAGGAACATTCTTATAAGGCCACTCTCTAGCAATACGTGAATAATCCCGTTTTAAGAATGTTCTTAATTTAGCTTTTGCTGCTTCCCAATCAAGTGTTGATTTATCTTTACAAATAACGATGCCTCCACTATCATGTGTACATTTCAAAACGAATTGATTAGGCAATCTATCAAGGTCAATATCATCTACAGAGTTCCATACGGAAATCGTAGGTATTATATACTGATTACCTACACGTTGAGCAATAAAATGTTTAGCTTCATGCTTATCAACCATCACCGTTTGTATTGGGTCTCTAAAATTAACCTTAAGCCATTGTAACTTTTCGCTGAAAGTTTTTGGATTTTCTAGATCTAAAGGGTATCCCATATACTTAGGAAATACCTTCTTCAAAAAGTCTTCATCAGACAAAGAGTCATAATAACCCGATTTAATTAATACCCTCGTACGATAGTAAGGTTTTGTTAAAAAGGACATGCCAACATTACACAATTTGCTGAACTTCATGTTTTCGTCCTTTCCGAAGCAGTTGCACCTCTAAATAAAACAACATCATATAAAAATAAGTGCTCTTACTTTCATAAGAAACCATACCCATATCCATAACAATCTGTGAAAGGAATAGAATGAGTACCATTATATATTCATTATTATGGATATCACGATAGCGAATTAAATTATAAGCCACATAGAGATACATTGAATAATAGGCTAGTAAACCAATAACACCCGTGCCAGCTAATAACTCAATATAATTGTTATGCAAGTAGTAATTATCTTTGCCATACACGAAAAAAGTATATACAGATGGATTATTGATACCTACACCAGTTATGGGAGATTGATAAAATAAGTCCCATCCAATATCTACCAAAGCTAACCGAATAATAGTGGATGAGTCCCCCCCTGTGCCTGTAAAGGCTTCTACCATGTTAGACATTCGGTCTAATACTTCAGAGAACATCGGCAATTGCAATACCGCAATACCTATAATGGTAAGACCTAATAAGGAACCAATAATTTTTACAATAGAATTGACCGCATTAGCACTACGAAAACTTTTAAAAATAAAGAGTAATACTGTACCAACACCGACAAAAACTAAGGCCTTACGACTACCTGTAGCCGCTAAAATACCAAGTGTTGGTAATGCAATAATATGCCACCAACGAGGACGGTCGTATAGCATATAATACAAGGTCATAACAATAGCATTGGCCCCCAATAGCCCTACCGTATTCGCATTCAATGCATCATTAGCAATACGTGCTGAGGATGATAAAACAGTAATAAAATAATCTAAACCGTAGAAATAAACAGTATAGAAACAAACTATATAGCCTGTCCACATGCCAATCTTTAATAATGTATCCACCGATTTCTTATCTTGATAACACATGTATAAAATGATGAGCATAAAGAATATCTTGACCATATCAAAACTTCGGCTCATAGCTACGGAAACATCTGTGGCATTAATCGCACTTAGATAACAAGCACCAATAAAAATTAACATATAAGCATGCATCCAATTAAACCGCAGTTTTATAACACCCTGTTCTCGTATAAGATAAAAAATGATGAGGCCAAATAAGCATACAAATAATACATACGCACCATAGTTCGCTTCGCCAAGGGCAAAGGAAATGGTCAACGACAACACTAAAAAGATTAGAGTTATGAACCATATCATGCGATCAGCAAGAGCCGTAATATTTAACTTCAATGGTTCTCCTCCTTACAACTCATAAAACTTCTAACCAACGTTTTGCGATTTTCCATAATGGAAATTCATCGCGTACTTTGATGGCATTCTGTGAAAGTTTAGCCGCTAGTGCAGGGTCCTTTAATACACTGCGCATGGCTTCATACATAGCCTGCGTATCACCTACAGGTACGAGAATGCCATTCTCTCCACTTTTAATTACCATGCGAGCACCGCCTACAGGACAATCTGTGACTACTACAGGTAAGCCCATACCCAATGCTTCTAGCATGGAATTTGAAATACCTTCAAAATCAGAGGATGATACAAACATAGAACAAGGGGCTACCTTTTCTAAAATATTACTAGCAAAGCCAGGCAATAAAATGCGATTCTCTAAATTAAGAGACTTAATTTGAGCTCGTAGTTCATCCTCTAATACACCTTGTCCATAAATAACGAGTTTATACGCTGGAAACTCGTCTGCCAACATACTGAAAGCATTAATCATCATAGGCAAATTCTTTTGCGGATGCAAACGACAAGCTGTAACAATTGTCTTTTCTCGTTCCCCCTCTATTGGTGGTGGCAATTTACCATTAATAGGATTGGGGATAATAACACCACGATTTTGCACAGATTTTGGGAAATAAGAACGAGCATCTTCCGTTTGGAATACTAGTGCATCTGCAAATCTAAAGGCAAAGTTGCGCAACGCTTGCTGATGCCAACCAATAGGAACTTTGCGTGGATTATTGCGTTCAGAAAAAACAATGCGATTTTTTATAAACCAAGAGCTAATCGCTAAGATAAAACTCGATGCAGACAAAAAAGATAAGCATGTCGCATTTGGCCTAGTCTTTAAGATTTTGATTAGTTCTTTTATTTCTTGCATAAAGCGAATGACTTTATTAGAGCTTGTAGTATGAATTTCGATTTGTTCAATACCTTCCTCTAACGCATATTCATTACCATATCGATTAGGGCTTGTTTGGATAACTGTAATATGATGACCATCATGTACCCACTGACGAGCCAACTCTGTTAAGATTCGTTCAGCCCCATCGTTACCAAGGGAGATGGTGACAATTATTATTTCCTTTTTCATAAGCCTTCCTCTTGGATATATTCTGCCAGTCTTACATAGGCTTGTGCCATTGATACCTTAGGTTTCCAACCTAAAGACTTTAACTTCTTAGAACTTAAGAACATGTGTACTGTCGGTGCATAGCCGAACCCTTGTACATCTTCTGGAATATCAAAAACAACTTTACTCTTATTATTGCTCACATGAGTGGCCACTAATTGAGCAATGCTTGCAATAGAACGAGTCTCTTCATCATGACATACATTATAGGCTTCGCCAGCTTCGCCCGCCTTCATAAGGGCTAAAATACCAGCTAATGCATCGGTAATGTAGCAATAGTTCGACATAGAATCGCCTTTTGTGTGAAGAACAATATTTTCATGTTTAAGAGCACTCTTGGTAAACTGCATGAATACACGGTTATCTGATACCGGAACACCAGGTCCAAAGGTTTGAGCTAGTCTAGCTATTACAGCAGGCACGCCATATTCCACAACATAGGACTTGCAATAACATTCACATAGTCTCTTACTTTCAGAATAGGAACTACGAACATTTAGGTGATCAAGATACCCTAATCGGTCTTCAGTCATAACTTGACCAGACTCATAAGGTACACCATATTGTTCCATACTAGATAAATAAACTACTTTCTTTACCTTTTTTCGACGGCCTAACTCGAGCATGGCCTCCGTGCCATAAATAGAGGTACGGATAGTTTCTACTGGATGTTCTACAAAAAACTTAGATTGTGTTGGTGCGGCTCCATGCAAAATATAATCACATGGCACATCAATAGATTCTAATGAACTATCCACTAGAGATAACGACTTATTATCTAAATACTCACCAAAAATAGTTTTTGCCTTTTCATGACTTCGTACATGACCAATCACTTTTAAATCCAGGTCATGAGTCTCATTGGCAAGTATAAGTAATTTTATAAACATCGATCCAATAAGCCCCGTTGCACCTGTTATAAGAATGCGTTGATGACGGAGGAAATGAAAGTAATTTTTTTCATGTACTAAAGCCGTTAACTCACGTTGAATAACGGAATTACTCATCTTTTAATCCTCCTAGCTCACGATTTTTAATAATCCCTGTGAACATATAATAATCAGATGGAGTTGTAATCTTTATATTTTCAGTTTCCCCTAATACAGGATATAGAGTATATCCATAGTGCATCATCATCGATGCGGAATCAATAAAGTCATGAATGCCCTCATCTTTTGCACGATTATGAACTGATATAATATCATCTAATCTAAAACTCTGAGGAGCTTTAGCCATGAGACATTCATTACGATTTAAAATATGCTTAATAGAACCATTTTGGGTAACCATAACCGTTTCTATAGCTGGAGTAACAGTAATGGCAGACCCCTTTGATTCAACAGATTCTATGTTTCTCTCTATAGTAGAATTATCTACAAGTGGACGAACCCCATCATGAATCAATACAGTCACCGCATCATCAGGAAATAAACGCTTAGCCTCTACGAGTCCATTATATTGGGATTCTAGAGCGCTTTCACCACCAGGCACAATGGATAATACCTTTTGTAGCCCCGCCTTTTTGATGAGCTGTTTTGTATGATCAATCCATTCTGCTTTGCAGGCAAGAACAATCCCATCAATTGTCTCCGTTTGTTCAAACACATCTAAGGTTTGAATCAAAATTGGTCTACCGTTCCATTCTAAAAATTGTTTTGGCGTCTTGCTATTTTTCATACGAGCACCTACGCCACCCGCAAAGATTACTGCTATTCGTTTCATAGGCCCTCCTTATGGTTGAGCTTCTTTTTTGGCATAATGTATGCCTTTATACTCCTTGTAAGGTGTATGTAGATCAGCAAATACTGCATCATGTTTTGCCACACGTTGTTCTATAGGTGGTAATTGCATATAGTCGCCCCAAATAAGACGCAAATATCTCTCATACCCTTTCATAACAGGTATTTGATGACCTTCAAAGTCTTTATATACAACAGAAGCAAAGTCCTCTCTAGGATGACGTAGCTTCATACCTTTTAAACTGCCAATTAACTCCGTACATTCATCACTGGTATCAAAGTCGTATTGAGTCATTCTCTTTTCTGCAAATCGCCAAATATGATAGCGTATAGACTGACTGGAAAAGATTTTATAAATATAACCAGCTAAAGCGCGATATGTAGGCCCTTTATTATCTGGTAAACGCTGCGCATTAAAGAGTGCAAACGTCATGGCCCACATCAATTGCAATAAACGACTAATTTTGCCGGGTGCACAGCCATCAATAGGCATAATTTCAAGTGCTAAACCATGACAAACATCTTCATGCATACTATGACGATTAATAAAGGTCGTATTATTATCTCTTATAGATGCACCTGCATCATGATAGATGTGATCTCGATCAGTACGACAATACGTAAATCGTTCAGTGTCAGCATATTTTGGCCATAATTTAGCTAACTTTTCATAATCTGGACGAGGCATAAATAGATCTAAATCATCATCCCAAGGGATAAATCCATTATGCCGTATAGCCCCAATGAGACCACCGCCGCAAAGATAAAAGCGCAAATTATGTTTATCACAGAACTCTTTAAAGTACAGCAACATATTCAGCTCTTTTTCTTGTATTTCCTTTGTCATAGATGTACTCATAGGGACCTCTTTCAACGTAATACAGCTAATACTGTATCAATCATCGTTTTTATATCTTGTAAAAAAGAAAACTCCTTAATACTCTTTAAATTCCAAGCCATCTTGCCCGGTAAAACCTCATTTATATAGACTTCATCAACATTTTGAGCATTTTGTAAAAGTTGATCTTCATCCTTATAAGTAATACTGGCAATACTGGTAACCCCAGCTGGTAATAATAAGGTAGCTTTCATTTCATCTGTATAAGCAGACACGTAACGTGGAACCTCAGGTCTTGTACCAACAAAACTCATATCACCTAAAAGGATATTGATAAGCTGAGGCAATTCGTCGAGGCGACAGCTGCGAAGCATATTTCCGACCCTAGTGACACGCATATCATTTTGCGACGTCACTTGTGCTCCTAAAGATTCTGCATTTTTTACCATAGTACGGAACTTGTAGATGCCAAAGGTACGACCGTACTGTGTCACTCGAGTTTGACGGAAAAAAACCTCTCCCGCACTATCTCGTTTAATCATGATGGCTAGTATGAAAAATACAGGACTTAATGTAATAAGCAGTCCCGCTGCCATTACGCGGTCAAAAATGCTTTTACAAAGAAGGCTTGTACGTCTTTGATTTAATATTTCAAAATAAGGACGAACCGCTTCACACTGTAGCGCTTGTGGTAGATCATAAAAGTTCTTTACTAGCATTCGGTAATAATCCTTTTAAACTGCTCAATGATATATTGCACTTCTTCATCTGTAAGGAGCGTATGAAGTGGCAATGTAATTTCATTCTTAAATTGGTCATAAGCATTTGGATAGTCATCGATTGTAAAGCCTAAGTTTTTGTAAGCCGTATGCATTGGAATTGGCTTATAGTGAACATTCGTTGCAATGCCAGCCTCAGCCATAGCTTCTATAACCTTATTGCGATATTCCGCATCACGGCCATCTAAACGGACTAAATACAAGTGACCACTACTCTCATGCTCATCTGTATAATGGTTCAACAATGTAACAGGTAAATCCTTAAATGCTGTATCATAAGCTTCGATAATTTCTTTACGACGTGCCAAAAGTTTTGGGTATCTTTCAAATTGAGCTAGCCCAATAGCCGCCATGATATCCGTCATATTACATTTATAATAGGTACCTTTAATATCATATTCCCAAGCACCTGCTTTTGATTTTGCAAGAGCATCCTTATCTTGACCATGCAAAGATAGCAATTGGAATTGCTTGTAAATAGTTTCATCATCAATACCATCTATATGACGCCATGTAGCACAACCACCTTCAGCAGTAGTAAAGTTTTTTACTGCATGAAAGGAAAAACTACTAAAATCTGCAACATTACCTGTTGATACTCCTTTATAAGATGCACCAAAGGAATGAGCACAATCAGCCACAATAGGGATATGACCTAATGCTTTTTGAATATCATTAGATGGTGTGAAGAGAGATTTCTTTTCCTCTACAATGGAACGCAAGCGATCATAATCACAAGGCACCCCCGCAATATCTACAGGGATGATTGCTTTTGTTTTTGGTGTAATAACGCGAGCGACTGCATCGTAATCCATTTCATAAGCATCTTTCTGTGTATCAACGAGTACTAAGGTAGCACCTACATGAACTACAGGACTCGCACTAGCTGTATAAGAATAAGCACTAGTTATGACTTCGTCTCCAGGTCCAATCCCCAATACGCGAAGAGACATTTCAAGCGCTGCCGTAGCAGAGTTTAAACAAACGGATTTAGGTGTACCTAACTGATGAGCTATCTTTTTTTCTAATTCTTTAGTACGAGGACCCGTCGTAATCCACCCACTTTTTAAGGCTTCAACGACTTCATTGATTTCTAACTCTGTAATATCTGGAGGAGAAAAATTAATTCTCATATAAATCACCTCAATACTTTCTGTACCATATTGATACGTTTGATTTATCACATAGAAGACTGATTAAAACAGTTATATTAAGCATCAATTACGATAGATCCTAAAAGAGAAATACCTACTTGTGAAAGCCGTTTCTTAGCTTCAATCAAATCTTTTGGACTAGCTACTTCATTTTTAACAACTAACACAACACCATCTGATTTTTCTGCCAATACAACCGCATCTGTAACAGACAATACGGGTGGTGTATCTATGATAACCACATCATATTCATCACGTACATACTCAAAAATCGCAGGTAATTTGCTAGAATCTACAATATCAGATGGATATTCAACAACTTCACCCGCCGTAAGAACATCCAAATGAGGCACTACATTACGATGAATCGTCAAATCTTCATCCATCACCACCGCATTTGTAAGGCCCTTATTTTGTACATTAAAGGCTATATGTTGTGTTGGATTACGTAGATTACCATCTACTAGAAGAACTTTATTATTATTTTTAGATAAAGCTAATGCAGTATTAGCAGCCACCTCAGAAGTGCCTTCACCACTAGTGGCTGCAGTAATACAAATAAGCTTACACTTATATTGGTTACATACATATTGAAGATTGCTACGCAATGTACGGTATGCTTCCACAAGTGGTGTATCACCACGTTCATTAGAAATTAGTCTAATCATATTAACCTCTCACTTTGCGCAACAATGCTACGAAACGATTACTAGGCTCTTCGTATTCTACTTCTTTATGATTTGGAATCACGCCCAAGTTTTGAATGCCAAGGATGTCATTAATCTCTTGTACAGATTGGACTTTGCGATTACCGAAGAATTGGACCAATGTATAGAGACAACCAAAGAGGACCCCTAAAATGGCAGCGCCTAATAAAATAAGTACTTTACGCGGCGCAATTGCTTTTTCTGGTAATGTTGGAGCATCTACGATTTGAACTTCATTTGGTACCATAACCTCTGCTACCTTCGCTTCTTCTAAGCGAGTGGATAGCATTTGATAGATATCTTGTGCCACATCTACATCACGTTTTGCTTGGATATAACCGCGTTCTTTTTCAGGTAATCCCTTTATAGCTTCTTCGTTTGCTTTATCTAACTCAGCTAATGTAGATTGTTTACCTTGAGCTACAGCTAATGCAGCTTCATTTTTAAACTTATCCGCTAGCAATCCTTGTTGTGCAGAGTTGCTTGAAGGTGCTTGTTGAGATGCAATGGCATTGATTTCAGCATTTAGACCACTTTTAGCTTCTTCAATTTGTTGATTAATTTCTTTCATCGCAGGATGTTCATCAGTATATTTACCAATATAAGAAGCTTTACGAGATTCTAAATCTGCTAACTGACCCTTGTAGGCTTGAACCGTAGCACTATCAGCGATGCTTTTACCTGCAGAACCTAATTGCTCATTGATACTGCCAAGTGCAGCTTGTGCCGTTTCTAAATCGAGTTGATTTTGAGCCTTCTCACGATCAATTAGAGTAATCTTATCAGTTAAGCCTTTCATCTGATCAGCTGTAGAGTACACCTTATTATCTACTTGAAATTGTTGCAATTTATTTTCTGCTTGCTCTAATTCAGATTTCGCAGTAACAACGCGTTTTTGTAAGAATTCACGAGTAGTTCGTTGTTCAACATGAGAAATTTCGGCAAGACGTTTTAAGAAGGTATCAATAAGTAATTGATTAGCTTCTTGTGCTTGCTCAGGACTCTTACCAGTTACGCTTACTTGTAATAACTCGGTTTCTTTATACGGTTTAGTTTCAATGCGAGTTTTAACAAAATCTTCATATGTTGGCGCATTACCAGTACCTTCAGGATCTTCTATAGCAGTAATTACTGGCTCTACTACATTACGACTTTTTAAAATTTCTGCATCTGTGTTCATCAATTGACGAGACATAGAATCAGAATAGGCATTAGCACTAGATAATACAGAATTACTCAAACCTTGAGCTTGTTTAATGCGTAACATCGATGTAGATTGATATGTAGATGGTGCAAGAAAGGCATACGCACCACCTAAAACCATACATGCTACCGTAATATTAATAATTTTACGGCGCTTTTTAATGAGGACTCTGCCCACCTCTTTTAAATCAATAATTTGTTCCACCCATATACCCCTTTCTGTAAAAGTATACAAACAACAGGGTCTCTCCCACTTAGAATATTAACTGTACCTAACCCTCTCAATAAAGGCATAATGTATCAAAATTAAAATAGTCTTATACATATATCGGGTAATAAATGTATCGTCCATGACCTATACATTATGATTTGGATCGTATGTAGGAATAATATCCTGCAATACATTAATTACATCTATATCAGTTTTACATGTATCAAAGCGCTCTATTTCACGACTCAGCCATTCTTGATCAACATCTTCTAGAGCTGCTTCAAAAATTTTCTTATGCGTAGTAGTATTCGTACCTTCTCCGGCAGTTAATAGTTCTTCATATAACTTTTCACCTGGACGTAAGCCAGTAAATTCAATACGAATATCCTTATTAGGCTCAAAGCCAGAAAGGCGAATCATATTCTTAGCCAAATCGACAATTTTAACCGGTTCACCCATGTCCAAAAGGAACACTTCTCCTCCATTCCCCATGGCACCAGCTTGAAGTACTAATTGACTGGCTTCAGGAATAGTCATGAAATAACGTGTCATTTCTGGATCTGTAACGGTTACAGGACCACCTGCTTCAATTTGTTTACGAAATAAAGGAATAACCGAACCACGGCTACCAAGTACATTACCAAAACGAACTGTTATAAACTTAGTATCATATGTATGATTCATACCAAGTACAACTTTTTCAGCAACCCGTTTTGTAGCGCCCATAACACTAGTTGGATTCACCGCTTTATCCGTGGAAATCATAACAAATCGATCTACCCCATGAGCTCCGGCTACATCCGCAACATTACGAGTACCATAAATATTATTTAATACCGCAGCAATTGGCTGGATTTCCATAAGAGGCACATGTTTGTGAGCTGCCGCATGAAATACTACATCAGGATTATAGTTTTTGAAAATTTGTTCTAATTGATTCTTATCACGAATATCTGCAATAATTGGAATCAATGTATCTTGAGGCACAATATTGCGCAATTCTTGATGAATAAGATAAATACTATTTTCACCATGACCTAGGAGCAATAGCTTTTTAGGTTTTACACGTAAAACTTGACGACAAATTTCAGAACCAATAGAGCCCCCCGCACCAGTAACTAAAACTACTTTATCCTTAAGATATGTTTCAACCTTGGACGTATCGAGCTGAATCTCATCACGCTCCAATAAATCCTCGATTGAAACAGGATGTAAATGAGATACAAGAACTTCATCATCAAGCAATTGGTACATCCCCGGTAAAATATTGATTTTACATTTTAAAGGAGAACAGATTTCCATGATTTCTTGAATAATATCTCGCTTCACAGAAGGCATGGCAATAATTATTTCTTCTACCTTATACTTAGCAACTAATGCTGGAATATCTTCACGATTACCTAGAATTCTAAAACCATTCATAAGACGATTATGTTTAAACATGTCATCATCAACATAACCAATCACTCGACGAGAACGCTTATGATATCGTTCAATTTCACGAGCTATAGTTGCACCTGCATCACCGGCTCCTATGATCAATGTATTCACTTGGCCACTTTCACCATCGTCCCCACTGCTATAGTGAAGTGCCACATAATGAAGCAACATACGTCCCATACCAACAGCACCTGTAGTGAGGAACCATGTAATAAAATAGACAGAACGTGGTAATGACTTACCAAATACAAACATAGAGGAATAGAATAAAGCCGTACCAATTGTAGTCGCTACAAATACTGCTAATACCTCTCGCATCCCTGCATATCGCCAAATACGTGTATATAAATGCATTATCAAGAACATCAACATATACGAAATAAGTAATAACGGAAGTGCATCCACCATTTGATTAATATATTGAGGTTCTATGTGCCCATCAAATCGAATAAAAAGACTGATAAAAGCAACGATTACAATCGTCACAATATCGGTAATAAACAATATGGATGGTAATAAATATGAACGCAAAAAAACGCCCCCTTATATGATAGATATCGCCTTATCTTTAATCCTTACCTATTCGTGATACCATATAAGCCCCTGTTAAGATTGGAGCAATATCACGAGCAAAGTTGATACGACTATTCTTAGTTAAGTAAAGAATATCACCTTCACGCATGATGTAGTTTTCAGACATATCTCCAGTTTGTAAAATACGATTCAAATTGATAGGAATTGGTTTCTCTGGATTATCTTGATGAATCAAGTAAATTTTCTTCTTTGCTGTATCCCAGTTAAAACTACCTGCAGCCCCAATCGCATCAATAACTGTACTAGATTTAGTCAACGTATAGGCGCCAGGCTTATTAATTTCACCAAATACATATACGCGAACACCGCCCAATTTCGATACATTTACTGTGATATCAGGATTAATGATATAACGAGACAAACCTTGCTGTAATTCAGCCGTAAATTCATCTACAGTTAAGCCATCTGCTTTTACAGCACCAACCATAGGAAACGATACATATCCATCTGGTCTGACGGTATACACAATGTCATTACCATTACGTTTACCAAGCTCTGCCTGCTGAACCACTTGAATATTTAGTTCGTCGCCTTGATGCAGACGATATTCTTTATCAGAGCTAATTACAGATGCACTATTTTCCAATGGTGCATGGCCTTCCATTTGTACATTCTTAGCATTATAAGGCTGATTAGTATTTATATTAACTGGTGCAGCCATGACCATTGTTGTAGTACATAAGAATGTAGCCATCATCATATACTGTTTCTTCTTCATACTTACCTCTTTTTTATTCAACTTATTTAATTCATCACTTAATTATTGATGTATCTTATATCTAAAAAATCAGTCATGCTATTTTATCATTTTTTTAAATATACTTCTACAAATATAGTATCTTCTAGGCGAACTTCATAAAATCTTCAACAACGATCCCTTAAAAATACAGTATTTTCAATATATGTTCATTAATAATTATTTGCTTTTTTCATTCCTAATTCACTAGATTTATTATTGATTTTCTCAAAAATAATAAAAATTTTATAAACTCACTTCATTATCAGCTCACATAGTGCTCCTATTTCTATCAGAATTAGTGATAAAAAATAAGGTGTATATACTAGAAATCTAGTATATACACCTTATTCAAAGTTTTTGACACTAATGATCGCTTTATATAATTACTTATTCAACACGACCGCCTAAATAAGCTTCCATAACACGAGGATTATGGCGAACTTCATCAGCAGATCCAGATAATACCATTTTACCAGTCTCCAAAACATACGCATAATCAGCAATCTTTAATGCTTGGCGTACATTTTGTTCTACTAAAAGAACTGTTGTTCCATCGGCACTGATTTCTTTAATTGTTTCAAAGATCTCATTTACTACTAAAGGCGCAAGCCCCATAGATGGTTCGTCTAGTAATAACAACTTTGGACGAGCCATAAGTGCACGGCCAATAGCTAGCATTTGCTGTTGACCACCAGATAAAGTACCACCCAATTGATAGCTTCGTTCATCGAGAATAGGGAATCGTTTAAATACCTTTTTAATATCTGCTTCGATTTCTTTATCTTTACGTGTATAAGCACCCATTTCAAGGTTCTCATAAACACTCATATCTTGTAGTATTTGACGCCCTTCAGGAACTAAAGAGATACCATTTTTTACAACTTGATAAGTTTGACGACCTGTAATATCTTGACCTTCAAAAATCACTCGACCAGATGTGGGTTTTACAAGTCCCATAATAGTCTTCATCGTAGTAGTCTTACCAGCACCATTAGCGCCAATAAGAGATACAATCGAACCTTGTGGAACCTCTAGGCTTATATCTTTTAGGGCTGTAATATGTCCATAACCAGCCACAATATTTTCTAGTTTTAACATATTACACCTCTTCTTTACCTAAGTATGCTTCAATTACAGCTTCATTATTTTGAATTTCTTGAGGTGTACCTTCAGCAATTTTCTTGCCAAAGTTAAGTACTACCAAACGATCACAGATATTCATCATTAATTCCATGGCATGTTCAATAACCACAACAGTAATACCTAGGTCACGAATCTTGCCAATCAATTGACGCAGAACTTCAGTTTCACTATCATTCATACCGGCTGCCGGTTCATCAAGTAAAATTAACTGAGGATGTGTCGCTAAAGCACGAGCAATTTCAAGACGACGTTGCTTACCATACGGTAATGATGTGGCAACCTCTTCCGCATCAGCTTCAAGCCCTACAAGCTTTAAAAATTCATAGGCAATACCACGGCAACGTTCTTCTTCAATACGTTGACGTTTTGTTTTCAAAAAGCTAGACAGAAATCCAGAGCCAGTGCGACAATGCATACCAGTTAAAACAGTTTCAAGAGCAGTCATATTGCCAAAGAGACGAATATTTTGGAATGTGCGAGCAATGCCCATTTCAACAGTTCTATGAGGCTTAATGCCTACAGCAGACATACCATCAAAAACAATTTCGCCTGAACTTACTGGGAATACACCTGTAATCAAGTTGAACAGTGTCGTCTTACCAGCACCATTTGGACCAATAACACCAAATACTTCACCTTGTTTAACGCCAAAAGATACTCCTGTGAGGGCTGCAACGCCACCAAAGCTTTTACTTACGTCATTTAATTCTAATAGCATTCAGTTCCCTCCTATCCTTGTTTTTCTTCTTGTTGTTTGCGTTTATATGCTTCAAAACGTTCTGTCAACACTTGTGATTCAGGAATATATGGAGCTTTTTTAAAACCTAATTTACGACTAATTTTGTCTACCATAGATTCTGTTAAAATACCATCTGGGCGAACTGCCATCAAGATAACGAGTAATGCACCATAGATAATATCCCGATAATCGGATAAGAAGCGCAATACTTCTGGCAATAATGTAAGAATAAAGGAACCTAATACGGAGCCCCATACTACATTAGAACCACCAAATACAGGGAATAATAAGATTTGTACTACCTTATGGTAGCTAAAGTCTGTAGGATTTATAAAGTTTGTAATATGAGCATACAAACCACCGCCAATACCAGCGATGAAAGCACCAATGATAAAGGCCATCATCTTGTAGTATACAACGTTAATCCCCATCAATTCTGCTGCATGATCATCAGCCTTAATCGCTGCAAAGGCACGACCCACACGGCTATTATTGATTCGTACGCAAAAGGCGATAATCAATACTAAAATAGCTAACAAAATAATGATAGCCATTAGATTGCCCCATGCAACAGCATCAATGCCCATTAAACCATCGATATCAAGTTCATAGGCTAAGTTTGTTAATTCTTGAGGAATGGATGGAATACCAGAAAGGCCTAATGCACCATTAGTAATATCCAAATTCAAGAAAATAACACGCACAACTTCGCCAAAACCAAGAGTAGCAATGGCAAGATATAATCCGCGAAGACGTGTTGTTGGTAAACCGATAATAACGGCTACAAGACTAGCAACTAAACCACCAATGATAATGCCTAAAACGATAGGCAAATCAGCTTTCAAAGAAAGGATAGCGCCTACATATGCACCAACGCTCATAAAGCCAGCAGCCCCTAAAGAAAGCTGACCACTTGCAAGTGTGAAATAAATTGAAATACCCATGATGGCATTGATGATGAAAAACATCACGATCTGTAGATAATACGGGTTCAATAAATCCATTATGGTCTCCCCCCTTTATCTTTAGATCCAAACAAGCCTTGTGGGCGCCAGAATAATAATAGGATGATGAGACCAAAGGCCACAGCATCACGGAATGTAGATGCGCCATATGCAACAGAGAAGATTTCTGCTACGCCTAAAATGAAGCCGCCAACCATGGCACCTGTAATATTACCAAGGCCACCTAAGATAAGTACTGCAAGGCCTTTAAAGCCTATAATAACCCCCATCGTAGGCTCAATAGCATTAAAGGACAAGCCTACCAACACGCCTGCAGCAGCACCTAAAGCAGATGCAATCATAACTGTAACAGATATAATCATTGTTGGATTAATACCCAAGAGAGCTGCTGTTTCCGTACTCATAGATACAGCGCGAATAGCCTTACCAATCTTAGTTTTCTTAATAACTATATTAAGAATCAGCATTAAAACAATAGAAACGCCTAAGCCAATAATTTGTACCATGGAAATTTTGAAAGCTCCAAAGTCGATTAGGCCACCAATATAGTCTGGTGGGAACGATCTAGTTTGAGGGCCCCAAAGCAATAGTGCCAAACTTTCAAGGAAAATAGAAACACCAATGGTACTAATAAGTGGTGCCAAGTGAGACACCTTTTTCTTACGAAGTGGACGAAGCGCCACAAATTCTAAAAGATAACCAAGGATAGCACCGACAGCCATAGCTACGATAAGGGCTACAAAAATGTTAACGTCAAAAACAGTTACCATAAAAAGACCAACGAAGGCACCTATCATAAAGATGCCTCCGTGTGCCATGTTGATGATATTTAAAACGCCAAACACAAGTGTTAAGCCAATAGCGAGTACAGCATATAAGCTACCGAGGGTTAACCCGTTAACTAATTGTTGTAAAAACACTATACTACCTCAACTTTTATTTTTTTAATGCGTCAAATTGACCGTTTTTAATTTGTAAAACTTGAACTTCCATGGAAGGGTCGCGTTTTTCGTTGAACTTGAATTGACCAGTTACACCAACAAAGTCAGCAATATTTTTCAAAGCTTCTCGGAATTTTTCACGATCTGTAGTGGAACCTGCTTTTTTCAAAGCTGCTTCATAGAGGTATACCGCATCATAAGCTTGAGCTGCGAATTGGTCTGGTTCTTTACCGTATTTATCTTTATAAGCTTTACGGAAATCTTTTACCTTTTGATCGTCTTTGTTAGGGAACCAAGGTGTACCTACGATAACGCCATCAGCTGCAGCACCTGCAATTTTAATGAATTCAGGGCTGTTAAAGCCATTGGAACCAACTACAGGTTGATTCATACCCATTTCACGCATTTTTTTCATGATTAATGCGCCTTCTTGGTAAAGAGAAGCAACTACGATAACATCAGGTTTTGCTTGTTGAATCTTAGTTAATTGTGCAGAGAAATCAGTATCTTTATCTGCAAATGTTTCAGTATCAACGATTTGTACGCCTTCAGATTCCAATGCTTTACGAGCTGTATTATTTACAGATACCATTTGGTCATTATTGTTGGAGTACATAATAGCTGCAGTTTTGAAGCCTAAAGTTTTATGTGCTTCTTTAATTGCAGTATCTACTGCCAAGGATTCAGGTACAGCATTACGGAAAATGTAATCGCCGATATCTGTAATACCTTCAGCAGTTGTAGATGTACCAAGAGCTACGATTTTACTTTTGTTTGCTACAGGACCAGCTGCCATCATTTCACCAGATAACATTGGGCCGATAACAGCTACAACTTTATCCTTAGAAATTACTTTATTCATTGCATTAATTGCTTCGTTTTTATCACCTTTAGTATCTTCTACTAATAAGTTAATTTTTACAGCATTTGCATCAGCATTGATTTCGCTTACTGCCAATTCTGCACCAGCTTTAATGGACTCACCATATGCGGCTGCACCACCAGTTGTTGTTGTCAACAATGCGATTTTAGCTTCATTGCTATTTGCATTACCTGCATCTTTATTGCTGCCACAACCAGCAGCAACTGCCATTACACCAGCAAGGCCAAAAATGACTGCTTTTTTTAACATGGATTTATTCATGTTACACCCTTCCTTTAAAACATAAAACTTTGATTCTATACCTATATTATGAGAAATTTCAATCTTTTGTCAATTAAAAGAAAATGATTTTAATTCCTTAATAATATATACATTAAAAAGCTATTCACATAGCCGTTCCCACTTCTCATATAATGAATCCAACTCAGTTTGAGTCTCTTCAATTTGTATGGAAATTTTAGACATTTCATCTAAATCTTGTTGTACTACAGGATTAGCTAATTGCACCTCATACATTTTCATCGTCGCCTCGAGGCGAGCAATTTCAGCTTCTACCTCAGCTAATTGTTTTTCTACCATATAAGCATTTGGCTTCTTCTGATTTTCCTCTATAGTTTCTGATGCTGAAAGCATTGACTCATTAGTAGGAGTAGCTTTACTATCACGCTTACTGCTCTCAGAGTTTTTCTCATTAGCTAATGCTAATAAGTCTTCTTGCTCTTTCAGCTTTTCCTTATAGTATGAATAATTACCGAGGTACTCTGTAATTTTACCTTCATCTAGAATTACTGTTTTTGTAGAAACTTGATCTAAGAAGTATCTATCATGAGAAATAATAAAGCAAGTCCCTTCAAATTGTTGTAATGCTCTTTCTACGATTTCTCGTGTAGGAATATCTAAATGATTGGTCGGTTCATCTAAAATTAGGAAATTATCGCCTTGAAGAAATAACTTAAGCAAAGCTAAACGAGCGCGCTCACCACCCGATAATTCACCTACTAGCTTAAATACATCATCACCTTTAAATAAGAACGACCCAAGCACATTACGCGCCTTATCCTCACTGTAGTTAAAGTGATTCATAATCTCTTCTACTACCTGCCAAGAATCGTGCAACTCTTCGTGCTCTTGTGAGAAGTAACCCACTTGTACCCGATTGCCAATATCTACATGACCATTTTCAGGGAATAATTCTCCTACAATAGTTTTCACCAGTGTAGACTTACCAGCTCCATTAGGCCCGATAAGTGCTACGGATTCACCACGTCGAACAACAAGAGAGATATCATTAATAATACGACTTTCACCATATCCTACAGATAAGCGATCTAGTACTAAAACCTTATCGGCACTCATTGCTGCAGGAGGGAACGAAAATTGTAAATGATGTGAAGTAACAGGTGCCTCTAGACGTTCTAATCGATTGAGTTGAGACTGACGACCACGAGCCATTTTAGACTTGATACCAGCACGGTATTTATCTATATAAGCCTCTGTTTTCTTAATGTACTCCTGTTGTTTTTCATAAGCCACCATATCTGCCTTTAAGCGTTCATCCCGTTGTTGAATATACCGACTATAGTTACCGCGATAGGTTGTAGCCTTGTGATTATCTAACTCTACAACACCTGTGACAATACGGTCTAAAAAATACCGGTCATGACTTACAATGAAAATTCCACCCTGATAGGCAGATAGGTACCCCTCTAACCACTCCAGCATATCCATATCTAAATGGTTAGTTGGTTCGTCTAAGAATAAAAAATCGGGACTACGTACTAATGCTTTAGCTAAGTTAATACGTGTTTTTTGACCACCTGAAAATGCATTAGCCGGCTTATCTAAGTCATCGTCAGTAAAACCAAGACCATAGACTATGCGCTTTGTCTTTTGCTCGTAGTCATACCCGCCTAACCATTCTAGACGATTCTGTAAATAATCTAAGCGTTGTAAATCCGATTCGCTAGCCTCTTCAGATTCCAATCGACTAGTGAGTTCTTTTAATTGTTTTTCCAATGCATGAACATCGGCCCAAGCCTTTTCTATTTCTGTAGCAAGGCTATCATCCCCCAGATTTACATCTTGTTGTAAATAGCCAATACTAGCAACAGGCGACTTGACTACATTACCTTCATCCAGCTCTTCATAGCCTAATATGCACTTTAACAAGGTAGATTTTCCAGCCCCATTAGGGCCTACCAAGGCGAGTCGATCACCTTCTTTTAACTCAAAGGACACATTGGAAAATACTTGGCGCACTCCAAACGATTTTCCAAGGCCTATCATTCGAATGCGTTCCATTCACAACCTCCTAATCATTTACTCTTCATTATACCACAGTTGCCCTCACTAACATTAGCATTTCTATAGAGTCTTTTGTTTTTCGACTATGACGGAATAATTTTCCTAACAAAGGGATATCTCCTAAAATAGGTATCTTTTGTATTTGATGTTGATCTCGATTGTCCATGAGTCCACCAATAACCAGCACTTCTCCTGGTTGTAATCGTACTCTTGTATGTGCTTGACGTGTGCTTATTTTATAGGCTTTCATTTCAGATACCATAATAGGTGTACTCACCTCTGCATGTATTTTAGCATCTACACCATCATCAGCAGTAATAATAGGAGTATAATTCAACTTAATGCCCACCTCTTCATAACGAGTAGAACGCTTTCGTTCTCCATTCACTTCCGATTCTTCTATAACTGGTATTCTTTCACCTATCAAGATATGTGCAGTCTCACCATTGAGAGCCATAATAGATGGCTTTGCAATTAGAACGGCTTTACCTGAGCTTTCCATAAGACTTAGCTCTGGTTTTACAAAGAACTTATAGGCCTCTCCAGTCGGAGTTTTGCCAAAGGTAACGGCACCATAGGAATGTGTTTTATCTTCTCCATGGCCGGTCAAGCTAAGCCAAGACCATCTAAATCCTTGTTCCTTAGCATAGGATTGTTCCATAGCAATGATGGTAGCTTCTAATTGCACTTGTTTTGGTTCCTTGTCGATAGCACGTACTAAGGTTTCTACACGTCGCTTTTCTCCACTCGTCAAATGCATAATTACTTCGTTTTGTTCTGAAAGCACTGCCATTTTATCATTTTTTACCACTGTGCCTACCACATTTTTCAAAGACTCAGCCGGCAAATGTTCAGGTGATATAACATATAGCTCTCTTTTTTCAAGTTTTTCATCATCAGAATCAATAAGAAGGGTATTATGCTCCTTCGATACGGAAAAATGATATAACTTACCTAATTCATTAATAATTGCTTCTGGTGATTCTCCCTTTACAGTGGCCGTAATACTCCCTTTTAACGACTCTACACCAATTACGGATATACCATAACTACGACAAATGCCTAAGACGGTCTCCTTTAAGGATGCATTGCGTACAGAAATCGTTATGAGTTCGTTCCCAACCTTTTTTTCATTTTTATCTACTTCACTACTATTTACGATAGTTTCAGAACTACTAGCAGTTATTCTATCATTTCTATTAGTACCTATCCTATCAGTACTATTAGCAAATACCATGAACGGAGTTACAAGCATGACGACCATCCATAAGCTTATTCGCAATATAACTATCACTATAATCTTATCTATATATTTTAGACCTAGAAAGTTTACTCGATTCTTAGCCACCGTGATGAACCTCCTTCAATAATTTCTACACCACTTGCAGTTATCTTAGATACTGATATTTCTTTCCACACACTTCCTATACTAACCATTTGTTCCTCTGTACCTTTTCGTAAAATGGCAATATTCTGTTGTCCCTCAATAATACCTATAAGCTCTATGGGATGTTGTTTGATAGGATTACTTATAGTAGGTTGTATACTGGATCCAACTCGTCTAGCACTAGTATCTTTAGATTTTAATTCAATATAATTACCACTATGCTTTTTATTATTTCTTTTTTGTTGATATTTTCCATTTCTACGACTTTTATCTTCCGCTTTTCCAAAAGTACTCTTTTCATCATCGGACTCATATAAATTATTATTTATATCAACGAAATTGCCATTACTATCTTTAGTCATCTTATTCTGACCAAGTAAATCATCTATAGGAATATCTTTAAAAACCTCTCGCCAAGGATTTGCTCGCTCAACACCGGTAATATCATATAATAATCGTCCATGAACATTGCTTTTTACCTCTCTATCCTTTACATTTTTTATATCACTTTCATCTTTAAAATAGTTCTTTCCTTTCCCTGTTCTATTACCATGTGTTGTTTCTTTTGATAATTTCTCTGAGCCTCGTTCATTTTGATTACCATCTCTACCATTAGATTGATCTAAACTAATATGAACATTTTCCTCCTCATGAGGATAAAAAATACCAATACCTAAAAGGGCCACCGCAATGATAAGGAAAATACCAAGTGCAAACTTATAGTGGCGCATAATAAAATGCTGCTTATCAATCCACATTTTCATACGTTCTATATAGTCTCGTAAATTCATAATCCACCTCCTGCTGACATATTCTAGGAGGCTCTTTTAAAATCCTACAAAAAAATGACTCTACCAGTCACCACGGTGACTAATAGAGTCATTCATTATATTGACAAATCAAAACTATTTGTTCTTTATTTACTACTAAACCCATCTGGATGAGATGTATGCCAATGCCATGCATCTTTGATAACATCAGCAACATTACTAAATTTAGGATCCCAACCAAGTAAATTTTTAATTTTTTCAGAGGATGCAATTAATGTTCCTGGATCACCAGCACGGCGATCACCATATTGAACAGGAATATCGATACCTGTAACCTCTTTTGCAGTCTCGATGATTTCCTTTACAGAGAATCCATTGCCACTACCAAGATTAAATACTTGAGATTCTCCGCCTTTACGTAAGTAGTCCATAGCCAATACGTGAGCAGTTGCTAAATCATTGACATGAATATAGTCGCGTACACATGTGCCATCAGCCGTATCATAATCAGTACCAAATACAGTTATATGCTCTCTTTTACCGCGAGCCGCATCTAACACAAGTGGAATCAAATGAGTTTCAGGATGATGGTCTTCTCCAATCATACCAGACGGATCTGCACCGGCCGCATTGAAATAACGCAACGCAACATATGTAGAACCATAGATAGAACTATAATCAGACATCATTTCTTCTATCATCAATTTAGTGCGACCATATACATTTGTTGGTTGCAGTTGAGCATCCTCACGAATAGGCACTACCTTTGGCTCACCATACACAGCAGCCGTACTAGAAAATACAAAATGCTTTATACCTGCGGTACGAGCAGACTCAATAAGGTGATAGGAACCAACTACATTATTTTCATAATAAATAGCTGGATTTTGCATGGATTCACCAACTTGTGAGTGAGCAGCAAAATGCATTACACCTAGGATGTTATGTTCTTTCATAATGCCTACTAGTTTAGGATCTGCAATATCCATATTGTAGAACTTTACCCCTTCAGGAATAGATTCTACATGCCCTCGAGATAAATTATCTACAATGATTGGTGTATATCCTGCTTGTTGTAAAGCACGTACAGTATGACTCCCAATATAACCAACACCACCTGTTACTAAAATATTCATAGTTCCCCCTCATGAATTATGTACATCCTTTGCTCGAGCCAATTTGGGCCCAATGAGACGCTTATAAACCTCTACCCCTGGTTGATCAAAAGCATCAACGCCCGCAAAAATGGACTCAAAATAAACGGCCCAACAATGCATAAACATAATTTCCCCTAAATGGAATGCGTTTAATGTTGGTACAGTTATAGTCATGTTAAAACGATTGTCACTAGACAAGGCTTCTCTATTAGCATCTAAAGCAATGTTTAAAATATCACAAATGCCTACATCAGATAGAGAGTGTAAACGTTCATATTGACTATAAGAATCTGGAACAATGAGATTATGTTTCCAGTCCTTAACCTTAATAAATTGAACTACCTTATTTAGGCGCCCCTCTTGATGCTCTTGAACTTGAGCATGCATATCCATAGTACCTACTGCAGCTACTGGCGTGCGGCCATATGGTAGACAAGTATTACTCATTTTTCCAAGAGATTCGGATAGGAGCTGTACATACCAATCAGATAATGAGTGGAGTGCTTCACTATAAGGCATAAACACCTCTATAATACGACCATATCGTTCAGATGCAATATATTTCAATAATGCACTTAAAAGGCCTGGATTTTTAAAAATGTCTTCTTCTTGACATGCTACATCCATAGATGCAGCACCAGCTAAAAATCCTTCAATATCAAATCCTACAAGAGCGGCCGTTACAAAACCAACTTCTGTAAATACAGAGAAACGACCACCTACGCCATAAGGAATACTATAGGTCTTCCAATTATTTTCTATCGCCATAGATCGTAAAATCGTAGGATGTTCATCATCAGATACATCTGTAACAGCTATCACTTCGTAGTTAATATTACGATCTTGTAAAGCCTTCTCCAAAATCATGAAGTTAGCCATAGGTTCAATGGTAGATCCAGACTTAGAATTAATAACGAGCATCACCTTATAATCAGGACCTTTTTTCTGAGCTTGACACTCTAACGTACGAATTAGCCCTACTAAGTAATCACCATCCACATTAAAGCCTGCAAAGTACATTCTAGGATAGCCGTCGCGTTCCTCTGCACTGTAGTTATTCCAAAATGCTCCACATTGCACATCAAAAATAACTTTGCTTCCCAAATAGGAGCCCCCAATACCTAGAGATACAACCGTATCAATATTATGGCGTGCATAGTCACGTAATTCGTAGAGCCGCTCTAACATATCTGGTGTATTGATACCATCTTCTGAAATATATGGAAGTTGGTAAAACAACACAGGTTCAGGTAAACCATCTTTAGAAACATGACCTTCTTCGAAGCCTGTAGAACGCAAAATATTTGTATGACGCCATACATTTTGTATAGCTCGTTCAAAATTATTCACATCGCGTTCTTGTATGCAACTTTCATTATATATATTAGCATAATCTAACTCAAAACCTGATTGTAATCGCAACATCAAATATCTCCTTCACTGACATTTTATGTACAATATTTTTTTATTATACCATAAAAGAATGAATAAAATATTAGTTTATACAATCATTTTACCCACAAGCCATAACCGAATCCAACTGCATATACAGACCAAAGTAATGCAAAAGGAATGGCTAATTTAAATTTAAGCTTTAACGTCTTATGACGCCATAGGACCATGCCTAATAAAGCACCAACACCCCCAAAGGCAAACGCTAAAAATAATAATGTAAACTCTGAAATTCGATCATATCCATTAATGGCACATAATTTATCATATCCATACAGACTAAATACGATAAGATTCCAAATACCTACGGTCACCCAAAATTGCGTATCACTCATATCCCCAAACCTTATTTTTCTTACTTATGATGAGCTTTAAAATATTCCAATGTCTTTTGTAAACCAGCTTCTAATGTTGTAGTGGCAATAAAACCAAAATCACGTTCAGCTTTCACATTACTTAAGCGCGAATGTTTAATATCCCCTATACGTTCATTTTCATAATAAACCATAAAATCTGTCCCACTAATAGCCCGGAATCGCGTAATCAACTCATTCACAGATGTTCCCATATTGGTAGATACATTATAAATACCTGTGCATTGACCATTCTCCATAGCCTTAATATTAGCATCTACCACATCATCTACATAAATGAAATCTCTAGTTTGCTCACCATCACCAAATACAGTTAATGCTTGCCCTTTGACAATCAAGCGGTTGAAAATACTGATAACACCACCTTCACCGCCATCACCTTGACGTGGTCCATATACATTTGCATATCTAAAGCATACTGTATTTAATCCAAAAGCTTCATGATAAATTCGCAAATAACCTTCTGCAGTAAGCTTTGTCAAGCCGTAAAAAGACGAAGGCATACCACTCAAGTCTTCAGTCAATGGCAATACTGCCAAGTCACCATATACAGCAGCTGATGAAGGCATTAAAAATTGTTCAACTTTCACTTTACGACAAGCATCGAGAACATTAATAAGCCCTATTAGATTTACATCACAGTCATAACTTGGGTTCTCCATGGAGGATTGAACCATTGTTTGCGCCGCTTCATGAAATACGATAGACGGCTTAAACTCTTCAAATACAGATAGTAATTTTGGATCTCGTACATCCATCTCAATAAATCGAGCATCTTCATGTACAAAGGAGCGCATACCTGTAGATAAATCATCTATAACGAGTACATCGTGCCCTAATTCAATTAATCTATCAACTAAATGGGACCCAATAAATCCGGCCCCACCAGTAACACATATATTCATAGCGCCCTCCCTTCTAATATCTTTAAATACCTGCACCTTGTTTTGCTAGTGCATCAGCCATTTCATTATATGTATCGCCTGTATGAGCAGCCACCTTGTGAAAGTATACTCGCACATGATTTTTTATAGAATCATAAAATGCTGAATACTCTTTGGTTAGCTCATTATTACGTTTCCATCTCTTAGTAGCCCACATTTCTATGCCCATATAATCATAGTAAAGTGAGCATTCAGAAATTCCATTATCAACAGCATATTTCATAACATGCATAGCAGCCAACAACTCACCAGCTACATTCCAAAACGATGTATATCGTTCATCAGTAGAGGAAAAAGAAAAAGTTTTCCTCTTGCCATTCAAAAAGATAACCCCACCTGCCCCAACAGTATTAGTCTCTTTATTATAACTACCATCGATATACCCAACCATATAGTTTGGAATAGTAAAATCTGGTTTCACAACACTTGCTGATACTTTACTTTGAATACTAGAACTAGAACCTATAGGCCTAGAATTTTTAGATTTAAACTTCACTTCTTGTGGCGATTTAAGTTCACTCTTTTTAGCGCTCATAAAATCACTTAAAGACAAACCTGAATTCTCTACAAAAGCACGTGCTTCTACTTCTGTGGAAAATGATTTGTAGATAGCACCACCATAGCCCTTTACTTGTTTCTCACAGTCAGACCATGTAGTGTAAACTCCTGGCACACGACCCTGACGAACAGCATAAAACTTTTTTGCCATACGCCCCCCTTAATGGTCCATTGTCAGTTCAACAAATTCAGCATTTACGACAGATGCCAAATCCTTTGGATTTACCTTCATTTGCATCCCGCGTAAACCTGCGCTTACATATACAAACTTTTGGGGTTCCATAGTAGCATCAAAATAGGTAGGAAATGCTTTTTTCATGCCTACTGGAGAACATCCACCGCGCAAATAACCTGTAATACTTAACAAATCCTTAACATGAACAAGCTCTACAGACTTATTATGACTAACACGTGCTGCCTGTTTCATATCTAACTCTTCAGCCACAGGAATACAGAATACTACATATCCAGTTTTGTCACCTTTGCCAACTAATGTTTTAAAGACTTGTTTCTCATCGAGTTTTAATGCTTCTACTACATGAAGGCCAGCAGCACGCTCTTCAGACCACTCATATTCGCTAATACTATAAGGTATCTTATGAGTATCTAAAATACGTAATGCATTTGTTTTTTTATGTTTCTCTTTACTCATCATAACCTCCATATACTAGCATAGCAAATAAATTTAATCATTACATAATATATTTCTATAGACAAATATAATTTTTCATTACTATTTATTTATGATTTTATTAATATTTTTTAATTCAATACGCAAAGTACCATCATCATTAGTTTTTATCTCAATAAACTCACGATTTTTCATATATTCTACAGGAAATGAAATCTCAATACCTGTATCTGTTTTAATCTTATGATGCTCTCCAACCTTCGTGGCGAACTCACGATTTACTGGCAAAGGACGCAGCATATCCGCATCAGCTAATTCTTTCTTTGCCGCCTCTTGTTGAATAGGATTCGCTTTAAATACCTCTTCTACAATACGAACAGGATCAACGGTATCTGATACTTCTGCATTTTTAGCAATCATAGATTTAGCGGTTGTCAACTCAACAACGCCATCAGACTCATGAGCTTGAGCCACCTTATCTACGATAGTCTTTACCTTTCTCACCGTATCTCGCGAGGATTGATTAGTCCCTAATTGCAAGACCTTATCTGCTAGGATATAGGATACCTCACCATCAAATTCACCTTTAGGTTCAAAAATACGAACACTAAAATTAGAGAGATTAATAGATGCAAAGGCCCGTAATTTTTGTGATGGCATAGGTAGTACTGCCTTATGAGAAACGAGTTCTGTAGCCAATGTACCATCATCTTCACTGAATAATTGATGGGTAAAAGCATCATGAGCTTGACACAAAAGAATACAAACATAAGGCATATCCGTAACGGCTTCACAGATAATTGTATCAATAACAACAAAATCAGTAGCTTGTTTCATGTATGTAAACAAGCTTTCACCTAAATTCTTACATAAATCAATAAACTTAAGCGCTCCATTTTTATAGTCTACTAATTGTTTGCCTACAGGACTCGCATCATGTAGGGTTCCGGTTCTAGCCCCTGGATCTTTAAAAGCCTTAACTACATGATTTGCTATATAATCTTGTATAGCTTGATCCCCAACCTTTAATTCATGTTCAGAATATACAGCTAACGAGGATGTAAAGTCGAAAATCTCTAGCGCCGCCTTATTAATCTGCATGATGCCTCCTTGTAGTACAAAAAATGTTTACCCTTTATTATACCACTCTTTTAACTTTCGTTTATCAACTTTTGAGCATTCCGTAAGGGGTAACATAGGAATTTCTATTATAGCTTTTGGCCACTCTACAGGAGGTCTTTTATTATGAATAAGTTCTATAACTTCACTCAATCTAGCCTCACCATCTAGCACCATATAAACTACGTAGTCTTCTCCTCGTATCTCATCAGCAATATCGATAATAGCAACCTCGGAAACCCCTTGTAAGGATTGTAAATACAATTCCATCTCTGGGATAGAAATTTTATATCCCCCTTTATTGATTACGTCACCTGCTCTCCCATTAAACATAAGATACCCGTCACTATCAATGTATCCACAATCATTTACAGTATACGTATTGGGAATCCCTTCAATACGATAATTTGTTGTCACATAAATGACATTATCATTCTCTGCGATTTTCACGGTTGGAAATGGTCTCCCTACCGTACCTTCTCGCGCTAACCATTCTTTACCAGTGCAATACGTTATATAGTTAAGCTCTGATGCACCATAGTACAAGATAAACTCCATATCAGGGCATATATGTTGTAACTGTTCCATTAATTGTCGATCCAGAACTTGAGATCCTGCAATGATGTATTTAATGGATGATAATTTACTTTTACAATGTCGAACCAATAATCGTAGTTTCGTTGGTAATGCATATATATGGTCTACATTGTATTCCTCTATAAGCTGCATCCATCTACTAGGACGCAAGGAACTCGTTGTAACAACAGTCCCTCCAGCCCATAAAGAGGCAATGACCATATTGCTAACACCTGTGAAACTAAAGTTTCCCTGTAAAAAGATTTTAGTATCTTTGTTTATATGAAAAATATCATTTTGAATATCAAAAAAATCGCGCCAAGACATTTCTCGTCTCCACAAAGGTTTTGGTTGTCCCGTAGTCCCCGATGTAAGTACCCCAAAATCAGCTAATGGCGGTACACCTTCATAGGCTATAACACGAGCTAGCTCATCTACATAAGCCGTATCCATCTCATTGTGACATACCATAGGAATATTACCTTTATGTAATGCCCCAAGCCACTGTGTAAGTTGTTCAACAAACGACAGTTCCTGAATTAAAAGAATCTTAGTATTTAATGTCTTTTTAGACTGAGTAAGATTTACAATGCGACTTGTATTATTAATATCTACCGATAGAATAGCATCATATAGTTCACCATATGTATATTGTATGTCATCTACGATTAAAGCCATTTTATGGGGCTCTAAATCTTTATGCTGTTGTAAGCGTTCAATAATTGTCATATTACATGCGTTCCATAATTAAAGCCGTACCTGTGCCCCCTGCACCAGCAATAGCACATAAACCATAGCGACCACCACAAGATTCTAAAGCAGCCATACAGTGAAGCACTAATATGGCACCAGAACATCCATAGGGATGTCCATAAGCTAAGGCACCTCCAAGCATGTTATATTTTTTAATGTGATTAGGGTACGCCTTGTTAAAAAGAACATCAATGATGGCAAAAGCTTCATTCCATTCCACCACATCAATATCATCCATAGTTAAACCTGTACGTTTTAAAATGCCTTCTGTGCTTTCAAGAGCGCCCTCCGGACTAAACTGAGGATTTCCTGCCCAAGGTTTAACGCTATGAATTTTAAAAGGACCTTTTTTATTAGATAAATATACAAAGGCCGCTCCATCATGAGTTAAACACGCATTGCCTGCATTTGTAATAGAGTCAGCTCCCAACAAAGGTTTCATCCTAGACAAGAGTTTTTCGTTCATCGTAGGTCGAATACATTCATCTATACATCTTTTACCATCTATAGTAATAGGCATAATATATGACTGTAAATATGGGTTATCTAAAGCTGCTGATGCTCTTTGATGACTGCCAATAATATGCGGATATAAATCTTCCTTTGTTACATTGTATTTATGAATAGTCCGCTCGGCCCCTTTGAGCATAGCTAAAGGCGATTGATCTTGGGGCGTAAATTGAGCTACCTTATAGGGACCTTCTCGGTCATCCCCAGATGCATACACCCGCTCTGGCTGTAACGACGAACTTTCAATACCGCCTGCAATAGCAGAATCCATAATACCAGACACAATATGTGCATATGCTATCTCAATACTCATCAAAGCTGAGGCACATTGCATATCAACGGTGATAGCAGGCACAGAATTTGGTAAATTACACATAAGACCCATGAGACGGCCAAGGTTACCACCAGTACCAACTGCATTACCACAGAAGATTCCATCTATATGTGAAATAGTATAACGATTAATTATTTCATCAATTACTTGAGAGCCCAAAATCTCGGGTCTCATATGTTTATATTGTCCATTTAAAACGCCGATAGGACTTCTAAGCCCACCATGAATATATACTGACATATATACTCCTTCTATTAAAAGCAAAAAAGAGGCATCCCGCAGAATGCCACTTTAATTGTATTCTAAATTTTAACTTTAGTTGCTAACCAAGAAGCAACCAGACATTTTACGATATCTCCAGGAATAAATGGGAACATGACTACAGGCAAGGCCGCCCAAAGTTCTGTTTTTGTAACAATCATAAAACCTGCTACACCAAAGAGGTACACTACAGGAATGGTAATCACAAGAGATCGCCAGGCATAAGAGAAAAAGCTTTTTTTAGAACCTTTAAATATACTTAGTAATGTATATGCAACTGGCCAAGAAAAAATAAAGCCACCTGTTGGTCCCAACAATTTGCCAAGACCAGCCGTACCGCCAACAAATACTGGTAACCCAACTGCACCAAGCAAAATATAAATGATAAATACGATAAGTGCATCCTTAGGCTGTAACAATAGGCCGATTAATGTGGCTACCAAAGTCAAAGCCGTTACCATAGCGGGACTAAATGGCAATGGGAAAGAAATATATGCTGAAATACATAATAAGGCTGTTAATAAAGCCATTTTTGTTAAACGTCTTGTTTCCATAATTACCTCTAACTAATACATCTTTGTTTCAAAGATGATGAATCTTCATTTTCACCAAAAAACGTAGCCGAAAATGCCAATGTATCGCCAATGTAACCTTCTACATGAGCATCTTCAGGATATTCCACCAAAGTTACCTTGTCATCTGCAATAACTGGTGCATGAAAATAAATCGCCATTTGCAGAGCAGATTTACTAATATTCCAAAAATCCCACATCGTTTCTAAAATCATGCAGCCAGGAACAACATAAGGATTCTCACGATGGATGGGGTTCGTATCATTAATATCATTTACAAATCGTATGACCTCTTCCTTAGAGAAAGATATAGCACCATCTGTTCCCTGTTGGTTTATAGTAGAACGAATGTTAAATTGTTTTGGCACTGGTCGTAAATCGACCATTAAGAAGCCAGTCGTATCCATAATACCAATTGTGGTGGTTTTAGCTACTTTCGATACAATTTCACATACGGTTCTATCACTACCTGAGGAATCATAATGCATATGTTTAATAACGCTATGTCCTGGCAGGTTCAAATCATTATTACATAATGCTTTAAATAATGTTCTCATATAATCACAGTCCTTTTATTTATTCAATATCTTGATTATAATCAACATTATTTCATTCGTCAACAAAATGCATTGTTCATATGTTAACAAATAAATATCAAATGAGTTTGAAACTATAAATAAAAAGAGCCTATGACATATATCATAGGCCCCTCACATGGAAGTCTCATAGATTATCTATTTTAGATCTAATTCCTTTAGGTAAGCTTTAAAGCTTTCACCCAATTCTTCGTTGCGCAATGCATACTCAACAGTGGCTTTTAAATAGCCCAATTTATCCCCTGTATCGTAGCGAATACCTTCATATGCTAATGCATACGTATCCGTTTTAGAGGCTGCCAATGCATCAGTTAATTGGACTTCATTACCTACACCAGGCTTAGTAGCTTCTAAGATATTGAAAATATCTGGTGTTAAAATATAACGACCTAATACAGCGAGTCGAGATGGAGCATCCTCTTTCTTAGGTTTTTCCACCAAGTTATCAACGCGATATAAATTATCAGCCAATGCTTCACCAGATACAATACCATAAGAACTAACTTTATCTTCCGGTACAAATTGAGCGCCTAAAATAATACCAGGATGCTCATTATAGCAATCAATCAACTGTTTTAAGCATGGATTTTCTGGATTGTAAACAATATCATCACCAAGTAATACTGCAAATGGCTCATCACCAATAAATGCTTTTGCACACAATACAGCATCACCAAGTCCACGAGGTGCTTTTTGACGAATAAAGTGAACTTTAATGTCCGCCAAATCCTTAATCATAGCCAATGGTTTATTTTTACCTTGACTTTGTAATAACAATTCTAATTCAACACTACTATCAAAATGGTCCTCAATAGCACGTTTATTACGACCTGTAATAATTAGAATTTCTTCAATCCCAGAATCTAAAGCTTCTTTTACAATGTATTGGATAGCAGGTGTATCGACAATAGGAAGCATTTCTTTTGGTTGTGCCTTGGTAGCTGGTAAGAAACGTGTACCAAAACCAGCTGCTGGAATTACAGCTTTTCTAATGCGTTGCATAGTATTCTCCTAACTAAAAGTCTTTACCTACAAATTTAATTTTCCATTGATCATTTTTATTTTTATGTCCATCTTTATATGTTAAGTACATATCGAAGGAGTGTAAATCACGATGCCATGTATAATAGACCGAATCAATATCCCCACTCATCATGTTATTCTTAACACTTACAGAAATATCATCAAGGCGAGTCAATTTATAGGTACCACCATAAATAAGCTCTTTTGGAAGCTCTGTCGTATCAAAACGATAAGGTGAATTATTGTAGGTAATATTTCGTTGATTATAGCTAACCCATACATTAGCACGATTACCAACTTTAGATTGGAATCTAGCCCCCCAATAAGGCATGCTACGGATACTACCATCATAGCCATAGTAGTCACGTTGGTAACCACCTAAGAAGCGCAAATCAGCATTTTTGCCAAGCTTAATAGGATCATGAGAAACTTCTGCATAATATTCTTTATGAGAACCTTTTACAGAACCCTCTTTCCAATAACCAGCATTAATACCACCACGTACAGTAATTGGAGAATTCCCTACATGATATGTATGAGTATCCAAACGAGCTTCACCTATTTTTTCTACCCATACTGTTTCATCATTATATTCATTAGACTCCTTGCTATACCCAACAGAAGCAGTCCCCCAAGGTAAATAATGACGATATCCCACCTGAGGTTTAAAACCAGATTTAGAATACCAACGATAGTCAATATAAGCTTCACCGTTTTTACCGATAGGATATTCTGTACTACCATGTAAGCCAATACCATCATCGTTACTATACGTAGGTTTTGGTATTAAGGAAAAAATACTAAATTTGCCTTCTTTGTCATGACGCAATGAAGTCGTATAAGATGGCAAGGATAATACTTTAAAGTTTTTAATATAAAAGGATGGTTTTTTAATAACGACTTTATCACCAGGATATACCTGAATATCTTGACCCTCCACACGATAATCTGGAGTATGAACAAAAGCCATTGCATGTTTTGTAGTTACCATGCCCTTTTCCATATGGCCTATTTGTCCATCAAAAGTAGCGTTATTGCCTTTTACATAATAGGGATCGCTCCATCCCATGGCTTGGTCCGCCTCAAAGTGACGATCGCTAGTGCGATACGTCATATTTTGACCTGTAATATCTTTTGTTTTACCGCCATCTTCCAAATAGCGATAGCCCCCAACAGTACGATACTCTGTAGTTTTAGTATTACCTTCAATACGTGGAGCCATCAAAGTTTGATTACCTTGAGACACCACAACATCGCCTTGAGCATATACATCACCTGTAGAGCCAGTATAAGACATTTTGTTAGCATCGATACGTGTAGGCAACTGTTCAGCAGGAGTAGCAGATTTCGCTTTTTCACCACGACGTACAACACGGATATTACTATATTCAGGTGTAGATGCTTTAGAAATTTCTCCTGCATAGGATTGACCTACGCTATCCAATGTATCTTGATATACAATAGTTGACTCAGTAGCGGCCCATACAGGTTGTGCTAAACAAACAACACATGCCGCTGCCAGCCATTGTACTTTACGTTTCCTCATGGTTACTAGAACTCCTATTACTTTAAGAATTTGTTAATTATTGATTACGCTTTACAACAACGATAGGTTGAGAAACATTTTCTACAGGTTCTTCTGGCTCCTCAACTGCTGTAGCATCTTCAGCTACAGCTGCATTTTCATCAGTATCATTATTTTCTACATATTCTTCAGATTCACCTGTTGTATTAGGTACAGTTACAGCATCAGCTAATTCATCATCACTATGAGCTAAACCATCACCACCAATAACAAGACCTTGAATTGTTACGGAATCTTGAGGTTGTACATATACAGTAGCACCAGCTGGGTACTCAATATTTTTACCTTTGATGAAAGCGCCCCCTACAAGCCCAACAGGACCGAGTAGAACTGCGCCCGCCACAGATGCACCTGCTGCTTTAACTTCACTACGAGTTTTATCCTTAGCCTCTTTACCTTGTACAGCAGTAAATTCTGTACCATCAATAGCTGGGATTGTATCAAATGTAATATCTAACGCACCATTACGACCAAAGGAACGAGCCTTTTTCAAAGAAGTAATTGTTCCGGAACCTACAGTGCCCGCAGGTACTAATAAGACATTGCCATCCATTACATTTTCTGCAACAGTAAAGGATACAGTATCACCTTCACGACTAGTTTTAGAAGAAACCGCTTCATTTAAAGTCACTTTGAACACTTGGTTACCAGACAATGTGCCTACTTGGTTAGTAAGAGACACATTGCTACCATATACCTTTGTCTTCAAAGAAATAATACGTTTTTGTAAGGAACCGCTACCAATGCGACCATTAACACTACGTTCCATCTTTTCTACACGGTCTACAAGAGATCCTGCGTTAATGCTATTTTGATATGTATATTCCAATGCATCCATTTCTTCGCGCAAAGAAATATTAGTACCACTGCCTTCTACGGAATTGTAGAGGGAGTCAACACGTTTGCTCAATGTTGCGGAATTACCATTGAAACCAGTACCATACACGGTTTCATCAAGTTGATTAATGCGGTCCACAACAGCACCATCTTGTACAGTTCCATATACAGTAGTTTCTAAAACATTTGTTTTTTCAGTTACTGTACCAGGAGCGGCAAATGCAGTGCCTGAAATTAGGGATGCCATTAAAAGTGTAAGTACTTGTTTCTTCATAAATTCCTCCACAATGTATCTAATGTATAACTGTTATACAACAGAATAAGCACGGGCCTAAGACCGTGCTTATTCCCTGAGTCTATCAATTTATATGCTCAGTGGCCATTAAATTTTCAAATCAATAATAGCAGATACACCTACGCCTTGAACACGAGATGCACCAACTGGGTTTGTGCTATCAACAGGAACTAAGCCTTTGACACGAACCATACCATTAAAGCTACCTTCTACTTGAGCAACAGCTTTAACTTCTTCAATGCTAGAAGCAGGCCCAGTAACTTGAGCAGCACCGATATAACCTTTTGTACCAATACTGATAATAGGAACTACTTTAGTTGTATATTCAGTACTCAAGTTATTTTGTTTCAATAATTTATTTAGGAAAGAGTCAATTTGTGGACCAAATTTGTTAACAACAATGCCGATACCACCAATTTTAGCTGCACCACCAAGAATGCTACTAAGTCCACCAGCTTGAGTTGTCAAGATACCACCAAATGCAGTTGTAGTTAAACAAATCCCTAGAACAGCTGTAATAATCTTCTTTTTCATAATAAGCCTCCTATAGATACTTATATTTTAACAAATTCTATACATAGATTCTAGTGAAAGTATAAGAACTTACACATAAAGATACTAACATAATATAGATTTTCGATGAATTCTTAATGAATTTTACGCAACTTAATTTAATGCTATCATCAACGATAAATCGTGTCAATATCTAATACGAGCTACATCTAGAAAGCTCAAAAATTGAAATAAAAAGATTAACAAAATGATATAGTTTAATTACTTTTATTAATTATAAATTTAACAAATTCGTGGAACCTGATCTTCGCCTAATAAATCAATCAAACGAACACCTCCAATAGCCGTTTGTAGACCAACCTTACCAATATTTTTATCTAAAGTTTTACCAATTAAAACTGCTTCGCTTCCCTCTTCAAAACTATGAAGAATCTTGAGAACTTCGTCCGTAACAGATGGTTCAACGATAAGAACTACTTTCCCTTCATTCGCTAAATATAAAGGGTCATACCCCAATATATTACATACTGACTGCACTTCTTCATGAATAGGTATGGCCGTTTCTTCAACTTTAATGCCTACTTGACTCTGATCAGCGATCTCTTTTAAAACGGTACCTAGGCCACCACGAGTGGGATCTCTCAACAAAGCAACTTGAGTTCCTACTTTATCTAATACTGCTTGAACCATCTTATTTAGTGGTGCACAGTCAGTTGTTAAGGAGTCAGATAAATCTAACCCAAACCGTTGCCCCATAACGGCAATGGAGTGATCTCCAATAGCACCTGACAAAATGATATCTAGCCCTGCTTTCACACGATGTGGACCAATATCTATTCCATCTGGAATCATGCCAATACCAGCAGTATTAATGTAGATTTTATCTACTTCGCCCTTTTTAACGACCTTTGTATCACCTGTAACAATTTGAACATTTGCGGCTTTTGCCATTTCTGACATAGTGCGAAGAATTTCATCTAGCTCTTCAAAGGCCAAACCTTCTTCTAAAATAAGACCACAACTTAAATATTGAGGTATCGCGCCATTCATGGCTAAATCATTCACAGTTCCACAAACAGCCAACTTGCCAATATTACCACCAGGAAAGAACGCAGGTTGCACCACATAAGAATCTGTAGAGAAGGCCATGCGCCCGGCTGTAACAGGAAACTGGGCACCATCGTGTAGGGGCGCCAATAAATCATTTGTAAAATATTTCAAAATAAAACGGTCCGTCAACTCATGACTAAATCGTCCACCATTACCATGGACTAAGCGAACTCGTTCCATATTAATCCTCCCACGTCGATCCACCACTAGAATAACCATATTTATACCATGCAGCACAGCTACCCTCTACAGATACCATACAGGCACCCACCGGATGATCTGCGGTACAGCTTTTACCAAATAACGGACATTCACTCGGTTTAATAAGGCCTTGCAAAACACGTCCACATTGACAGCCTTTAGGATCAAGAGATGGTTTATCCAAGTTAATAGGAAGGACAAGCTCTACATCATAAGCTGCATACTCACCCTTTAATGCTAAACCAGAGTTAGGAATCACACCAATACCACGCCATACATCATCGCATACTTCATATACTTCCTCGATCATAGCTTGGGCTACAGGGTTTCCCTTCTGCATAACTACAGAATGATACGTATTGCCCACCACAATATTACCAGACTCACGTTGCTCTAAAATATTAGCTATGGCAGACAATATTTCTAAGCCATCAAAGCCAGCGATACAAGATGGAATACCGTATTCTTTGGGCAAAAATCGGTATGGTTCTTCACCAATAATAACACTCACATGGCCAGGTAAAATAAATCCATCGATATGACCTTCTTGTTTATCTAATAGTGCACGCAATGCTGGAGGCACTAATTTATGAGATACTAAAAAGAATACATTCTTAAGTCCTGCTGCGTGAACGGCTTTCACAGTAGCACATATAATCGCAATAGTCGTTTCAAAGCCAATAGCTAAGAATACTATTTTCTTTTCTGAATATTTTTTGCTAAGTTCTATTACCTCTAAAGGCGTATAAATAACATGGATATGAGCTCCTTTTGTTTGAGCTTCATTGAGACTACTATAGCTACCTGGAACCTTTAACATATCCCCAAAGGTAGCAATAATAACATCCTCACGTTCTGCATAGGCTAAAGCCTTATCCATATAGGTTTGATCAGTTACACATACTGGACATCCTGGTCCACTAACAAGTTCTATGCCACTTGGCAATAATTGACGAAGACCTTCTCGGAAAATCGATACTGTATGCGTACCACAAACCTCCATAAGCCGCACAGTTTCACCGGGCTTATGAAGCGCATTGATGCGCCTTAACAAAGCATCAGCTGTGTGCTGCTTTTCCTGCAAAGTAAGCTTCTTCAAGTTCTTCTAACTCCTTAAAGGCCTCTAATGTTTTTTGAGCCTCTTCTTCATCAACAATTTGTACAGCAAAACCTGCATGAACTAACAACCAGTCCCCGACCTTTGCATCTGGTACGAGGAGCAAGCTGCAGTCACGGGTAGCACCTGTCAATTCAACGGTACCAATAGCATCATTCACAGCAATCAATTGCGCTGGTACAGCTAAGCACATATTATCTCCTTATCTATATCATTTATAACAAGTTTTATATACATTTACTTCAATAAAACAGCTCCGAAATATATGAATAAAATTAATATTATTGTATCACAGTTACACTCATTATTTAGTGATAGTGTGCACAAACAACTAGAACTTAAACTAGCTATGGCACTCACATAGATTAAACAATATTCAGGACATTACTAAATAAATTTATCTAAGAATAAGAGCTATATGACAATTTATAATTGATTTCCTAACCACAGTTGTCCTAAAGCAAGTCCACCATCATTAGAGGGAACCGCTTCATTCATATATAAATTACCTATATGCCACGTCTTATATATAAATTCTAATAGTTTACGATTTTGAAATACACCACCAGACATAGCCACATCACTAATATTATATCGCTCCATCAAGTCTGCAGCCGTTTCGCATAGTGCGATTGCCATTGTTTTATGAAATGAAGCGGCTAAATGAGCTCGACATTCACCACGAACAACGCCATCCATAATAGATTGAACTGTAGGTGTAAAATCAAGAATATGTCCGTCATAATTGTAAGCAAGTAGTGATCCTTTTTCATCACCACATAGAGTTTCTAAGGAAATGGCAATTTGTGCATCATAACTATGGACCATACCAAGACCTAATAAAGCACCTACAGTATCAAATAATCGCCCACAGCTTGTAGCTTGAATCATGGGCATCGTAGATTGTAATGCTTTATCTAAAATTTCCCATCCCTTTGGAAGTTCTTTCATCCACTCTTTATATACAAAAGGGATATCATCGCCATAATAATTACGAATATACCATAAGGCTTGTCGCCAGGGTTCAGAAACAGCCTTTTCTCCACCAGGCAATGGAGCCGCATGAATATGTGCCAATCTCTGATATTGATTGCCTTTACAAAGGAGAAATTCCCCCCCCCATATAGTCCCATCTGGTCCATAGCCAGTACCATCCATAGCAATTCCTAGTACCAGCCCCCTTAAATTGTGTTCTGCCATAACAGACGCTATATGAGCATGATGATGCTGAACAGGTATAACAGAAAGATGGAAACTTTCACCTATTCTTTCACCTAACCGAGAAGAGAAAAACTGGGGATGACTATCTATAATAATCTTTTCTGGTTGTATAGAAAATAAATTTTTATATCGCTCAATGGTCCATTCTAAGGTTTTATGAGTAGATGCATTCTCTAAATCTCCAATATGGGGTCCTACAAGAGCTTCACTACCTTTATTCACAGCAAACGCATTTTTCAAATCACTGCCCATAGCTAATATCGAAGTTTGTTCTAAACAGTCACAATGAATTGGCTCAGGTACATAGCCACGACTGCGACGAATAAATCGAGGTTTATTATTGATGACCACCACCACAGAATCATCAAGAGGAGCATAGATTTCACGATTATGAACGAGGAAATAGTCTGCTACCTCACCTAGTTCATTAAACGCTTGGTCGTCATTATATAATACGGAATCACCACTTCTGTTACCACTGGTCATAACCCAGGCTGCATCAGAGGGCAATAACACCTCATGCATTGGTGAATAAGGCAACATCACACCCAACATATGATTGTCAGGTGCAACGTGAGGACTTAACCGAACAGAACTATTATGATTCCTTTCTAATAACACAATAGGACGTTCCATCCCCGTTAATACATCTAGTTCTACATCGTTAATATGTACTAACTCAATCGCCATATCTAGAGATCCCACCATTATTGCTAATGGTTTATGCGGTCTATTCTTCCGCTTACGTAATCGTTGTACAGCAGCGTCATTTCTAGCATCGCAAACAAGATGATACCCTCCTACACCTTTTATGGCGATAATATTACCTTCATTGATCAATTCCCGCGTAGTATTCCATACATTTACCGTATCTACAGCCGTGCGATTTGGCTTGTATAAAGTATACCAAGGCCCACAATAAGTGCATGCATTTGGTTCAGCTCTATAACGACGCCCCTCTATATCTTCATATTCAGCCTTACAATCTTCACACATGGGGAACTCATTCATCGTCGTCCGTTCTCGATCATAGGGCAAAGATTTGATTATCGTATACCTTGGTCCGCAATTTGTACAATTGATGAAAGGATATTCCTTTCTACGTTTATCTTGTTGTAACTCTTTAAGGCAATCATTACAAGGCGCAGTATCAGCACTAATAAAGGTACTCACGGATTCACCTAAAGGGGATGCCTGCACAACAAAATCACTTTCATGCATATTAAGTGTAAGATGCTGTACAGTTTGACTAGTAATACGACATAAACGAGGTTGCTCCTCTTGAACAGCATCTAAAAATAACTGCAATTCACCTAGAAAACCTTGAACTTCAACATACACGCCTTGACTATCATTATATACAAAACCTGTTAATCCTAGAGAATGGGCCAACATAGAAACAAGGGGTCGGAATCCGACCCCTTGAACTATACCGGTATAGCGAATTCCCCAGCGTTCTGTAGTTTGATTACTATTTTGTTTCATATAAACTCCTACTATACTCGGAGAATCAAGTGTAATTAACCTAATGCAACAGGAATACTGCCATCAATACCAGCTTGTTCTAATTCAGCTTGAATCATGATAGCACATTCAATACGTTTCTTCTGTAAACGACAACCAAATTCATAAGGTGTCTCTAGATCGCCACCCAATGTAATGTTGTTAGCATGACAGCCACCGGAACAGAAGAATTTCGCCCAACATTCAGCACAAATTGGCTTAGAGAATACATGTGTATTACGGAAATCTTTAGGAATCTCTGTATTTTGTAAACCATCATACACATTACCAAGCACGTATCCATCTTTGCCTACAAATTGATGGCATGGATAAATATCACCATTTGGTACAATCGCCATATATTCATGACCTGCCCCACAACCTCGAAGGCGTTTCGCCATACATGGCCCACGATATAAATCCATGCGGAAGTGGAAGAAGTTAAACTTCTCACCCCAGCCTTCTAACTGGCGTTGTAAATAAATATCTGCTAGTTTTTCATATTCTTTCTCTAAAGCTGGCCAATCTTCTTCACGAAGTACATAGTCCCCTTCTTCACCGACAACAGGCTCCATGGACAAATGCTCAAAGCCGAGATCAGACATTGCCATAACGTCTTTAGTAAAGTCTAAGTTTTTATGTGTATACGTACCACGTACATAGTATTCAAGACCGTGACGCTGTTTTACAGCATTGACAAGATTCTTTGCAATATATTTATAGGATTCAGCACCACTACCCGCTACAGGTCGCATCGCATTATGAACGGATTCACGACCATCCAAAGATAATACAAGACTCATCTTATGCTCATTCACATAATCAATTTTATCTTGTGTTAAAAGCATACCATTCGTGGTCAATGTAAGTTTGAAGATTTTGTTGTGCTTTTCTTGAATGGATTCAATGTATTCAACCGTTTGCTTAACAACATCCCAGTTCAACAATGGCTCACCACCGAAAAAGTCAATTTCACAATGTTGGCGAGGTCCACTCATTTTAATAAGAAAGTCCACAGCTCGTTTTGCTACATCAAAGCTCATCAATTCTCGTTTAACACCGCCGTAATCACCTTGACTAGCAAAGCAATATTTGCATGCTAAGTTACAATCATGAGCAATATTTAAGCATAATGCCTTAACAATAGGTTTCTCACCTACTACAAGTTTAAACTCTTTACTCATCGGTGCAAATAATTGCTCCGCTTTGATGAGCTCATCTAACTCGTCCATAATCTCATCTAGTTCTACTGCATCTTCTTTAGCATCTAACGCAGCATGTACAGCATCGCGATTAGTGCCATCATATATGTCAAGAACTCTATCGATGAGTTCGTCGATAACATGGATAATACCGCTATTTACGTCTAAGCAGTAATAGTTATCCTTCATCCGAAACTTATGGATCATTGGTTTTAATTCTAACATGGTACCTCCAATTGATTTGTATGGTAAAAGCTCTAGTATATAGAACTTTCTAGATAATTGTACCACATTTCCACACTAAACGTTATAAAAAGAGTCATAAAGATATACTATACAATGTATGTCTTTAAAACATAAATAAAAAAGGCCCGCTAAGCGAGCCTCTTCATTATTTTTGTTTGCAAACTTGGTTACCAACTGTGCAGCTTGTTTTACAAGCGGATTGGCAAGATGTTTGACATTCCCCACAACCGCCAGTTTTAGCAGTTTTTTGTAAGGATTCAGTGTTGATAGTACGAATACGTTTAGCCATGATTATCCTCCTCAATACTTATCGAATGATATTTATTTTATCATATTTATAAAAAGCCTGTAAAATACTATTTCGTTATATTTTCGTCTACAACTTCAGCTTATTTGGTTTCTACCACTTCAGTTTCTCCTAATTGATGGTCTGTAACTTTTGCGTCTCGCATAGCTTCACCTTTAGTTTTCTTAGGAGCATCCTTACGCAATACTTTTCGTAAAGCCATTGCCACTGGTGTTACAATTACAGCAGCAAAAACTGCTTCTGGAATACCATGTGTAACAGACAAGAATACAATAGAGCCTAATACTTGATCTGGACTAAGATTCATTTTAAGAGCAAACATATCTGCATAGAGTAAGAAGATTAATCCCATAACCATGATCGTATGAAATACAGTCCCCATAAAAGCAGAAACAATAATACGCGGACCTTGCGGTGCTTTCCACAATAATAGATATACCAAATATGCTAATACTGGGAAAAGTATACGCGGTAATACGGAAATGATTGGATTAATAAATAGTGGGGATAAAATATTAGGAGCTGTAATATTTTGCCACAAACTATAGCAACCAAAGATAAAGCCAACAAAGGCCCCCACTTTTGGTCCTTCTACAATAGCACCAATTAGAGTTGGTACATGTAAAGTTGTTACATTTAGCGGTCCTAATGGAATAATACCATAACCAGAAAGCCCTAATGCAATAGTGATACCTGCTAGTAGACCAATAATTGTCAATTCTCGAATCGTAATGCCACTTTTCTTCTCTTTTTTGGCCTCTTTACGTTCAACTTGCTTCAGTTTTTCATTGTCGTGGATTGATACAGTTGAGTTATCATCCACTGGACGTTCAATGTTGTTCATAGATCCTCCTTCGTTCTCATTCCTTACGGATATAAGTCGAAACTAGAAATTAAATACGTTCACGGCGTCGTGAAATTATACCACGTTCTACCAATGCGCCTATAATCACCGCTATACCTGTCATACCAGCTTCTAATAAAGTGGGAGTAACAAACACGAGCGGATTACCTTGATACGTTGGGAAAACGGTGGGAACTAAAGATACAATAAATTCTGGAATATAACCACCGTATAAAATATGGGCATTCATAGCAAGCCATAAAGCAGCGGTTAAAACAATGCGAAATAATCGTATACCTCTATATGCTATATCTCTTGGATATAAATAAAATACAAATACCAACAAAGAAACTAGTAATAATACAAGTTCAGCAAATAATATATTCACATTCATTGATGATGCATACATGAAGTATACCATCGGATCCTGTAAATCAATATACAAAAGCGAACCAATGTATAAAAATGGGATTGGTATAGTATACCCGATTATATCAAGGGCTTCATCTACCATGCCCCATCGATGTTTTCGATCAAAAAACTTAGTTGCTAACAGACCACAAAGTTCAATGAGCACTTGAACGATAAAATACACCACGAATAGAAGCAATGCTGTTACAATTCCATTCTCTGTTGTAAAGCTAAATGGCGTATGAAGAAATGAAAATACTGTCCACCAAGCCCAACTATATGCATGATAGCCCATACTCAATGGTAGGTCGTCGTTAAATTTAGCATTCTTAAGTCTACGCACCATGAGTGGTATTACAAGAGACAATACAGGGAATACTAATATAGGTAACGCTAATGCTCCACTCAAGGAAAGAACTGTTGTTACAGCACTTACAAATAAAGCGCAAACAACGGTAAATAACCAGAAACTCTTATTCATTACGGCCTCCCACTAAGCGAGTAAGACCATACGCTAGAATCAAGCTAATAGTGACACCGATATACATAGCTACTAAGAAAGCTACATCTCGGCCTGCTGTAGGCCAGCCCCATAACATCGATAAATCTACACCGAGAAAAATACCTTTATAGCTAATGCCGTGGATTATAATCCAACTTACAACATAAGCAATACGGCTAATCGATTTACCATCTCCAAAGGTACTACTTTTAAATGATAAATATGCCCAAGGCATAATTAGGGATAAAAGCAAATACCATACAAGTGCTACCATCGCACTCGATCCATTATGAATCATATACGCAATAATAGGAATGACTACAATAAATAGATTCAAGTAGATGGATCTTTTACAAATATCCATTAATGTGTTCATAAAGATCTCCTATGATATGTAATCTCTTTGTATTTTACAATAATCATAGATAAATGTCATCAAAAAAGAAAAACCTCCATATAGGTAAATGAATACCTTATATGGAGGTTTCTAATTAAGCTACTACAGAGTCAGCTGTTACATCAATTGTAGGAACAGCGTCCTTTGGTTCTTCTTTTTTCAACAATGGAGTCATGCTTTCTAAGCCGATACCCAATGTGAATAGATTATGCAACCATGCTGTTTGGCTTGGCGGCATAATACCGAGTACGCCACCACCTACAAGAGCACCGTTGAAACCAACGATACCATTGTAATTAGCTTTGATACGTTTCATCAATGCCATAGAAATGCGGCGTAAATCTACAAGAGCTTGTAGATGATCGGAAGAAATAGTAACATTTGCAATTTTTTGAGCGATTGGTGCGCCTTCATTCATAGCGATACCAACATGTGCTTCAGAAATTGCTGGGGAATCGTTAATACCATCCCCTACCATCATAACAGTATAGCCTTCAGCTTTTGCTTGTTTTACATAAGCTGCTTTATCTTCTGGCAATACTTCAGCATGCAATTCATCGATGCCGAGTTCGTCAGCTACACGTTGTGCATTACGTTTGGAGTCGCCAGTCATCATGACAACCTTTTTAATACCCAATGTGTGTAAATCAGCTATAACTTGTTTTGCTTCCTCACGAACAGGGTCTTTAATACAAATAACCGCTGCTAGTGTACCTCCAATAGCGAGGTAAATATGTGAAGATGAATTTGGTAAATTGTTGAATTTTTCTTGTTCATCTGCAGGAATTTTTGTCTTTTCATCATCAAAGATGTAGTGAGCACTACCAATGCGTACACGGTAGCGACCAACTTTAGATGCAATACCATGAGCTACAACGTATTCTACGTCGGAGTGCATTTCCTTGTGAGGCAAGTCATGATCCTTAGCAGCGCGTACAATTGCTTTTGCCATGGAGTGAGGGAAATGTTCCTCAATACATGCAGCTAATTTCAACATTTCATCTGCATCATGACCGTTGAACGGGATGATTTGTTCAAACTCAGGTTCTGCTTTTGTAAGAGTACCAGTTTTATCGAACACAATCATATCTGCTTGTGCAATTTGTTCTAAGAACTTACCACCTTTAACAGTGATACCGCGTTTAGATGCTTCTTGCATAGCGGAAAGTACTGCTAATGGAATGGATAATTTTAGAGCACAAGAGAAGTCAACCATAACGAAAGACAATGCTTTCATTACATTTCGAGTCAACAAATATGTTAAACCAGCACCAATAAAGCTAATTGGAACTAATTTATCTGCCATGCGGTATGCTTGTTGTTCCATACCGGATTTCATTTGTTCAGACTCTTCAATGAGGTTAACGATTTTTTCGTAACGAGATGTTTTGGATGTACTACGTACTTCTACAATAGCTTTACCGTCTTCAACAACAGTACCTGCATATACAGAACTGTCTTGATCGCGACGAACCGCTTCTGGTTCACCAGTCATGGAGCTTTCATTAACAAGAACAACACCATCGATAACGACGCCATCCAAAGGAATCACTTCGCCTTGGCGAATAATAATTTGATCACCTGCCACAACTTCGTTAACTGGCTTGCTCACTTCAATGTCATCAACTAAAACCCATACTTTATCTACGTTCAAGGACATGCTTTGAGCGAGATTTAATACAGATTTACGGTGAGTCCATTCTTCTAAGATATCACCAATACCTAATAGGTACATAACAGCGCCAGCTGTAGGGTAATCCTTTTGAAGTAATGCAGCACCAATAGCTACACCATCAAGTACTTCGACAGTTAACTTACGTTGCCACAATGTTTTAATAGCCTTACCAATAAATTTAATACCATCAAACCAAGCCCATGCAGCTGCAATAGGCGCAGGAAGCACTGCTTTTTTACCTAAGTAAAGTGCAGTACGGTTGATCATCATTTCACGGTATTTTTTATTTACCAAGCGAGGAGAATATTCGTTTAAAGCAGGAGCTTCAGACAAATCTAAATCGCGTAGACCTAGCACTGCATCACGCACAGCATCAACATCGCCAGTATGTTTAATGGCGATTTGACTGCTACGAGTGTAGAAGGTTACATCTACAATTGCATCATTAAGGAGTAATGTATCCTCTACATAAGCTGCTTCAGCCTCTGTAAAGTGATGACCAGTTACCTTAACATGCAAGCGATTTCTGAGTTTTTTTACTACAGAAAATTGTAACATATGTGCAATCCTCTAATTATTTGTTTTCTTCAAAGATTTCTTCGTTGCGTGCTTCGTTGATTTCTTGAGCTTCTGCCAATACATCAGATGCGGATGCTTGTACTTTTTCAGCTGTTTCTAATACAGTTTCTTTAGCGCGAAGACCAGCTGCTACGATACCAGCATATACTTTTTTAGCATCTTTAGAAGTTAATACTTTAAGACCTACAGTACCCAATGCAAGACCTGCTGCGAATAAGTTAGCGTTTTTAAGATTTTTTTGATCGATGTTGAACATGATAATATTCCTTTCTACTAAATATGATAAAAAATTTAATTACTATATTTGAAAAGAGGAGCCATTATAGAGACCCCTCATTCAAATTCAGAATTCGTATTAGCTTACTTAGCAGTACGTTTAATGCCTAGTGCTTTATTGGAACCATCACAGCTGCAGTTACCACCGCAACCAGAAGATTTTTTAGAGCCAGACTTGGAGCTACCGCCACCACAGCCGCAGCCACCTTTACCAGACATTTGTTTGTAAAATTTATTACCGATATAAGCTAATGCTAATACAACTATGAGTCCTATAACAAGATTATCCATTATTATGCCTCTTTCTCAATATCTACTAAATTATAATATGTGTATTAGTGATAAACAAGATAAAAGCAATATCTAAAGGATATTTCCCTTTTCTCATTATCATTTAACCACGAATATTGATAATTATCAAGTATTATTTTTAAATTACTTATAACAAAATCGCAATTTTTAAATTCATTTTTGTTTAAAGAATCTAAAAGTGGCTAAACTCTCCTATTTAGCGATTTTAGATTAGAAACCTAATGCGCGACCTATGTTATAGAAGATGAAACATGCAATCCATGCAAATGTATTTTCATAGCAGAACATGAATGCAACCCATTTCCAAGAACCTGTTTCACGTTTGATAACAGCTAATGTTGCCAAACAAGGTGGGTAAATTAATACGAACAACATCATTGTTAATGCAATCAATGGTGAGAAGTTTGGATCATTTTGTAAGTAATCAGTCAATGGAGCTGGATTTTTATCATCACCACCTACTGCATATACTGTACCCAATGTAGAAATTACTACCTCTTTAGCCGCTAAACCAGCTACGAGAGATAAGCCCATTTTCCAGTCGAAGCCCAATGGTTCAAGTACTGGGTTGATTGCTTTACCAAAGGATGCTGCATAGGATTGTTCAATTTTTTCAGCAGCTTGTTCTTTATCAAGTTTGTCATTTTCAGCATCTAAGTTAGCACTGTTTTTATACATTGCCCATGCTGCTGGGAACAAGTCTTTATTTTCATCTTTAATATCATTGAATAATTCAGGTGCTTCAGAATCATCCTCTACTGCTACTTCAGGTTCATCTTCTCCTGCTTGCTTAGCAGCATCAGTAGCATCTTGTACAGTAGATTTCATATCTTCAACAATTTTATCAACTGCATCTTTTTGGTCATCTGTAGCAATACCGAATTGAGATAATGTAGCTGCATCTTTTACTTCATACTCTTGAGCAACTTGTTCTTTCACTGCATCATAATCTTTGGAGTATTCTACATCCATTGGATATGCAGTGATGAACCAAATCAAGATGGAAGCAGCCATAATGAAAGTACCGGCTTTAATGATGTACAATTTAGCACGTTCATACATGTGCATCCATGTAGCTTTCAATGTAGGCAAATGATATGGAGGTAATTCCATTACAAATGGTTCTGCTTCACCAGCAAATAAGAACTTACGGAAAATTTTTGCAAAGATAATACCGAAGATGATACCCAAGAAGTATACAGAGAATACAACTAAAGTACTATCCCAACCATTTGGGAAGAACGCATTTGCAAATAAGATATACACTGGCAAACGTGCAGAACAACTCATGAATGGTGTAATCAAAATCGTAACCATTCGATCCTTGTAGTTGTCGAGGATACGGGCACCCATTACGGATGGTACGGAACAACCGAAACCCAATAATAAAGGAATAAAGGATTTACCATGTAAGCCACATGCGCGCATTACACGGTCAATAACGAAGGCTGCACGAGCCATATAACCTGTATCTTCCAAGAAAGAAATGCCAAGGAAGAGTAATAAAATTAATGGTAAGAATGAAAGTACCGCACCTACGCCGGCAATAATACCATCAGATACGAGTGACTGTAATTGGCCCTCTGGAATAGTCTGAACCGCATAAGCTTGTAATGCAGCGAAACCATCCTCGATCCAACCTTGAGGAATACCACCAACGAAGTTAACGAACGCAAACAATAAGTACATAACAACCATGAAGATTGGTAAGCCCCAAATTCGATGCGTTAAGATTTTGTCATAACGGTCAGAGCGTGTTTCCAATTGAGTTGGCGCTTGTGTTAAACATGTATTATATACTTCTACTGCAAAGCGGTGACGATATTCTTGGAAGACAATATCAAGATCAACTTGATCCTTAATTTCTTCACGAATAGCTTCAGCCTTTTGAATAACAGCTTCCGTATTATCAAAGCGCATAACTTTGCCAATAACGTCAGCATCTTTTTCTAACAACTTAACAGCAATCCAACGAAGTGGATATGTAACAGTGCCCGCTTGTTTTAGCAATTCTACAAGCTCACTAATTTTACCTTCTAACAAATCACCATAGTTAATTGTTACACCAGGAGCTTTTTGAGAAGCAGCTACACTAATTGTTGCTTCTAACAAGTCTTTTGTACCAATGTTTGTACGACCTACTGTGCTAACAATTGTAGCCCCTGTCATTTCTGCCATTTTTTTTAGGTCGTATTTGATGCCCATTTCTTCAGCAACGTCAGCCATGTTTAGAGCAATAACCATTGGCTTTTCAAGTTCCAATAATTGTGCAGCTAAATATAAGTTACGTTCCAAGTTAGATGCATCAAGAACATTAACAATAACATCTGGGTTATCATTTACGATAACATTACGCGCTACTAACTCATCCAAGGAACGTGCAGTTAAGCTATATGTACCTGGTAAGTCAATAAACAATAACTCATGGCCATCAAAGTTCGTATGGCCTTCCTTTTTTTCTACTGTAACGCCGGCATAGTTACCAACGTGTTGCTTCGCCCCTGTGATATTGTTAAACATTGTAGTTTTACCACAGTTAGGGTTACCTGCTAAGGCAATGCGAATTTGCCCATTCTCTGCCATGTGAACCTCCTATTGAACCTCTACATCAATCATGCCAGCTTCGCTTGTACGAAGTGCTAATTCAAAGTTTTTTACTTTGATTTCCACCGGATCCCCCAAAGGGGCAAACTTCATAACATGGATTTTTGTACCATTTACAAGACCCATGTCAATTAGACGATGCTTAACATTGCCACTGCCATGTAGTGCAACAATAAGACCAGACTCACCTGGTTTCATGTCTTTTAACTTTTTGATAGCCATACGACACCTCCTAATTATTGTACCTAACAACCTCATATTAAACACACCAAATAATAATGCGTATTAATATCTTAAATTATTATATCAAATCAAGCATTAATTTCAACAATTATTATCATTTTTATGGTTATTTTTTATCTCATATCTATATTTTATTATCATATTTAATATGAGATTATCTATATAATTATCTAATAAAATACTGAATACTAGCTGAAATTTAATATTTCATAGCTATATATTTAGATACTGTAATCAATAAACTCTATTAAGATTATCATTTACAAATACTCTCACATTCTCAATTAATAGTTTATAAACAGTTTAAATGTAGCTATTTTAATATTTTCATTTCTCATTTTACTTAGTTATATCAGTATTTTTCCATATATTATCAAAAAAATATACCCAAAATACTATAATATTTATTGAGCCTAGAGTATGTTAAGACTATACATCTTCCAAGTTCAATTCATTTGCCCCTAATATGTGCATACGTTATAATTAATATAATATGTATTATAGAAAGGACGATTCATGAAATCTTTTAAATCTTTAGGTGTTTGTGATGAACTTATCCAAGCCCTACAAAAACAAGGTATAAAGGAGCCTACGCCAATTCAAGAACAATCCATTCCTGTCGTCTTTAAAGGGAATGATGTCATAGCCAAAGCTCAAACCGGCACGGGGAAAACACTAGCATTCTTACTGCCAATTCTACAACGTGTACATACTGATGTTCATCAAGAACAAGTGCTTATCATTGCGCCTACACGAGAACTAATTAAACAAATTTCCGATGAAGCGAAGGAAATAGGTTCTATTTTAAATGTAGATATCCTCCCTCTTATCGGCGGCAAAACAATCGAGGCACAGTTACAACAGTTAGGCCGCCGACCTCAAGTCATCTTAGGTACACCTGGTCGTCTATTGGATCATGCAAAGCGCGGTTCTCTCCATCTAGACTGTATTCGTCGTGTTGTACTAGATGAAGCAGACCAAATGCTTCACATGGGCTTCTTACCAGATATCGAAAATCTCATCGGCCAAACAGATGCCAATAGACAACTATTACTATTCTCCGCTACAATTCCAGATAAAATCCGAAATCTCGCAAAGGCATATATGTCTAAACCCGTTTCAGTAACGGCAGAAGGAAAACACATCACTCTCGAATCAATTGATCAACGAGTGTATATGATGAATCCTGAAGAAAAAACACAACGGCTCATCAAAATGATTGAAGATGATAATCCGTTTTTAGCTATAGTTTTCTGTAATAAACGGGAAGGTGCCATTCGTTTATCCTACGAATTAACTGCAGCGGGGCTCAATATAGCAGAAATGCACGGTGACTTGACACAAGGTCGTCGCACACAAATTCTGCGAGACTTTGCAAAAGCTAAAACACAAATCTTAGTGGCTACCGATATTGCGGCTCGCGGTATCGACATCGAAGGTATCACACATGTATATAATTACGACGTACCTCGCGATGTAGATTACTACATCCACCGCATTGGCCGTACAGGTCGTGCTGGTAACTCTGGCGTGGCTGTAACCTTTGCGACACCACAAGACGAATCATGGTTACGACGCATCGAACGAGCTATCCAAGCTACACTTACAAAATATACTAAGGATGGTCAGATCAAAACTAAGGGCAATGCTAGCACTGCTCCAAAACGCACAAAATTAGCTAGTAAACCTAAGATTACAAGCACTTACCAATCCACTAAGGCTAAAGCTCACAAAGCACGAGGCCATAAAGGCTCCAATACACGCCAACGCCGTGCTTCTACCTCCCAAACTGGTCGTCGTGGCAAACGCAGATAAAATTCAGCTTAATATCCTAAACTAAATGAAGCAATTTTTCTTCTACAAGAACAGTTTCAAAAAAAGACGCGCACAGCTAAGCTGTACGCGTCTTTTTATTATCACTGTAAAAATAGTTGTTTCTTGGTAATCTTAGATAACTAAAAACTTTACAATAATCTATATTCGATTATATATATTTACCGATAATAAGTTACCTTTTATTGGTTACTTTATTTGTTGGCATAAATGCTCGGTACCCCATCTACATCAGAACATTGGGTCTTACATTGAGATCGATTGCTACAAATCCAGTTTGTTCGACCTCTCACCTCTTGTTTCACAAAGTAACCTACGTTACATCTAGGGCATTTATATTGTTTATCTTCATCAGATACTTCAATATTACCTTCAACACTAGAAGTATCCCCTTCTACTGGCTGAGTATGTTTACACGTAGGATAATTCGTGCACCCTAAAAAGGCACCAAATTTACCATTCCGCTGTTGCAAACGTCCTTTTTTACATTTAGGACATACAGGTAAGGAAGACAAGTCTACGCTTTCACTATCCATAGGGCGCTTACGATTTTGACTCGTTATAGTTCGCACCACATTGGGCATCATTTGATCAGAGCTTACTACTTTATCAAAACCAAGTTTATCAATTAATAATTTTAAAAACTTAATTTGATCCGCTAAGAAGGAATCTAATGTATCCTCTCCTTCGCTCATAAGTGCTAAGCGTTCTTCCCAAACAGCTGTTTCATCAGGATAAAGCAGCTCTTCTGGCAGAGCATCTACTAAGAGATAGCCCGTTTCCGTTGGAGATAAGACTTGCTTCTTCCCTGACGTTTTCATAAAGTCTCGACTGATAAGCTCATCAATAATGTTTGCCCGAGTTGCTTCTGTACCAATACCAGATACAGCCTTTAATTGCTTTTTCAAGTCTTCATTTTTTACGAATTTATGAATTTCCTTCATCGCTTGTAGTAATGTGGACGGCGTAAAACGGGATGGTGGTTTCGTTTGTTTAGACTCTATAGAAGAATCCGTATATAAAACAGTATCGTTCTTTTTAACCGCTGGCAAGTGGTCCGTTTCTTCAATAACCTCTTTTTTAGGGTCTGATTCAGCCCCACGCTCATCGGTTAGATCGGGCTCGTCATTGTCCGTCGTAGATTTAGACTTATGTCGTTTATAAAGCAATTTCCATCCTTCTTCGATAACTACACGACCATTAGCTACAAACTCTTCCTTACTTTGTTCTACTACAATTTTAGTTTGCTCGTAAATATGCTCCCCATAAAATTGCGCAATATAAGCTTGACTGATGAGGAAATAAATATTTCGCTCCTCTTGGGACAAACTATTTATATTGCAAGCCACCGTTGTAGGAATAATAGCATGATGGGCGGTAATTTTCTTTTCATTCCAAGCACGGCTCTTAATAGAACGATCTGCATCGGCAGCCCACTGTGCTAATCTCTCATCACCTGCATTTTGTAGATTGTTGAGGATTGCATTGCGATCATCATATTGATTGGGTGGTAAATATTCACAATCAGAACGTGGATAGGTAGTTAATTTCTTTTCGTATAATTTTTGCGCTGTATCAAGTACAGTCTGTGGATCATAAGAAAAGGCTTTACCTGCCAATACTTGTAAGGATGATAAGGATAAAGGCAATCGTTGTACATCTTTTTTCTTAGACTTTGTAACACCTTTAATAAAACCGTCTGGTCCAGCTTGTAAACATTCTACTAATTCATCAGCAATAGCTTTATTAATGAGTCGTCCATCTGGGTCAAGCCCCTTTTGTTCGTCTGTAGGCTGCCAAGTCGCCCAAAACACCCCATTAGGATGGTTATATAATACCTTTACAGTAAAATAGTCTACTGGTTTAAATGCAGCTAACTCTCGTTCTCTACGTACAACAAGAGCTAACGTTGGCGTCTTTACACGACCAATTGGCAATGTTACCTTATGACCTTTATAACGTTCAGATAATGTATAGGCCCGAGATAAATTCATCCCAATGAGCCAGTCTGCCCGTGCTCTTGCCAATGCAGATTGATATAGATTGTGAAAGTCCTTGTTATCTCTCAAATCATCAAGAGCGGAACGAATGGATTTTTCATCGAGGGCATTTAATAGAATACGCTGTACTGGTTTTGTATTACCTACATAGTACAAAACTTCATCAACTAAGAGTTGCCCTTCCCGATCCGGGTCACCTGCGTTGACGATGACATCAGCTTTGTCGATAAGGTCTTTTACAATCTCAAACTGTTGACGGCTGCTATCTGTGACAAGCAATTTCCACTCAGCTGGCACGATAGGCAAATCTTGAGGACGCCAACGGATATATTTATCATCGTAATCTCCGGGCTCAGCCTGATGCAGTACATGACCTACTACCCAAGTCACCACATCATCCCCTTGGATAAAATAACCATTCCGTTTTTGGATATTCTTATTTTCTGGTAAGCATTTACTGATTTCGCGAGCCATGGATGGCTTTTCTGCAATAAATAACCGCATGGATCCCCTCCTTAACCTGAAGATAACGGCTAACCCCAAGCCGTTCTATGAAATCTCATTATACTACAATTTAGTGGTCATAACTAGAAAAATCATGTATAATTTTTACGATATATAGACTGTGAAAGTAGAGCCTAAAGATTTATCTGCTTTCACAACATATTAATAGAGGTGAATCATGACATTTTTAGAAGAGGTACAACGTCGTCGTACGTTTGCAATCATATCTCACCCGGATGCGGGTAAAACAACATTAACGGAAAAATTACTATTATATGGTGGTGCTATTCACTTAGCAGGCTCCGTAAAGTCTCGTAAAACTGCAAAACACGCCGTATCCGACTGGATGGAAATCGAGAAACAACGTGGTATCTCTGTAACGAGTTCCGTATTGCAATTTGACTACGATGGTTGTCGCGTAAACATCCTTGATACTCCTGGTCACCAAGACTTCTCTGAAGATACATACCGTACATTGATGGCTGCTGATAGTGCTGTCATGCTTATTGACGTAGCAAAAGGCGTAGAGGCCCAAACAAAGAAGCTATTTGCTGTATCAAAAGAACGCGGTATTCCTATTTTTACATTTGTAAACAAAATTGACCATTTCGGTCGCAGCCCATTCGATCTAATGGAAGAAATCGAAAATGTTCTCGGTATTCGTACGTGTCCTATGAACTGGCCTATCGGTATTAATGGCGAATACAAAGGCGTATACGATAGAGAACACGAAACTATAGAGCTCTTTGCAAAAGACGAAACACATGGTCAAGAAAAGTTAGCTTCCGAAAAAGGGGCGTTAACGGATCCTCGTATGAAAGAGTTATTAGGTGACGATGTATACCAAGCATTGCTTGACGATATTGAGTTGCTCGATGTTGCTGGCGATCCATTCGATTTTGATAAGGTTCGTGCTGGTGAATTAACGCCTATGTTTTTCGGTTCTGCTATGACGAACTTTGGGGTAAAACCATTCTTAGAAAAATTCTTAGAACTAGCTCCATCCCCTGCTCCACGACAAGCGGTAGAGGAAATGGTACAGCCTACTAGCGAAGACTTCTCTGCTCTAGTATTCAAAATTCAAGCAAATATGGATCCTAATCATCATGACCGTATCGTATTTATGCGTATCTGCTCTGGTAAATTCGAAAAAGGTATGTCTGTATTACATCGCCAATCTAATAAAACAATCCGCCTATCTCAGCCTCAACAATTTTTGGCTACGGAACGTACCATCGTAGAAGATGCATACCCTGGCGATATTATTGGTGTCTTTGATGCCGGTACTATGGGCGTAGGAGATACGCTTTGTGCACAAAAGCATAAAGTAACCTTTGGCGACTTCCCTGTCTTCCCTCCTGAGTTTTTTGCTCGTGTATCCCCAAAAGATACTATGAAACGTAAGCAATTCCAAAAGGGTATGACTCAATTGGCTCAAGAAGGGGCTGTTCAAATCTTTGAACAACCAGTTGCCCTTGATTCCTTCGTGGTCGGTGCCGTAGGTATGCTTCAATTTGAAGTTCTTGAGTACCGCCTCAAAAATGAATATGGTGTAGATTTATTAAATCATACTTTGCCATATGGTGTTGCTCGTTGGATTGACGGCGAAGTTGATATTGCATCCTTGAAAGGTATAGATAATGCGATGATTGTAAAAGATAATCGCGATCGCACCGTTGTTCTTATTTCCAATGAATGGCAAATGGGTTGGGTTCAAGAGCGTAATCCGGATGTAACATTCTTAACGACCCCTAAATTACACCATGAGTTATAACTTCTAATTAACTTATTGCTAGGTCTATACATTTTAGTTATATCTTAACATGCATTTATAGAGCGAATTTATCGCCATATATAATTTAGAGTCTTACTAAATCAACATAAAAATATTAAGTTTTAGAACTGGAGTATATTTTATATGATTATAAATATAAAAAATATATTCCAGTTTATTTTTTTATAACAAGAAGGAAAATCACAGATTTAAGTCGAATATATATAGTATGATTATGTACATAAGTAATATATACTATTACTTTTCTATATTTATATGTATAATCATAAAAATAGCTTTATTAATATTATTGTTTTTTTGTGTTGTTATGAGTGTTTAAAGATAAAAATGTAAACTTTTTATACGTTATATATTCTATAGTATTTTTTGACCATTCATGATACCATAAAATTCAGATTTATTTTTTATTTTAAAGGAGTGATTTTATGCCACTTATTGACTTAGCCTTAGTCAACAATGTATGGACCTTAAAACTGTCCATGATTCAAACTGTAGGTCTTGCTGTAATTACCTTATTCATCGGTACTTGGATCAATAAGCATTCCAAGTTCTTACAACGTATGTGTATGCCTGCACCAGCCGTAGGCGCTCTTCCATTTGCATTTTTAACTGCTATTTTGTCTTATTATAAAATCTTAAACATTACCTTTGAAGGTTCCTTACAAACATTTCTAATGCTTGCCTTCTTTACCACTATCGGTTTAATGGCATCTTTAAAAGTCCTCAAAAAGGGTGGTATTTTTATTATCTTCTTCTTCCTTGCTTGTGCGGTGTGGATTGTAGTACAAAATACTGCAGGTATTATGATTGCCAAAACATTAGGAATTGAGCCGATTATTGGCATCATGGCTGGTTCTGTATCTATGATTGGTGGCCTTGGTACAGCTGGTGCCTTCGGTCCATATTACGAACAATTACTTGGTATCCCTGGTACCGCTTCCGCAGCAGTTGCAGCTGCAACATTTGGCATGGTAGCTGGTACAATCCTCGGCGCGCCTGTAGGTGAACGCATTATTAAAATGCATAAAGTTAAAACACCTTATGAAAATCCTGAATTAATGGAGGATGAAGGCATCGATATGATCGAAGATCACGTTGAGAGCGGCGGCAAACAATTTAACTCTCAAGATCTTTTAACAATTTGTATGTGGATTGGCCTTGCATTAGGTATCGGTACCATCGTAAGTGCTGGATTGTCTGTTCTTACTCCACTACCTGCATATATTGGCGCTATGATTTGTGCAGCAGTAATTCGTAACTTTGGTGACTTTACTAAAGCATACAAAATCAACGATGCAGCTCTTGATGCAGTATCTAATGTAGCATTATCCTTATTCGTAACAATGGCTATCAACAGCTTGAAATTAGTTCAATTAATTGATCTTGCTTTACCGCTTATTACAATCTTAGTTGTACAAATGGCACTTATCTGTGTATTTGCATACCTTATTTACTTCCTCTTTGGTCGCAACTACGATGCAGTTATGCTTGGTGCCGGAGCTATCGGTTTCGGATTGGGTGCTACACCAAACGCATTAGTTAACATGTTATCCTTAGCAAGTAAACACGGCCCATCTCCTCGTGCTTGGCTCGTAGTTTCCTTAGTAGGTGCATTCTTAATTGACTTTGCGAATGCTTTCCTCATTACAACCATGGCTGGCATTCTTTACTAACTAAAAAGGACCCATTCGGGTCCTTTTTTCATGAAAAAGAGCTTACTGGAATGATATTTTATCAGTCCAATAAGCTCTTTATGTATTATACTATTTGATTAATGCTGCCCATGCGTTGGCTACATCAGCAAATTCTTGAAGTGTAAAGGTCTCACCTCTTCGTTGACCATCAATATTTGCTTTTGCTAATAACTCTTCAATTCTATCTCTTGTTAAACCCGTTGTCTTCATCGTATTAGAGAATGTTTTACGGCGTTGCGCAAAACCAGCTTTCACAACGCGAAAAAATAGTTTCTCATCAATCACATCTACAGGTGGTTTATCACGCAATACGCAACGGATAACAGAACTTGTCACCGCTGGAGCTGGCAAAAAAGATTTAGGCGGTACATCAAGAACAATATCTGGTTCCGTATAATACTGAACAGCAACAGATAATGCGCCATAGTCCTTTGTACCGGGCTTTGCTATCATCCGTAAGGCCACCTCTTTTTGCACCATCACAACTAGACGTTCAATAGGTAGTTTACTTTCCAACAAAGACATAATAATAGGTGTTGTAATATAGTATGGCAAATTGGCAACCACTTTAAATGGTTTATGATTCATAATCGTTGGCACATCAAGCTTTAACACATCACCATGAATGATACGTACATTGTCATAAGATGCCAATGTCGTATCTAGTACCTCCAATAAGCGACGATCTAGCTCGATAGCCGTTACATCTGCCCCACTTTGAGCTAAACCTTGTGTCAACGTACCAATACCAGGGCCGACCTCTAGAACAGGTTCTCCCACGGTTAATTCCGCAGCATGTACAATTTCATCGACTATACCTCGCTTAATAAGGAAGTTTTGTCCTAGCTTTTTGCTCATTTTAATATCAAAGCGCTTACATATATAATGCACAACCTCTGGGCTTGCAATTACTGATTCTAACATCTTAACTCCTATTTTAACAATTTACTGCCTCTTCATAAGCATCTCGGGTTATACCATAATGATTTAAACGGTATAAAAATTGCTTTCCATTACCGTATCCAATACCTAATTTAGCACCAATAACCGCTCGACGAGCTGCACTATCAGGCATACCAGACAATCCGTGACGCACTAAGTCCACCATAGTAAATTCGTTAGATGATTCTAGAGATTCTACGTGTAATGTAGATAGAGCCTTTCTAATTGACTCTGGAGATGCTTGTTCTATGCCAATATCATCATTTGCAAACGCTTCGTCACGAGGCACAAAAGCATGTTGTGCATTAGGGAATTTTTTAGTTAAAACGCGTCGGATTCGCTCCCCTGCTGTATCAGGATCAGTTAATATAATAATGCCACGTTTCTCATAGGCAACACGAATCATATCGATAACACCTCTTCTGAGGGTAAATCCTTCTGTAGCAATGCAATCAGCGTCTACAGCTTGAGCGATACGTTGTATATCAGATTTTCCTTCTACGACAATGACTTGTTTTAACATATATCCCCCTTTTATTCTATTAATACATTGTAACATATATATAACATTGCTTAAATACTTATAATCGAGTAGTATTAATAGTGTAATATATAAAAGGAGGCCAATTATGACCTTACAACAATTAAAGTATGTCACAACAATTGCCAATATAGGCAGTATTAGTGAGGCAGCCAAGAGATTATTTGTGTCTCAACCGAGTCTCACCAAGGCTATTAAAGAACTAGAGAAAGAAATGGGTATTACCATTTTCGATCGTACAAATAAAGGAATTACCGTATCTAAAGAAGGGGAACGCTTCCTCGGCTATGCGCGCCAAGTGTTAGAACAAGCAGCCCTTTTAGAGGAGCAATATAAGAGCCAAAGCGGTGGTAAAAAACAATTTTCTGTGTCTACTCAACATTACTCCTTTGCAGTCAATGCCTTTGTAGAGCTTTTAAAAGGCGCTGAAATCGATCAATATGATGTATCCTTACGAGAAACACAAACCTATGAAATTATCGATGACGTGGCTCATATGAAGAGTGAAATTGGTTTGCTCTATTATAATGATTTCAACCGTCCTGTATTAGAAAAATTAATTCACACTAACGAATTAACCTTTACTGAATTATTTACGGCCCATCCTCATATCTTTATTGGTAAAACGCATCCATTAGCCCATAAAGAGGTAGTCTCTATGGACGAATTAGAGGAATATCCATATATTTCCTTTGAGCAAGGCGATCACAACTCCTTCTACTTCTCTGAAGAAATCTTCAGTACCGTAGTGCGCCCAAAACATATCCGTGTTCGCGATAGAGCATCTTTATTTAGCCTATTACTTGGCCTTGATGGATACACTGTATCTAGTGGTGTAATCGATAAAGAGGTAAATGGTGAAAATATCATTTCCGTTCCACTTGCCGAAGAAGGTTTAATGCACATTGGCTACATTACTAATAATAAAATGCAACGCAGCCGTTTAGGTCAAGAATATATCCACGCTCTAGAACAATACGTTAGTAATTACGGTAGACATATTCAATTACCAGAAAACAAAAAATAATTATATATCATATTATTTATAGAGCGATACAACACTATTGTTCAATTTAGATGTATCAGATAATCCATAAAGAAGGCACTCTCTATTTTAGAGAGTGCCTTCTTGGGTATAACTTAAAGCATAAAATCACTCATAGACATAACTTTAAACTATATACAACTCAAATATATTGATATTTTTATATATAATCATACTTAGCTATAATTAACCTATCAAAATTATCGGTTTAATCGTTTATATAAGGAGGATTATTATGTCCAAACATACAGCACCATTCCACTTTGATATCGTAGGTTCCTTCCTACGCCCAGCAGAATTAAAAGAAGCACGCGAAGCTTTTAATAAGGGAAATATTACTCGAGAAGAATTAACAGCCGTTGAAGATCGTCTTATTACAGACCTCATTCAAAAACAGAAAGCAGCTGGCCTACCAGTGATTACAGATGGCGAATTCCGTCGTGCCTATTGGCATCTAGACTTCATGTGGGGCTTTAACGGCGTAAAAGAAATTGAACTGGAACACGGTTACAAATTCGTCGGTCAAGAAACAGCGCCAGGTTCCCTCGCCCTTACTGGCAAAATTACGGGAACAAACCACCCATTCGTTGAACATTTCAAATTTGTAAAACAATTTGAAGACGAAAATACTACGGCGCGTCAAACGATTCCTGCTCCCTCTCAGTTTTTGGCAGAGTTATTCCGTGAAGACAATGGCATTACAACGCGCTCCTTCTATCCAGATTTAGAAGAATTGATTCAAGATATTGCTGCCGCCTATCGCCAAGTAATTAAAGACCTTTACGATGCAGGTTGCCGCAATATTCAATTTGATGATTGTACTTGGGGTATGTGTTGTGACCATGCTTACTGGACAGGTCGTCAAAAGGATAAAAGTGTAACCATTGAAGGTGAAACCGCTAAATATTTACGTTTGAATAACTTAGCTCTTGAAGGTCGCCCTCACGACTTAGCATTTACTACACATGTATGTCGTGGTAACTATAACTCTACATGGGCCGCTAGTGGTGGGTACGAACCTATTGCCCCTATCCTATTTGCCAAGGAAAATGTAGACGCTTATTACCTAGAATTTGATGATGATCGCTCTGGAGGTTTTGAGCCATTGCGTGAAGTTTCTCCTAATAAAAAAGTTGTATTAGGTCTTATCACATCTAAACGCCCAGAGTTAGAAGATAAAGAAATCATCAAAGAACGTATCAAAGAAGCTACAAAATATATTCCACTTGAAAGACTTTGTTTATCTCCTCAATGTGGCTTTGCTTCTTGTGAAATCGGCAATCAATTGACCGAAGAAGAACAATGGGCTAAACTCGCATTAGTCAAAGAAATAGCTCATGAAGTTTGGGGTGATTAAATGAATGAACATACTATATATTTAGGCGGTGGTTGCTTCTGGGGCCTTCAAGGGTATATCAAAAAGATCTCCGGTGTCCTTTCTACCGAAGTAGGTTATGCCAATGGTCCTACAGAAAATCCAAGTTATGAAGATGTATGCCACAATAGCGGGCACGTAGAAGCTCTCAAGGTCATTTACGATGCTGATATACTATCTTTAGATCACTTAATTCAATATTTTCTACGTGCTATTGATCCCTTTAGTGTCAATAAACAAGGTGGTGACGTAGGCATTCAATATCGTACGGGTATTTATTATACTGATCCAACCGATAAAGCCGTTATTGAAAGTACCTTAGCACGTGCTCAAGCCTTTGAAGGTAAACCATTTGCTATTGAAGTATTGCCTTTAGAGAATTACTACTCTGCTGAGGAATACCATCAAGATTACTTAGACAAAAATCCTAATGGCTATTGTCACATTCCATTGGGGTTATCTGATGAACCACTCATCGATGATAATACATATGCTAAACCTTCCCAGGAAGATTTAGAGGCATTAACGCCACAAGAGTTTGAAGTAACTCAAAACTCTGCTACAGATGCACCTTTCAGCCATGAACTAACAGATGAGTTCAAAGCAGGTCTCTACGTAGATATTACAACTGGAGAACCCCTTTTTGTATCAGCCCATAAATTCGATTCTCATTGTGGCTGGCCTAGCTTTACTAAACCAATAGCTAAAGATGTTATCAAGTATTACCAAGATAACTCACATGGTATGAATCGCATAGAAGTTCGTAGCCGCATCGGTAATGCTCATTTAGGTCATGTATTTGAAGATGGTCCTAATGGCTCTCTTCGCTACTGTATCAATGGATCATCTTTACGATTTATCCCTAAAGATGAATTAAAAGGTACAAAGTACGAATATCTAATTCCATATATTGAAGACTAAAAAAGGACGCCTTAATCATAAGGCGTCCTTCTACTATATCTATTATAATTGAATATTACTGAGCTAAGTAGGTCCAATAAAAAGAGAATATATCTTATAGATATACCCTCTAAATCATCATATTAGTCCAAAACGTACACTGTAACGTCTTGGCGACCAAAGTCCATAGCCTCCCCATAAGAGTCCATTACAAGGTCGATTTTGTTACCTACTATAGCACCACCTGTATCGGCAGCAATAGCTTCACCGTAACCAGGAATAAATAAACGTGTACCCAATGGAATAACATCTGGGTCTACTGCGGCAATGCCACGTACTGCAGGTAGACCCGTAGCGGTAATACCAGCACCATCACCATCGCCAGCAAGATAAGCAGATGCTTCCATTACGATAGCGCGAGATGCACGTCCTGCTACATTACGAGATGTAGTCACCTCACGAGTGCCCTCTTTAATAATTGTAGGTACCATTGCACGTTGTGTTACTTTAGATACATCATTAGTTTTAATAACTGTACCATTACTATATAGTGTTTCACGTTGTACTCGTTCTAAGCCAGGTTGACCAACTTGAACAACCTCTTCTTCGCCCTTAGCCATAGTATCATCTTTTTGACGAACCACTTCAACAGCAACTTCTTGATCTACTGTAGATAGAGAGCGGCTTGTTACTTGAGCAATTGTTATACGTGTACCACTTAAAACAGATCCATTTTCATCGCCCACTACTACATAGTTAGGTGCTTTGAAACCAAGCTCATTAGCAACACCTTGAGCAGTTGTTTCTGTAGTGAATACAGCTCTTGTTTTACCATTTACAGTTACATAAACTGGAATAGCACGAACAACCGTTAAGGTTGTTCCATTTTGAACTGTAGATGAACTAGAAATAACTTTATCATTTGGATTTAACTTAACCCCAGCATCGCGTACAATGCCTTCGTTAGAATTTAAATGCGTTCTAACAGTGTGTGCTGCACCATCTACCATAACGGTAACGGTTTTATCATTATAAGAAAAACCGGTCATGGTTACAGCTGTTACAATCAATCCGGCAACAACAGACGAAATATATCGCTTGTGTGTCTTATGAATTCTCATGTTGTAATCCCTCCTGTAATGGTATTATTCTACTACAGATAGATACAACCTGTCAAACACCATAAGTTAACAATAAGACGAAACCCTTTATAAATACTGAATTCGTAATAGATTGTATTTTGTATTTTTTAATAAAAGTCCACTGTATGCGTACATATCTATATTTTTAAATACTATACAATATATTCCGAATTGTGTACATATATACAACACTAATACCACATATAGTATATACAGATTTTTTATTACTAAATTTGTATTTTTATGTGTTTTTCAATTGTTACCAATATTTTCTAGAACACTCAAAACTTCACTTTCTCCTCATTTTTAAATGTATAAGAAAGTAAAAAAGCCCATATAATGGGCTTTTTATATGTTATGTAATTGTATTAAAATTCATTACCTAATATATTAAGGTTTTTTCATCATCTATTCATTTTTAACATCGGTTGTAACCGTTCAATGACCGTCATTGACTCTCTGTGTTCATGCTCAATAGCAGTTTTCATTAGCTCCTCTTGAGCAGATATAGGATTCTCTCGATCATTGATTTTATGATACGAACCATCTGCTCTCATAAAATGAGCTTTTAATGTATCATCTAAATATAAATCTAAAATACTTTTTACCCGTTCTTTATGGCGTTTATCTTCAATCGGAATCATAAGCTCTACACGTTCATTCAAATTTCGAGGCATCCAATCTGCACTAGATAGGTACAGACTTTCATTCCCTCCATTACGGAAGTAGAACAAACGATGATGTTCAAGAAAACGCCCCACAATAGAGCGTACTGTGATATTATCACTAACACCGGCAATGCCAGGACGAAGCGTACAAATACCACGCACGATAAGATCGATACGAACTCCAGCAGAAGAAGCTTCATACAACTTAGCAATGACCTTTTTATCGAGCAGAGAATTCATCTTACCAATGATATAGGCTTCTTCCCCATTCTTAGCAAACTCGATTTCACGGTCAATAAGTTCCATAATTTTTTCACGTAAATTTAAAGGCGCTACAATAAACTTATTCCAAATCGGTGGGTCAGAATATCCAGAAATCAAGTTAAAAAAACGTGACGCATCATCACCATACTCATCATTACAAGTAAATATACCACAATCAGTATACATCCGAGCTGTTTTACCATTATAGTTTCCCGTTGCTAGATGGACATACCGCCTAATACCATCCGTTTCCCGGCGTACCACCATAGTAATTTTAGAGTGTGTCTTAAGACCTTTTAAACCATAAATAACATGACATCCCGCTTTTTCGAGTCGACGAGCCATATGAATATTGTTTTCTTCATCAAACCGCGCCTTAACCTCCATAAGGACGGTTACTTGTTTCCCATTATCTGCCGCTTTTATTAAGGACGCAATAATCGGAGAATCCCCACTAACGCGATATAATGTTTGTTTAATAGCCAATACATCAGGATCTATCGCTGCTTGTGCAATAAATTGCTCAACCACTGAAAAAGATTCAAAGGGATGATGAACAAAAAGATCTTGCTTCCCAATAATAGAAAATAAGCTATCACCTTCATAATCAACTAATTCACTAGGAATCTTAGGATCAAACGGTTCATATCGGAGCTTATCATAACCTGGATAATTACAGAAATCAAAATACATACGGCAATCCAAATGTCCATCAATGCGATATACGTCCTTTTGCTCTAATTCTACACTTGTAAGGACAAAATCTAATAAGTGATCCTTTATCTCTCCACAAACTTCAAGACGTACCGCATCACCACGACGGCGACGCCGCAAGGATGCCTCTACTTCAGATAGCAAATCTGTTGCTTCTTCCTCATCTATTTCAAGATCTGCATCACGAGTAATACGGAAAACCATATAATCTTCAATACCATAACCTTGGAAAAATTGATTTGCATAATAAGTAATGACATCTTCTAGATAAACAAATCGATGTTCCTTATTGCCACGGCTTGGAACTTCAATGATTCGATCTAATACAGATGGTATTGGCAAGATAGCAATCTTGTAATCCTTAGTCCCATCCTCTTGTATTTGAAAGATACGTACAATTGCATTAATGGTATGATTTGTTAAAAATGGAAATGGGTGCCCCGAGTCAACAGCCAATGGTGTTACTACGGGGTATATATGTTCCTCAAAATAATGGCGTAGCCAGGCTTTTGTTTTTACATCTAGCTCATCAGGATGTGTAAAGAAAAAACCATAACTTTCTAGTTCAGTCAAAACATTATTTAAATACATACTTTGCATAGCAACAAGGCGTTGTACAGATTCATCTATCGCCTTTAATTGTGCCTTTGCATCCATATGAGCCGCATCATATTTAACAATGCCATTCACAACTTGATGACGTAAACCAGCCACTCGAATCATAAAAAACTCATCTAAATTAGAACTAGCAATAGCAATAAAACGCAACCGCTCCAACAGCGGAGTATTTGTATCTATGGACTCTAATAGTACACGCTGATTAAATTTTAGCCAAGATAATTCACGATTAAAATAATATTTAGCATTACTGAACATGGCGGTCACCTCCTCTTACAAGCATAAGTTCCATACCAAATACTTCTGTAAAATATTCAGCATCTCGATTAAACGTCCACCATTCTAGAGAAATATCCTCATTAGTGCGACAGAATACATACAATACATTATCGCGCTCTTCCAATATAACATCTGAGATTTTTTGGTTACTCCCTGCATCGAGAGCACAGGCCACACGAATGATAGCTACTAACTTTGTAACTTGAATCTTTTGTAATTCTGTCAAAGAATTAAAATATGTATCATCATCTGATGGAGTTCCCTTATAGTGATAAAATACGACATTTGCCACTACTTGTTTTTCTTCTTCTGAAAGCCCGAAAATATCTGTGCCCATCACAATATGATACGCATGCTCTCCATGGTTTCGTAAATTAACAAACTTACCTACAGAACACAATATAGCTGCAATGCGGCATAAGTAACCCCACCGCTCCGGTAAACCTTTATGGCGTAATGTTTTACAAAACAAAGAACTGAAACGTTCCACCTCAGCATCATGAATGCTGTCAGTATGATATCTAGCGGCAACAGCACGAGCTAGCTGAGCATTTTGCTCACGCAATTGGTACATAAAGGGATTATTTTCCGCCTCAACTCCATAGAACCAGCTTATTCCTTGTGAAAAGGAGAAGCTACTAAAAATCAACGATTTAGGCTCTATAGCCGTTATAATTTCATTAAATAAAATCATAGTAGGCATCAAAATATTCGCCTTATATTCAGGTAGTTTATATCGATTGATCAACTTAGTGGCTGTTACACCATCAAAGGATTTGATGAAGCCCTTAAAACGTTCTGGTTCAATGGTAATAATATCGTCCTTATTACTGCCATCTCCCATGAGACGCGCCATATATTGAGCTTCATCGCCAGATAAAATGACACTATTAATATTAAAAGTTTTAAGCTCCTCCCGCAATGGGCCTATCATGCGATGTAAATACTCAGTAATAGCCATTGGAAACGATGTAGAGGAACGTTGGTTGCGATTAAAAGATTCCATAACACGTAATGACCCGCTATGCATATTGCGCTGGAATAATAAGCTTTCACCACGCCAAACGGTTAAACCTACACCACCAGAAGTAATATCAAGGAATAATGTTGCCTTTGTAGGATCCGTCAAGCGGTACTGATTAGTCATCTTGTAGTATAGTAAGGCATATTTGTAATACACCTCTTTAGGCATGTCGATAACCTCAACACGCATACCTGTTTGAATATAAATTTGATCGAGAATACTACGACGATTAGCGGCTTCACGTATTACAGTAGTGCCATATAATCTAGAGCGACTCACACCGTAATCGGCCATTAATTGTTTATATCCCTTTAGGATATGACAAATTTCCTCAATTGTTTCAAAACTCAAACGAGAGGTTTGGAATAATTCTTCCCCAAAGGTTACCTCCCTAGCTGCATAATCTATAACGCGTACATCATCGATGCCCTTGTATTCTAAAATAGTAATACTCATGCTACTGGAGCCTACATGTAGCACTGCATATCGTAATGCTTTTGGTAATGCCATTATGCCTCCTTACGAGCTTCCTTCCACTCTATTTCTAATGTTTTCTTAAATTCTTTTTTGAAAGATTTTCCTAATTTCTCTACAGCCGCTTTTGTTACACTTATATCGCGACCGTTCAAATAGGTTACTACTAATAGTACACTAGTATATTTTAGATTCACGGATAAATGGCGAATAAATTGTTCATGACTTTCATCAAGAGCTTCAGCTAAAGCCAGAATAATAGATATTTTTTGACCCAACAAACGCTGCTCTTGATCTAATAATTTACCGTATAAGAAGTTTTTATACTCTTTTGGTGTCAAACCATGAGAGTTCATAACAAGGAACGCGCTAAAAGCTTGTTCAACATGAGAAAGCCCATATAAATTACTATTGACAAGCATATAGCAGCCATGTCGGGCATGACTATAATAGTTAATCCGTTTACCAATATCATGTAATAAACTAGCAGCAATCAAACAACGTCTTGTTTTTTTATCAGCTCTATGAAGTGGCTCTAATACATCATACAGTTTAATAGCTAAACCTGTAATATATTTAGCATGAACTAACTCATGTTTAGTCATACCTAACAAGACATTCTCTGCAGAATGTACTAAAATATCATCAATAATAGAGTTACCACCTAAGTAGTGCTCTCCATAATAGTCGTAAAATAAGCCTTCACGCAGACCACAACCACCAACAACGAGTGTTTTAGTATTTACGTAGTTAAATAATTCTTCTACGATAGTGAGGCCTGCAATAATGATATCAGCGCGCTCCGATGATAAACCACTAATCTTTTTGCGTTCCTCTAGAGATTTACCTTTTACTTCTTCCAAAATCTCATGGAATCTATGATATGGAATTTCATAATTATGTAGCTTTGTAATAGGATAAGATAACTTGCGTTGATCCATTTTAGCAATATTACGAGCAGTGCCGCCGATACCAAGGAGCGGTAATTTCACATTGCGAAGCCATGTATGTTCCTTAATCGTTTTCTTCACAACCTTCGTCAGTTTATCAAGTTCTTTAGGAGTATATTCATCCCCCTTCTGATAGGTGCCTGTTAAGGTAAGGGCCCCTATCGGCAAGCTCACCGATTTTGTAATATGACGATTTCGTACAAGGGTTATCTCGGTACTGGCACCACCTAAATCAAAAATAATAAAATCCTTAAGTCCAATGGTATTGATAACGCCAAGAAACCCTAGGCGAGCCTCTTCTTCACCAGCAATACATTCTAAATCCAAACCCGTTCGTTCTTTTACAGATTTAATAAAAGCATCCCCATTTTTAGCCAAACGTACTGCTGCGGTAGCAACAGCTTTAATCGTATTTGCCTCCATTGCATCAGCCATGTGTACAAAACCTTTTAGAGCACGCAAAGAGCGTTCCATAGCTTCTTTGGTCAGTTCGTGAGTTCCCCACATATTCTCACTGAGACGTACACTTTCTTTCTCTTGATATATCAGTCGATAACTACCAGTCTTAGAAATTTCATATATGACAAAACGAACTGAGTTCGAGCCTAAATCTATAAATGCAATACGTTTCATGTTGCTATCCTCATCTTACTTCTGTTCAGTATGAATATACTTTAGTATACCATAGAAAAACGCGATTCTCACCGATAAGGGAGAACCGCGTTTTATAATTTATAATTCTAATTTAGTTTTATCATGTATTCTAATACTTTGTACGCAAAAACTTAGTAATTAAAGCCAAACAGATATTTTATTCGCTAATTATCTTATGAACTAGTTTCTACATTTACTCGATACCAAATACTCGTTTACCATTATTAAAAGCAATTTCACAAAACTCATCTACATCGAGCCCTTTAAGGCTTGCAATTTCTTCTGCCACAAACTGAGTTTTACTTGGATCATTACGACGGCCTCTAAATGGTGGTGGTGTCAAATACGGTGAATCGGTTTCAATGAGGATTCGTTCTAATGGCACTTGTCTTGCCACTTCCTTAAGATTTGTAGACTTAGGAAATACTACAGGACCTGCAAAGGAAATATAAAAGCCCATTTTAATGGCTTCTTTTGCCATCTCCCAGCTACCAGAATAGCAATGGAAAATGCCCCAGTTATCCTTCCCTTCATTGCGCAAGATATTCATAATATCACCATGTGCATCGCGGTCATGGATAATAATCGGGAGATCTACTTCACGAGCAAGCTCTAACTGACGAATAAATACGCGTTTTTGTGTTTCACGGTCAGAAAAATCATAGTAATAATCTAGTCCAATTTCACCAATAGCACGTACCTTATCATTGTTAAGAGCTTGTTCCTTATAAAACTCGTAGTCTTCTTCTGTGAAGTCCTTTGATTCATGGGGATGAGTCCCTACAGCAGCATATAATTGATCGTACTGTTTAGCCAAAGCTAAACCAGACTCAACGGTACCTCTATCAACACCAGGAATCATAATATATTCTACACCTGTATCAAAGCAGGCTTGTAACATCTCATTACGATCATTATCAAAGCGCCCATCATTCACATGAGCATGTGTATCAAAAAGTTTCATTATTTAACCACACTTCCTGCCGGTAATGATTCGATATTTGTTACCTCTAAATGTTCTTCCCAATCAGAGGCGGACAAAATCATACCATAAGACTCAATGCCCATCATCTTTTTAGGAGCCAAGTTAGACAAATAGATTACCTTTTTACCAACCATAGTCTCCGGTTCATAATATTGGGAAATACCACTTAATACGGTGCGTTCTTCAATACCGATATCCAATACAAATTTCAACAACTTTTTGGACTTAGGCACCTTTTCACAGCTTATAACTTTAGCTACACGAAGATCGAGTTTCTCAAAGTCATCATAGGTAATATTTTCTTTTAATGGTGGAATATTAGATGTATCTACAGCTTCTTCAACTTTTTCTGTAACAACTACATCTACCATTTCAGGAACTTCAAAACGTGGATAGATAGGCTCACCTTTTACAACCTTAGTACCTGTTGCCAATAATCCCCAAGTTTTAGCATCTTCCAACGTAGCCGCTTCAAAACCTGTAAGCCCTAATTGTTCCCAGATTTTTGGAGCTCCTACAGGAATTACAGGGCTTACCAAGATGGCAATGATACGCAATGCCTCTGCCAAGTGATACATAGCAGATTGCAAGCGCGCTTTATCATGCGCATCTTCAGATTTAGCCAATACCCAAGGCATTGTTTCATCAATGTATTTATTCATGCGACCAATAAAAGCCCATACAGTTTTGATAGCTTTATTAAGCTCCATATTTTCCATCGCCGCTTCAAAATCTTTTGCAGTTTGAACAGCTAATGTAGATACATCACGGTCCAAATCGTCCATATCATCGCATTTTGTAATCACACCACCATGGTATTTTTCAATCATCGCAATAGTACGGTTTAATAAATTACCTAAATCATTAGATAAATCTGCATTAATTTTTGTAACGAAGTTAGGTAACGTAAAGTTGCCGTCATTACCTAGCGTAATCTCGCTTAATAAGTAATAACGCAAAGAATCTGCACCATATGTATCAATCAATGGGATTGGATCGATTACGTTCCCCAAGGATTTACTCATCTTTGTACCATCTACAATCATCCAACCGTGTCCAAATACCTTTTTTGGTAATGGCAACTCAAGGCTCATGAGCATCATAGGCCAAATAATTGTATGGAAACGTACGATTTCCTTACCTACTAAATGAAGATCTGCAGGCCAGTATTTTTTATATAGTTCACCATCACCATCAAATGGAGAAAGGGCACTAATATAGTTCACTAATGCATCGAACCAAACATATACTACATGTTTAGGATCAAATGGAACCTTGATTCCCCAATCAAAGGATGTACGAGACACCGCCAAGTCTTCTAGACCTTGCTTTACAAATTGAATCATCTCATTGCGACGAGATTCAGGCTGAATAAAGTCAGGATTCTCTTCAATAAACTTAAGCCATTGATCCGTATATTTACCGAGTTTGAAGAAATAACTTTCCTCTTTAACACGCTCTACAGGGCGACCGCAATCCGGACAAGTATGATTAGGTCCTAGCTTCTGCTCTGTCCAAAAAGTTTCGTCTGGTGTACAATACCAGCCTTCATATTCGGCTTTGTAAATATCGCCCTTCTCATAAGCTTTTGTAAATAACGCTTGAACAACCTTTTCATGACGTTCATCGGTAGTCCGAATAAAATCGTCATTGGAAATATGCATTTTTTCCCACAATGCTTTAAAACCATTTACAATATTTGTAGTATATTCTAGAGGAGTAATGCCTTGTGCTTCTGCAGCACGTTGGATTTTTTGGCCATGTTCATCTGAACCAGTCAAAAAACGTACATCATAACCAGCCAATCGCTTAAAACGAGCAATCGTATCTGCTACAGATGTACAATACGTATGACCAATGTGCAACTTAGCACTTGGATAATAAATAGGTGTCGTAATATAATACGTTTTCTTTGTGTCTCCCATGATGAGCCTCCTTCTAACCTTCGAATGGGAAGGTTTAACGTTCTACAATATTATATACATCCCGGCGGGAAACGTTAAAACGCTTTGCCACCTGGCGAATAGCTTCTTTTTTAGGTACCCCTGTATCTACAAGGGCTTGCACAGCATCTTCATAAGATACTGGTTCATCCAACACTTCACTAGTATCAGACTCCACTGTATCAGCACCGCCTACGATAAGGACGAATTCACCTTTATAGGTGAGCTGTTCTAAATCCTTTACAAGGCTTTCTAGATCGGTGCGTACAAAGGTTTCAAACTTCTTCGTCAATTCCCTTGCCACCGTTATAGAGCGATTACCAAAGACTTCATACATATCTTGTAAAACCTCTTGTAGTCGATGCGGGGCTTCGTAAAACAGCAAGGTTCCCGTCACTTGTGAAAGTCTTTTTAATTCTTCAATACGATGTTTTCCCCGTTTAGGCAAGAACCCTGCAAAGGTAAAGGATTTAGTATCTAAACCTGATGCAATAAGTGCTGTTAACGCCGCATTGGCTCCTGGTAATGGAACTACAGTTATGCCTTCTTCAATGGCCTTTGTTACAAGGTCTGCCCCTGGATCAGAAATAGCAGGCATACCCGCATCACTAACGCAAGCAATCGACTGACCTTCTAACAAAAGCTCCAAAATATAAGCACCTTTTTCCTCCTTATTATGTTCATGATAAGAAATCAAAGGCTTTTTAATATCAAAATGTTTTAACAATATGCCCGTATGACGCGTATCCTCAGCCGCAATAGCATCTACCTCACCCAAAATACGAACAGATCGATACGTCATATCTTCTAAATTACCAATCGGTGTAGGCACCAAGTATAAGGTGCCCCATTCATTATCGTTCATACCAAGAGGACACCTCCTTCGTGTACACATTCGTTTTTTTGTAAACGATGAGTGGTGGCTCAAGTACAAGACCTGCCTGACCTTGAAAAATAGACTCTATCAAAACTAATTTTGCTGGTTTATCTAGCATACCATGAACAAACCGAATTCGTTTTGCTTGAAAGTTAAACCTTTCTAGTTCATGTAATACATATTGCAAGCGACTAGCACTATAAATCATCCACAAACGACCTTTATATTTAATAAAGGACTGTACCGCTTTCAGAACATCACATAAAGTTGTATGTCCATCATGAAGTGCTAAATTACGCTCTTCAGATGTAGGCTTTGCACCGCTTTCACAATCATAAAAAGGGGGATTAACAATAACACCATCAAAAGGCTTATCTTGTATATCGCGATATGTCATATGTCGATAATCGCCACATAATATATTTACCACATCTTGTTTACGATTATGTTCTACGCTACGCTTAGCCAACTCAACGAGAGTTTCATTAATTTCTATACCTGTAATATGACCTGCCCCTAATGACGTACCTATAAGCGGCATAACCCCTGACCCCGTTCCAAGATCAACATAGGTATGACGACCATTAAAACGACAAAAATGAATGAGTGCTATGGCGTCAAAGGAAAAGCGAAACATATCAGAACGCTGATAAATCTGTAAGCCATCGATAATTAAATCATCAAGTCGTTCTTGATCATTCATCAGGCAATGCCACCTCGGACCATTTCAAATCGATAGTACGGCCCGCTTCGAGCTGTACCTTTACAGTATGCTTATGATGATTTACCTTTAAAACTTTACCAATACCTTCATCGGTAACAACCTCCTTACCAATGCCAGGAGGTGCTATATCTTGAGGAGATTGAGGGCGTTCCTTCTTCACATATAGGTCGCCACCTTTTTTATATAAATCATCTTCATAGTTAAGACAACACATCAATCGACCACATACACCAGAAATCTTCGTAGGATTTAAGCTCAAATTTTGATCCTTTGCCATGCGAATCGATACAGGCGTAAAGTCACCTAAGAAATTTGAACAACACAAAGGTCGACCACAAGCACCGATACCATTTAGTACTTTAGCCTCATCACGGACACCTACTTGGCGTAACTCGATGCGCGTTCTAAATATAGTTGCCAAATCTTTAACGAGCTCACGGAAGTCAATACGGCCATCTGCAGTAAAGAAGAATATAATCTTATTCATATCAAATGTGTATTCCACATTGATAAGTTTCATCGGTAACTTGCGTTTTTCAATTTTTTCGAGACAAATTTCAAAGGCTTTTTCTTCGCGCTCTTTATTCTTCTCGATTTGTTTCAAATCCTTAGACGTCACCTGTCTAATAACAGGCTTCACAGGGGCAACAACAGAATCTTCATAGACCTCTTTAGGTCCAATCACAACTGTGCCGTATTCTACACCACGTGCTGTTTCAACGATAACTCCATCCCCAACGGATAGTTCTAATTGTTCAGGCTGAAAATAATAAATCTTTCCCGCCTTTTTAAAGCGTACGCCAACTATGGTTAGCATTTAATCCTCCTCCCGAGCATCATGAAGGGCGATACTAAGACCGTCCACCACGAGAGCGGTTTTTATATGTAAGCGCAAAGCCCGTTCTGCTTGCAATGTTTCAGTAACAACCTCTGACAATGCTTGCATGGACCAGCGCGGTAATAATCGTAATAATTGAGTTTTGTACATAGGTACTTGTAATTGCGTGTCTTGAGCCCCCATTTTAAGAGCCATCATATCTCTACTTACAAGGCGTAGCCAGCGCATCAATTCCGTTAGGCTTTCACGAGATAAGCTTTCACAAGCTAAGGAAATCATAGTAAACCATCGCGTTTCAAAAGCTAATATATCCATCACCTTAACGGCTAACTCTAGCATTTCAATGCGACCTTGTGTCGTCAGTTTTTCCACCAATTGTGGATTACCATGACCAGCTAATAAAGCCTGTTCTATATCACCGGTAATTCCACGCGCTATAAGAGCGGTGCGAATCGTATCTACATCAACACTGTTAAAACCAACTCCCATACATCTAGAAATGATGGTAGGCAATACGGTGTTAATCTTGTTCGTAATAATGATGAAGTACACCTGTTCAGGTGGCTCCTCAATGGTTTTTAGCATAGCATTTGCCATAACTGCATTGGCTGTGTGAAAGTCCTCCACAATGACAACGCGGTTCCCATTGCCCGCCACAGACAGATGATCTTGTAATAATGAATACCACTGCTCTACCTTTAAGGTTGTTTTCATAGGGCGAATCCAAAAGGCATCACCCTTATCCATATAGATAGATAATCCTTCGGCTTCGATACGTTTTTCCGTATCCCCATTTGCTAAACGGGCTTCCTTAACCTCTGCTAAATAAGATTCCCCCTTAGGTTGAGAGAATACTTGACGTCCTAGTAATAAAGACGCTAGGCCTATGGCCATATCTAGCTTGCCAAGACCAGATTCGCCATAAAACAAGAGACTATGAGGTAAAGCATTACGACTTACAAGTTCAGATAGGTGTGCCTTAATCGAATCTTGACCAATTATAGAATCAAAATATGTCATAGCGCCTCCTATCAATACATGCTCAATATTAATATTATATAGGAAAAAGGCGACTTTTAAAAGAGTCGCCTTTTTCTAAGGTAGTAGATTTTCTACTACACTATATACATCATTATGAATTTCTTCAATAGTACGTAATGTATACTGACTAGATTTAGCTTTATCCACACAAGGTATGCGGTGCCATTGATAACGCTTTACTAATTCTTCATACGCATCGTGGACGGCTGCTAAATATGCATGATTCCCTTCGTGAATATCACCAGTATTGCCCCCAGTTTTACCAGTGCGCTCCGCCATAAGGGCTTCGCTCACTTCAAGGGGCATATCCAAAAGGCACACCGCATCAGGTTTAGGCAAGCCAAATTTTTGGAACTCAAAATCTTCAAGCCAATCTAAAAATTCAGTGCGTTCCTTCGGATCATCGTATTTTACCATTTGGTGCACCATGTTAGACGTTGTATAACGATCTGCAATGATGATACCCCCATTTTTATAAAATTGCTCCCAATCAGTTCTAAAGGAAGCAAATCGATCGATGGCATACATAGAGCTTGCCACATAAGGACTTACATCATGTACATCTTTACCAAATTCACCAGCTAAATACATTTTAATAGGCATAGCGGCGCCACTATCATAGTTTGGAAAGCTCACAGACTTAACGGCATGCCCTTCTTTGGTTAAGCGTTCTACTAAGAGTTTAGTTTGTGTAGCCTTACCGCTGCCATCTCCACCTTCTAATATAATCAAAGTCCCCATAATTACTCCTGTAATACCCAAATCGTTTCCAATGTCATATCATCAGCACCATTCGGTACAAAACCTAAAGCCTTGCGATTCTCTATATATTGTAACACAGAGGCACTAATCTCTTCACCTACTGCTACACAGGGAATACCCGGTGGATAATAAGCAATTGTCTCCCCTGCAATGCGATGAAGTGCTTCTTTTAAAGGTACTTGCTCACGATTTGCATACATAGCATTACGAGGGGTTATGCGCACAATAGGCGCTGGCAGCAGCGCAGAATCTTTACTAATGTCTTGCAATTGCTCTTCCTCTGTTTTATTAAATTCTTTAAATGCACGTAACACCTTTTCACTTACAGCTTGTACAGCCTTAATAAGAGCAGTTACAGACTCTTTTGTATCACCTATGGTAATGAGCACTAGCACATGATGAGCTTGTACTAACTCCACCTCAATATGATGTTCTCGTAACATCCGTTCAAATTCTACACCTGTGAGCCCTAATTCTTTAGCATCAATCAGCACCTTAGTACAATCATAATTTATTACTCGCTCTTGAATATCCGTGTATTCCATAGCAGCAATACCAGAAATTTTATTGAGTTCCTCACGTAAGTACATACTCAACTCTACTGCACGACTTACTAAATCATTACCTGCTGTGGCTAATTGATGGCGCGCCATATCTAAGGAAGCAAGGAAAATATAGTTTGGACTCGTACTTTGTAACATTTGATGCATTTGCGTAATACGCCGCTTATCAATTTTTTTACCTTGCCCTAATAGCCAAGATGTTTGTGTCAAAGAGCCAACAGATTTATGTGTACTTTGAGCCACCAAATCTGCTCCAGCCTCTGTAGCTTCTATAGGTAAACTTTCAGAAAACGGCAAATGAGGCCCATGAGCTTCATCAACAAGTACAATAAGTTCCCGCTTATGAGCCTCTTGTATGATATTAACAATATCTATGCCCACGCCATAATAGTTTGGATACACTAAAAGAATCGCCTTTGCCTCTGGATGTGCATCCATTGATTTGATAGCATTTTCTAATGATACTCCTAGTGGAATCCCCCAGCGTTCATCAAAATCACAGCCCATATATACTGGTTTGGCTCCTGAGAGAACAAGTCCACTAATAACAGAACGATGTGCTTCTCGAGGAATGATAATGGTTTCATCAGGCCCTACAGTGCCCATGATCATGGCTTCGATCAAAGCTGTAGTACCATTAATAGAAAACCAACAACAATCAGCTCCATATAATTCGGCTGTTAAGTCTTGCGCTTCTTTTAATTCCCGTTCAGGTTCATGTAAATCATCTAAAGCATACATAACACCTAAGTCATAGGATAACGCTGGCCCCATCCAATTCTTTAACAGTTGAGGTGCTTCAACACCTATCTTATGACCTGGCGTATGAAAGGGCACAAAATGTTGTTCTTTATATGATTCTAAAGCCTCTACAAAAGGCATTTTTTCTTGATTACTCATATGTACCTCGTAAAAAGGGCATGAATCTCAATGAGACTCATGCCCTTATGCATGTATTTATCGCCGTGGACGACGTTTAGGATTGAATTGATTCATGCCTTTATCAATACCTACCTCTAAGGTGCCTAATACGGCTTTTACCGTATCCTTAATACCTTTTTGTACCTTCTCTTGCGACTCTTCACTAAATGGTGCTAAAACGTGATCAATGACAGTCCATTGTGGCAATGGACGTCCAATTCCTACGCGGAAACGAGGAAAATTTTCTGTTCCTATATGGGAAATTAAAGATTTAATCCCATTATGTCCACCTGAACTACCATTTGGTCGAATACGCAACTTACCTATAGGTAAATCCATGTCATCATAGATACAATACACATCAGATGGATCAATTTTATAGTACCGCATTAACGGTCCTACAGACTCACCACTTAGATTCATAAATGTTTGCGGCTTTACAAGTAATACTTTCTCACCATCTACGGTAATACTGCATACCTCAGCACGTTGCTCCTCTCTCCAAGGCGTGTGAGGGACACTATCGGCTATGGCATCAATAACCATAAATCCAATATTATGTTTTGTCTTTTCGTATTGCTTGCCGGGGTTACCGAGGCCTACTACTAATTTCAAGAATCACCTATTATTTATCAAATAAATTACTTACAGACACTTCATGGAAGATACGCATAATTGCTTCACCCAACAATGGAGCTACGGATAATTGCGTAATATTTGGTAAGTTGCAATTTTCCGGCAATGGAATAGTATTAGTAACGATAAGTTCCTTAATATTGGAATTTGCAATTCGTTCACTTGCCGGATCTGTCAACACTGCATGTGTAACAGCGGCGGTAACGGATTTAGCACCGAATTCTTCCAATGCTTTAGCACCTTCAACCAAGGATCCAGCCGTATCTACGATATCATCGATAATAATACAGTTTTTACCTGCCACATCACCGATGAGATTCATAACTTTAGCCACACCTGGTTCAGGGCGTTTTTTCTCAATGATTGCAATCGGTGCACCAATGCGGTCAGCCAAATCACGAGCTCTTGTAACACCGCCAAGGTCAGGAGATACAACGATAACATCTTCCATATTTTTTTCATTAATGTATTTAGCCAAAATAGATGCGCCAAACAAATGATCTACAGGCACATCAAAGAAACCTTGAATTTGGCCTGCATGCAAATCAATTGTTACAAGACGTGTAATACCTGCCGTTTGCATCAAATTAGCTACTAATTTAGCTGTAATCGGCTCACGACCACGAGTCTTACGGTCTTGGCGAGCATAGCCATAGTAAGGTACTACTGCAGTGATATGACGTGCAGAAGCGCGTTTTAACGCGTCAGCCATAACCATGAGTTCCATTAAATTATCATTTACAGGATAGCTAGTTGGTTGAATGATAAATACATCTTTGCCACGTACGCTTTCATCAATCATTATTTGTACTTCGCCATTGTTAAAACGACCTACAAATGCTTCACCTAAAGGCAACCCTAAATAATCACAAATTTCCTTTGCCAATGCAGGATTTGCATTACCTGTGAAAATCTTGAGTTTTTTGCCGTCTTCAAATGCCATTTTGTTACCCTTTCATTTGCTCCTATACTGGTTACTTATCCATAATCTATACATTACAGATACACACTATTGCCTTTTTATTGTATACTATTTTGACCTAATTGTGTTAAAAAATATGAGATTTTTTTTATTTCTTTTTGAAAGTATCCTCTGTTACCCAATTTTCTTTCACAATTTGCTTACTGCGCCCTACAGCCAAGGCCTTATCTGGTACATTTTTAGTAATAGTAGAGCCCGCACCTACATAGCTATAATTACCTACTGTTACAGGGGCAACTAAGTTACTATTACAACCAACAAATGCACCATCACCAATAGTCGTACGATGCTTAACTTTCCCATCATAATTCACGGTAATAGTGCCACAGCCAATATTAACACCGGCCCCAACATCACTATCACCGATATAGGAGAGATGTGGGAACTTAGTACCTTCCCCAACATTAGAGTTTTTAACTTCTACAAAGTTACCTACATGAACCTTGTTACCTAAAACTGTATTTGGACGCAAATGGACATATGGACCTACATCTACACCGTCTTTTACTTCACAGTCATGACCATAAGTAAAGTGGATAATCGTATCATTGCCGACTTTTACATTCGTCAAACGAGTGTGTGGTCCAATTTCACAACGCTCACCAATCACGGTATCACCTTCAAGAATTGTACCAGGATGCAAAATTGTATCTGCACCTACTGTTACCTCAGGAGCCACATAGGTATTTTCAGGATCAATAATTGTTACGCCAGCAGTCATTAACTCAACATTTTTACGATGTTTTAATATAGCTTCAGCCTCTGCTAATTGCAAACGTGAGTTTACACCTAAAGATTCTTCAAAATCCTTAGTCATGTATGCACTTACCTTGTCGCCACCATTTACGAGAATACCAACTACATCAGTAATATACAATTCACCTTGGGCATTATCATCAGATAATTGATCTAAGCAAGGCCATAATTTTTTACTATCAAAAGCGTACATACCTGTATTTACTTCTTGAACCGCTAATTCTTCAGGTTTACCATCTTTCTGTTCTACGATACGAACTACAGAACCCGCTTCATTACGAATGATACGTCCATAACCAGTTGGATTCGGCATATGAGCAGTTAAGATTGTAGCTGCTGCACCGGAATTTTTATGTTCTTCTAAAAGTGCTTCTAAACTTTCTTTTGTAACCAGGGGAGTATCACCGCATAACAATAAGATTGTACCATCATAATCACCAAGTACTGGTTGAGCCATCTTAACTGCATGACCTGTACCATTTTGTTCTTCTTGACGAACAAATTCAGCACGCTCTCCCAAGTAATTTTGTACTGCATCGCCACCAAAACCAACGATAACAACATCGCGATTGGTACCAATGGATTGAACCGTTTCAAGAACGCGTTCTACCATCGCCTTACCGCCGACCTTGTGTAACACTTTTGGCAATTTAGACTTCATACGCGTGCCCTTACCAGCAGCTAAAATAAGGCTTGCAATATTCATAGTAATCTCCTATCTGTTATCTCTTATATCTCTAAACCATTTTAAATATTATTTACGTCATTATTTAGCCCATAGGTCAATACTCAATATAAACCATTATATCAGCCTATAATCTTCCTAATATTAATGATTTACTCTGCATCTAACACAGGCTCTATACTAATTTTCTTTGTATTTTCATCGATACCATAAAAAGTAAATAGTGATTCATAATCATCGATCAACTTCGGACTTGGTTCAGCTGTAGCTACAAGAACACCTGTGCCAACAACGACGCCACTCATTTCAAGAACTAATTCTTTAAGCCCCTTAGCGGTACCGCCAGCTTTCATAAAGTCATCGATAATTAACACTTTCGCATTTGGAGGAATTGCCCGTTTAGTTAGAGTCATAGTTTGAATGCGCCCAGAGGAACCTGTTACATAATTGATACTAATAGCAGAACCTTCTGTTACCTTACTATCACGTCTAGCAATAACAAGTGGTTTATTGAAAGCTCTCGCTACCATTACAGCCAAAGGAATCCCCTTTGTTTCTACAGTCAAAATATAGTCTGGTTCACGGTCCACAAAACGAGTCATAATAATCTCACCCAGACGTGTCATTACATGCCAATCATATAAGATATCAGACATATAAATAAAACCACCTGGAATGATGCGATCTGGCTCCATTAAACGAGCTTGCACATCGCGTAGAATATCGTTCGCTTGTATTCCCTTGCGATGCGGAATAAATCGTACCCCACCAGCTACACCGGCCACCGTTTCTAAGGTCCCCAGTTGAAAGTGTTCCATAGACTGCCTTACACATGTTAAATCTTCACTAACCGTTGATTTAGCCATGCCAAAAAAGTCGCAAAAGTAATTTAAAGGAATCAATTTTTGCGGTGAATCAACTAACAGTTTTGTCATTGCCACCATTCGTTCTACGCGCCGTACTTTATCCATAGGATTATCCTTTACCATTCATCATATAACTATTAAGTATGCTTATTAATTTAACATCATGAGTCATCATCATATATCTATTATTTATTATACCATATTTTCCGAATATTCGAGGTTTTGAATACATTATAATTCGGTAAAAGAAAAACTCTCTAGCATGTTATACAAGAATATGATTGTAGTCTATACATCTATCATATAATCATATAAAACTAGAGAGTTATCATTATAAAATATAAACCTTTACAGATTGACGTCCAAACTGCAATGCTTCTGCACGAGAATCAAAGGCTAAATCAATGCGATGCCCTTTAATAGCACCACCTACATCGTCAGCTACAGCATAGCCATAACCTTCAATATATAATCGCGTTCCCAAAGGAATTAATTTAGGGTCTACAGATACAAGTCCCTTCCGTAGACGACTGCCTGTAGCTGTATATTTTCCGTTGCCAGGATCTTGAGATGAATAGCCACTAGCCTCCATCGTTAAAACTTTAGAGTATTTATTAGGCACTCCATTATGATCGCGTTCTGTGCCATGTCCACCATAACGAGTCTCCATCTTTTCTAAAGCATTCATCGTAGCAGGACCAACACGACCATCTACAGCGAGCCCTTTAGATTTTTGAAATTTTCGAACAGCTTGTTCTGTATTATGACCGTAAATGCCATCTATAGAATCATGTAAAAAACCTTGATGCTTTAACATGGTTTGCACCTTACTAACGTGATGCCCTCGTTGCCCCCGATCAATAGTTTTTGCTAATGATACAGAGGATACCATTACAATCATACAAACAAGCGTACATGCAATAATTATTTTTTTTATCATATACACCTCACCTTACATTAAGTAGTATACTATACAGTTTTAAATAATCTATAAACCATAAAAGTTCTATTAATATCAATAATTCATATATATTAAATTATAGTTATAGTATAGTTTTAAGGGTGTATTACATATATATCATAAAATTATAAGATACCAATGAAAATCTCCATTATATCCTGCAAGAATATTCGCTTAGATTACTTCTAAAGTCGGAAATACTCTTCAGTCTATAATGGAGATTTAATAGTTTTATTCAATTTTAGCAGTTATGGTATACACCAATATGACATTCTTTTCGGTTTGCACCAACAAGTCTTAAGAAGATGTAGCCGAATAATGCAGAGATTAATGAGCCAAGTATAACGCCACCTTTTGCCATTTCTTGAGCGTGACCGGGTTCAAATGCCAAGATAGATACGAAGATACTCATTGTAAAGCCTATACCACATACAATCGCAGTACCATATACATGCTTCCAATTAGCTTCTGTCGGCATTGGTACAAGGCCACATTTCACCATCGCAAATACTGCACCAAAAATACCTATTTGTTTCCCTATAATAAGGCCTAATGCAACACCAAGCACTACAGGATGCGTTAAGTCATTAACAGATACATTACGTAAATCTACACCAGCATTAAAGAATGCAAATATTGGTACAATTAAAAAACTAACCCAATTGGACAATAAATGTTCCCAATGTTGCATTGGGCGAACATACTTACGGCCTCGTTTGCCTTTTGAAGGAATTGTCATAGCTAAGATTACACCAGCCATAGTTGCATGTAAACCAGATTTTAATACACAATACCAAAGGATAAACCCTAGAATGATATATGGTAAAGGTCGTACATATCCTTGCTTATTACAATAGATTAAAGCAGCTACAACTACGACAGCTGCACCTAAATACATCATGTGAATACTTGACGCATAGAAGATTGCAATTACGATGATAGCAATCAAATCATCTATAACGGCAAGAGCTGTTAGAAATACTTTCATTGAATTCGGTACTCTAGAGCCTAATGCAGATATAATACCGATGGAAAATGCAATATCCGTAGCAGTTGGTATTGCCCAACCATGTATATATTCAGAATGAAAACCTGCAATTAAGTAGTAGATAAAAGCGGGCGTTAGAACACCAAATAATGCGGCAATGCCTGGCATCACACGCTTAGCATTAGTATTAAGCTCACCTGATACTAATTCACGCTTAACTTCGAGACCTACAAAAAGGAAGAAGATTGCCATCAATGCATCATTAACCCATTCTAAAATTGTTAGATTACCTATATGGTGATTAACGATTTGAAAGTATTGTTCAGATGATGGAGAGTTCGCTAAAATTAAAGCGAGTACTGTTGCTCCTAGGAGTACAGATGTAGCTGCACCTGGAGAACGTAAGAAAACAAAAATGCGTTCCATTTGAATCCTTTCTATACTTACAAAAGATTATTTTATTAAATTTTACCACGCATCTTGCGTATTTGATAAGCTAAAATTAGGACAATCGCACCTAGCAAGCCTGCCGTGATTGATCCTATAAAGATACCTACCTTAGCCATTTCTTGTGTTATACCTGGTGGGAAAGCCAGTGTAGCAACAAAAAGGCTCATAGTAAAGCCAATACCACACAAAATAGCTGTCCCATAAATTTCAGGCCACGTCGTTTTTGTAGGCATCTTAATTGCCTTAGATTGAACCAAAATGTAGACGGCAGAGAATATACCTAATTGTTTTCCTAAGATTAAACCGAATGAAACACCTATGATTACAGGATGGAATAAATTATCTATGGAAAAATCAGCAAAGGATACACCAGCATTTAAAAAACTAAATAATGGTATAATTAAGAAGTTTACCCAATTGCGTAAAGCATGGGCCCATTCTTCCATAGGATATACTACCTTATCTATAACTTTACCTTTAAAAGGAATTGTCATAGCCAGTACAACACCAGCAATGGTAGCATGCACACCAGATTTTAAAACTAAATACCAAAGAACTAATCCTAGAACACAATACGGAAGTGGTCTTAAATAGCCTTGCTTATTAGTATAAATCAGTAAACCAGTTACAGCCGCAGCAGCTATTAAATCCATAAAATTAACGCCTGCCCCATAAAAGAGAGCAATAACGACTATGGCAATCAAGTCGTCAATAATAGCTAATGCAGCTAGAAAGGCTTTCATCGCTGTAGATACCTTATTACCAAGCATTGTAATAACGCCTATAGCAAAAGCGATATCTGTAGCGGTAGGAATCCCCCAACCATGTCTATATTCTGGCATATATCCAGCCGCAAAATAATACACAATAGCTGGCGTAATAACACCTGCAAATGCGGCTAATACGGGAAGCACACGTTTCGCCTTCGTATCAAGCTCCCCAGAAATCATTTCCTTCTTGATCTCTATACCAACATAAAGGAAAAAAAGAGCCATTAAGGCATCATTTACCCACTCCAGTATAGTCATTGGACCAAGGTGTATTTGCATGACTGCAAAATACTGTGCTGCAATCGGTGAGTTCGCCACAAGAACGCCTAAAATAGCAGCGGACAGCAAGGATATCCCACCAGCAGACTCTGACTGGAAAAATGCTTTTATAAAATTCATAATAACTACCACTTTCTGAGTCATAAATAATAATACGTATTTTTATGTATATAAAAACAACTATATTTATTATTATATCATTTCAGTTCGAAAATAATCAATATTGTTTACTTTCTTTAAGTAAAGAGATAAAAAATACAATAAGTGATACAGTTAAACAAATAGCAGCAATCGTATTCATAACAGGATTTTGCCAAAGTGGTAGAAGCAATCCTATAAGAACAGATATACTACAAAATAATGGTGTACGCCAAATATGCTTTTCCTCTACCGATACTTTAGATAGAATTACATCTGATTTTTTATACTTTCTAATAATAGTCATCATAAGTCCAGTCACGATACCAATAATGAGAACAATATCCCATATAGCCCACAATATCTTCAGAGCCATCGTATTATGATTATGAATATGTAGGTTAATCATAGTCGTCATACCTGTAAAATACCATGGAACTGCTTTAGTAGAAAATCTATCATTACTAGAATCGACATACAAGTTAGCATATACAGGCTGTCCAAGAAACATAGCTGGATCATCATCATTTTCTGCACCTAAATAAAATGCATAATGGTAATTGTTAAACTTAGATGGATAATCCATAGAAATAACTTGTCGATCTGGATATACTTTCATTATACGAGAAATTGCTTCTGATGGTTGCAATATTTCAGATTGTCCAATCGAAAGTTCCTGTTTAGCATTATGAAGTACATCGGCATTATAGTTATCATTTGCAATAAAAAAGCCCCCAATCCATACACCTGTTATACATAATATAAATCCCCAGACCGTTGCAACTATTGAGAATTCACGATGTAATACACCTATTTTCATTTTCTTAGATAAAACAGAGGCTTTAGAATAACTTTTACGAAATGGACCATATAAAAAAATCCCTGAAATAATAGTGAGACTACATAAAAATGATAAGAATGTTACAATATATATGCCAATTTTACCTAAATCTAATCGTGTATGTAATTGATGAAGAGTATGTAACATACTACGAATCCAAGGATGTACAGGAGGCTCATTATGTGAAGTAATCAGTTCTTTAGATATAGGATTATATAAAACATAATCCCCACCCATTCCCATGCGAGCTGGAGGTGCTACCGTAGCCGTAGATTCAATAATACGATACCGTAAAATATGTGTAGCCCCCATAGCAGGGGATATATTCAAAATATCTTTTGATGGATATTTCTGTTTAACAAGTAGTGCCCCCTGATCAGCATACTTAAATATAGATTCTTCATGTTCATTCATCGACATTATAGCTGATGAATGATGTATTGTTCCACCTTGAGCCCATGCATTTAACTCAGTTCGAAACATGAGTACTAATCCTGTAATACAAAACATTAAGAAGAAAATTAAGGAAATGATAGATAACCATTTATGAACTTTATATACTTTTGACATACGAATTCCTCCTTTTCTATTATTTTATACATCTAGATTGAAAGTAATTCAATACATTTACTACTATAGGTATAATCATAGATATATCTATGATTACTTGAATGTATATGTAAATATATGATACAATATTTACATCGTGCGGGCGTAGTTCATCGGTAGAATGCGAGCTTCCCAAGCTTGAGAGGAGGGTTCGATTCCCTTCGCCCGCTCCATATAATTTGTGATGTAATGTATATCACAAATTATATGCAAAATATTATAATATATATACTTTTTGTATTGTTTTTTAAGGAGATATCCATGAAATTAAGTGCAAGAAATCAATTAAAAGGTACTATCGTTGAGATCCAAGAAGGCGCTGTAAATGCAATCGTAAAAATCAACGTAGGTAATAATAATATTGTTACTGCTGACATTACTATTCAATCCGTTAAAGAATTAGGCTTAGCAGTTGGCAAAGAAGTTGTCGCTGTTATCAAATCCACTAGCGTAATGGTTGGTGTAGAATAATAAAGAATTAGAGCTGCTTAGGCAGCTCTTTTTTTGTATATATATTAAATTCCTAATAAGTTGTTATTAATATATAGGCTCTATGATTTTGTGATCATGGGGCTTGTTATTTACATAAATATGGAGTTGCTCAACTAGTTTACGGTTCGATACCATTGGTGCTGCGCACCGCGGTATCGATTAGATAAAGTTTATTTACATATATTTAAAGTAGCTCAACTGCTTTACGGTTCGGTAACATTGGCACGTTGTGCCTCGTTACCGTATGGATTAGTTAGATACTACCATTAGCCGCGGCTTCCTATCAATCCTCACTGTGGATTTCCCTTCTCTGCTTCGCAGCTCGGTAAATCTTACGTTCGGAAGCACTCATATGGTTCGGCTGCGTCGCTTAGCTCTAAGACCTCTTCGGTTGCCCTACTTGCTTCCTCACTGTGGATTTTCCTTCTTTGCTTCGCAGCTCGGTAAATCTTACGTTCGGAAGAAAGCGATGCAGTGAATCTGTCGTCGTTTCACTCCTCCATCTTCTACTGCCCTGCTTTTCCCAGGGCCGTCTTACACGGACACGTACATAGATACAACCTCTACAACCTTGGCTGGAGGCTGCTCTAGTAGGGTTAGCTAGTCGAAGACTAGCAAAAAGAAAAAGGCCTACCTTTAGGTAGACCTTTTTCTTTTAGTCAATCAGCGGCTTCCTATCCTCCCAGGCCGTCTCCAGCCAAGTACTTTCGGCGTTTATGAGCTTAACTACTGTGTTCGAGATGGGAACAGGTGGATCCT